>QFNC01000189.1 GCA_003240695.1 Pseudoxanthomonas suwonensis | reverse complement strand
TAGACCAGGCCTCCAGTCAGGCCAGCGCCCCTCGGGCACCGATCGGTCGGGTCGTTTCGCGCTACGGGGGCCGGACCAGCGGGACCACCCCGCCGGGCAGTGAAGGCACGTGAGGGTCACGATTCCCCGATCTGCCGGACGGACGCCCTGTCCGATCCGTACTATCTGTGCATGTCGAAGACAGATCACCTCGCCAGCCCCGAGACGCCCCCGAAGCTCGACAAGGTCGCCTACGAGAAGGAGCTCCAGCGCCTCCAGTCGGAGCTGGTGGCCATGCAGCAGTGGGTCATCGAGACCGGGGAGCGGATCATCCTGATCTTCGAGGGCCGTGACGCGGCAGGGAAGGGCTCGGCGATCAAGCGGATCACCCAGTACCTGAACCCCCGGCACACCCGGGTGGTGGCGCTGCCGGCGCCCACGGAGCGTGAGAAGACCCAGTGGTACTTCCAGCGCTACATCCAGCACCTGCCGGCGGCCGGCGAGATCGTGATCATGGACCGCTCCTGGTACAACCGCGCCGGGGTGGAGCGGGTGATGGGGTTCTGCACCGAGCAGGAGTACCACCGATTCCTGCGGCAGGCCCCGGACTTCGAGCGGATGCTGGTGGAGGACGGGATCCGGCTGATCAAGTACTGGTTCTCTGTCTCCGACGAGGAGCAGGAGGCCCGCTTCCGCTCCCGCGCGGAGGACCCGATGCGCCGTTGGAAGCTGTCCCCGATGGACGTTCAGTCCATCACCCGCTGGGAGGACTACTCCCGCGCCAAGGACGCCATGTTCGCCGCCACCGACCTGCCCGGCGCCCGCTGGGTGACGATCGAGAGCGAGGACAAGAAGCGCTCCCGCATCAATGTCATCCACGACATCCTCCAGCGCATCCCCTGGCGACGTGGCGAAGGAACTGGAGCGCAAACCCCGGACCGCCGCGAAGAAGAAGGCGCCGGCGAAGAAGAAGTAGGCGTCGCCTCCCGGCTCAGCCCAGCCGGGCGATGATCGGCACATCGCCCGGCGCCCACTCCAGGCTCCCCAGCTCGGCCAATGGCACCCAGGACAGCTCGTCGTGGTCGGTGCTGCGCTCCGGCTCCGGCCCGAGGAGCACTGCCTCGTAGCAGGCCAGGTCCACGACCACGTCCCCGACGGGGGCCTGGCTGCGGCCGGCCAGCTCGCCCACCTCGATCTCGACGCCGAGCTCCTCATGCACCTCGCGCACCAGGGCCTGCTCGGGGGTCTCGCCGGGTTCGATCTTGCCGCCGGGGAACTCCC
>QFNC01000188.1 GCA_003240695.1 Pseudoxanthomonas suwonensis | reverse complement strand
AGGCCGTGAAACTCCGGCTCCCCCTCCCCGCCCGCCCGGGACGGCTCGAAACGGAACGTCAGCAGATCGCCCGACATCCCCGGGTCATGCGCCTCCACGTCGCGTCCCAGCCGGACGGAGATCATCCGCGCGTAGAGTTTCGCTTCCGCCTCCGCGTCATTCTCGTCAATCATCGTCAACCCTTTCTGTTCAAGGCACATCTCAGGGGGAGGGCGAATCGCCCTCGAACATGCGCTCCCGCGCCGCCGCCAGCTCCGGGCCGAGCCCGCGGCACATCCAGCGAAGCGAGGAGGCGACCCGCCGCTCGCAGAGGCCGGCGACGGCGGCGTCGATCTCCGCCTCGTCGAC
Organism: Pseudoxanthomonas suwonensis; assembly: GCA_003240695.1. Lineage (GTDB taxonomy): Bacteria > Pseudomonadota > Gammaproteobacteria > Xanthomonadales > Xanthomonadaceae > Pseudoxanthomonas_B > Pseudoxanthomonas_B suwonensis_A. Next base: position 945 of record QFNC01000188.1, on the reverse strand, counting down.
GCCCGACGCGATCACCACGGCGCGCGCGACGTCCGGATCGACGGAGGACCAGGCGTCACGGCCGCCGGTCCTCAGGTCGTATGCGTCGTCCCCGGTGGTCGCCGCGGCGATCCCCGCCGCCAGCTCCGGCGAAACGCCCGCGCCGCGCGCGGGGAGCGGCGCCCGGGGCGCGGCGGCGCGCGGCGCCCCCGCCCCGGCCCGGGGACGGTCCCTGAACAGGTCCTCGTCACGCTCCGGGAGGAAGGCGGCCGACATCATCGCCACGAGCCTCGCGTCCTCAAGCGCCGAGTGCCGGCCGCGCCGCGTCCCCGGCATGAGCCGCTCGAGCAGCGCGTCGACCCCGACCGGGACGCCGGGGAACGCCCTGCGGGCCAGCTTCACGGTGCAGACGTAACGGTCACGGCCCAGACCGGGCAGGCCGCAGAGGGCGAGCTCCGCCTCCAGCATCCGGGAATCGAAGGCGGCGTTATGCGCGAAGATCCTCGCCTCGCCGACGAAATCCAGGATGCGCGGCAGCGCCTCGGCGAGGCGCGGCTTGAGGCGGGTGCCGATCGTCTCGACCAGGCCGATCTCGATGACCCGGTCCGCCGCGGAGGAGCCGGTCGTCTCCGTGTCGAGGAAGATCCGCCTGGAGCCCAGGGCGATCGCGTCGTCGGTCATGTCGCGCCCCTTCGGCGAGGTCAGGCCCCACCATGCGGGGCCCGGGGCGAAAGATCAACCCTCCGGCCCCGGAGGCGGCGCTCGGGGCGCCGCGGAGGCGGCGCTCGGGGCGCCGTCATGTCCGAGGCCTTGACGAGACGCGGCTCGCCCGCAATCATGCCGCCGATCAGATCGGGGGAGGCGGCGATGGCGCATCATTCCACCATGAGGATCGCGAAGGCGCACGGCCGGACGGTCTCGCAGATGAAGGTCATCCTCGTCGAGGAGGGGCTCCTGGGCGAGGAC
>QFNC01000187.1 GCA_003240695.1 Pseudoxanthomonas suwonensis | reverse complement strand
CCAGTCCTGCGTGGCGGCGGGGGGCAGCGTCTCGGTCAGGCGGAAGAGCGCGCCCCAGTCGGCGACGGGCTGGCCGCCGACGGCGAGCACCTCGTCGCCGGGCCGCAGCTCGTTGACGATCCCGGGCGGCGCGGGGGCGAGGCTGCCGACCACCACGCGGTCGGTGGCGATGCCCTGCCAGGCGATCACGCCGGCAAAGACCAGCGCGGCGAGGACGAAGTTGAAGACCGGCCCCGCCGCGACGGTAGCAAACCGCGCCCAGAGCGGCGCACCGCCCAGCGTCTGCCGCGCCAGCGACGGATCGACCGCCTGCCCCGGCCCGGCGCTCGCGGCGTTCTCGTCGCCGAGGAAGCGGACGTAGCCGCCGAGCGGGATCGCCGCGATCTGCCAGACGGTGCCGCGCCGGTCCCGCCACGCGGCGACGCGGGGCCCGAAGCCGAGCGAGAACACCTCGGCCCGGATCCCCGACCAGCGGCCGACGATGTAATGGCCATACTCGTGTACGCCGACGATGATCGACAGCGCCACGATGAAGGCGACGACGGTCCAGGCGAGCCCGCCTGTCTGGGCGACGAGATCGGCGATCATGCGGCGCGGCCCCACGCGGCAGCGTCACGGCGGGCGGCGGCGTCCCAGGACAGCACCGCCTCAAGGCTGTCGGGGCTGCGGGCGAACCCCGCCTGCCCCGCGGCACGGTCGAGCGCGTGCGCCACCGCGGGCGCCATGTCGGTGAAGCGGATGCGCCCGGCGATGAAGTCGTCGAGCGCCTGTTCCTTGGCGGCGTTCAGGACCGCGCCCGCCGCCCCGCCCGACGCGATCACCTGCCGCGCCAGCGCCAGCGCCGGCCAGCGCGTCTCGCACGGCGCGTGGAAGGTGAGCCGCCCCAGCGTCGCGAGGTCGAGGCGCGCGACCGGCAGGGGCGCGCGTGCGGGCCAGTTCAGCGCATGGCCGATGGCGTGGCGCATGTCCGGCGCGCCGAGATGGGCGATCACCCCGCCATCGACATGGGCGACAAGCGCGTGGACGATGCTTTCGGGGTGGACCAGCACCGCGATGCGGTCCGAGGGCAGGCCGAAGAACTCATG
>QFNC01000186.1 GCA_003240695.1 Pseudoxanthomonas suwonensis | reverse complement strand
CTAGGTGTACCCGGCCATCAGGTTGGTGGCAGCCGGCTGGCGGGTGGGCGGCCTCCTAGTGCGCTGTGACGGCGTTCATTGTTGTAGTGCTCGAGCCAGGGTGCAAGGGCGTTGGTTCGTTGATCGTTGCTGGTGTAGACCTGCCGGTATGCCCACTCCGTGGCCAGGGTCCGGTTGAAGCGTTCGACTTTGCCGTTCTGCCAGGGGCAATGCGGTTTGATGAACTTCTGCCGGATCCCGTTCTGGGCACAGACCTCGCGCAGCGAATATCGGTAGGCCCACGCGTTATCGGTGATCAACCGTTGGATCCGGGTGATCCCGTGGGCGGCGAAGAAATCGATGGCCCGGGCCAGGAATCCAGCACAGGTCGGGCCCTTCTCATCGGCCAGCACCTCGCTGTAGGCCAGGCGTGAGTGGTCATCGACCAGGGAGTGGACGTAGTCATAGCCGATCTTGCCCCGCTTGCATTTGGCCGCCTGAGTGGCCTGCAGTCCGTGGGCTCTCCATCCCCCTCCCTCAGGGATCCGGCCGATCTTCTTCACGTCCATGTGCACCAGCTCCCCGGGAGAATCTCGTTCATAGCGGATAGTGGTCTTCTTCGAGGCCCGAATCAGATCCCCGGTCAACCGGTCGCAGTCTGCCAGCACGGGGACCTGATGCCGACGAAGGATCCGAGAGACCGTCCGGGGTGCTACTCCCACTCGTGGTCCTAGGACATCGGGGCCTTCTCGATACTCAGCGCGGGCAGCTAGCACCTTCGCTTCGGTCTCTGCGCTGGTCTTGGTCGGCATCGAATGCGGCCTGGAGGACCGGGTGGCCAGTCCAGGTTCGCCTTCGGCGGCGAACCGGTCGATCCAGGTCTTCACGCATTTACGTGAGACTCCCATCGCGGCGGCGATATGAGCCTGCTTCCAGCCCTGCTGATGGCGCTGGACAATCAAACGGCGACCATGAACAGTCAGCCGGGCACTACCGTGGGACATGAGAACCTCCGGGACGACGTGGGCCTTAGACAAGCCACATCACACCCGGAGGTTCTCCCACATTCAACCCAGCCCTACCGCCACCAACCTCCTGGCCGGGTACA
>QFNC01000185.1 GCA_003240695.1 Pseudoxanthomonas suwonensis | reverse complement strand
GGCCCCCGCCGCCCCCTCGCCCTTCATCCGGGCCCAGTCGCGGTTGTCGGCGGCGTCCCGCGCCTCCTGCCGCTGGCGCGCCTCGGCCTCGAGCCCGCGCGAGCGGATCGCGGCGCTGCGCCCCAGCAGGTCGATCTGCGCGCGGGTCAGATAGCCGGTCGCCGCCACCCCCGAATCGCGCTGGAAGCGGGTGATGGCGGCGCGGGTCTGGCCCCCGAAGGCCCCGTCGATCCCGCCCGTGTCATAGGTGAGCAGCGTCAACTGCCGCTGGATCTGCGCCCGCTGGGCCCGGTCGAGCCGCAGCGCTGCCTCGTCCGCGGCCGGGCCGCTGGGGGCCGGGGCGACGGCGGCGGCGTCCAGCTCCTCCATCCGGCCGCGGGCGGCGCCGGCATAGATGCTGCGCGGGTATTTCCCCAGGAACTCGCGGTAGGCGGCGACCGAGTTGGCGCGCTTGGCCCGGGTCCAGGCCGCCTGCTCGTCGGCGCCCGGCGCGGCGATCTGGTCGGGGGGCACGAGGACCGGCTGGCCGCCGGGAACCACCACGGGCTGCCCCGGACGCGGCGGCGTTACCACCACGGGCTGACCGCCACTCGGCGGCGGCACCACCACCGGCCGTTGCCCGCCCGGCGGGGGCACGACCACGGGCGCTTGTCCGCCGGCCAGCACCCGCAACGACGGCGTCAGCGCCTCGGCCACCGTCCCGTCGGGGCGGGCGAGCACCTCGGCCGCGCGCCCGATCCCGTCGGTGTAGCCCGCGATCACCGTCACCCCGGGCCGGGCGGCGATGTGGCCCCAGCCGGGCCGCAGTCCGGGTCCGGTGGCAAAGGGCTTCTGGTCGGTGCCGAGCATCAGGATCGCCCGCGGGTCGCCGCCCTCGATTGCCTCGGTCACGACTGACAGCGGCACGCCGGTCAGCCCGACGCTCAGCAGCGAGACGGTCCCCGCGTCGCGGCCCAGAAACCACGTCTCGCCGCGCGAATGGACGAAGCGGCCCTTCAGCACCACGAGCCGCGGCCCCGGCCGGTCGTCGGGGCGCAGCAGGTCCGACAGTGCCGCGCGAAGGTCGGCCGCCACCAGATCGTCGCCCTCGACCACCCGGTAGCCGCTGGCCTTGAGCGTCCGCAGCGCTGGTCCCAGCGAGACCGCCGCCACGTCCGGCAGCTCGGCATAGTCACTATTGCCGACCACCACCGCGCGCGGCTCGGCCGCGGCCATCCCGATCCCCAGCGCCAAGGCTGCGGCCGAGGCCCCGAGCGTCGCCCCGAGCGTCAGGGCCGCCCGGGCCCGGGTGGAAATCTTCGCTGTCATCGTCGCCTCCCGCAGCGCCGGCATGCTCGCCGTCCCTGCCCCAATGCCGGCCGCCGCGGATCGGTTTCCGCGGCGGCCGGGCCGGATCAGTTGCGGCGCTGGCCGCGCAGGCGGGCGAGCTGGTCGGCGTTCAGATAGCCGGTCGCGGTCAGCCCGTTGTCGCCCTGCCAGCTGCGGATCGCGGCACGGGTGCCGGACCCGAACTTGCCGTCGATCCCGCGCGGGTCATAGCCCAGCGCGGCGAGCCGGGTCTGCACCTCGGTCCGCTCGATCGCGCCGAGGTTCAGCGCCGCCTCGGACGCCGCCGTGGCGCCCGTGCTGCCGCCGGTGCCCGGAGCGGGCACCACGACCGGGGCGGTCCCGCTCAGCGCATCGGCCTGCGCGCGGGTCAGATAGCCGGTCGCCGCGTCGCCGCGCGCCACCTGCCACGCCCGGATCGCCCGCCGCGTGCCCGAGCCG
>QFNC01000184.1 GCA_003240695.1 Pseudoxanthomonas suwonensis | reverse complement strand
GGTCGCGCGCCAGCCACTTCTCCACCTCGCGCTTCCACTTGTCCTTCATGTTGGCCTTGCAGAAGATGACCCCCCGCTTCAGGTCAGGCCTCATGGTGAGGACGGCGATCGCCTGAACCGTGTTGTGCGTCAGGACGAAGCCCTCGGTCGCGAAGAGCCTGTCCGGCGAATCGACGGCGATGCATTTCGCCTCGCCGCGGCCGACAGGCGTGACAGAGACGATCTCCCTGAACGGCGCGCGGGCCGCACGCTCGTAAGCTTTATGCTTCCGTTCGATGTAAAACGGACGAACCCCTTTCGGGAGAAGGATGCTGATTGTGTATAGCGTCATTCTGGACGGGCGCAGGTCTTTCTTCACGGAAGCGGTGCCGCCGAGGGACCGGACAACGGACATGACGGAATCAGCCACGCCTCTCGAATACGAGGAGAAGCTGATACAGCCGTCATTCCCCACCTTGCCCTTCGCGTCCATCAGGCCGCGCAGCAGATCCAGACGTTGCGCCTCGGATCCGAGCAGGTATTCGCCAGGAATGTTTGCCCTCATGAATCGAGGCCGAGAGCGTCCGTCAGAGGCCGCGATGAATCCGGTCGCATAAGGTGATCCCATCGCATAGGGTGATCCCAATTTTCGAGGTCCGAACCGGACGGGCTCGATCAACGGGATGCGATAACGCGGGGAGCCGTCTTGGTGCGTGAGGTCAGATCGAATCGCCGACAGCGGAAGGATCTCCTTCAACGGCTCGTCTGATCCGGCCTTCATGCTCGAGACCGCCCAGAGATGCTCATCACAGCATTTGACGCTGACCCCGTCCGTGAAGGTCACCTCAAACAGGTCGAGCTCCCCTTGAGGGTAAGCGCCGATCACGCGAACGGGGGTGCCTGCCGATCCGATCACGAGGTCGCCGACCTCGATCTCGCCAATCGGGACCCATCCTTCCGGCGTGAGAACGGGCGTGTCGACGCTCAGCGCCTTGCCCAGACCCATATCGTCCGCGATCAGGGCGTTCTTCCCCTCCTCGACGATCGCCTGCACGTTCGACTTCTGGAAGTCGAAGAAATCGAACTCCAGCCCCTCGGGACGGGGGATCTCGAAAC
>QFNC01000078.1 GCA_003240695.1 Pseudoxanthomonas suwonensis | reverse complement strand
CCGAGGGGATCGGCACCCGGCGCACGGTGCGGGCTCCCACCACCACGGCGTCTCGGATGCGTCCCATTGCTGACTCCTAGCCGCGACCGCGCAGGTCGCCTCGTCGAGGGGTGTCGTACGCGGCCAGCCTAGCGAACCGGCCTCTCCCCGCCCTGGGCGCGCCCGGACCCGCCACGTGCGCCGCCGGTGTCCAGCGCCTGGGCGGGTAGCCTGCCTGCATGACGACGTCCTCCCCCGCCCCGCTCCTGGTCATGGTCGCTATGCCGGAGGAGGCGGCCCCGTTCGAGGCCCGCCTGCAGGGCGCCGAGCAGCTCACGACCCCCTTCAGCCCTTTCGTCACCGAGGCCGGGATGCGCGAGGTACGGGCGGTGCGCGGCACTCTCGCCGGCCGGCCCGCCGTGGTGGTCACCAGCGGGATCGGGATCGCTGCGGCGAGCGCCGCCGCCACCTGGGCAATCCTCGAGCACAGGCCCGCGGGCGTGGTCGCGGCCGGCTCGTGCGGCGGTCTCGCTGCCGACGTCGAGGTGGGCACCCTGATCGTGGGCGACTCGTTCACCTGGTCGATCGCCGATGCCACCGCCTTCGGCTACGAGCCCGGCCAGGTGCCCGGCTCCCCCGCCCGCTTCGAGGCCGACAAGAGCTGGGCCGACGCCGCCGAGCAAGCCGCCCTCGGCTCGGTCGACGGCGCCACTGCGGTGCGTCGCGGGCTGATGCTCTCCGGTGATGCGTTCGTGACCGCCCCCCTGGCGCAACCGATGCGGGAGCGGTTCCCCGGCGCGCTCAGCGCCGACATGGAGACCACCGCCACCGCGCGCACCGCTGCCTCGCTCGGGGTGCCCTTCGTGGCGCTGCGCGCGGTCTCGGACCTGTGCGGCCCCGCTGCCGATCAGCAGTTCCACCTCGAGCTGGACCTGGTGGCCGAGATCTCCGCCCGCGCTGTCGAGCGGTTCGCCCATGCGTTGGGCAGCACGCCGCCACAAGGCTAGTCTGATCTGGTGAGAGCCACCTCCCTGCGTCGACGGACCTCGCCATCCTGGCCCCTTCTGCTCCTGGCCGTGGTGCTGCTCGTCTCCCTGCTTCTGGTCACCGTGGTCCTGCGGGCGAAGCCACCCGCGAGGCTGCAGCCGGTCACGCTGGTCACCGCGGAATGGGCCCCGTACATCTCCAGCGAGCTGCCGGAGAGCGGCCCCCTGGCACTCATCACGGCCCAGACGCTGCGCCACGCGGGGTACGACCCCACCTACACCTTCACCACCTGGCAGCTCGCTCAGCGGGACGTCCTCGAAGGAGGAGCGATCGGGGTGGTGGCGATGGTCGAGTCGGAGACCCGTGACGAGCAGTTCATCTACTCCGATCCTTTGCTCGAGCTGACCTACACCCTGTTCGGACGTACCGAGGACGACCTCACCGCCATCGCCGAGCGCACGGACCTCACCGGGCTGCGCATCGCGCGGATCGAGGGGTATGACTACTGGACCGAGCTCGACGGGTCCGGAGCGGAGTTCCAGAGCTACCTCTCCGCCGAGGATGCCTTCCTCGCACTTTCCGAAGGCGAGGTGGACCTGGTGGCGGAGGATTCTCTGGCCGGCAGAGCGTTGGTGGACGGCCCGGACTTCCCCGGCGACGGGTCCGGGATCCAGGCGGTCCCCGGCTCCTCGGCCCTGACGTCGTCCTCCCAAGGTCTCCATGTGCTGCTCAGTGACACGGCCGAGGGCAGGCGTCTGCAGGAGCACTTCAACGCGTCGCTGGCCGAGTACCGATTGACCCCCGAATACGCGGAGCACATCGCCGCGCTGGAGCAGTCGCACCAGGCGGTGACGCTGCGCTCCGCCGAGGGCCCCGTGGAGCTGCTGGACGAGGACGGCGCCCCCGTGGGCATCACCCCGGCCGGCACCGCCGCGGTGGTGGACGCCTGGCCTCAGGCCCCGACCTCGCCCGAAGAGCTGGTACGGGTGAAAGTACTGGACGGGCCCTGGGTCGGACGGATCGTCCAGGTGCCGCTGAGAGAACTGGAGATGGCACATGCTTGAGTTCCGGTGGGTTGCCCCTGTCGCCTTCGACCTCGCCACCGCACCGGGGGTGCGGGACCGCTTGGAGCAGGAGGACCAGGCCTTCTGGGGTCGCGTGGCGAAGAGGTGGAACGAGAAGGGATGGCAGTTCAGCCGCGCCAGCAGCTCGGCGCAGACCATCCGCTACACGCGCGCTGCCGGGGACGCCCTGCCCCGGCCCCTGGAGCTGGTGGACGCAGAGGTGGACCTCGCCGACCTGCCCGATGCCCTCGTCCCCGGTCGAGCCGTCGAGACCACCGAGGACGTGCCCGCCCCCGAGCCGACCTCGGACCTGATCCCGACCGCGTTGCGGTGGACCCTCTTCGATCACGGCGTCGCCATGGCGGAGGGGCGACTCCGATACGACGGCGAGCTGCGCGGTGACCTGGGGTCACTCTCCCAGCACCTGGAGGCGGAGGTCCAGGCCGTCGGCGAACAGCTCACCCGCTGGTGCCTCGATGAGCACATCGGCCCCCTGGCGAAGGACATCCTGGCCACCTCCGGGGCCGACGTGCACGTGCTGACCACAGATCCGGCCGGGGAGCGACCCAGTGACGGCGGCAGCGACGTGCGGGAGGAGGCTGCAGAGGAGAACCGGGGGCACGGCCCCCTGTGGGTGTCCCGCGCACTGTCTCTGACCGAGCAGACGGGCCACATCCCGTCGACCGGGATCCGCGAGTTCACCAGGGCGTGGCTGGCGGGGACCGACGGTGACGTGCCCCGCCTCGTCGACGAGCTGCTGGACGGTCAGCGGGCGAACGTGACGAGCTGGATGAACTACGTCTACCGCGAGACCGACCCTGCAGCGGACGTGCTGTGGGAGGCACTGCGCCGCGCCCAGTACTTCTACACCGCTGCCACCGGGGTGGACGCTCGCCTGCGCACGATCCTGTCGTGGTCGATGGCACCGCGCTCGGAGGTGTCTTTGACCGCACTGCGCGACGAGCTCGAAGGTGCCGTGAACCAGGCGCAGGAACTGCTGCTGGTCCGCGCCGAGGTGGGACGCTACGGCAGCCGGATCGGGCGCACCGAGATGCGCAGGGTCCTGGACGCGTGGGACCACGACGAGATCCTCGACGGTCCTATCCGCGAGAAGCTGCAGATCTGTCGCGAGCGCCTAGAGTCCCTGGCCGCCGATCGGGCCGCCCGCAGCGCGATGTTCACCGACATCATCCTGATGACCATCGGTGTCACCTCGGTGCTCGCAACCGCGATCGCCCTGGTGCAGTTCGGTCGTCAGGCAAGTGCGGATCCTGGCCAGTCAGCGTTCGACTTCGGGCACAGCACGATCACCTACTGGCTCTCCGCCCAGTCCATCGACGCGATCGTGCTGGTCAGCGTGATCATCTCGGTGGTGCTGATCTCCGTGTTCATCTGGAAGCGGCGACAGAGCGTCTCATGAGCGCACTGATCCGCCTCGGCGTGGTCAGACTGCTGCTCGACGTCCAGTTCTGGTTCCCGGTCTGGCTGATCCTGCTGCTGGACCGCGGTTTCAGCCTGGGCGAGGCCGCCATGGTCGACGGCATCTTCCGCATCACCGTGGTGCTGGCGGAGCTGCCGATGGGCAGGCTTGCGGACAAGCTCGGCAGGCGTCGCTCGCTGGTGGGGATCTGCGTGGCCACGACCATCGTGTTCGCATCAATCGGTTTCGTGGACTCCCTGCCCGTGCTGGTGGCGACTTGGATCGCCTGGGGCCTGCTGTGGGCGCTGGCCTCCGGGATCGACACCGCCTACTCGTGGGAGCTGGCGAAGCAGGAGCTGTCCGAACACGATGCCCAGCGGTACCTGGGGGTGACACGGGCGATCACCGGGGTGGCCGGGGTGATCTCCCTGCTGACCGCCGGGTGGCTGTACACCGTGGACCCCGGCCTGCCCTTCTGGATCACAGCCGGGCTCGCGGCCGCGGCGCTGCTGCTCACGTGGACGATCCCGGACATCGACCCGGATCTGGTGATGACCCAGGCGACCAGCACCTCCAGCCTGCGCACGGCTCTGTCGGACCCGCGGGCACGCAACGGCGTCTTGCTCGCAGCACTGGTGCTCGTGGCGGGCTGGACCCTCCAGATCCTGGTGCAGCCACTGGCCCTGCAGCTGGAGCTCCCGCCCACCATCACCGGGCTGATATACGCGGCCTTCGCAGTGGCCGGGGGCGTCGGTGGGGTGATGGGGGCGCACGCCGTCGCGGTCTCCCGGCCGTGGGTTCCCCTGTCCGTGGCCGGCATTGGCCTGGCGTGCGTCGGTATCGCCTGGAGCGTGCGGGCCGACGTGGGCTGGCTGGCGATCGCCGTGCTGCTTCCCGTGATCGGCGCGCTCCATGCGGTGGCCAAGACGATCACGGACATCTGGGTGGCCCAACGTGCCGGGCCACGGTTGCTGGCCTCGGTGCTGTCCGTCGCCTCCCTCAGCGGTGGGATCGTCATTGCCGTGGCGCGGCCGGGCCTGGCGGTGCTCTCCGGAACCATCGGCGCCGGTGACGCCTTCGCCGTGTGGGGAGCTGTGTGCGCGGTAATCGTGGTTCCTACATGGCTGCTGTGGCGCCACCGAGGGCGCATGATCACCGCAGCCGCCGACGACGGTTCGCGCATCTGAGAGCTGCTGTCAGCGGTCAGCGAGCTGCACGATCGCCCCGTCGCCTTCCAGGGCCAGCAGGTTCTCACGGATGCGCTCATCGGCCCCCACGGGGCGTCCACCGGCGGCGTGCGGGGTGATGAGCAGGCGCGGTGCGTCCCACAGCGGGTCCTCGGCCGGCAGCGGCTCCGGGTCGGTGACATCCAGGGCGGCGGCCCCGAGCGTCCCGCCCTCGAGGGCCTCCCGCAGCGCCTGCTGGTCCACGGTGGTGCCGCGGCCCACGTTGATCAGTACGGCGTGGTCGGGCAGGGCCGCCAGCACCTCGGCGTCGATCATGCCGCGGGTGGCCTCCCCGCCGGGCAGGATGTCGATCAGGATGTCCACCTCGGGCAGGGCCTTGAGCACGTCGTCATCGGCCAGCACCTCGAAGCCGGCGCGCTCCCCGGCGCTGCGGGCCGCG
>QFNC01000077.1 GCA_003240695.1 Pseudoxanthomonas suwonensis | reverse complement strand
CGGCACCGTCATCATCAGCGCCAGCACCGTGATCAGCACACTTCCGATCAGGTAGTTGCGGGTGGTCCAGCGGGCCACGAACCACAGCAGCACGCACAGCACGATGACGTACCCGGCCGAGCCCAGGTGCAGCCCGGCCATCGGTGCGAAGATCAGCACGCCGATGAGGGTCCCGAGGATCCGGGAGAGTGCCCGCACGTTCAGCACCCGTCGGTCCCCGGGATAGGACAGCACCAGCACCACGACCAGGACACCCCAGAAGGGATGCTCGTCCCCGCGCAGTGCGCTGAGACCGAGGCTGAGGGTGACCGCGAGGCACACGCGGGCCAGGGTGACGCGCTCGGAGCGGCGACGCTCCGTCTCGGCGGCATCACCTGCCGCGGCCGACGGCGTCCGATCTGCCGCATCCCCCTCGTCGACGGTTGCCCGCCGGTCGATCAGGGCGTCGGCGGTGCCGGCCAGCATCGCCAGCAGCGACCCACCGGCCAGGTGCAGCAGGATCACCGGCAGCCCCATCCCGGTGGCGGTCAGCAGGGTGCCGCCACCCAGCATCAGGACGAAGAAGTACGGCCCGGGCGGGCCGGGGTCGAGGTACCTGCACACCAGCACCGCAACCACCGAGACCCCCAGGTAGGCGAGCCAGGTGGCCAGCGGGTGCTCACCGACCAGCACGCCGATCGTGACCGCGACCAGCAGTCCGGCGGCGGCGATCCCGTAGGCCCGCAGTCGGGGTCGCAGCGGCTGCCCTCCGCCGAACAGCACGATGTACGCGCCGAGGGCGACCAGCAGTCCACTGATCGGCTGCCCCACAGCGGTGGAGACGATGAAGGCCAGCCAGACCAGTGCCACCAGCAACAGGGTGGTGCGCACGGGCATCACCGGCGGCTTGATCCGCAGCAGGTCACTCTTCCATGACCTGCCGCTCGGGTCCTTCCCGCCACCGTGTGCGGTCGTCGCATCGTTCATCCGAGCTGCACCCGAAGAACAGGGACGGCGCCGATGCGGCGGGACAGCAGCAGGAGTCTCATGCCTCGAGCCTAGGACGACGATCAGACCGGCGGCGCCGGGTAGGTGACGGTACCGCCCCAGCCGATCTCCCAGCTCTCCGATCTGTCGGCCAGCTCGTCGGCGAAGGCGATCGGGACCGTCCTCTCCCGGACGCACAGCTCGAAAAGTCCGCATAGGCGGGATCGTCGGCATCTCGCGAGGTCGGGGGAAGTGCCTGGAGAATCTGCTCGGCGGTCCGCTGCGCGCTCCACTCCGGCGTGATCGCGGCACCGGCGACGGACTATTCCCGCCTGTCCCAGGCCCCGGAGAACGTCGCGACCAGCAGGTCGAACCCACGCACGTCCCGCAGGGAGCGGCCGATCTCCGTGTCGCGCCCGATCATCACCCGCAGGTGCATCCCGGAGGGCGACATCCCCGAGAGCCAGCGGACCCGGAGGTGCCCGCGCTCGTGCAGCACCGCCACGGCCCCCATGAAGCGGTGGACCATCAGCAGGTCCGACGGCAGCCCGTCGCGCTCATCGTTCATGGCAGGAGTCTGCCCAAGAGGTCTGACAGGCGATCCCCTCCGCCCAGCACAGCCTGGTCACCCTCGGGACGGCACCCGCTGCACCGGGATCCTGCCCAGGGCCTCCGCCTCGTCGGCGACCGCGGAGGCGTTCGACTCCGGCGGGTAGCTCAGATGCCGCTCCCCCACGCCCCACAGCCCGGGACCACCGACACCTAGGCCGGCGCTCGGGACGGGGACGCGCGATCGCTCCGCCCATCCCTCGACCCGGTCGTTGAGGCGGTTGCCGATGTCCCGGTCGCGGAAGGGCGGGGCGTCCTCGGTGGCCACCAACAGCACCTCGTGTCCGCGCACCATGAGATGGGTGATGTGCTCCCAGCGGATGAGCCCCTGCTCGTGGAGGAGGTCCACCCATCCCTCCTCGGTCACCCGCGCCGGAGGCCGTCCCGGCTGCGCCGTATGGCGCAGGACCCGCAGCAGCCGCCGGCCGAGGATCGCGAGGCCCAGCACCGGTGCCCAGCCCAGCATCGGCAGGATCCACCACGGTGAATCGCCTCGTGCCACGAAGTAGAGGATCCCTCCGGCGAGGAGACCGCAGAGGATGACCGCCCAGCCCAGGAACAGGATGACGCCGGCCTTGCTGCGCCAGGTCTCGGCGGAGGCCCGTGGATCCGAGGACCACTCCCCTCTCAGGCCGAGTGCACGCGCCTCCTCGAACGTCGGGTCGAACCCCTCGGCCGCCCAGCGCAGCACCGCGTCCCGGGCCCCGGGACGCCAGCGCACACCCGGTGCAAGGCCGTCACCGGTCCCGTCGGGCATCGCCTCGAGCACCCGCGGCTCCTCCCCGAGGTCCTCGAGGCGCCAGAGCCTCACGCCGCGGGGCTTCTGCCGGGGGCTGCGGACCACCAGGCCCTGTCTCTCGACCGACACGGTGCCTCCGCGGATCACATACCAGCGACTCAGCATGGGCAGCAGGCTCGCGGTCGGCAGGCCGACGAGCACCGCGAGCAGGGACCCGATCGCCAGCTCCTCCGGCATCTCCGGCCTGGTCGAGATCGTGAATGTCGGCACGGCGATGACCACCACCGCCAGGGCGACCCACGAGACTGCCACGGCGAGGCGTCGCGGGCGCTTCGCGAGCACCACGGAGCGGTCGCCATGGTCGGGCCGGGAGACGTCCTTCCAGAACCCGGCGAGCGTCCAGGCCCAGATCGGGGCGCCGAGCAGCACCATCACCAGCGAGAGCGCGACGCGCCCCGGGGCACCCATGTCCATGTCCGCCATCAGGCCGAGGGGAGCCAGCGCCAGGAACATCACCGAGAGCACCCCACGGGCGGGCGGAAGGCTGAGCACCGCCATCGCGGTTCGTGAGGAGACTGCCACGGATCCAGTCTGCCGCAAGTCAGCCCGGCATCGGCCCGGGCGGAGCAGGGCGGAGTCGGCGGTACTACTCCTTGAAGCCCTCGATGCGGGGCAGCACCGCGTCCTCCAGCACCGGGTCGCACGTGAAGCGTGCCGTCGGCATGCAGCCGACGTTGGTCGAGGAGAGCTGCACGCTGCGCCGGATATCCACGGTCCCGTGGCCCGCAGGCGGCTCCGATGCCGGGATGGTGTGCTTGCGGACGGCACGGTCCGGGAACGGTCCGAGCACCGGCGGGTCCATGGCGATGAACTCGGCGTCCGGTGCGTACACCCACACGCTGCCCCCAGGGCGCATCTCGGCCACCCCGCCGGTCGGTGGGTCCGCGGACGCCCTGGGCGTCCGCCGCCACGGGATGCCTGAGGGGTTGCCGGTCGAGGAGTCCGTGGACTCCAGGACGGTGAGCAGCTCGTCGACTGTCGGCCCGGGATCGTCCCACCCGATCGCGTAGGTGGTGAGCACGTCCAGTCGGCACACCTGGCGAGGGGGGATGAGGCTGTCGCCGCCCACTGCGGAGCACACGATGCACCAGGTGCGTGCGATGGGATCGCCCAGCACCGGGGCGAGGGCCTCGGCGCGTGCGTCCTCCTCCGCTTCCAGGAGCGGGGCGAGCTCGGCGTACCCGTCCTCCGCGTCCTGGCGGGCGCGCTGGGCGGGGTCCTGGATGCCTCCGCGGAAGTAGAGCACGCCGCCGATGAGGACCGCCACGAGGACGATCACCGCCGCGGCGCCCAGCACGGTGATCAGCGGGCGGTGTCGGCGCGCGCCGGGGCGTCCCGGCGGGGACCCGGGTGACGAGGCATCGGCGGTGGACATGGCGACGTCGTCCTGGGGCCGGGCCTAGAGCCCGACGGCCTTCATGCCGGCCTCGTTGTACCGGTCCCCCACCACGCCGATCCGTTCGACCAGGGCGTCGAGCTCGGCGATGTCGTCGGCTGAGAGGGCCACGGCGGTGGCCCCCATGTTCTCGTCGATCCGCTCGCGACGGCGGGTGCCGGGTATGGGCACAATCGAGGGGTGCTGGGCGAGCAGCCAGGCCAGTGCCACCTGGGCCGACGATGCACCTCGAGCCTCCGCGATGGCGGTGACGCGGTCCAGCAGCGTCTGGTTGGCGGCCAGGGACTCGGCCTGGAAGCGCGGGATGGTGCCGCGGATCTCCCCGGTGCCGAACCGCTGGCCCGGCTTCACCCCTCCGGCGAAGAATCCCTTGCCCAGCGGACTGAACGGCACCAGGCCGACGCCCAGTTCGATCAGCGTGGGCAGCACCTCGGCCTCGGGGTCGCGGGTCCACAGCGAGTACTCCGACTGCAGTGCCGTCACCGGGTGGGTGGCGTGGGCGCGGCGGATGGTGCCGGCCCCGGCCTCGGACAGCCCGAAGTGGGCGACCTTGCCCTCGGCGACCAGTTCGGCGACTGTGCCGGCGACGTCCTCGATGGGGACATCGGGGTCCACGCGGTGCTGGTAGAAGAGGTCCAGGCGCTCCACCCCGAGGCGCGTCAACGACCCCTCGGCGGCGCGGCGGATCTGCTCGGGCCGGGAGTCGGTGCCCTGTGAGGCGCCGTCGCGGATGTCGAAGCCGAACTTGGTGGCGATCACGACCTGGTCGCGGATCGGAGCGATCGCCTCCCCCACCAGTTCCTCGTTGACGTAGGGGCCGTAGACCTCGGCGGTGTCGAGGAAGGTGATGCCCTGCTCCACCGCGTAACGGAGCACGGCGATCATCTCGTCGCGGTCCCCGGGATTCGGGCCGTAGCTCTGGGACATGCCCATGGCGCCCAGCCCGATGGCGGAGACCTCCAGTCCCTGGCCCAGCGTGCGCTTATGCATGGCGACCCCTCTCTGACAGCGATATATCAGCTAATCACTCAGCACAGTCCTTTTCAGCTGAGCGGTGGAACCGCGTACCCGGCTCCGCCGACCAGTCTTCTGCATCGACCGTCCCCGCAGAAGACACCTTCTGGCCCGGGTTGCCCGTCGACCGATGCCTCGGCGCTCAGCCGACGCTCGCCCGTGGCGCCCCGATACCGGGATCGATCTTCGGCACCTCTCCGGAGCCGGGACGGATGTCGATCTCTAAGATGTCCACCGGCAGGTACACCGTGGCGCAGGCGTTGGGGATGTCCACCACCCCGGAGAACCTGCCTTCGATCGGCGCTGCCCCCAGCAGGAGGTAT
>QFNC01000183.1 GCA_003240695.1 Pseudoxanthomonas suwonensis | reverse complement strand
CGGTCTTCTGCGAGTTCGCGGTGGTGCGGGTGAGGATCTTCTCGCCGGAGGCGAGGTCGTTGAAGATGACGTAGCGGTAATCCGGGTGGATCTCAGACTGCATGATGTGTTCCTTCGTTATAGCCGCCTGATTGGGACCAGGGGCGCGAGAGGCAGGTCGGTGGGCTCACCGGACGGCGGGCCAGCGGCCCACTCTACCGCACGGGCGTCCGCGCACCGGGACGACCCGCGCGCCTCAGCGAGCCCGCAGCTCCCACAGGGCGACGGCGGCCGCCGCGGCCACGTTGAGCGAGTCGACGTCGTCCGGCATGGGGATCACGACGTCGGCGTCGGTCCGGGCGAGTGTCTCGGGCCGCACGCCCGGGCCCTCCTGGCCGAGCACGAGGGCGAGGCGCTGCGCGGAGCGGATCGGCTCCAGGTCCGGGCTGTCCGGATCGCGCGTCGGTAGAGCGGGTCGGCGGCCTGCGGGGTGAGCAGCAGCGCGTCCCAGCCCAGGGCCACGGCCGAGCGGATCACCGCCCCGAGGTTGGAGGCGGTCACAAAGCGTTCTGGAGCGTTTCGGACCCGTGAGCTCGGTTCCTTCCGGTCGGCACACCGATGAACCGAGCTTTACGTCTACGCAGGTCAGAAGGCAAATGCGGCCGCTCGGTCGTCATTGTCGGCCGGCTTGGAGTGTTCAATAAACCCCATGCACCTCGCTCCCCCACGCACTGCCATGCTGCGGCTGCGCAGCAGCGACCTGGGCTTGGGCTGATGGCGCTCATAGGACTCGTCCGGATCGGGGCAGACCCCCAGGACGCGAGATTGCAACGGCAAGTGCTCGAGCCGATCTGCTCACGTCTCTTCGAGGAGACAGCATCGCGTCGACGCCTGATCAAGAACCGCCCCGGGCTCCTCGCTGCTGTGGCGGAGGTCGGCGACGGGGATGCACTCACCGTGACCCGCGCACGGAGCCTGAGCACGAGCATGGTCGACGGACTCGAGACACTGCTGGGCCTCATTGACCGAGGAGTCACAGTGAAGGTCCTCAAGGGCCTCGCCGCGGGCGAGCACACCGGAGATTCGGAGCTTCTTGCTGACATCCGCGAGCTCAGACAACTACGTCGTGAGCTTCAAAGCTCCCGCATCCGGGCCGGCATCCAGACGGCGCAGGAACACGGAGGCAGCCACGGCCGACCACGCACCATTAGCGACGAGACGCAGCGCGAGATTAGGATGCGGAGAGATCGAGGCGAGTCGTTGCGCAGCATCGCTGGAAGCGCTGGCGTGTCGATCGGAACCGCCCATCGCGTGCTGACGCAACGAGGGCCTAGTCAGGGGACGTTGTCCCCTCGGCCGTGAGCTGAGTCGGTAGCGCCATTGCCGCGTGGTGGAGCAATAGCTAGGAGACGGATGACCGAGGATGAGGCACGCGCGGCAGCGCGGGCATTGCGCCCCAACGGCGGGAGCGATCCGCTGACGCTGGCGGAGCTCGAGCAGTACCTCGCCGCGGCGGCTGACCTGCTGCGCGGCAGCATCGACCAGGCCGACTTCAAGGC
>QFNC01000076.1 GCA_003240695.1 Pseudoxanthomonas suwonensis | reverse complement strand
CTGCCGCCGTGACGACGCACTCGAAGGCGGTGCGGGCCTTGCACGGCACGGCCGCGCGGAACCTGTTCGTGAGCAAGCACGGGGCGGCACCGCTCGGCACCATCGGTGCTCCGCGAGGCGTGTGGGGTGCTGCCGTGCGCCTGGTGGCGTGGGGCACCACCGAGGCCACGCTCACGCGCTCCAGTGCGTTGATCGACGCCGTCGCGGACCACCTGCCCCGGGGGCTCGCCCGTCGACTCATCGCCCTCCAGGTGGAGGGTGCCGCCGAAGCCGGACGGGCTCATCCCCACCGCGCGCAACGGGCCATCTGAGGAGACACGATGTCGGAGCAGACTCCCGCAAAGATCGCCATCGCCCACGACTACCTCACCCAGAAGGGCGGGGCGGAACGGGTGGTGCTCGCCCTGCACCGGATGTGGCCGGATGCGCCCATCTACACGACGTTCTACGACCCCGAGGGAACCTTCCCGGAGTTCAAGGACGCGCACATCATCACCTCACCGCTCAACCGGGTGGGGCTGCTGCGGAAGGACCCTCGGCGGGCCCTGCCGCTCCTGCCGCTGGCGGCCTCACTGATGCACGTGAAGGAGCCGATCGCCGTCGTCTCGACCTCCGGCTGGGCGCACGGATTCCGCTACGACGGCGCCACACTCGTCTACTGCCACACCCCGGCGCGCTGGGTCTACCTGCTGGACGACTACCTGGGCGAGGGAGGCCGGAACAGCATCAAGGGCCGGATCGCCCGCGCGCTGCGCCCGGGCCTGCGCAGGTGGGACCGCGCAGCCGTCCGGCGTCGATCACGCTATGTGGCCAACTCCACGGTGGTGAAGAAGCGGATCGAAGACGTCTACGGGCTCGACGGCGTGGACCTGGTGTTTCCGCCGCACTCCGTGAGCACGGACGGCCCGCAGGAGCCGATCCCCGGAGCCGAGCGGCTGGCGGAGGACGGCTTCCTGCTGTCGGTCGCGCGCCTCATGCCGTACAAGCACGTGGACGTGGCGATCGAGGCCGCGGCCCGTGCGGGGCGGCCGCTCGTGGTGATCGGCAAGGGCCCGGAGGAGGCCCGGCTGCGTGCGATGGCGGGGGAGGACGTGGTGTTCGGCCAGGACCTCACCGACGCGCAGCTGCGCTGGGCGTACGCACACGCGACGGCACTGATCGCCGCGAGCCACGAGGACTTCGGGATCACGCCGCTCGAGGCGAGCGCGTGGGGCGTGCCCACCGTGGCGTTGCGCGCCGGCGGCTACCTGGACACCATCGTGGAAGGCGTCAACGGGGTTTTCGTGGACGCCCCGACGGTGGATGCGGTGGCCGAGGGGGTGGAACGTCTGCTGGCGCATGACTGGGACCGTGCGGCGATGCAGGCGCACGCCGAGCGGTTCTCCGAGGACGAGTTCGGGCGGCGGATTCGAGGACGAGTGGAAGAGATGGGTGATCGCAGATGACCTGGGTCGTGACCGGAGGGGCTGGCTACATCGGGAGCCACGTGGTCCGGGCGTTTCAAGGGGCCGGGCTGTCAGTGGCCGTCGTGGACGACCTCTCAACGGGTCGGCAGGCGTTCCTCCCGGAGGACGTGGCGTTCTTCCATCTGGACGTCACGGAGACGAATGCCCTGACGCACGTGCTGCGCGACGTCGGTGCCGCGGGGGTGGTGCACGTGGCCGGATACAAGTTCGCAGGTGAATCCGTGAAACAGCCTCTGACCGCCTACCGGACCAACGTGCAGGGCACGGCCAGCGTCCTGCAGGCGATGGAGGAGGCCGGTGTCGGCGCGGCAGTCCTCTCGTCCTCAGCCGCCGTGTACGGCACGCCGACCGTTGACCAGGTGACGGAGCAGACTTCACCCTCGCCCGAATCGCCGTACGGGGAGAGCAAACTGATCGGAGAGTGGCTCCTCGCGGATCAGGGCCGGGCCGCCGGACTGCAGCACACGAGCCTGAGGTACTTCAATGTGGTCGGCTCCGCCCCGGGGGGCGCACCGGACCTGAGCGCGTACAACCTGCTCCCCTTGCTCTTTACGGCGCTCGACGAGGGGAGGTCGCCGCGCATCTTCGGCGATGACTATCCGACCCCAGACGGGACATGCGTCCGGGACTACGTCCACGTCGCGGACGTGGCCCTCGCCCACGTCGCAGCGGCGCGCCGTCTGCAGGACGGACGTGCGCTGGAGCCCATGTACAACCTCGGCTCCGGCGATGGTACGTCCGTCCGGGAGATCGTGGATGCGGTCCTGCGAGTCACGGGCGTGGACGCCCGGCCTGTCATCGAGCCACGGCGGGCGGGCGATCCAGCACGGATCGTGGCGGATGGCGGCCGCGCGGCGCGGGATCTGGGCTGGGAGCCTCGGTATTCCGTCGAAGAAATGGTCGGCTCGGCGTGGGCAGCATGGGGGGGACGCCCGCGCTGAGTGAGCGGCCGTCCTGGGCGGGCCCGACGGCTCAGCCGAGCAGGTCGATTTCTACGCTGAGCGTGTCCGGCTCGTTCCATCCCATCTCGCGGCACAGGGCCCGAAGGCGCAGCCGCCAGTCGATGGAAACGCGGGCGCGGCGTTGCTGAGCGCGAGCGCGGTCCGGAGTCCAGGAAGCGGCAGCATCAGCCAGTAGCGGCCAGGCGGCTGACCGGTCAGTCGGTGAGATCTCGATGGTGGCCCCGTCCCACAGGGTCGCTGCTGCCGCCCGTGGCGCGGTTCCCGCAATCAGGCAGCCGGCGGCCAGAGCGTCCATCCACCGGCCTGTCAGGTAGTCGCGAGTGGGGTGCGTGTATGGGGCCGGGCTGACCAGATTGGAGAACGCGAGGACTGTCCTGGCCTGCATGAGGGCTGCGCGGACGTTGGCCTGGTTCTCCGCCGGGTCGGAACTTATGGGTGGTCGTCCAGCGAAGCGGAGCCCAGCGCGAGCGGCGTCCGCGGCGGTCTGTTCGTCGTCTGACCAGGCCGCGGGCTGACGTCCGAGCCGGAGGACGTCCACGTCGCGCAGCGCGTCCGCATCGGGGAAGCGTGCCGTGTCCGCACCCCAAGGGAGGACCGCGACAGGCCCGCCGGTGAGAGCCCCCCATTCATCCGTCAGGTCCGAGTCGGTAATGAAGAGGCGGTCGATGTGGGGGCGGCCGCGAAGCAGCCGCGGGGTCCGATCCGTCCAGAACGAGTCGATGACCCAGGCGGCGGTGGTGGCGTAGCCAGGCAGCCACAGCTGGGCGCGGGCGGCGTAGGCGACCAGCGCTGGATTCGCGGCGATCACCAGCAGGTGGCGCTCGTTCCGGGGTTTCCGTCGGGGCAGGCCTGCCGCCGCCTTGCGGAATCGGGACACCTCCCCGCGGTCGTCCACGCTGATGACCCGTGCGTCGAATACGCGAGCGGTCAACGCGACGAGTTCCGCCACGGGGCCCCAGCCGGAGCCTCCGGGACGCACGTACAGGATGTCCAGCGCCATCAGGATTCGGTCCCGGCTCAACGACCGGTCGTGGGCAGATCGAGCAGGTAGGCGCCGTACCCCGACTTCACCAACGGCTCGGCGCGCTCGCGCAGCTCGTCGTCGGTGAGAAGGCCCTGACGCCAGGCGACCTCCTCGGGGGAGCCGACCTTGAGGCCCTGGCGGGACTCGATGGCGCGGATAAAATTGGAGGCGTCGTTCAGGTCGTGGAAGGTGCCGGTGTCCAGCCATGCGGTGCCCCGGGGGAGGACCTCCACGTTGAGGGTGCCGCGTTCCAGATAGGTACGGTTCACGTCGGTGATCTCCAGCTCGCCGCGCGCGGAGGGCTTGAGGCCCTTCGCGATCTCGACGACGTCGTTGTCGTAGAAGTACAGCCCGGGCACCGTACGGTGGCTCCGTCGACCTGGGTGTGACGGCGCAGCTGCTGGCCCATGCCGGGGCCGTAGAAGATGTTGTCCCCCAGGACGAGCGCGACATGCTCGTCGCCGATGTGGTCCTCCCCGAGGATGAACGCCTGGGCCAGCCCGTCCGGGGAGGGCTGCTGGACGTAGCTGAGCGAGATCCCGAACTGTGAGCCGTCGCCCAGGAGCCGCTGGAACTGCTGCGCGTCGTGTGGGGTGGTGATCACCAGGATGTCGCTGATCCCCGCCAAGATCAGCGTGGACAGCGGGTAGTAGATCATCGGCTTGTCATAGACGGGCACGAGCTGCTTCGAGATGCCATGGGTGATGGGGTGCAGGCGGGAGCCGGTGCCGCCGGCAAGGATGATGCCCTTCAAGTTCTTCTCCTGTGGCTCATCGAGAATTGGTTGTTACGTGATCTGCTCCGGCGGCCAGAGCGGCGGCCGTGGCAGTTGCCTCAAGAAGGCTGGGCGCCAGGTGTGCTGTAGAGAAGAATCGCGTGTGCTCATGGAACACTTCGGAGATCTTGCCGTAATTGTTGTCGCTGACGGCGTGGGGGATGCCGGCAAGCGAACAGTAGATGTGGGCGTGGAGCCGGTCAGTGGCGACCGCAGGTCGTCCGATGAAGATCCGGCGGGCGGCGGACATGTTCAAATGCAAGCGGGTCAGAATTTGGTGCTTGTGCACGGTGGCGACGGCCGTGTCAGGGATCTTATTCGATACCACTGCTCGGGAGAGGCGCTCGTTAGCCTTCCAGAGTGTTGCATTGAGGTAGGAGAATTCCCAGTCCCCAGCCACCGTGGACGCTCCGGGAGCGCCATGCACGAGGCCGTCCATGCAGGACTCGTCATCAGCGCGCTGCAGCACTCGGACTTCGGCCGCGGACGTTGACGAGGGCTTGAGTTGATCTAGCCTCGGGATGGCGAATGCCGCATCAGGGGAGCGCAGGACTGTTGCGGTCTCTAACGCAGTCAGCTCCGCATACGTGCGATTGCTGCGGGCGAGGATGGTGACGTCACTCATCCGGGCGAGCGCGTCACTCAGCTTGTTTTTTTGATCCTCGGCGGGGAAGAAGGACGTCTGCGGCATCACGACGACCTTCCTATGGGGATAGCGCTTGAACACCTCATGCCGGTAGTCCTCATGATCCGGGTACAGCCCGCCCAAATTGCCCCCTCCATGCAGTACGAGGGGGATGTGTGGGTCCAAACCGTCCAGAATGTCGAACCGGGTCCGGAAGGTGTCCCCGTAGAAGACGACCTCTACGTGAAGATCGGCGAGGGCTTGCAGTTCACCCGAGAGGATAAAGGAGTCCCCGAGATTGCGATGAATGGGCGCGTCGAGTAGCGCGACCTTCCGGTGCAGGCCCAGTGCATGGGAGAGGGCGCTGGTGAACTGCCGCCGGAGTCGCGCGGCGTGCCGTGCGTCGTCGGGGGTGAACATGAATGGTCAGCCCTCTTCCCTTTTGCGATCACGAAGTTCCGCAACGGTGGCCTTGAGGCGGCGGCCAAGGTATCGGAGGCGGGTGCGCGGTGCCAGATGGGAACGAATCACTGTCACACTGCCCTGCCGGGATTGTTGCTTCTGCTGCTGGAGGACGTGAAGCTGGATATCAGACATCTCACGGATGGTAGAACTGCCTTCCCAGCCGCAGAGGTTCGGGACCAGGGCCAGCACGTCGAACCCCGCGAGCTTAGCCCAGTAGACGGACTCGTCAGCCACCCACGATATACCCCCAATGTCGTCCACGAGGTCCACGTAGGAGCGGGCCGCCCGCCGCGAGACCAGGTAAAGGCCGGTGCCCCAGGCCGTGCCGTCGAATCTGCCGAGACGGTAGTGAGACCGCGCCCCGCCCGGTCCCACCGGGCTCGCCAGCAACGACAGCTGTGTCAGTCGGCTGCCGACGCTCGTGATCGGGCGGGGGCCTGGCCCCTCGAATGGCGACGCCAGGACCGCGTAGTCCACGGTCTGCGGGCTATGGCTGATCGCCTCGAGGACGGGTTCAAGGTCCGCAGTGGGTCGGGCGTCATCCTCGGCCATCAAAAGCAGGTCAAGATCGGAGCCTGGGGTCTCAGCGAACTCGCGCAGGGCAAGAAAGTGGCTCATGGCGCACCCGATCTCCCCGGGCTTGGGGTCAACCCCCCGGCGTCGCCGAAATCCGTTCACGTTGAACTCGTCCGGCACGACTCCGGAGCGCCCGTCGTAGGCTTCGAACAGCTCGAAGCGCTCGGTGCCGGGGCAGGTGAAGAACCCCTCGACTCGTCGTGAGTCGGAAAGGGCAACTACGCGGGCATCGGTGATGTCCTGGTGAGGCAAGGCTCGACTCCTCTTCGTTCGCATGCAGGACAACACCCTGGATGTCGCGGCCACTGTTAGTCCCCACGGGGGCCCGCGCCTGGAAGGCGTCGGGACGGAGGGGCCAGGCACGCGCGTTATAGGCGCGGCTGGTGCGAACACCGCAGACTACGACGGGACGGGGGCGAGGAACGGACTGCCCCGCCCACTCTTTAGGGGAGTCCTGCGGAAATCGTGCGGCCGCCTGTCGTAAATTTAGCGACATACTCCACCCTCACACGGTATCAACGCCGCAACCTGCGTAGCTGCGTCGCCAGTGTACTTCTGCGGTGTACCCGGAGCCGCGCTGCAAAATCTGCTCGGGCTGCGGTGCGGAAAGGTGTCGGTGCGGCGAGGGCCGCTGTGATGCCCTCCGCGAGGGCTGCGGCATAGTCGACATGGCTGAGCACGGGCTCGTCCAGAATGATCTGCAGCTTGGGATTGTCCGAGAGCAACTCAACCTCGCACCCGCATGAGCGGGCCTCCCAGATAGCACGCTCTCCGCCGCCGTGTAGATCAGCGGCGATGAGCAGGACGCGGGTTTGCCGGTAGATTTCTGCGAGCTCGCTGTAAGCGACGAAGTCGCGGACCTCGACACCTGCCACCTGAAGGCGGTCCACCGCCTCGACCGCACCAGCGATCTCACCGATCAGTAGTCGTCGTCCGGTCCGTTCCATGAGGCGCTCCGGGTGCTTGAAACTTGCGGGGCGACCCACCATGAGCCAGTCGATTTGTCGGTCGATCTCCTCCGGCGGCGGGTGCATGGTGTCCGTGTCGATTCCGAACGCACGGCGGGTGAGGGGGTGCTCCGCCACGAACGGCGCCATCCACGTGGTCTCGTAGAATAGGACGTCAAAGCGTCCGATGTCCCCCGGTCGGGGAGGGTTGGAACCGGAGATCATGAGTCCGGTTCGGGGGAGGACGTTCCGTTTCGCCGCCTCCCTGATATACGCCATGTCAGGAATCCAGCCGAAGTTGCTCTTGACGAGGAGAAAATCGCAGTCGAAGAGCTGTCGCCGCGCTTTCTTCATCTGCGGGGCGAGCGGGT
This sequence comes from Pseudoxanthomonas suwonensis, assembly GCA_003240695.1. GTDB lineage: Bacteria > Pseudomonadota > Gammaproteobacteria > Xanthomonadales > Xanthomonadaceae > Pseudoxanthomonas_B > Pseudoxanthomonas_B suwonensis_A. The sequence continues at coordinate 1,744 of QFNC01000076.1, read as the reverse complement.
GGACGTTGAGCCAGCGGACCTCGTATCGATCTGCAAGAAGCCCCATCGCCTCTGTGAACCCGTCATGCCAGTGGGTGAACTTCACGCTGGTGGGGGGGATAGCGAAGGCGACGTTGATGATCATCGGGCGGGCCTTCTCTCGGAATTCCACAGGTCATACGGAAACGTTGCCGCGAGGGCTGGATCCAGCGTGGGAGCCGCGTCCACACCGCCCAGCTCCAGGGCCTCGGGAGCACTGCGAGCGATCCGGACAGCGGCACGGCCCGTCCCCTCGTAGTAGTCCTCGTACTTGAACGTCGGCTCCGCTCCGGACCGGATCGCCCGCGCCGGGACACCGAGCCGTTCGGCGAGAATGACCGCGTGCAGGCTGCTGCCAATCACGAGTTCGGCAGTCGAGAGCTCCGTGAGGAACTTGGACAGTGGAGTTCTGGGGTCAACCGTCTCTAACCAAGGCGGGTGGTTCCCGGCCAGGTCATTCAAGTTGGGGACGTGCACGACCCGTCCGAATCTGGGGGTGGAGGTGATGTCCGTGCGCAGGAGCAGGGCGGGGTCTCCATACACGCCGGGGTGGGTGATGCCGCGGTCCGTCAGGTATCGGCCGGTCAGGGGTCCGCGAACCGCTCTGACGTCGAGGCCCGGAGGCAGAGGCAGGTCCAGGTGCTTGCCGTTTACACCGGGCCCCCATACCACCGTCGAGGGCGGGAGCATGTGGATCACGGAGCCGACGGCGGCCAGCCGGGTTTCGGGCTTCCGCACGCGATGGCCCGGTCCGGCATGGTGTAGCTGTCGTACTACCTCGGGCCCGAGCACGTCACCGGCGTTCCTAACGCGAGGTGCGATAGGCAGATGACGAGTCCACCGGAAGAGGCGCCGTGGGCGCAGGGGCAGCGGCGTGCGCGGATTCCACCGCAACACCTGCACCCCGTGGACGTTGACGTGCTCCATGGTGTTCGCTTTCCCTTGTTGGTCCGGCCTTTCACACTGCTGATTGCAGTCGAAGTCTAATGGGACTGTTCCCGCGCACGGTCAAGCATGGTCCAGTGGCGCGGGCACCGTTCGTGTCAGAATCGACAATATGCGCATCCTCGTCACCGGCGGCGCCGGGTTCATCGGATCGAACTTCGTCCACCACGTCGTCCGCGAGACCGGGCACGACGTCGTCGTCCTGGACAAGCTCACCTACGCCGGCAATCGGGAGAACCTGGCCGGCCTGCCCGAGGACCGCGTCACTCTCGAGGTCGGGGACCTCTGCGACGCGGCCCTGGTGGACCGCCTGGTCGCCGAGTCGGACGCCGTCGTGCACTACGCGGCGGAGTCCCACAACGACAATTCGCTGAACGATCCCTCCCCGTTCATCCAGACGAACATCGTCGGAACCTTCGTCCTCCTGGAAGCGGCCCGCAAGCACGGCAAGCGCTTCCACCACGTCTCCACGGACGAGGTCTACGGCGACCTCAAGCTCGACGACCCGGCGAAGTTCACCGAGACCACCCCGTACAACCCCTCCAGCCCGTACTCGGCCTCGAAGGCCGGCTCGGACCACCTGGTGCGCGCGTGGGTCCGCTCCTTCGGCGTGCAGGCCACGCTGAGCAACTGCTCCAACAACTACGGTCCGTACCAGCACATCGAGAAGTTCATCCCGCGCCAGATCACCAACCTGATCGACGGCGTCCGCCCCCGCCTCTACGGCCAGGGCGTCAACGTCCGGGACTGGATCCACACGGAGGACCACTCCTCGGCCGTG
>QFNC01000182.1 GCA_003240695.1 Pseudoxanthomonas suwonensis | reverse complement strand
AAACGGCCCCGACCGGGCGCACCCCTCTCGGTTCAGACCGCGACACCTACCTGCAGCCAGTCCTGCGTGATCGCGGCAACAAGACCGCCACGGAGCGCTACAAAAACCCCGCCGCCAAGCGAACGAAGCCACACCTCGAGCGCGCTATGATCCCCGCTGCTGAGCAAGATCACGTTCTTCGGAATCGCTCGTTCACCACCTGCTCGACACTTCCGCGAGCCTCCGCGCGAAGCAGACCGGGCGCGCCTCGGGATCTCCCCGAGGCGCGCCCGGTGGGCGGGCGAAAGACTCAGATCAGGCCGTGCTCCTCGAGGAGCTGGCCGATCTCTCCGTGCTCGAGCCTGCCGCGCAGGTAGCTGCGCAGCGCGGCCGGGCCGGGGACCTTCACCTTCTCGCCGTCGCGCATGCGCGCCGAGGCCTCGAGGAGGTCGCGCACGTCGTACGTGGAGCCCCAGGTCTCCGGCACGCCGCGCTCCACATTCAGCAGTTCGTAGACGGCCTCCATGCCGGTGCGCACCGAGTACTCGGTGGTGAAGATCGTGTCGCGTCCGGTCTCCGCGAACTGCCCGAGGAACGCGAAGTTCACGGCGCCTTCCGGGACGACCCGGGGCCGATCCCCGGCGCGGCGGGGCATGAAGAAGCTCGTCACGTAGGGCATCATCACCGGCACGCACCGCGCGCCCGTCGCAGCGAGCTCGGGGATCTCCTCTACGGGCACTCCTAGGTGGTAGAGCCACTCCTGGGTGATCTCCTCACCGGTGCACTGCGACAGGGGCTTCTTCACGTAGTCGCCGTCGACGTCGACGAACAGGCCGTAGACCCACACGACGATCTGATCCTTCGGCTGCTTCTTGAAGTGCGGCTGGCGGTTGACCGTCCAGCTCAGCAGCCAGGAGGAGTCCTCGGCGGTAACGATGCCGCCGGTAACCACGCGACCGCTGAACGGATCGCGCTGGGCGATGCGCTCGATGTAGGCCGGGATGCGCTGATCGAGCGTCGTGACGGTGGCCGACTCCCACTTCGTCTCCTCGATCGAGGAGCAGAAGACCTCCGGGCGCCCGAACGACGGGTCCTTCTTCGCGATGCGCTTCCACAGGTCCCAGGCCGGGGCC
>QFNC01000181.1 GCA_003240695.1 Pseudoxanthomonas suwonensis | reverse complement strand
GGTCAGCTCGGGCGAACAGTCGTCTTGGCGCGGCCTGCGGATGCCGCACCCGGGCCGCGTTCCCGGTTCCCTCCCCGGTTTCGCGGCGCACGAAGGTACGATGCCGTCAAGCCTTGGAAGTATAACGCCCTGTGAACGGGCTTATTCCCGACCGTGGGCAGGACGTCAGGATTCGTCCTTGACCGCGAGCACGGGGCACGCCGCTCCCAGCACCACGCGGCGGGCGGAGGCACCGAGGTTCAGCTTGCCGATCGGCGACTTGCGGCGCAGCCCGATCACCACCAGGGAGGCATCGAGCTCTCCGGCGAGGTCCAGCAGGAAATCCCCCACATCACGCTGGTCGCAGCTGCGCACTGTGATCTCGGGGAGCGCCCCCTCCACCGCACGGCAGTCCTCCAGGACGACCTGCTCGGAGGCCACCGCAGGGCCGGAGTCGGCCGGAGTCGGGATCGTTGTACAGGTGGGAGGCGACCACCACGTCCTCGCCCACCCGTACCGCGTGCCTGATGGCGGCGTGCAGGGCTGCCCTGCCCTGTCCGGACGGTGAGTACCCGACGACGACGGTCATGCTGACCCCTCCCGACCGTGGTGGCTCGCACGCACGGCTTAGACGTATCGGGCCAGACTAACGGGCCAGCAGATCACCGATCCACCGGTCCAGGCCCGGGTGTGCCAGAAGGAACGCGTCGTGACCGATGGGTGAGGTGGCCCGCTGCAGCACGGCACCGGGGATGTGCCGTGCGGTCTCGGCCACCAGGGGTTCGGGGAACAGCCGGTCCGAGGTGATCGCCACGACCAGGGTGCGGGCGCGCACCCCGGCGAGCGCCGCCTCGAGGCCGCCGCGGCCCCGGCCCACGTCATGGGTGTTCATGGATCGCACCAGGGTCAGGTAGGAGTTCGCGTCGAAGCGACGCGCCAGCTTGGTGGCGTGGTGGTCGAGGTAGCTGGTGACCTGATGGCGTCCGAGCCCGTCCAGGGGGTTCTCCTGCGCTTGGGGACGATTGGCGAACCTGGTCTCGAGCTCCTCTGCGGTGCGGTAGGTGGTGTGGGCGATGCGGCGTGCGATGCCCAGTCCGCGGTGCGGACCCTGCCCGGGGGGCAGGTGGTAGTAGTCGCCGCCGTGGAAGCCGGGATCCGATTCGATCGCGGCTGTCTGGGCGCTGTTCCAGGCGATCTGATCAGCACTGGCACGGGCGGCGCTGGCGATCACGGCCAAGCGCTGCACCTCCGAGGGGTGGGTGGCGGCCCATTCCACCGCGCGCATCCCTCCCATGGAGCCGCCAATCACCAGCGCCCACCTTTCGATGCCCAGCTGCTCGCGCAGCGCCCGCTCGGCGGCGACCTGGTCGCGCACGGTCACCCGGGGGAACCGGGAGCCCCAGGGCAGTCCGTCGGGCGCGGTGGAGCTGGGCCCGGTGGTGCCCTGGCATCCCCCCAGGACGTTCGGGGCAATCACGAACCAGCGGTCGGTGTCGATCGGGCATCCAGGGCCCACCATCTGCTCCCACCAGCCGGCGCTGGCGTGGCCTTCCCCGGCGGGGCCCCGCACA
>QFNC01000180.1 GCA_003240695.1 Pseudoxanthomonas suwonensis | reverse complement strand
ACAGCTGGACCAGGGCGTCCTCGTCCTGCGGGGCCAGCACGTCCCCGGCGCCCGCCTCCCGCACCACCTCGGCGGCCTCCCCGTCCAGCAGGGCGGTGACGTGGCGGCGGGTGGCCAGCAGCTCGTACAGCTTGGAGGGCACCGTCCACGCGAACGGCGCCCAGTCACGCAGGGACACCACCACGGTGTCGGCCCAGGCGTACTGCTCCTCCACGTCGCTGTGCTCGATGCGGGGCAGCACCTGCACCGGGGCACCCAATTCGTGGGCGAGGGCCGCGAGCGCCGGGGCCTCCACACCGTGGCCGATCATCCGCACCTCGATCGGCACGCCCTGCTCCCGGAGCCGGGCGGCGGCCCGCACCAGGGTGTCCAGCCCCTGGGAGCGCCCCATGTTGCCCAGGTACAGGCAGCGCAGCTCCGGATGATCCCCGGGAGCGTGGTCGTCCTGGGCACGCACACCGTCCAGGTCGGTGCCGTTGCGCACCACCTGCGGCTCGGCGATGCCGCGCTCCCGGAGCACCTCGGCGAAGCGGCCGGTGGTGGTGACCACCGTCTGGGCGCCCTGCTGCCAGCGGGTCACGGTGTGGTGCACAGCTCCCTTGGCGTAGCCGATCAGCAGGCCCAGTCCCTTGCGCAGCGGGTCCGGGCTCGCCGCGTGGGCGAGCTCCACCGGCACCGCCCCGGCGGGGCCCACATGGGTGACGAGGTCCGGCCAGGCATCCCGCATCTCTGCCACCAGCGGGACCTTCCAGTGCAGGGCCAGCACCCGGCCCACCAGCAGACTGGGGATCGCCGGAGCGGTCGCGATCACCACGTCGGGGCGGCTCCCCGGCCGGGCGAAGCGGCGCAGCAGCCTGCGCAGGGAGTCCGCGGCGGCCACGACGTGGTCGGCGGTGCGGGTGCCGATGTCGGAGCGGTGCGGGAGGTAGGCGGTGCGCACGATCGTCTCTCCGTGCTCCCCGCGCTCCACGGCTCCCACCCGGTGCTCGCGACGCTGCTGCGGGGTGGGCCTGCCTGCCGGGTAGTGCGGAACCGGGGCGGCCACGGTGACCTGGTGCCCGGCATCGACGAACCGCTGGATCAGGGCGGACCAGCGCCGCTGCGGTGCGCCGAACT
>QFNC01000179.1 GCA_003240695.1 Pseudoxanthomonas suwonensis | reverse complement strand
CCGGTGTTCATCTTCGGCCAGGCGCTCGGGACGGTGATCTATGTCCGCAACCTCTGGCTCATCCATGCCGCCCGCCGCCTTCCGGTCGAGTGAGGCGGCGGCCCTTCTGCTGATCCTCGGGCTGACGGCGTGGCGGCTGGCGTGGCTGCCGGCGTCCGACCTCGAGCTGTACGTGGACGAGGCGCAGTACTGGCTCTGGGGGCAGGAGATGGCCGCCGGGGCCTGGTCCAAGCCGCCGCTGGTCGGCTGGCTGATCCGCGCCGCGAACGAGGCGGTGGGCTCCGACGCGCCCTGGGTGGCGCGGCTGCCCTGGCCGCTGGTGCATGGCGCGGCGGCGCTGGCGGTCATGGCGCTGGGGCGCAGGCTGGCCGGGCCGGCGGTGGGGGCGCCGGCGGGGGTGGTCTATGCGACGCTGCCGGCGGTATCGGTGGGCAGCATCCTGATCTCGACCGACAGCCCGCAACTGCTGGCGCTGGCGCTGTTCCTGCTGGCCTGGGCCGCCCTGCCCGGCCGCCGGGGCGCGGTGCTGGCCGGGGCGGCGCTGGCGATGGGGATGTGGTCGAAATACGCCATGCTGTTCCCGCTGCCTGGCCTCGCGCTCGCCGCCTGGATCGACCCGCGCTGGCGCCGACCGTGGCCCGAGGTCGCCGTGGTCGCGGGCGTGGCGCTGGCGCTCTTTGCGCCGAACATCGCCTGGAACTTCGGCCACGACCTCGCCACCGTCCGCCACACCGCCGAGAACGCCGACTGGCAGGGGGCGCTCAACCTGCGCCACGCGGCGGTGTTCTGGGCCGAGCAGTTTGCCGTTGCCGGGCCCCTGACCTTCGCGGCGATGCTGGCCGCGCTGGTCGGGCGCTGGCCCGCGGGGCTGCGCGGGCTGGTGCCGATCGCGGCGGCGCCGCTCGCCATCGTCACCGCGCAGGCGATCCAATCCGAGGCGAACGCCAACTGGGCCGCGGGCGCCTATGTCGCGGGCGCGGTTCTGGCGGCGGCGTGGCTCGCGCCGCGGCCGCGGCTGACGGTCGCGGCGCTGGCGCTGAACGGGATCGTGGCGACCGGCCTGCCGGTGATCGGCACGCTGGCGCAGGAGTGGCGCCGGGACGGCGACCCGGTGCTCG
>QFNC01000005.1 GCA_003240695.1 Pseudoxanthomonas suwonensis | reverse complement strand
AACAGGGTTTCGCCATTGGAGTTGCGGGTGTCGGGGTCGCCGCCGTGGTCCAGCAGCAGCTGCAGGTAGACCGGGTCCGACTGCCGCACTGCCCAGACCATGGCGTTGTCTTCGATTCGACCCTTGAATCGCGTGGTGTCCTGCGCCGGATGCAGAGTGGCAGCATTCGGGTCGGCCCCGTTTTCCAGCATCGCCTTCAAGCCTTCCGGACTTTTCTTGTAGATCGGCCAGGCCACCAGCGGCGTGCCTTCCGAATCGAAGTGCACATCCGGGTTCACACCCTCTTCTTTCATCAACCGGCGCACGGCCTCGGTGTTGCCGGTGGCGGAGGCCACGGCCAGCTTGCGTGCCCCCGGATCGGTGAAATCACCGGCATCGGGATTGGGCAATTGCCAACAACCCGCCAGCAACAGCGGCAGCAGCAGGAACAAAAGGAAAGTGGCAAGGCGGTTGGGCATGGTCCTTCTGCAGCAGGATGGGCGATTCGGAACGCAGCTTACAACAACGTAATCGCCGGCACGTTTTTCCTCGAAAAACGGACTGTGATGCGCTCGACGCAGCACTCAATACCGCAACAACGCACTGCCCCAGGTGAATCCGCCGCCGAATGCTTCCAATAACAGCAATTGCCCGCGCTGCACCTTGCCGGAGCGCACCGCGGCATCCAGTGCCAGCGGCACCGACCCGGACGAGGTATTGCCGTGCTTGTCCACGGTCACTACCACCCGTTCCATCGGCATCGCCAGTCGCCTGGCCGTCGCCTCGATGATGCGCAGATTGGCCTGATGCGGGATCAGCCAGTCGATGTCGCCGCGCTGCAGGCCGTTGGCCTGCAGGGTTTCTTCCACCACCGCATCCAGCGCCTTCACTGCATATTTGAAGACATCGTTGCCGGCCATCAGAATACGCACACCGGCATTCGGCTCGTTTTCGCGGAACCGCGTCGACACGCCCACAGGATTCCACAGCAGTTCCTTCTTGCTGCCATCGGCATGCAGATGCGTGCTGATGATGCCGGTGTCGGCATCGGCTGTCAGCACCACCGCCCCGGCACCGTCGCCGAACAGCACGCAGGTGGTGCGATCGCTCCAGTCGATCATCCGGGTCAGGGTTTCGGCACCCACCACCAGCGCGGTACGTGCCGCGCCGGAACGGATGAAACTGTTGGCCACGCTCAACGCATAGACGAAGCCGGAACAGGCGGCATTGACATCGAATGCACCGCAACCGGCCGCTTCCGCTCCGAGTTTGGCCTGCAGCAGACAGGCGGTGGACGGGAATACCAGGTCCGGCGTGGTGGTGCCGACCACGATCAGGTCGATGTCGGCCGCGGTGATGCCGGCCGCCTCCATTGCCCGTAGCGATGCCTGATGGGCCAGGTCGCTGGTGGTCTCGCCATCGGCGGCAATGTGGCGCTGGCGGATGCCGGTACGCGCGGCGATCCATTCGTCGCTGGTATCGACGAACGTGGACAGCTCGTCGTTGCTCAGCACCCGTGCGGGCAGGTAGCTGCCCGTGCCGGCAATGCGGGCGAAAACCGGGGCAGCCGGCAGGGGTGCGCTCATGGACGGCTCACGCAGTCGGATGACGGAAACGCCGGCACGCACTGCGCCGGCGCGACGGGCCGGATGCGGCCCGGATCAATCTTCGTCGACGATGCGGGTCTTCGGCACGATGACCTGCTTGCCACGGTAGTAGCCGTCGGCGGTCACGTGGTGACGCAGGTGGGTCTCGCCGGAGGTGGGGTCGGTGGACAGCTGCTTGGCCGTCAGCGCATCGTGCGAGCGGCGCTGGCCGCGGCGGGACGGGGTAACGCGGGATTTCTGGACAGCCATGGGATTGCTCCGGATCGAATCTGTGTATCAGTCAAGCGATTGTGATGGATGAACGCGCTGCGAGGCTCAGGTGGCATCCCGATCGTCGCGCTTCAAGGCTGCCAACGCGGCGAATGGATGGGAGGCCGCCGCTTCTCCGGCATCGACGGGCCAGTGCCGGTCGATCGCCTCGGTACCCGGCGCCACCGGAATCACCGGTACCGCCAGAATCAGCTCATCCTCCACAACCTCCACCGGCCGCAGCCGGCCATCGTCGGCCAGCAGCAGCGGTTCACAGCCTTCCGGCAGTGCGGCTTCGTCCGCTTCGTCGCGGATCAGGCCCAGCTGCTGCCGGATGTCCACCGGATGCACGAAGCGCTGCAGGCTGCGCTGGCACTGCAGCGGCAGGCCGGCGCGGATCCGCAGCTCGGCACAGGCCTGGCCCGAGACCGTGCGGTCGAAAGCCAGGCTTGCCTGCACTTCGCCATCGACGTCGACCAGGCTGTCACGCAGACGCGGAAATGCCGCCAGCGGCCAGCGGCCCCGGAACTGGCGACGACCGGCGACCATGCGCCATGCGTCCAGCACCTCGGGCATTTCAGTGGACATAAGAGGCGGAATGGTAGTCGCGGCGAGTCCCTCTGTCAAACCGGGCCAGGTTGCGGCCGTGTCGCGGTTTGCCTTGGCTGCCCGAGTACGCCAGACTGCCGATTCGGCAGAGTCGGGGATGCAGGGTGCCTGTGCTGGTGATCGGGATCGTGGTGTTGCTGGGTGTTGCGCTCGCAATGGTGCTGCGGCAGCGTCACCAGCGGCAGCGACAGCTGGCGGTGGCGGAGCTGCTGGACGCTGCAGACGGCCTGGAGGCACGCTTGCGCGAAGCGCGCGTCGAGATCGAATCGGTCAGCGACAGCGCTGATGATCCGGTGCAGGAAGCCCTGCGCGAGATGCTGCGCCAACGGTTGTGGGTGCAGCAGCATGGCAAGACCGCTTCGCTGGCCGACCTGCGCCGGGTGCGGGATGCGATCCGGCAGGCGCGCGAGCGGGTGGAACGGCAGCTGGCCCGGGTGGAACTGGCGCGCACAGTGCTGTGATCCAATCGGTCACGCCGCACGGCGCGACCACGCCTCCTCGCCCGCCCCTGGCATTGACGGTTGCCGCATTTGCCATGGCAGGTCCGCTGTTCGGCGACCTGCTGTTCCTGCTGTGGATCGCTTCCGGCCCCAGCTTGGACGAACCCTTCGGCTTGGACAGCGTGGGTTCCACCCTGGCCTTCTTCGGCATGGCATTCGCGATCGCCATCCCGTTTGCCTACCTGATCGGCACCGTGCCGGCCGTGCTGGCGGGATTGGCGTGCGCACTGGGCATGCACTGGTTTGCGCCGATCACACGCACCCTGCCCCGACGCCTGCAGATGGCCTGTGCTGCGGCTTGCTGTCGGGAACGGGCCTGCTGATGGCGCTGCGCATCGGCGATGGCTTGAATGGCATTCCCGAAACCGGCGGCTTGCTGGACGACAGCGTGCCGCGCATGCTGCCGGCCAGTGCGGCACTCGCCGGCGCGGCATGCCAAGGCCTGATTTTCCTGGTGCACCGTCGGAAACACGGATCAGCGATTCGGCACGCCGGCCTCGATCCGTAACTGCTGTTCGGCCCAATCCTCCACGCTGCCGTCGCGGCCATGCAGGCGCAGGCCCAGCCAGCGCATGCCATCCGCTGTCGCCTCGGGCAGTTGCACCTGCGCCTGGAATCCGACATCAGGGTGATTCGGGTCATTCGATATTTTCCAGTAAGCCGCCGTTCCCGGGCTGGGCAGGCCGTAGACCGATTCGGCAATCGGCTGGCCATCCAGCAGGATCTGGATGCGATCCAGTCCGACACCGTCTTTGAAGGCCCAGCCCTGCACCGTGAATCGCTGGCCGACGCTCGCCTTGGCAACGGGCAGGTCGATCCACCCCATGGCCGGCGCCGCGCATGGCTGCGCACGCTCGGCGGCCGAGCGTGGCGGGACCGAAAACAGCAGGAAGCGCTGCCGGCCGTGATCGACATTCAATACCTGCGGCGGCGGCAATGGCCCCAGTTGCCGGCACACGGCGTGATAGCGCGCCAGCAGATCGCGGTATTGCACATCGGTCGCACCCAATACCAGCAGCAACGGCGGTTGCGCGGCATCGGCTGGCAACGACCACTGCAATCCCCACAAGGCCAACTGCGGGGCGCGGCCATGATGATGATTGAGCGGATGATCCAGCACCGCGATGCCCGGATCGTCCAGCAGGAAACCCAGTTCGGCGCCGATCTTGAAGTTGTCGGCCAGCAATCGCGTGCCGGGCGGCAACTGCGATTGCCGTGCGCGAACGGCATCGGCCAGCCGGTCCCAGCCGGCGAAATTGGATGGATAGCCTTTATGCGCCGCCAGCCGCGCGCGCAATGCAGGAACCGAAACCGCCAGAAAATATCCGAATGCCGCCAGCAATCCGAATGCGGCCACTGCTGCGGCAGCGCGACGCCAGGCAGGTCGCCAGCCGTCCAGCACGGCCGGCAGCAACGGCAGCAGGGCCAGATAACCCGGCAGCGGCCAGTGGAAACTGACCCGTTCGTTGTCGGCAAAGAAGCCCAGCACGAAAAACGCCAGGATCAACAATCCGCCATTCCAGGCAAAATGCCGCTGCGCGGCATCGGCGCTGGCGCGGTGCTGCCACGCGGCCAGCAGCAATGCCGCGAACAGCAGCGGCGTGACCAGCAGCATCTGGATGACCACGAACCACGAACCTTCGGCATGGAATGTCCACGGGTGCCGATCGACCAGCTGGAAGCGCAGACCGGCATCGCCGTGCTGCAGATTCCAAAGCAGCAGCGGAAGCCATGCCGCAGCGCCGGTCGCAATGGCCAGCCATACGCGCCAGTCGGCCAGTGCACGCCGGCCCTGCGGCAATGCCAGCAGCACCAGCCCACCGATGCCGATCACCGCAGCGAAGCGGTAGTGGCTCAGGCCGCCCATCACCAGACCTGCAGCCAGTTCGGCGGCCGCAGACGCATCGACACGACGCAGCAGGCGGGCGCCGGCATCCAGACACAATACGCTTGCCAATGCCATCGCCACGTCCGGCAGACCCAGCACGCCCAGTGTGCCGGCCAGCGGCAACAGCAGCGCCCAAATGCCTGCACGCCAGCCGGCACCGGCACCGGCTTGGCGTCGGGTCATCATCACCACGACCCAGGGCACTGCAGCGGCCATGAAGACGAACGGCAGACGCAAGGCCCAGGCATGCTGCCCGAACAGTCGAGGCCCGATGCCCGCCAGCCAGGCGGTGAGCACGGGCAGGTCGGAATAGGCCCAGGCGGGATGCCGGCTTTCCTGCCAGTAGAAGGCCTCGTCCACGAACAACGGCACGTGCACGGCCAGCAGCAGCTTGCACGTCAAAACCAAACACCACGACAACAGGAAGCGGCGTTTGCAGGTTGAATGGCGGACCGGCACGGAACGAGCCCTTACACTGCAGACAGATTTCACACGGCAGGAGCGCGCATGTCGGCAGCAGCACCCATCGAAACCCCCATGCTACCCGAAGCCGCACGCGCCGCGCTGCAGGCCGCACTGGCGCAGGTCAACACGCTGCTGCTCGGCAAGCAGCGCGAGGTGCGGATGGCCTTCGTGGCGCTGCTGTCCGATGGCCATCTGCTGATCGAGGATCTGCCCGGACTGGGCAAGACCACGCTGGCGCATGCCATGGCGGCCACGCTGGGGCTGGTGTTCCAGCGGGTGCAGTTCACGGCCGACCTGCTGCCCTCGGACGTGGTGGGCGTGTCTGTGTTCGATGCCCAGACGCAGCGCTTCCAGTTCCATCCCGGGCCGATCTTCGCGCACGTGCTGCTGGCCGACGAGATCAACCGCGCCCCGCCACGCACCCAGAGCGCGCTGCTGGAGGCGATGGCGGAACAGCAGGTCACCGTGGATGGCATCACCCACGCCCTGCCGGCACCGTTTTTCGTGATCGCCACACAGAATCCGCTGGATCTGGCCGGCACCTATCCGCTGCCGGATTCACAATTGGATCGCTTCCTGCTGCGGCTGCACCTGGGCTATCCGGATGCGGATGCCGAACGCGCACTGCTGGCCGGCACCGACCGTCGCGAACTGATCGCCGGCGTGCAGCCGCTGCTGGACGTGACGCAGGTGATTGAACTGCGCCGGCAGATCGCCGCCGTGCACGCCAGCGATGCGCTGGTGGACTACGTGCAGCGGCTGCTGGCGCGCAGTCGGCAGCAGCCGGGCGTGCGCACCGGACTGTCGCCACGTGCCGGGCTGGCCTTGCTGCGCGCCGCGCGTGCGCATGCCTTTCTGGAAGATCGTGCGCACGTGCAGCCGGAAGACGTGCAGGCCCTGTTCGCAGCCGTGGCCGAACACCGGCTGGTAGTGGATCCGGACGCCGGCAGCGCTGCCACGCTGGCGCAAGCGATCCTGCACGCGGTGGCCGTGGATTGATGGCAGCCGTCGTTGCGCCCATCGCAGGCTGGAAGCGGCGCCTGGAATCCTGGGCGCGACCGCGTCACAGCGAAAGCCTGCCGGTGGCACTGGACCGCCGCCGAGTGTACGTGCTGCCGACCCGCTTCGGCCTGTTCTTTGCCGCGCTGCTGGGCGGCATGGCGCTGGGCGCATTGAACTACAACAACAATCCGGCCCTGCTGCTGTGCCTGCTGCTGGCCGGCACCGCGATGGCCAGCCTGCTGGCCGCGCATCTGCAGCTGAGCGGCCTCACCATCACCGCCATCGATGCCGAACCGGTCTCGGCCGGCCAACCGCTGCAGCTGCGGCTGCACGCCATGGCGGATGCTGGCCGCAGCCGCATCGGATTGCAGCTGGATGACGGCAGGACGACGCGGGGCGGTTTGTCGTTGCGCAACGGCCAGGGCACAGCGCAGTTGGCCATCCCCACCCAGCGGCGCGGCTGGCTGCAGCTGCCGCGTCTGCGCATCGCCACCGTGCGGCCGTTGGGACTGGCGCGCGCCTGGAGTTACGTGTGGCCCAGCCAGCCGCTGCTGGTGTATCCGGCCCCCGAACCGGATGCACCGCCGCTCCCCTCCGGGCAGGGCGACAGCCAAATGGCCCGGCAGCAATTGCATGGCGATGATGTCCATCAGCTGCGCGCCTATCGTCGTGGCGACTCGCGCCGGTCCATCGCGTGGAAACCGTCGGCCCGCCATGGACACCTGCTGGTGCGCGAGTTCGAGCAGCCACAGGGCGCCGATGTGGTGCTGGACTGGGAACGCCTGCCGGCCACGCTGCCGTGGGAACAGCGCATCCGCCGCCTGGCGCGCTGGGTGGACGATGCGGAACGTCAGGGCCGTCGCTACCAGCTGCGCCTGCCCGGCAACAATGCGATCGGCCCCGATACCGGCGCCGCGCATCGGCATGCCTGCCTGCGCGCACTGGCCCTGCTGCCCGCCGCATGACTGCTTCCACGCTGCCGCAGCTCCATCCTGCCGATGCCGTCGCACCCGCGCGGGTGCGCGGGCCTACGCTGGACGAACGCAGCCGCCGCATCGCGGTACTGGCGGCGGCGCTGTGTCTGTTGCCGTTGCTTCTGCAGCTGCCGCCACGCATCGCCGTGGCCGTGGCTGCGGCCGGTGCCTGCGTCACCGCACTGTCCTGGCGACGACCGATGGCCGGCTGGCTGCGGGTGATCCTGGCACTGTGCCTGATCGGTGGCGTGCTGACCGGCTACGGCTTCCAGTTCGGCCGCGATACCGGCTGCGCCGTGCTGGCGGCGATGCTGGCGATCAAGCCCGGCGAAACCCGCAGCCTGCGCGATGGGCGCAGCCTGCTCGGCTTCGCCCTGTTCGCGCCGTTCGCCACCTTCCTGCTCGACCAGGGCCCGCTGTCGCTGCTGCTGAGCCTGCTGGGCGGTATCGCCGCGCTGCTGGCCATGCAGCAACTGGCCGAACAGGAATCCGGCACCGGCGATGCCGTCACCGCGTTCTCGCTGTCTGCTCTGCGTCCGGTGCTGCGCTTGATGCTGATCGGTCTGCCTTTGGCGCTGGCGGCGTTCTGGCTGTTTCCGCGCCTGCCCTCGCCGCTGTGGGGAGTGCCCGAGCGCGCACTGGGCAAGACCGGCCTGTCCGACCGCATGACCCCGGGCGAATGGATCGACCTGATCGCCGACGAAACCCCGGCGCTGCGGGTCAGTTTCACCGGCCCTGCTCCGCCTCAGGAACAGATGTACTGGCGCGGCCCGGTGCTGAGCCATTTCGATGGCCGCAGCTGGACGCGTTCGGAGTGGATGTCGGTGATGCCGGCCGCCCCGATCACGCTGGGCCAGCCGACCTGGCGCTACCGCATGGACCTGGAACCCAGCGAAAACCGCCTGTTCGTGGCGCTGGAAATGCCCGATACCCTGCCCGACGGCATCAGCCGCGGGGTGGATCACGGCTTCACCACCAGTCGGCCGCTGACCAGCCTGACCCGCTGGCAGCTGCAGGCCCGGCCGGTGGTCGACTTCGAACCCACGCTGTCGCCGTTGGCCCGGCGCATGTATCTGGCCCTGCCCGACGACTACAACCCGCGCACTGTCGCCCTGGCCCGGCAATGGCGACGCGAAGCCGGCACCGACGATCAGGCGGTGATCCGGCGGGCGATGGACATGATCCAAGCCGACTTCGTCTACACCGTGGACACCCCGCTGCTGGGCCGGCATGCGGTGGACGAATTCCTGTTCGACGTGAAAGCCGGCTTCTGCGAACACTACAGCTCGGCATTCGTGGTGCTGATGCGGGCCGCCGACATCCCCGCGCGGGTGGTGCTGGGCTACGTGGGCGGCGTGCACAACCGGGTGGGCGACTACTGGCTGGTGCGCCGCTCCGATGCCCACGCCTGGGCCGAAGTGTGGCTGCCCGAGCGCGGCTGGGTGCGCATGGATCCCACCGCGGCCGTGGCTCCGGAACGCATCTACGACACCATCGCCGACCGCACCCCCGGCACCTTCGGCGACTTCGCCGCGCTGGCTCCGGCGTTCGAGGTCGGCGATTGGCTGCGCCGCGGCTGGAACAACATGGTGCTGGGCTTCGATGCACAGCGGCAGCAGCAGCTGCTGCGCCCGTTCGGTCTGAACGATGTGGATACCGGCACGCTGGCCGGCATCTTCATCACCGTCGTGGCCGCCATCCTTCTGTGGATGGCCTGGCTGCTGGCCCGGGCCGAACGCCAGCGCGATCCGCTGCTGCGCGCCTGGCAGGCCGTCAACCGCCGCTATGCCCGTGTGGGGCTGGCCCGCGCGCCGCACGAACCGGCGATGACCTGGGTCGAGCGCGTGCTGGCACAACGACCGCAATCCGGCGACTTGCGCGCCCTGGCCGAACGATTCAGTCAATCGCGCTATGCATCGATGCCGGACGCGGCGACACGACGCCAGCGGCTGATCCGTGACCTGCAGCGCCATCGCCCCTGACCAGTCTGGGCTATGCTGATGAGCAGACGACCCGCCGATTGCCCGGAGCCCGTGATGAAGTCATTCGCCGTCTGCCTGCTTGCCGGCGCCAGCCTGCTGTTGGGCGCCTGCGCCTCGCTGCCCAAGCCGCTGCGCGGCGAGGCAGTCGCCATCACGCCCACCGAGGCGCGCACCGCCGGCCGCACCGGTCTGCCGGTGCGCTGGGGTGGCCGCATCGTCGAAACGCGACCGCTGGCCGACAGGACCTGCTTCGACATGATCGGCAGCCGCCTGGATGCCGAGGGCCGCCCGGAGCACATGACCGATCAGGGCAACGGCCGCTTCATCGCCTGCAAGGAAGGCTTCTACGATCCGGCACTGTTCCTGAAGAACCGCGAACTCACCATCAGCGGCACCATTGACGGCTTCGAGGACCGCCGGATCGGCGAATACGCCTACCGCATGCCGCGCGTGGCGGCGGATGTCATTTATCTGTGGCCGCAGGCACGCCCGGTGGACGTGCGCTATCCGGCGCCGCGCCCGTGGCCGTGGTGGGGCTGGGATTGGGGCCCGGGCTGGCGCTGGTAACCACCGGCAGCCGCCACCGCATGCAGCCTCAGGTGCCGAAATGCCCCAGGCCCGCGCCGGCCAGCAGGTGCAGGTGGATCTGGAACACCGTCTGCCCGGCATCGGCATTGCAGTTCATCACGATGCGGTAACCGTCCTCGGCGAAACCCTGTTCGCGGGCGTAGCGGGCCGCCGCCAGCGCCAGCCGGCCGATCACTTCCGGCTGACTGGCCGGCACGTCGTTCAGCGTGGCGAAATCCTGCTTGGGCACGAACAACACGTGCACCGGTGCCTGCGGAGCGATGTCGTGGAAGGCGAACAGGTGTTCGTCCTCGTACACCAGCGTGGCCGGAATCTCGCGGCGCAGGATCCTGTGGAACACGGTGTCGGACATGGCGGTCTCCGGTCGAACGGGGGCAACGGGTGGGTTCAGCTCGGCATCTCGCTGCGGCTGCCGAAGGCATGCGACAGGGTGCCGCGATCGATGTATTCCAGCTCGCCGCCCAATGGAACACCGTGTGCCAGCCGGCTGGGCAGCACCCCATGCCGACGCGCCAGCTGCGCCAGGTAATGCGCGGTGGCTTCGCCCTCCACGGTGGGATTGGTGGCGATGATCAATTCCTTCACTTCGCCATCGCCCAGCCGCTGGCCCAGCGCATCCAGCCCCAGCTGTGCCGGACCGATCCCGTCCAGCGGACTCAGCCGACCCTGCAGCACGAAGTACAGCCCGCGGTAGCCGGTGGCCTGCTCGATGGCCAGTCGGTCCACCGGCGTTTCCACCACGCACAGCAGGTGGGCATCGCGCGCGCCGCTGGAGCAGGTCGGGCACAGCGGCGATTCGCTGAAATCGCGGCAGCGCTGGCAGTGACCGATGCGCTCGATGGACTGCAGCAGCAGCTGCGCCAGCCGCTGGCCGCCGGCGCGTTCGCGCTCCAGCACCTGATAGGCCATGCGCTGCGCCGACTTGCCGCCCACGCCGGGCAGCACGCGGAACGCCTCGATCAGCTGCTCCAGCAGCGGGCTGCTCATCGCCGGGTCAGAACAGTCCCGGCAGCTTCATGCCCGGCGGCAACGGCAGTCCGGCGGTGGCCGCGCCCATGCGCTGCTGCGCCTCGGCATCCACCTTGTTGCTGGCGTCGTTGAAGGCGGCCGCGACCAGGTCTTCCAGCATCTCGCCGTCGGCCAGCGCCGCCGGATCGATGCGCACCTTGCGGCAGGCCTTCGCACCGTTCAGCGTCACGCTGACCATGCCACCGCCGGCATTGCCGGTGATCTCCAGATTGGCCAGTTCCTGCTGCGCACGCTGCAGGTTTTCCTGCATCTGCTGCGCCTGCTGCATGAGCTGTGCGATGTTTCCGCGCATGTGTGCTGACCCCGTATCGACAAGAATGAGTGGATGAATCCGATGTGGGGATGACGATGCGCCGCGACAAGCCGCGCGGCAGCCGTCACTCCTCCAGCGGACGGATGGAACCGGGCACCACGCTGCCGCCCCGCCCGATCAGCGCCTGCACGCCCGGATCGGCCATGAACGCGCTTTCGGCGGCTTGCTGGCGGGCATCGCGCTGCTTTTCGTCGCGCTGGTGCAGGGTTTCGCCCGATGGCGCCTGGGTGATGCGGAAGCGGATCTGCGGCGTCGCGCCCAGTGCCGGGGCCAGCGCATCGGCCAGCATCCGCACCATCAGCGGCGCCTTCAGATGTTCGTCGGCGGCGGCCAGTTCCAGCTGCAGCACCCCATCGGCATAGCCGACAAAACCGGCATGCAAGGCCAGCTGGCGGGCGGGGCCGCTCACGCCGCTGCCGGCCACCAGATCCGGCCACTGCGCCGCATCGATGTGCTGCAGTGCCGGCGTGCGGCCCGTCGGCGGCTGCGCATGCGTCGGTGACGACGGCTGTTGCAATGATGCAGCGGCCTGCAGCGGCGGAGCCGTCGCACGCGACCGCGGTTGTGACGGCACCGCGGCGCTGTCCGCCGCCAGTGCTGCCCGTGCCGCCTGCGCCGCGTCACCGCGCGGCGCCGGTCGTGTCGTTGCCGGTGGATGGGCCGATGGCGTTGCGGATTCGGTCGCCTCATCCTGCTGCGGACGGAACGCCAGCATGCGCAGCAGCGCCATCTCGAATCCGGTGCGGGCGCCCGGTGCCAGATGCAGGTCGCGGCGGCCCTGCAACGCCATCTGGTACCACAGCTGCACCAGTTCCGGCCGCAGCTGTCCGGCCAGGGCATCCACGTCGATCCCGTCTGCGTCGCTCGCCACGCCGGGCACCAGCTGCTTCACCTGTACCCGATGCAATGCCTCGGCCAGCGCATCCAGTACTGCACCCCAGTCGGGCGAGAACTCGGCCAGCCGCTCGATCTCCTGCAGCAGCGCGGCGCCATCGGCAGCGGCCAGCGCAGCCAGCAGCGCATCCACGCGCGCACGATCCACGGTCCCCAGCATCGCGGCCACCGCGGCATCGTCCAGCCGGCCACCGGTGTAGGCAATCGCCTGGTCCAGCAGCGACAGGCCATCGCGCAGACTGCCATCGGCGGCGCGCGCCAGCTGCCGGATCGCGCCCGGCTCGGCGGCGATGCCTTCCTCGCCCAGGATCATCTGCATCTGCCCGGAAATCTGCTGCTCGTCCAGCCGCTTCAAGTTGAACTGCAGGCAGCGCGACAGCACCGTCACCGGCAGCTTCTGCGGATCGGTGGTGGCCAGCAGGAACTTGACGTGCTCCGGCGGCTCTTCCAGCGTCTTCAGCAGCGCGTTGAAGGCCGACTTCGACAGCATGTGCACTTCGTCGATCAGGTATACCTTCACCCGGCCGCGGCTGGGCAGGTACTGCGCGTTCTCGATCACCTCGCGCACGTCGTCCACGCCGGTGTTGCTGGCCGCGTCGATCTCCAGCAGATCGATGAAGCGACCGGCATCGATGGCCTGGCACACCTCGCACTGCCCGCACGGCTCCGCCGAGGTGCCCTGCACGCAGTTCAGGCTCTTGGCGAAAATCCGCGCGATGGTGGTCTTGCCAACCCCGCGCGTGCCGGTGAACAGGAAGGCGTGATGCACCCGTCCGCTGTCCAGCGCGTTGGTCAGCGCGCGCACCACGTGTTCCTGCCCCACCAGTTCGGCGAAGCGCTTGGGACGCCACTTGCGGGCCAGCACCAGATAGCTCATCCGGTCATTCTGCCATGCCGCGGCCGCGCCACGCCCGTTCAGCTCGCCCGCTGTTGTCCATCGCAACGGCCGGCGGTAGAATCGGCAGCCCGGCATGGCAGGAGCCCGCCGGACGCGGGTTCGCCCGCACAGGCGCGGAGAGGTGTCCGAGTGGTTGAAGGAGCATGCCTGGAAAGTATGTAAGCGTCTAAACCGCGCTTCGGGGGTTCGAATCCCCCTCTCTCCGCCAGTTGCCTTGCCGGCATCCCGGCACGTCGTGTGCCGATGCACACCGCTCGGGGTCACGGCCTTCGCGGCACGTCGAGCCGATCACGGCTCCTGCACTTCGTAACCCTGCGCCTGCAACTTGCTCAGGTAGCCGTTGTTTTTGAGCAGCTGCGACATCGGCAGCAGCGCGAAGGTCGACCGGTTGCGCTGCAGCGCCGAACGGGCCGCTTCCAGCCAGGCCGTTTCGATCCGCTGGTCCACGTCGTGTGCGCCCAGCTGCCGGGCCAGACCGGTCTGGGTGAAGGCCGCCATGCACACCGCGTACTGGTTGCGGTACGGCAGCTCGCGAAGGCGGTACAGATCGCCGATGGCCCAGGCATTGCCGCGTTCGATCATGTTGCCCAAGTCGCCCTCGATGCGCTCCATGGTGCGGTTGAAGCAGTCCAAGTCGTCCAGCGAGGTCTTTGCGAACGCTTTCAGCGCTTGGCGCGGATTGTCCACCGGAATGCGCACTTCCACGGTGCGGATCGGCACCCCGTACTGCCTGGCGGCATCGCGCACCACGCCGGCCACCACGCTGCGTTCGCGCATGCCCGTCTGCTCGATGGCCTTTTCGTACAGCTCCATCGCCGCGAATGCCGGTCGCCACGATTCGATGCCGCGGTCGCGGCCGATGTACCGGGCCTTCAACACCTGCCAGCGCGCATAGGAGTCGGCTGGCACCACCTCTTCCAGATGCTTGCCGTCCGGATTGCGACGCGCCTTCAGCGCCGAGGGAATCAGGGTCAGCGCGCGGAACAAGCCCACGTCGGCATCCACGATCAGCGCCGGCGAATGCAGCACTTCCTGCGAGCGCGAAATCGCCTGTTCCACCGCGTTCGAATCCCATTCGATGTCGCGCGGCAAGGGACTCAGCGTGCCCATCACCCACAGCACGTTTTCGCCCTTGGTCACCCGCCACAGGCCGGGACCGGGCTGGATGCCGGTCACCAGCACCGGAGCATGATCGACGATCGGGGATGACACGGCATCGGACGCGGTCGGCGCAACCGGGGTGGCCGTCGGCGTACGCGCCATCGCCGTGCCCATCAAGGCCACGGCCGAGACTGCAGCAAGAAAGCACGAACGCATCGATCACTCGCCGGCGCGATGGAGGACGCAGCCATCCTAGCCGCAGCGGCTGAATGCGCGATGGACGATGCCGCTGCGGATGTGCAAACGGCCTGCGGACACGCCGCAAGCCGTCGCTGGAACACACCGGAAATTGGTCGGGGTAGCCGGATTTGAACCGACGACCACTTGTCCCCCAGACAAGTGCGCTACCAGGCTGCGCTATACCCCGAAGGCCGGCGATTATAGCCGAGCCGCCCCCGTGGCGGCCAGTCCCGGCGGAGTTGCGATGCCGTCAGCGCTTGAGCAGCTGCAGCACGTCTTCCAGCTCCATGCGCACCTGGCGCACGATCTGCGAGCTCAGTGCGGATTCGTCCTTGGCCGCTTCGCCTTCCAGGCGCAGGCGCGCGCCACCGATGGTGTAGCCCTGTTCGTACAGCAGGCCGCGGATCTGCCGCACCATCAGCACATCGTGGCGCTGGTAGTAGCGGCGGTTGCCGCGCCGCTTGACCGGTTTCAGGCTGGGGAATTCGGTTTCCCAGTAGCGCAGCACGTGCGGTTTCACGTCGCACAGCTCGCTGACTTCGCCGATGGTGAAGTAGCGCTTGGCCGGGATCGGCGGCAATTCGCGGTTACTGCCCGGATCCAGCATGGCTGCCTCCCGTGTACGCGTCCACCCGCTCCTTCAGCTTCTGGCCGGGCTTGAAGGTCACCACGGTGCGCGCGGTGATGGGGATTTCCTCGCCGGTCTTGGGATTGCGACCCGGACGCTCGTTCTTGCGGCGCAGATCGAAATTGCCGTAACCGGACAGCTTGACCTGGCGGCCCTGTTCCAGCGACTGGCGGATGGCATCGAAGAAGGCATCCACGAACTCCTTGGCCTCGCGCTTGTTCAGCCCGACCTCGTCGTACAGCCGTTCGGCCATGTCGGCCTTGGTCAATGCCACGATGCTTCGTCTCCGTTTTTGCTCAGGCGCGGATGGATGCGCCGTGATCGCGTTGCAGTGCGGCGATGACATCGGCCACCACCGCATCCACGTCGCTGTCGGTCAGAGTGCGCGATTCGTCCTGCAAAATCAAGCCGATAGCCAGACTTTTGCGTCCGGATTCCACGCCGGCGCCGGTGTAGCGGTCGAACAGCTGCAGCTGCCGCAGCATCGGTCCGGCCGCGGCGCACACGCTGGCCTGCACGGCCGCCCACGGCACCGTGTCGTCCAGCACGAAGGCCAGGTCGCGGCGCACCGATGGATAGCGCGACAACGCCCGGGCACGCGGCACCGCACGCGTCCGCAGCACGGCCAGATCCAGTTCGAACGCGATCACCGCCTGATCGATGTCCAGCGTCTGCTGCAAGGCCGGGTGCAGCTGGGCGATCCAGCCCGCGATCCGGGGCTCGCCAGCACCGTCCACACGCAGCACGCGGGCACTGCGACCGGGGTGGCCCCAGGCGGGCGCCACGGCTTCGAAAGCCAGCTCGGCACCGGACAGTGCGGCCAGCGCCTGCAGGTCGCCCTTCACGTCGTGGAAATCGACGGCGCGAGACTTGGCATCCCACTGCGCGGCCTGCACCGGACCGGTCGCCACGACTGCCACCCGCAGGGTTTCCAAAGGCGCATCGCCATGATCATGCGGGGCCGAAAACACGTTGCCGATCTCGAACAACCGCACCTGCTCCTGCTGGCGGGCGGCGTTGCGGGCCAGAGCGGCCACCAGCCCCGGAAGCAGTGCGGTGCGCATCACGCCCAATTCGGCACTGAGCGGATTGGCCAGCGGCACGCCAGCGCCCTGAAGTTGCCAGTGCTGCAGCAGGGCGGCATCCAGGAAGGCGTAGTTCACCGCTTCCAGATAGTCGCGCGCGGCCAGCCGGCGGCGGATATCGGCTTCCGGCAGCACGGTTTCGCTGGCCGGCACGATGCGCGTGGCGCCACCGGGCAGGGTGTCGGGGATGGCGTCGTACCCGTGGATGCGGGCCACTTCCTCGATCAGGTCTTCCTCAATGGCCAGATCGAAGCGGCGCGGCGGCGCGGTGACCTGCCAGCCGTCGGCGGTGTCCTGCACCTGCAGGCCCAGCGCGGTCAGGATGCGCGCGACTTCGGCATCGGCCACGGTGGTGCCCAGCACCCGCGCCAGACGGGCGCGACGCAGCGGAATTGCCACCGGCTGCGGCAGGTGTTCGGCCAGCGTGGTGTCCTGCAGCGGCCCGGGAACGCCACCGGCATGTGCCAGCACCAGCGCCGTGGCCCGCTCCATCGCGATGCGCGGCAATTCCGGATCGACGCCGCGCTCGAAACGATGGCCGGCATCGGTGTGCAGACCCAACTTGCGGGCACGGCCGATGATGGCGCCGGGCGCGAAATGCGCGGCCTCCAGCAGCACGCTGCGGGTACTGTCGGACACTTTCGTGTCCTCGCCACCCATGATTCCGGCCAGCCCCACCGGCCGGTCGGCATCGGTGATCATCAGAGAATCGGCATCCAATGTCACCGTGCGGCCATCCAGCAGTTGCAGCGTTTCCTGCGGCCCGGCGTGACGCACGCCGATCGGTCCCTGCAGCCGGTCGCGGTCGTAGGAGTGCATCGGCTGGCCCAGTTCCAGCATCACGTACTGGGTGATGTCCACCAGCAGCGACACCGGCCGCACCCCGCTGCGGCGCAGGCGCTCGGCCATCCACACCGGCGTGGGCCGGCTGGCATCGATCTGCTCGATGACGCGTCCCACGTAGCGCGGCGCGGCCGCACCGGCCTGCAACTGCACCGGCACGCTGGTTTCGCTTTGAGGCGCAACGGCGTCGGTCTGCAGCGGGGCGACCGTGCTGTCGGTGGCGGCGGCCACGTCGAAGGCGATACCGCGCACGCTGAAGCAGTCGGCACGGTTGGGGGTCAGTTTCAGTTCGAAGGCGGCATCGGGAAGCCCCAGATACGCGGCCAGCGGCGTGCCCACCGGCGCATCGTCCGGCAGTTCCAGCAGGCCGGAAGCGTCGGCATCCAGGCCCAGTTCCTTCGCCGAACACAGCATGCCGCTGGAGTCCACGCCGCGCAGCTTGGCGGCGCGGATGGTCATCTCGCCGATCTGCGTGCCGATGGTGGCCAGCGGCGCCTTCAGTCCGGGGCGGGCATTCGGCGCCCCGCACACGATCTGCAGTAGGCCGTGGTGGCCGGCATCGACCTGGCACACCTGCAGGCGGTCGGCCTGCGGATGCGGCGCACAGGCGGTGATCTGCGCCACCACCACGCCGTCCAGCGCCTCGCCCAGTGGGGTCAGCGCCTCCACTTCCAGGCCGATGGACGTCAGCGTGGTGGCCAGCTGCTCGCGGCTGGCCGTGGTGGGCACGTGTTCACGCAGCCAATTTTCGGAGAATTTCATGCGATCCAAAATAGGTACGGGCGATGCGGCATCGGGCCGGCACCGCGGCGAACGTCAGGCGAACTGGCGCAGGAAGCGCACGTCGTTGTCGAAGAAACTGCGCAGGTCGTTCACCCCGTAGCGCAGCATGGCGAAGCGTTCCACGCCCAGCCCGAACGCGAAGCCCGTGTAGCGCTCCGGGTCGATGCCGACGTTCTTCAGCACCGCCGGATGCACCATGCCGCAGCCCAGCACTTCCAGCCAGCGGGTGCTGCCATCGGGCTGCTGCCAGGCGATGTCCACTTCCGCGCTGGGCTCGGTGAACGGGAAATAGCTGGGCCGGAAGCGCATGGCGAAGTCGCGTTCGAAAAACGCACGCACGAAGGCGGTCAGCGTGCCTTTCAGGTCGGCGAAACTGGTGTGCTCGTCCACCAGCAGGCCTTCGCACTGGTGGAACATCGGCGTGTGGGTCTGGTCGGAATCGCTGCGGTACACCTTGCCCAGCGCGATCATCCGCAGCGGCGGTTTCGTGTCCTGCATGTAACGCACCTGCACGCCCGAGGTGTGCGTGCGCAGCAGGCGACCATCGCCGAAATAGAAAGTGTCGTGCATGGCCCGTGCGGGATGGTGCGGCGGAAAGTTCAGCGCCTCGAAGTTGTGCCAGTCGTCCTCGATTTCCGGGCCGTCGGCCACCGTGTAGCCCAACTGGCCGAAAATGTCGGCAATGCGCTCCAGGGTGCGGCTGACCGGGTGCAGTCCGCCACTGCCGGCGGCGCGGCCCGGCAGGGTCACATCGATCGTTTCCGCCGCCAGACGCGCCTGCAGCGCCTCCGCGTCCAGCACGCTGCGGCGTGCGGTCAGGGCGTCGGTGACCGCATCGCGCAGGTGGTTGATGGCCTCGCCGGCGGCCTTGCGCTGGTCTGCCGGCAAGCTGCCGAGGGCCTTCAACTGGGCGGTGATGCTGCCGGACTTGCCCAGCAGCGCCACGCGCAACTGCTCCAGCGCATCCGGCGATGCGGTCTGGGCGATGTCGGCCAGCGCCTGCTGGCGGAGGGTGTCCAGATCACTCATGCATGTGTCCGTGGTCGAACTCGGAATTCGGAATTGGCTGCCCTGAAACGACGATGGGGAAGGACTTGCGCCCTTCCCCACGCGAATCAGCCGGCTGCGCGATGGCGCACAGCAGACTTCGGGATCAGGCTGCGGCCTTCTTTGCCGATGCCTTCTTGCCGGCCGGCTTCGCTGCCTTCGCCTTCTTCACCGGTGCGGCCGGCGTTTCGGCCACGTAACGCGGCAGGTTGTCGGGGATGGTCACCTGGATGTCCAGCGCCTTGCCGGCCGCCTGGGCGAGCTGGCCGAACGCGGGCAGGTCGTGCACGGCGATGTCCGCCAGCACCTTGCGATCCAGGGTGATGCCGGCCTTCATCAGGCCGTTGATGAAACGGCTGTACGACAGGCCGAACATGCGCGAGGCGGCGTTGATGCGCGCGATCCACAGGCTGCGGAACTGGCGCTTCTTCAGCTTGCGGCCGATGTAGGCGTACTGCTGGGCCTTGGTGACGGCCTGCTTGGCTACGCGAAACACCTTGCGGCGCGCGTTGTAGTAGCCCTTGGCCTGGGAAATGATCTTCTTGTGGCGACGGCGTGCGGTCACGCCACGTTTGACGCGGGTCATGGTTCAGGCCTCCTCAGAGATAGGGCAACATGCGGTCCAGGCGACCGGCATCTTCCGGACGGACGTGGTTCGTCTGCCGCAGGTTGCGCTTGCGCTTGGTGGCCTTCTTGGTGAGGATGTGGCTCTTGTTGGCGTGGCCGCACTTGTACTTGCCGGAAGCCGTCTTCCGGAAGCGCTTGGCCGCCGCCCGATTGGTCTTGATCTTGGGCATTGCGATGAATCCCTGGGTTGGTCGGAGTACTGGCCGGGGCGATGCGGCGGACCGCATGCTTTCCATCCTGCCCTTGCCGGTTGTGAGCCTGAAGCTGCCGATGCACCTGACGGCGCCCGGCCGGCATCGGCGGGTCCACGGTAACGCACGAATGCGACCCTTGCGGGCCGACCCGGAAAACCGGGCCGCCCAGTATGCCTTCAACCGGGTCCGCTTGCAAACATCAGCGGTGGTGCGGGTCGGGCGTGTGCTCCTGCGATGCCGCGTGCACCTGCCCGGGGGCCTGCCCGTTCCGCTCGGCCAGCTGCAGCGAATCGGCGCTGCTCTGCTCCAGCGGCGTACGGGCGGCCTCGGCGGTATCCAGGGTCAGGCGGCGGCGCAACGGCGAGTCCATCTCGCCCTCGAAAGCGAAGGTGCGCCTGCCTTCATCCCCGAACACCACCCGGTCCACGCGCGCAAAGCCGTCGCGCTGTGCCTGCACGGTGACGGCGCCGGCCAGTTGCGCCTGCTGGTGCGACGAGGCGGCCAGCGCATTCTGCCCGGCCTGCTGCAGGCCCTGCAGGGACTGGCGATACATGCCATTGGCCGGGTGCGCGTGATCGCCCAGCAGGGGCGCGGATGCGGCTTCGGCCGGTGCCTGTTGCCCGGTCTGCGAATGCTCCGGGCTGTTGCGGTGCCATTCGGGATAGGCCATCTCCATGGAATCGATCACGGCATGGATCAGATGCAACTGGATGCCCTGCCGGATCGAATCCGGCGACTTGTCCGGATACGGGTTGGGCAGGTCGATCTGCACGCCCACCGCATCGGGCATCAGCGAGCGCAGGATCGGGGTCTTTTCCTGCACCCGGGTCAGGATGTCGCCTTCCACCCGATAGCTGCGGATGTTGCCTTCCCCGGCAATGGCCCTGGCCTCCTCGAAGTCCACGCCGAAGCGTTCCACCGTGCGCTTGTGCACGCCGGCTGCGTTGTAGGTGACGGCCGGCGCGCCGGTGACCATCGATGCCGCGGCAGCCAACCCACCTCCCAGCGATTGGCCGCTCAACACCAGATCGTCGCCGAACGCACGCTGGCACTGCTGCGCCAGCCGGATCGCCTGGCTGTACTGGGCGGTCTCGAAGCCCAATCCCTGGCCGAAATTGGTCGGCACCCAGTCCTTGAACTCGTTGGACCCCGCATACACCAGCGCGTAGCCGCCCTGGTCGTTGGTGTACACCTGCGACAGCAGGCCGTTCTTGGAGTTGACCTGCATCGACGGATCCACGCCACGCGACTGCAGTTCATCCGGCGTCATCGGCCGCCAGCCCATCGCGCCTTCGACCGCGTGGTTGCCGTCGTAGTTGTAGATGTCGTGGATCAGGTGCGGCAGCACCACGTCCAGCGGCTGCGGCTCGGTGCCGTGGATGCGGTCGGCCAACGAGTCGTGGTTGGCCATTGGATTCGGAACACTCATTGCTGCGGCTCCCCTTCAACCGTGATGTCGTGCGCCCGCAACCAGGCGGCGATGTCTTGCTGGCCCTGTTTCGCCTTGGCATTCAACGGAACGCGGCGGCGATCGGGAAACACGAAGTACTGGAACGTGGCGCCATTGCTGCTGCGTGCGGCCGGGTCCGCGCCGCGCTCCAGCAGCAGCAGCACGGAATCGAAATCGCGCAGCATGGCGGCTGCATGCAGCGGGGTGTACCCCGCCGCGTCTGCCTGCGCGGGATCGGCCCCGGCATCCAGCAACAGGCGCAGGTTTTCGCTCCGGGCCGCATCCAGCGCATTGAT
The DNA here is from genome assembly GCA_003240695.1 of Pseudoxanthomonas suwonensis. Classification (GTDB taxonomy): domain Bacteria; phylum Pseudomonadota; class Gammaproteobacteria; order Xanthomonadales; family Xanthomonadaceae; genus Pseudoxanthomonas_B; species Pseudoxanthomonas_B suwonensis_A. The sequence goes on along the minus strand of QFNC01000005.1, from coordinate 91,547 downwards.
CAATGCGTTCTTGCGGCCGCGCGAGAGCAGGTTGGCATCCGCGCCGCCATCCAGCAGGATGCGCAGGTACTGCGGATCGTCCGCCTGTCCTGCCAGATGCAGCACGGTTTCGCCATCCAGGCCCTGCAGGGACGGATCGGCACCCGCCTTCAGCAAGGCGCCCAGTGCTGCCGGCTGCTGGTTCAGCACCGCCCACTCCAGCAGGGTGACGCTGTCCCGGCCGCGTGCAGCCAGATCGGTCTGCGCTGCAAGCCGGTCGACTCCGGGCACGTCGCCTGCGGCGATGGCGCGGGCCAGTTCGGCTACCTGCTTGTCGGTGAACACGTCGGCAGCCGCAACTGAGCGGGCCGGAGCTTGGGTGGTCATGCGCGGAATCTCCTTGGCACAGGAAAGACAGCCGATGCAGGCGCCGGCCAGGACGGCCAGGACCGGAACCAGACTGCGGTGGAAAACGGAACGGGACATGGCACTCCTGTGCGGGTGGCGTTGCTGGATGCCAGCGCGTCCCTGCGGCCGAATGGCGCGATGCACCGACGCTAGCACCTTTGCCGTGACAGCGTCAAGAACCCGAGGTTGGTCGCGGCCGGAAAAACGAAGAAGGGCGCCGAAGCGCCCTTGCATGCCGATGCGCGGCCGTTGCCGCGAGCGGTCATTTCTTCTTCGGCGCGATCATCATCACCATCTGCCGGCCCTCCAGGCGCGGACGCGATTCGATGACGATGTCATCGCCAAGGTCGGCCTCGATGCGCGCGGCCATTTCGCGGCCCAGCTCCTGGTGGCTCATTTCGCGGCCACGGAAGCGGATGTTCACCTTCACCTTGTCGCCTTCCTCCAGGAAGCGGCGCATGTTGCGCAGCTTGATCTGGTAGTCGCCCTCGTCGGTGACCGGCCGGAACTTCAGTTCCTTGATCTCGACCTGCTTCTGCTTCTTCTTGGCCTCGTTGGCCTTTTTCTGCATCTCGAATTTGAATTTGCCGAAGTCCATGATCTTGCAGACCGGCGGGTCGGCGTTGGGCTGGATTTCGACCAGATCCAGGCCCTCACCTTCGGCCATGGACAGGGCTTCGTCGCGGGACAGGACGCCGATCATTTCGCCGTCGCTGCCGATCACGCGCACGCGCGGCACGCGGATTTCGTTGTTGCGACGGTTCTGCTTGTCTGTGGTGCTGATGTTGCGATCTCCAAGGAGGACTGTGCCGGCAGGTCGTCACCCGCCGGATCGGATGCGCCCGTCCCGTCCCGGACGCGGCGCGTGCTCAGGTTGCAGCGGCATGTGCCTGTTCGCGCAGGTGCTGGATGGCATCGGCAACCGGCATCGTCCCCAGGTCCTCGCCGGCGCGCGTACGCACGGCCACGGCCCCTTCGGCCTTCTCGCGATCCCCAACCACGAGCAGGTACGGCACCCGCTGCAGCGTGTGCTCGCGAATCTTATAGCCGATTTTTTCGTTCCGCAAATCGCCTTCCACCCGGAATCCGGCCTCGGACAGCTGCCGGCGCACGGCCTTGGCCCAGTCGGCCTGGGCATCGGTGATGTTCATCACCACCGCCTGCACGGGGGCCAGCCAGGGCGGGAACTGCCCGGCGTGGTGCTCGATCAGGATGCCGATGAAACGCTCCATCGAGCCGACGATGGCCCGGTGCAGCATCACCGGATGCCGTTTCTGGCTGTGCTCGTCCACGTACTCGGCACCGAGACGCTCGGGCATCATGAAATCGACCTGCATCGTGCCGAGCTGCCAGGTCCGGCCGATGGCGTCCTTCAGGTGGTACTCGATCTTCGGGCCGTAAAAGGCGCCCTCGCCCGGCAGTTCCTCCCATTCCACGCCGGCCGAACGCAGCGCGTCGCGCAACGCGGCCTCCGCCTTGTCCCAGGTGGCGTCATCGCCCAGCCGCGATTCGGGGCGCAGGGCGATCTTGATCTGGATGTCGGAAAAGCCGAAGTCCGCATACACCTTCAGCGCCTGCCTGTGGAAGTCGCGGACCTCGGATTCGATCTGGTCCTCGGTGCAGAAGATGTGGCCGTCGTCCTGGGTGAAGCCGCGAACGCGCAGGATGCCGTGCAGGGCGCCCGAGGGTTCGTTGCGGTGGCAGGCGCCGAATTCACCGTAGCGGATCGGCAGGTCGCGGTAGCTGTGCAGGCCCTGGTTGAACACCTGCACGTGGCCGGGGCAGTTCATCGGCTTGAGTGCATAGGTGCGCTTCTCCGATTCGGTGAAGAACATGTTGTCCTGGTAGTTGTCCCAGTGGCCGGACTTCTGCCACAAGGTGACGTCGAGGATCTGCGGGCAGCGCACCTCGCCATAACCGGTCTCGCGGTAAACGCGGCGCATGTACTGCTCCACCACCTGCCAGATGCTCCAACCCTTCGGATGCCAGAACACCAGGCCCGGCCCTTCCTCCTGCAGGTGGAACAGGTCCTGCGCCTTGGCGATCTTGCGGTGATCGCGCTTCTCGGCTTCTTCCAGCTGGTGCAGGTAGGCCTTGAGGTCCTTGTCGTTCAGCCAGCTGGTGCCGTAGATGCGGCTGAGCATGGCGTTGTTGTGGTCGCCACGCCAGTAGGCGCCGGCCACCTTCATCAGTTTGAACGCGCGCAGCTTGTCGGTGCTGGGCACGTGCGGCCCGCGGCACAGGTCGGTGAACTCGCCCTGCGCGTACAGGGAGAGATCCTGGTCGGCCGGGATCGATTCGATGATCTCGGCCTTGTACTCCTCGCCCATGTCGCGGAAGAACCTCACCGCTTCGTTGCGGCTCATCAGCGAGCGCGCGACCGGATGCGCCTCTTTCACGATCTTGTGCATTTCGGCCTCGATCGCCGGCAGGTCCTCCGGGGTGAACGGCCGCTCGTAGGCGAAGTCGTAGTAAAAGCCGTTGTCGATGACCGGGCCGATGGTCACCTGCGCACCCGGGTGCAGGCGCTGCACGGCCTGGGCCAGCAGGTGCGCGGTGGAGTGGCGCAGCACGTCCAGCGCCTCGGGCGATTTGTCGGTGACGATGGCGACTTCCGCGTCTTTCTCGATGCAGTGCGACAGGTCGACCAGCTGGCCGTCGACCTTGCCGGCCAGGGCGGCCTTGGCCAGGCCGGCGCCGATGGACGAAGCCACTTCACCCAGCGTCACAGGTGCATCGAACTGGCGCCGGGAACCGTCGGGGAGCGTGATGTTGATCATGATGGAATGCTCGGAAACGAAAAAGGCGCCGAAGCGCCTTTCATCGGGTGAAATGCGTCGGCCGGTCAGGGTTGGGTGCTGGTAGTGCTCATGTCACACGCTCGACCGGCGTTGCCGCGGGCCACCTGTTCTGGAAGCGGTCCTCCCGGCAGCCCGGGAGATGATCGGGATTGTATCCCCACGCCAACGGCATGAACAAGCGCACAGCCCACGGCCTTGGGAACCGCCAACGCGCCATCCGATTGCCATGCCGTCCCGCTCACAACTCCGGAATCGCCTCGATCGCCTTGCGGTCGCGCTCGCGCTGTTCCCGGTCGTCGGCCTTTTTCGCTTCCTCCTCGGCGTGCGCACGGCGCTCGGCCTGCAGGCGCTCGCGCGCGATGGCCTGTGCGTGCTCCAGCTGCATGGCGCGCTCCACTTCCGGATCGGGGCCTTCATTGGGTGGCAACAGTGGCTGCACCGGCTCGACCACCACCGGAGGCGGCGGTGGCGTACTGCGGATGCGGTGCCAGACCAGCAGCGCGGCGATCGTGACCAGCACGATCAACCCGCCGACCAGCGGCGGCCCCCAGCGCCGCCAGCGGCGGGTGGCGGACGAGGCGAACGGATCATGAAATGCGGTGGCGAAAGCCGGGTCCACATGCAACTGGCCGGTATCCGTCAGCGGCAGGTCCGCCCCCCGCGCCGGGGGCGGTTGGGCCGGTGCCGCCGGCTTCAGCATGCGTCGCAGGTCGTTGCCATCCACCAGCAGCAGACGCGTGTGGCGGGCGGCCTCGTCGCGTGCCTGGCGGGTGAATTCGCCGCTGGCCACCAGCATGGCGCTGTTGGCACCGCTGGCCGGCAATGCCTCCATCAGCGTCTGCAACGGCTTCTGCGTGACCTGGTACAGGCGGTTGTGCTTGCAGCGCAGCAGGATGACGTCGCGCCCCTGCTGCAGCAGCAGGTCGGCCGAGGCGCCGTCTTCACCACTTGACGCGTCGGTGGGCTCGAGCGGATGCACCGCATACCCCTGCCCACGGAACGTGTCCGCCACCAGCTGCACGAACTGGGCGTCGTCGAGCTGGGCGATCGCATCCTCGTGGCGGACGCGGTTGCGCTTGCCGATCTGCGGGGTGAAGCCCAATCAGTCCTCCGCTTTCACGTCGGGTTCGAAGAAACTCCACTGCACTTCGCCGAAGGCGGCCTTGAAGTCCTTTTCGACCCGGTTGATGTTGGCCACCACCGCATCGACGCTGTCGGCGCCGGCCATCTGCGCCTGCACCGACACCATGGCGCGATCGCCCAGCTGCAGGGTGATCAGGCTGATGACACGGGCGATTTCAGGACGCTGCTGCAGGAAGTCGCGCATCTGCTGCTGGCGCTGCGGATCCACGCTCTGGCCGATCAGCATGGCCATCACCTCACGGCCCACCAGCACCGCCACCACGACCAGCAGCACGCCGATGCCGATGGTGCCGATGGCATCCCACAGCGGGTTGCCGGTGAGCATGGTCAGCAGCACGGCGACGAGCGCGAACACCAGACCCAGCAGCGCCGCCAGGTCTTCGCCGAAGATCACCACCAGTTCCGCCTGGCGGCTTTCGCGGAACCATTGCCACATGCTGCGGCCGCCGCGCGACTTGTTCACTTCCTGCATGCAGGCGCGCATCGACACGCCTTCGGCCACGATGCCGAACACCAGCACGCCCACCGCCCACCACAGCTTGCCCATCTCCAGTGCTTCGTGCGATTGCAGCTTGTGGATGCCTTCGTACAGCGAATACAGGCCACCCACCGTGAACAGCATGATCGCCACCAGGAACGACCAGAAATAGGTCGCCTTGCCGTAGCCCAGGGGGTACTCGGCCGTGGGTGGATTGCGCGCCTGCTTCACGCCCAGCAGCAGCAGGATCTGGTTGCCGCAGTCGGCCACGGAGTGCACGGTTTCGGCCAGCATGGCGCCGGACTTGGTGAAGTAGGCCGCCACGCCCTTGGCCACCGCGATGGCGAAATTGGCCCCCAGGGCGAACAGGATCGCCCGCGTCGAATCACCGCCACCCGCCATCGCCCGACCCCGCTGAATTCGTGTGCAGTTCGGAGTCTAGCAACACCGGCCGGGGCGGTGAGCTTCCATTCGGGATGCCCGAGTCGTCCTGTAGATGAAAAGTTCACTCCGGACATGTCACGATCACTGCATGGCTGCCCGAAACCGACTTCCCCCCTGGCACGAGGAACTGCGCCTGCGCAACGGCCGCGAGGTGCTGATCCGGCCGATCCGCCCGGACGACGCCGCGCCGCTGCGTGCCGCATTCCCCTTGCTGCAGCCGGAGGAAGTGCGACAGCGCTTCCTGCACACCATGAAGGAACTCACCCCGTCACTGGCCGAGCGGCTCACCAGGCCGGACCCCCGCACCGAATTCGCGCTGGTGGCGGCCGAACCCCTGCCGCCCGGTGAGGCACTGGTGGGAGCGGTGGCACGTGTTGCCATCGACCAGGGCACGCGCGATGCCGAATTCGCCATCCTGGTCAGTCACTACATCGCCGGGATGGGCCTGGGCCGGCACCTGATGCAGCGGCTGGTGCGCTGGTCGAAAAGCAAGCGCCTGGACCACCTGTACGGGGACGTGCTGGAGTACAACCAGCCGATGCTGAAACTGGCCGACTCGCTGGGCTTCCACCGCGGACATGTGCCAGATTCGCCCGGCCTGATCCGGGTGGTGCTGGACCTGAAGCGCCGCGAGCGCGCCAACGCATCACCGGTCGACTGATTCGACCGGTTCCGGCTCTGCAGACCCGGCATTGCTGGCGCGTCGGCTACCATTTCCGCCATGTCCCTACCCGCATCCTCCCTACCGCCCCTGCCGGGCGCAGGCCGCCCGCGTGCGTGGTGGCGCACACCCGCATCGGCATCGGCGCTGGCCTGGATGCTGGTGCAAACCGCTCGCCGTGTGGCAGGGCCACTGCTGTTGATCACCCGTGACGGCCATGCCGCGCAGCAGCTGGAAGCCGACCTGCTGACGCTGACCGGTCGAGACCCGGATCTGCCGGTGGTGCCGTTTCCCGATTGGGAAACCCTGCCTTACGATCCCTTCAGCCCGCATCCGGACATCGTGTCGCAGCGGCTGTCGGCGCTGCTGCGCCTGCCGACCCTGCAGCACGGCATCGTGGTGGTGGCGGTGCACACGCTGCAGCAGCGCCTGCCGCCGGTGTCCTACGTGGTGGGCAACACCTTCGATGTGCGCACGGGCCAGCGGCTGGACATGGATGCGGAAAAGCGCCGGCTGGAGCTGGCGGGATACCGCAACGTGCCGCAGGTGTTCGATCCGGGCGACTTCGCGGTGCGCGGCGGCCTGCTGGACGTGTACCCGATGGGCAGCGAGGAGCCCTATCGCATCGAACTGCTGGACGACGAGATCGAGTCGATCCGCGCGTTCGACCCGGAATCGCAGCGTTCGCTGGACGCCTACCAGTCGGTGCAACTGCTGCCCGGCCGCGAAGTGCCGCTGGACGAGGACGCCGTGCAGCGGGCACTGGATGCACTGCGCGACCGTTTCGACATCGACACCCGCCGCAGCGCGTTGTTCCAGGACTTGAAGTCCGGACTGGCGCCGCCGGGCATCGAGTACTACCTGCCGTTGTTCTTTCCGCCGAACGACACCGCCACACTGTTCGACTACCTGCCGCCGCAGGCCATTCCGGTGCTGTGCGAAGGCGTGCCCGAAGCCGCGGACCGCTTCTGGCAGACGCTGGGCGATCGCCACGAACAGCGCCGCCACGACATCGAACGTCCGATCCTGCCACCGGCCGAGCTGTACCAGCCGCCGGATGCGCTGCGCGAGCGTCTGAACGGCATCGGTCGCATCGACCTGTGCGGCAGCGACCATCCCCGTCATGCCGATGCCGCGGTGCTGCCGGTGCAAGCGGTGCCCGACGTGCCCGTCACTGCGCATCACGATGCCGGCGACAGCGCGCTGGCCGCGTTCCTGCGCAGCTATCCGGGCCGGGTGTTGATCGCCACCGATTCGGCCGGCCGGCGCGAAGCGGTGCGCGAGGTGCTGGACGCCACCGGACTGCAGCCGCAGGTGTTCGCAACGCTGCAGGCTTTCCTGAACGCCGATGGCAGTGACGATGCGCAGTTCGGCATCACCGTGGCGCCGCTGGACAACGGGTTTGCGGTGGATGCACCGCCACTGGCCGTGCTGACCGAACGCCAGCTGTTCCCCGAACGTGCCGCGCAGCCGCGTCGGCGCAAGCGCGCCGGGCGCGAGCCGGAAGCGATCATCCGCGACCTGGGCGAATTGAGCATCGGTGCGCCGATCGTGCACGAGGATCACGGCGTGGGCCGCTACCGCGGGCTGATCACGCTGCAGGCCGGCGGCGTGTCGGGCGAATACCTCGACATCGAATACGCCAAGGGCGACCGGCTATACGTGCCGGTCACGCAGCTGCATCTGGTGGCGCGGTATTCCGGCGCATCGCCCGACACCGCGCCGCTGCATTCGCTGGGTGGCGAGGCCTGGAGCAAGGCCAAGAAGAAGGCCGCCGACAAGGTGCGCGACGTGGCTGCCGAGCTGCTGGAAATCCAGGCCAAGCGCATGGCCCGGGCCGGACTGGCCGTGCCGGTGGATCGCGCGCTGTACGAGCCGTTCGCGGCCAGTTTCCCGTTCGAGGAAACCACGGACCAGCACGCGGCCATCGAAGCGGTGATCCGCGACCTGGGGTCGTCGCAGCCGATGGACCGCGTGGTCTGCGGCGATGTCGGCTTCGGCAAGACCGAAGTGGCGGTGCGTGCCGCCTTCGTCGCGGCCACCGCCGGCAAGCAGGTGGCGCTGCTGGTGCCCACCACGCTGCTGGCCGAACAACACTACCGCAACCTGCGCGACCGCTTCGCCGACTGGCCGCTGAAGGTCGAGGTGCTGTCGCGCTTCAAGAGCAAGAAGGACATCGATGCCGAACTGGCCAGGCTGGCCGAAGGCAAACTCGACGTGATCGTCGGCACGCATCGCCTGCTGCAGCCGGACGTGCGCTTCCGCGACCTGGGCCTGGTGATCGTGGACGAGGAACAACGCTTCGGCGTGCGCCAGAAAGAAGCGCTGAAGGCGCTGCGGGCCAACGTGCATCTGCTTACCCTGACCGCCACGCCCATCCCGCGCACCTTGAACATGGCGATGGCCGGCCTGCGCGACCTGTCGATCATCGCCACGCCGCCGGCCAACCGGCTGGCAGTGCAGACCTTCGTGGTGCCATGGGACGACGCGCAGCTGCGCGAAGCCTTCCAGCGCGAACTGGCGCGCGGCGGCCAGGTGTACTTCCTGCACAACGACGTGGAAAGCATCGGCCGCATGCAGCGCCAGCTGGAGGAACTGGTGCCCGACGCCCGCATCGGCATCGCCCACGGCCAGATGCCCGAGCGCGAGCTGGAACGGGTGATGCTGGATTTCCACAAGCAGCGCTTCAACGTGCTGCTGTGCTCCACCATCATCGAATCCGGCATCGACATTCCCAACGCCAACACCATCATCATCCACCGCGCCGACAAGTTCGGCCTGGCGCAGCTGCACCAGTTGCGCGGCCGCGTGGGCCGGTCGCACCACCGCGCGTACGCCTATCTGGTCACGCCCGATCGCAAGTCCATCACCGCCGATGCGCAGCGGCGGCTGGACGCGATCGCTTCGATGGACGAACTGGGGGCGGGATTCACCCTGTCCACGCACGATCTGGAAATCCGCGGCGCCGGCGAGCTGCTGGGCGAGGACCAGAGCGGACAGATGGCCGAGGTCGGCTTTTCGCTGTACACCGAGCTGCTCGAACGCGCCGTGCGCAGCATCCGCCAGGGCAAGCTGCCCGACGTGGATGCACCGGAGCATCGCGGCGCCGAGGTGGAACTGCACGCGCCGGCACTGATTCCCGATGACTACCTGCCGGACGTGCACACCCGACTGATGCTGTACAAGCGCATCAGCTCCGCCCGCGATGGCGACGACCTGCGCGACTTGCAGGTGGAGATGATCGACCGCTTCGGCCTGCTGCCGGATGCGGTGAAGCAGCTGTTCGCGGTGGCCGAGCTGAAACTGCAGGCCACGGCACTGGGCATCCGCAAACTCGACCTGGGTGAAACCGGTGGACGCATCCAGTTCGTGGAAAAACCCGCTGTCGATCCGATGGCGGTGATCCGCCTGATCCAGGGCCAGCCGAAGCACTACCGAATGGATGGCCCCGACAAGCTGAGGATCACACTCGAGCTGCCCGAGGTCACCCAGCGGGTGCAGGCGGCGAAGGGCTTGCTGACCACGTTGCGGCCTGCAGCAGCGGCCTGAACGGGAACGGCGCGCGGCGCGCGGCGCGCAACAAGCTGCCGTGAACCGGCTGCGACTGCGCCTTGATCGTGCACGGCGCATGGCGCAGCATCCTGCTCATGCGCCGTCCACGACCACCGCTGTTCCCCTCCATCTCGCGTTACACGCTGGTCTCCCATGCCTCTTTTCTGCTGATGGTGCTGTCGGTGGCACTGGTGGGCATGTAGATGGTGATCGACCAATCGAACCCGAACCAGTTGCCGATCTCCGCGCATGAAGCGCGCAATGCAGCGCTCAGCGGCTGCGCCATGCTGCTGCCCTGCATCCTGGCGTGCATCTGGCCCGCATTGGGGCATGCACGCCTGTATCCTGATGCAACCATCCTCGGTGTCGAACAATGGCGCCTGACGCTCGGCTGCGTGATCGGCTCATCGCCTTGGTGGATCGTCATCCCGGTCATTTTCCTGACTGCCGGCGACTGGACCACTGCATTGATCGGCGGCATGGTGATGGGGTTCCTGGTGTCCTTCCACGTTCTTGCGATCGGCGCGGCGTGCGCCGTCACGGTTGCCATGGAGAAGAAGCTGCATGCCTGACGCGAGCCGCACACGGCCGATACCGTCCCGGATCGCATCGGCGCTCGCGGCTGCCATCGCATTGGCAAGCAGTCTGACCGCGAACGCCTGCGATCCGGCCGCCTTCGATTTCGACCAGTATCTGGCCGATCACGACCGCGATCGCGACGGCCTGCTGCAAAGGGCCGAACTGCTGGCCGGCGGCAGTGGTGTCGATGGCGGCTACGGCGGCACCCTGGACATCCCAGTGAACACCGCCGACGCCTTCACCGCGCTCGACTCGGACCGGAATGGTGCATTGACCCGCGACGAACTGTGGCAATGGGGCGAGCACACCCACAACGCCTGCGCCGACTGGCCACAGCAGCCGCTCGACCAGCGCGCCAAAAGCTGGCGGGAATCGTGGATGGAATGGCTGCAAGGCCTGTTCTGATGCCGCGACGGCAGCAGCTGCTGGTCGCTGGACTACAATGGCGGCACCCCCACTCTCCCGGCGCCTGTCCATGTCCGAGGTTGCCTATCGCCGCGTGCTGCTGAAACTGTCCGGCGAAGCCCTGATGGGCGACGAACAGTACGGCATCGACCCCAAGGTGCTCGACCGCATCGCCAACGAAGTGTTGGAGGCCAATGCCGCCGGCGCCGAGATCGCACTGGTGATCGGCGGTGGCAACATCTTCCGCGGCGCCGGACTGGCCGCGATCGGCATGGACCGCGTGACCGGCGACCAGATGGGCATGCTGGCCACCGTGATCAACGCCTTGGCCATGCAGGACGCGCTGGAAAAGCGCGGCGGCAAAGTGCGGGTGATGAGTGCCATCACGATCAATGACGTGTGCGAGGACTACATCCGCCGCCGCGCCATCCGGCATCTGGAAAAGGGCCGCATCGCGGTGTTCGCGGCCGGCACCGGCAATCCGTTCTTCACCACCGACTCGGGTGCCGCCCTGCGCGCCATCGAGATCAACGCCGACCTGCTGCTGAAGGCCACCAAGGTGGACGGCGTGTACGACAAGGATCCCAAGCGCTTCCCCGATGCGCAGCGCCTGCAGAGCGTGGGCTACGACGAGGTGATCGCGCGCAACCTGCAGGTGATGGACACTGCCGCCTTCGCCCTGGCCCGCGATGCCGGCCTGCCGTTGCGCATCTTCGACATGTCGCAGCCCGGCGTGCTGCTGCGCATCCTGCGCGGCGAGGACATCGGCACGCTGGTGGGCGTGCGCGCTGCGGCCTGATCCATGCCCATGATCGCACCGCCCGAATCGCGGGAAATGCGATGAATAAAATCAATGCCCAACGGCAACGGCGTCCCGGCCGGAGCACGCCGGGCGGGCGCACGTGGACTGGCAACGAATCCGATCCCTCGATGCTGGGCACGCGCTGAACGCGTGTGCCATGCACCGGCATGGATCAGCGGCTCGCACCATCGGGCTGCGGCTGCGGCGCGCGGTCGCGTTCCGCCTGTCGCGTCAGTTCCTGCGCCTTCTGCTGGTGCAGGCCATCGAAGGCCTGTTGCGATGCCGCTTCGAGCGAGCCGGCGTGCGCCCGTTCCATCGGCAGGCCGAAGCGGAACGAGGTGGAATTATGCGCCGCGCGCTGGATGAGGGTGATGTGACTGCCATCGCTGGCGATGGTGGCGGCATCCACGCGATCGATCCGTTCCTGCAGCGGTGGACCATTGCGTGATTCGCGCACGTTCAAGTTACCGGCCACCAGATTCGCGGCGATCAGCTGCTGCCGCTCCTGGGAATACCCTGCAGCGACAATCTGCGGCGATGCGGCGAAGGCCCGCAGCGTCTGCGCGTACATGTCGTGGGCGGGATGGGCGGGGTCGTACAGCAGCGGAATGGCTGTCGGCTGCGTCGAAGCCGACGGTTCCATGGCAGGCGCATCGGGTTGCGGATGAAAGCGCGGAATCCGCTCGAAATCGCGCAGGTACAGATCGCGATGGGTCAACCGGCCGTCACCGTCCTGGTCGGTCAGCGTCCCTTCCTTGCCAGGCGCCGGATCGCTGCGGCGGAACGGCGTGTCGGCCACCTTGTCGGCGATGGCTGCCACGGCCTGCGCATCATCCAGACGTCCGGCCTTCCACTCCTTGTACAACTGCCCCAGCTATATGCCGTTGAGGTAACCGATGGAATTGAATGGCATCTGCTTGCCGAACGGCGGCACGGTTTCCAGCTCCCTGAGGATGCGGAACGCGCCGAAAATGGCCTGCCCTTCCAGTTCACTGCGGTACTGGACGTACTGCTGCGGAGTACTGCCGGTGAACGGGACCGTGGCGGCATTCAAGCGGTGGTGGCCGATTTCGTGTGCCAGCGTGCCGAACATGTGCCACTGAGGATATTGAGACGCATCCGGGGCTTTCAGGCTTTGCCACTGCTTGGCAGATACAACGATTGCAGGCGGCTCCGTGGATGAATAATAAGGAAGAGCGTCTTCTTTGTTCTCCCGAATGTAACCATCAGACTTGAAAAACTCGGAAAAAAGATCGCTTGCATGCTCGGACTTCAGTATCCATGATCTCAAATGATCAGGAAAAGCACCAAATTTATCTTCGTTGTTCAAATGGTGTCGCAAGTCAGGATTCATGGCTTGGAGTCCTTTTTTGTGGAGATGTAGATTGATTCAATGCAGACATCGGTGATGGGTGTGCTCGACAGATGCACCAAAACATCAGCCTTACGACGGATGTAATTTCTCCCATGGTCAACGCCATGCGAATCCTCCCTGACAGGCGATGGGTCTGACCCACTCAGTTCTGCCGCATATCCTGGGTCAAGGCATTTTTCGTTGCCGATGCCAATATTTATTTGCGAAGATGGAATATCGATATGGATGAACTCCGCCTCGTAGCCATCGCCGAACCGGTAGGTGTCGATTGAATTCAGCGACCGGCCTTGCAGCGACATCCGCCCATCGCGACGCAACACATCGATGATCCGGTCAACACCGGCCGGACCCTCCAGCGGCCACTGCAGGATGTTTTCGATGGTCAGCGTGGTCCTGCCCGGCTGCGCAACGGAATCGTTGGACGATCTCGATCCGGCATCGGTGCTGGCACATCCGATGCTGGCCGAAACCAAACCTGCGATCATCAATGCTGCAATGGATGGATGTTGCATGGCTCGCTCCGTATGGTCGCAGTGTCAGCGTGGCACTTGGCCCAGCAACGGCGCCTGCTTCATGGTTTCTGCCAGCATCTGCAATTGATGCTGACTGGCACCTCCCAGCTGGAAGCGTTTGAACGGCGTGTCGGATTCAGTCATGTCACAAGTCCTCTTCTGGAATGGTTAATACAATCTCGACGTCCTGGACACAGAACTTTCCAGTGCCGGGATAGTACCGTTTTCCGGTCGAATAGTACGAGACATATACGCCTTGTCTGGCGCGCCCATACCGCCAATAGAAGATGCCCTCCATGGGCGCGGTCATGTCCCGCCCCTCGAATCCCCGCTGTTCCAGCGTGTCCTGCATGGTCTGCAGCGGGTAGGTGCAGGTCGGCGAATCGCCGTTGTCGTCGGCGTCCGGCAGCCAGATCTTGACGGCCATGCGGATGTCCTTGTCGTGGTAGGTCAGCAGGTCGAGTGCATAACGCCAGCCTGCCGTGGTATCGCCCGCAATGTACTCCGACACGTTGCTTTCCGGCCGTTTCGCCAGCGGCAACCCGATCAGTCGCTCGATGTGGGCCTTGTCCAGGTCAGCCTCGCTGTGCAGGCTGTCGATCAACGCGAACAGCTTGTCCCACACCTGCTCGGGCGTCAGCACGGGGCCGTCGGGCGGTTTAGTGGCGGGCTGGGTGGTTTCGGTCTGCATGTGGGACTCGGTTGGTGTTGCTTTGATGGCGGTGGCGGACGTGTCGACTGGCGAGGCAGCAGGACCAACGCGTGGCTGGTCAGACGAACGAGCGCAGCCGCACAGTAAAATTCCGGCCAGGGCGACGAGGGGCAAGAGACGCTTCATGGAACCGATGATGGCATGCAGGGATGTACGGGCAACGGAAACATGTTTGCTGGTCCTTGTCTGTTGCTCGCAGCAGATAATCGCGTCATCAGCTTTGCCTCATGCGCGGCGCAGCTGAGAAAACGGCTCCTGTTGACAGCAATGAATGCATGCGGCCATGCCCCAAGTCATGCCCACGCATGACAGCCCCGCACTCCGCAGGCACAATGCAACTGCCTGCATGCCCGCTGCCCTCCTGCCGGAATCGATGAACCCCACCCTGCGCCGCAAACTGGAAGCCCTGGCCGAACGCCGCGACGAGCTGGAACGGCTGCTGACCCAGCCGGACGTCGCGTCCGATGCGGCGCGTTTCCGCGCGCTGTCGCGCGAGTTCGCCCAGCTCGACCCGCTGGCCGTCGCATTGGCCACGGAAGCGCAGGCGCGCGCCGACTTGGACACGGCACAGGCGCTGCGTGGCGATCCGGAACTGGGCGCGCTGGCGGAGGAGGAAATCGCCGCGGCACAACGACGCCTGGACGCGCTGGATGCCGAACTGATGACGCACCTGATTCCGACCGACGCCCGCGACGATGGTGGCCTGTATCTGGAGGTGCGGGCCGGGACCGGCGGCGACGAGGCGGCGATCTTCGCCGGCGACCTGTTCCGCATGTATTCCCGCTATGCCGAACGCCAGGGCTGGCGCGTGGACATCGAATCGGCCAATCCCGGCGAGCACGGCGGGTACCGCGAGATCATCGCGCGGGTGGACGGGGCCGGCGCATTTTCGAAACTGAAATACGAATCGGGCACCCATCGCGTGCAGCGGGTGCCGGAAACCGAATCGCAGGGCCGCATCCACACCTCGGCCGCGACCGTGGCGATCATTGCCGAGGAAGCCGGCGAGGTGCACATCGACATCAACCCGGCCGACCTGAAAGTGGACACGTTCCGCAGTTCCGGCGCCGGCGGACAGCACGTCAACAAGACCGACTCCGCCATCCGCATCACCCACGTGCCCAGCGGCGTGGTGGTGGAATCGCAGACCGAGCGCAGCCAGCACGCCAACCGCGACAAGGCCATGAAACGGTTGAATGCGATGCTGGTGGAAGCGGAAACGGAGCGCCGCGCCGCCGCGCAGGCCGCCGAACGCAAGTTGCAGGTCGGCAGCGGCGACCGCAGTCAGCGCATCCGCACCTACAACTATCCGCAGGGCCGCATCACCGATCATCGCGTGGAGGGACTGACGGTGTACGACCTGCCCAACGTGCTGGAAGGCCAGCTGGATGCACTGATCGAGCGACTGCAGCAGGAAGATCGTGCCGATGCACTGGCCCGGCTGGCGCAGGCGACGTGACCGGATCGATCCACGATGCGCGCTTGCAGGCCCGTGCCGCCGTCGCACGCGCGCCGCAGCAGCCGATGGCCTGGATCGTGCTGGCCGAGGCCGAACTGGATGCCGGCGATGCCGCTGCCGGCGAAGCGGCTGCACGACGCGCCTTGCAGCTGGCGCCCGGACATCCCGAAGCACTGGCGCGCCTAGGCCGCGCCTGTTGGATGCAGCAGCGCCTGCACGAAGCCGCTGTGCATCTGCAGCAGGCGGTGCGTGCGGCGCCGGGACATCCCGGCATCGCGCTGTGGTTCGGCCACGTGCTGGAAGACATCGGCGATGGCGAAGCGGCCGCGCAGGCCTATGCGCATGCGCATGCACTGGCACCGCACGAGGCGCAATTCGCGGCGCATCTGCTGGCGTGGCGACGCAGGCTGTGCGATTGGCGCGATCTGGAAGCCCTGTCCGCGCAGGTGCGACAGGCCGTGCGCGACGGCGCCGCGTCGGTGGAACCGTTCGCGTTCCTGGCCGAGGACAGCACCGCCGCCGAACAGCTGCGCTGCGGGCAGTTGCGGGCGCGAACGATTGCGCAAACGGCAAGGCCGCTGCCTGCGACGGCGCCACGCGACTCGGGCACCGCGTTGCGACTCGGATTCCTGTCCAATGGTTTCGGTGCGCATCCCACCGGGTTACTGACCGTGGCCTTGTTCGAGGCCTTGCGCGCCTTCGACGACGTGCACTGCCATCTGTTCGCGCTGAGTGCCGACGATGGCAGCGCGATCCGCCGGCGACTGTCGATTGCCACCACGCTGCACGACGTGTCCGCACTGTCGCATCAAGCCATCGCCATCGGCATCCGCGATGCGGGCATCGACATCCTGTACGACCTGCGCGGCTGGGGCGGTGGCGGGCGGCCGGAAGTGCTGGCGATGCGTCCGGCGCCGGTGCAGGTGAACTGGCTGGCGTTTCCCGGCACTTCCGGTGCAGCGTGGATGGATCATCTGCTGACCGATGCGTTCGTCCTGCCAGCGGATGTCGATCTACCGGTCAGCGAATCCGTGCTGCGACTGCCGCGGTGTTTCCAGCCCTCGGACACCACCCGCGCATTGCCGGATCCGCCGTCGCGCCGTGCCTGCGGCCTGCCCGACACGGGCGTGGTGTTCTGCTGCTTCAACAACAGCTACAAACTCAATCCGCGCAGTCTGTCGCGGCATCTGGCCGTGTTGCGCGGCGTGCCCGGCAGCGTGTTGTGGCTGCTGTCCGGACCCGGCAAGGCCGATGATCGCCTGCGCGCGGTGGCGCAGGCCGATGGCGTGGATGCACGCCGTCTCGTGTTCATGCCCAAGCAGCCGCACGCCGAGTATCTGGCACGCCTGCAGCAGGCCGACCTGTTTCTGGACACCAATCCCTACAACGCCCATACCACGGCATCGGATGCGCTGTGGGCCGGCTGTCCCGTGCTGACCGTGCCCGGCGACACCATCGCCGCACGCGTGGCCGGCAGTCTCAATCATCACCTGGGCATGCCGGAGATGAACATGCCCGACGATGCCGCCTTCGTCGCCGCGGCCATTGCCCTGGGCAACGATCCGCAGCGACTGCGGGCATTGCGCCAACGGCTGGCCGAGCGCCGCCGCGACAGCGGCCTGTTCGACATGGATGCCTTCGCGCACGACTTCGTCGATGCCGCGCGAACGATGCGGCAAGCCTGAACCGGCCGGGATGCAGCGCAGGCAGGGTCGGCCTACACTGTGACGATGACTGCCGCATCCGACTTCCGCCCCCTGCAGCTGTGCGTGCTCACCGTGTCCGACTCGCGCACGGCCGCTACCGACACCTCCGGCGATTATCTGGTGTCCGCACTCGCCGAGGCGGGCCACCGGCTGGCCGATCGCGCACTGCTGCCGGACGACAAATACCGCCTGCGCGCGCAGGTGTCGCAGTGGATCGCCGATGCCGGCATCCATGGCATCCTGGTGACCGGCGGTACCGGGTTCACCGGCCGCGACAGCACGCCCGAAGCACTGCTGCCGCTGCTGGACAAGCACATGGACGGTTTCGGCGAACTGTTCCGCTCCCTGTCGTTTGCCGACATCGGCACCAGCACGCTGCAATCGCGCGCATTCGCCGGCCTTGCGAATGGCACTTTCCTGTTCGCCCTGCCCGGCTCCACCTCGGCCTGCCGCACCGGCTGGGAAGGCATCATCCGCGCGCAGCTCGATGCCCGCACCCGGCCATGCAATCTGGCCAATCTCTCGCCGCGCCTGAAGGAGTCATGATGGACATCGCCCAGACCCTGCAACTGCTGGCCAAGGCCACCGGCATGACGGCCACCGACATCGCCATGGCCATTCCCCGCGCCGGCGCGAACACCGTCAGCAGCTGGCTGAAGGGGGAAAAGATGCCCGGACGCGACCAGCTGGAAGCTCTGGCCCGCATTTTCGGCGTGCCCACCAGTGCGCTGCTGGCCGAACTGGCGCTGACCCTGGACCCGCACGGCAGCGACGAACAGGAACTGCTGGCGGCGTACCGTGCCTTGGGCACGCGGCAGAAAACCGCACTGCTGGAAATCGCCACGGGTCTGGCACGACGCCAGCCGCCGAACCGTCCGGCTGCCAGCGCACGCAAACCGTCGAAAAAGGGGGCTTCTGCATGAGCAAACTGACGAAAGCCGATTACGAAGCACTGCTGCAGCCGATGCAGGAGGAGCTGGTGGCGATGGCGCGCTGGCTGCGCCACACCGGCAAACGGCTCGTGGTGCTGTTCGAGGGACGCGATACCGCCGGCAAGGGCGGCGCGATCCGCGCGATTGCAGAGCATCTCAATCCGCGCCAATGCCGCATCGTTGCGCTGTCCAAACCCGACGACCGCGAATCCACGCAGTGGTATTTCCAGCGTTACGTGTCGCAGCTGCCGGCTGCCGGCGAGATCGTGCTGTTCGACCGCAGCTGGTACAACCGGGCTGGCGTGGAAAAGGTGATGGGATTCGCCAGCCACGAACAGGTGAAGCGCTTCCTGAAACAGGCACCGTCTTTCGAGAAGCAGTTGGTGGACGATGGCATCCTGCTGTTCAAGTACTGGCTGTGCTGCGACCAGGACAGGCAGGAAAAGCGTTTCGCCGAGCGCCTGAAAAACCCGCTGAAACGCTGGAAGCTGTCGCCGATGGATGCCGAGGCACGCAGTCGCTATGGCGATTACACCCGCGCCCGCGAAGCGATGCTGAAGGCCACCCACACCTCGCATGCGCCATGGACACTGGTGGACTTCAACGAGCAGAAACGCGGCCGCCTGACCTTGATCCGCGACCTGCTGGATCGCCTGCCCGATACGCGCGTGGACACCGAGCCGGTCGAGTTCCCGCCGTTGGACGGCAAGCTGCAGCGGGAGCGCTACGGGGTGCTGAAACCGATCGCGCCGTTCGCCGACTGACCATCACCCGGCGAGTTCAACGCCGCTCAGCCATTCGTCGCGTCGGCTTCTGCCTGCTCGGCGCGCTGCCGCTCCAGGAATGCCTGCACTGCCAGCATGATCGGCCAGGTGCCCTCACGCCCGATCGCCGATGTGCGATACCAGGGCTGCTGCCAACCCAGTTCGTCGACGATGGCCTGCGCCTGTGCCTGCGCCTCGTCATCCGGCAGCAGGTCGCTCTTGTTCAGCACCAGCCAGCGCGGCTTGTCCAGCATGGCCGGATCGTACTGGCGCAATTCGTGCTCGATCGCGCGCACCTGCTCGGCCGGCGACAGCCCCGGAGTGCCTTCGTCCAGCGGCACCATGTCCACCAGATGCAGCAGCAATCCGGTGCGCTGCACGTGACGCAGGAACAGGCTGCCCAGTCCGGCACCGTCCGCCGCGCCTTCGATCAGGCCCGGGATGTCGGCGATGACGAAACTCTTGTGCGGCTCCACGCTGACCACGCCCAGGTTCGGATACAGCGTGGTGAACGGATAATCGGCCACCTTCGGCGTGGCCGCCGACACCGCGCGGATGAACGTGCTCTTGCCCGCATTGGGAAATCCCAGCAGGCCGACATCGGCCAGCAGCTTCAATTCCAGCCGCAGCGTGCGCTGCTCGCCCTCGCCGCCCGGCGTGGACTGGCGCGGCGCGCGGTTGATGGAACTCTTGAAATGCATGTTGCCCAGGCCGCCCTTGCCGCCGCGCGCCACCAGCAGGCGCTGGCCGTGTGCGGTGAGATCGCCGATGGCCTCGTCGGTGTCCACGTTGTGCACCACCGTGCCCACCGGCACCACGATCACCGCATCCGCACCGCCCTTGCCGTAGCGCTGGCTGCCCATGCCGTTCTCGCCGCGTTGCGCGCGGAAGTGTTTCTGGTGGCGGAAATCGACCAGCGTGTTCAGGTTTTCGTCGGCCTGCAGCCACACGTCGCCGCCATCGCCGCCGTCGCCGCCGTCGGGCCCGCCCAGCGGCACGAACTTCTCCCGCCGGAAACCGACGCAACCGTTGCCGCCGTTGCCGGCCGCGACCGTGATTTCCGCTTCATCCACCAGTTTCATGCATCTCGTCTCGCTGCTGTGCCGGATCGACCCGCGCCGTCATCCACAAACGCAAAGCCCCGCGCGCGGCGGGGCTTTGACCGTGCCGACGTGTGGCAGCCTCAGTTGGCGGCTGCGTCGACCACGCTGACCGTGCGGCGCTTCTTCGGACCCTTCACCGAAAACTGCACGGTGCCGTCGACCAGCGCGAACAGGGTGTGGTCGCGTCCCAGACCGACGCCGCTACCCGGATGGAACTCGGTGCCACGCTGGCGCACGATGATGTTGCCTGCCTGGATGGCCTGGCCACCGAAGATCTTCACGCCCAGGTATTTCGGGTTGGAGTCGCGGCCGTTGCGCGAGGAACCGACGCCTTTTTTATGTGCCATGACTGCTGCTCCTTACTTTTTGCCACCGGCGATGCCGGTGATCTCGATTTCGGTGTAGTGCTGACGGTGACCCATCTGCTTGCGGTGGTGCTTGCGGCGGCGGAACTTGACGATGCGGACCTTGTCGGCGCGGCCATGGCCGACCACGCGGGCCGACACCGTGGCGCCCTTCAGTGCGTCGCCCAGCGTCACGCCATCGGCGTCGCCCAGCATCAGCACGTTGTCCAGGGTGAGTTCCTTGCCGGCTTCGGCATCCAGTTTTTCGACGCGGAGCGTTTCGCCCTGCATCACGCGGTACTGCTTGCCGCCGGTAACGATGACTGCGTACATGGTGTTGATGACCCTTCTGTCGTTCTTCTTGGAGGTTGCGCTGCCCGCGGGGCGGACAGAAGCGGAATTGTAGGGGATTTGCACGGCGCAGGCAACGACGACTCCCGCTTGCCTGAACGGCGGCTGCGCGTCTCACGGATTGCGACGGGTCACGCCGATTCTGTGCGGCTGGCGTCGTGCGTCCGCATCCGGGCGGCTGCTACGCTAGTCCGTTGCCCGTTCGCCCCTGCCGAGGACCCCACCCCATGGCGCTGGACAGTATCCGCATCCGCGGTGCGCGTACCCACAACCTGAAGAACTTCGACCTGGAGCTGCCGCGCGACAGACTGATCGTGATCACCGGGCTGTCGGGCTCGGGCAAGTCGTCGCTGGCGTTCGACACCATCTACGCCGAAGGGCAGCGCCGCTACGTGGAATCGCTGTCGGCCTACGCGCGGCAGTTCCTCAGCATGATGGAAAAGCCCGACGTGGACAGCATCGAGGGGCTGAGCCCGGCGATCGCGATCGAACAGAAGTCCACCTCGCACAACCCGCGTTCCACGGTCGGCACCATCACCGAAATCTACGACTACCTGCGCCTGCTGTACGCGCGCGTGGGCATTCCGCGCTGCCCCGACCACGGCATCCCGCTGCAGGCGCAGACGGTCAGCCAGATGGTGGACGAGATCCTGGCGCTGGGCGCCGACTCGCCCCGCGCCGAGCAGCGCTGGATGCTGCTGGCACCGGTGATCCGCGATCGCAAGGGCGAGCACGCGCAGGTGTTCGAGCAGCTGCAGGCGCAGGGCTACGTGCGGGTGCGGGTGAACGGCGTGCTGCACGACATCGATGCGGTGCCGCCGCTGGCCCTGCGGCAGAAACACAGCATCGATGCGGTGATCGACCGCTTCAAGGTGCGCGAGGACATCCGCCAGCGGCTGAGCGAAAGCGTGGAAACCGCGCTGAAGCTGGGCGACGGCATGGCGATGCTGCAGTCGATGGACGATGCCGATGCCGAGCCGCTGCTGTTTTCATCCAAATACAGCTGCCCGGTGTGCGATTACGCGTTGCCGGAACTGGAACCGCGACTGTTCTCGTTCAACGCGCCGATGGGCGCCTGCCCGACCTGCGATGGCCTGGGCGTATCGGAATTCTTCGATCCGGAACGCGTGGTGGTGCATCCGGAGCTGTCGCTGGCGGCCGGCGCGGTGCGCGGCTGGGACCGGCGCAACACGTATTACTTCCAGCTGATCCAGTCGCTGGCGCGGCATTACGGCTTCAAGGTGGATGTGCCTTGGGAAGCCCTGCCGGCGGCGCATCGCCATGCCGTGCTGTACGGCAGCGGCCGCGAGGCGATCCAATTCACCTACGTCAGCGATTCGGGCCGGCGCCATCAGCGCAGGCATGCCTTCGAGGGCATCCTGCCGAACCTGGAGCGCCGCTACAAGGAAACCGAATCAATGGCGGTGCGCGAGGAGCTGTCAAAATACGTCAGCGAGCGCTCGTGCCCGGACTGCAACGGTGCGCGCCTGAACCGTGCCGCGCGCAACGTGTTCGTGGGCGAGGAAGCCATCGGCGACCTGGTGCGGCTGCCCATTGACGATGCCTTGCAGCACTTCCGCACCCTGTCGCTGCCGGGCTGGCGTGGCGAAATCGCATCGAAAATCGTCAAGGAAATCACCGATCGCCTGCGTTTTCTCGTGGACGTGGGTCTGGATTACCTGACTCTGGAGCGCAAGGCCGGCAGCCTGTCCGGCGGCGAGGCGCAGCGCATCCGGCTGGCCTCGCAGATCGGTGCCGGACTGGTGGGCGTGCTGTACGTGCTGGACGAACCGTCCATCGGCCTGCACCAGCGCGACAACGAACGCCTGCTGGGCACGCTGACCCGGCTGCGCGACCTGGGCAACACGGTGATCGTGGTGGAACACGACGAGGACGCCATCCGCATGGCCGACCACATCGTGGACATAGGCCCCGGCGCCGGCGTGCACGGCGGCGAAGTGGTAGCGCAGGGCGATTACGACGACGTGCTGCGTGCACCGCGTTCGCTGACCGGGCAGTATCTGTCGGGCCAGCGCAGCATCGAAGTGCCCGCCAGGCGGCACCCACCCGATCCCGAGGCGATGCTGACGCTGAAAGGTGCGCACGGCAACAATCTGCGCAACGTGGATCTGTCCATTCCCGCCGGCCTGTTCACGGTGGTGACCGGCGTGTCCGGCTCGGGCAAGTCGACGCTGATCAACGACACTCTGTTCGCGCTGGCCGCCAACGAGATCAACGGCGCCTCGCATCCGCCGGCGCCGTTCGCGGAAATCACCGGGCTGGACCTGTTCGACAAGGTGGTGGACATCGACCAGTCGCCGATCGGCCGCACCCCGCGCAGCAATCCGGCCACCTACACCGGCCTGTTCACGCCGTTGCGCGAGTTGTTCGCGCAGGTGCCGGAAGCGCGTGCGCGCGGCTATTCGGCCGGGCGGTTTTCCTTCAACGTGCGCGGTGGCCGCTGCGAGGCCTGCCAGGGCGATGGCCTGCTGAAGGTGGAGATGCACTTCCTGCCCGACGTGTACGTACCCTGCGACGTGTGCCAGGGCAAGCGCTACAACCGGGAAACACTCGAGATCCTGTACAAGGGCCACAGCATCCACGACGTGCTCAGCATGACCGTGGAGGATGCGCTGGAACTGTTCGCACCGATCCCGTCCATCGCCCGGAAACTCGAAACGCTGGTGGACGTGGGCCTGAGTTACATCACCCTGGGACAGAGCGCCACCACGCTGTCCGGCGGCGAGGCGCAGCGGGTGAAGCTGTCGAAGGAGTTGTCGCGGCGCGACACCGGCCGCACCCTGTACATCCTGGACGAGCCCACCACCGGGCTGCATTTCCACGACATCGAACACCTGCTGGCGGTGCTGCACAAGCTGCGCGACGACGGCAACACCGTGGTGGTGATCGAGCACAACCTGGACGTGATCAAGACCGCCGACTGGATCATCGATCTGGGCCCGGAAGGTGGCCACCGCGGCGGCGAGATCATCGCCAGCGGCACCCCCGAGCACGTGGCCAGCCTGCCGCAGTCGCACACGGGCCGTTTTCTGGCCCGCATCCTGACCGCGGACACGGCGGCAACATCGCCGAAGGCACCCACCAAGAGCCGGAGCAAAGCCAAACCTGCCGCAACTCCCGCCAGGAAAACCGCACGCAAGAGCACATCGAGAACCGCATGAGCAGCCCCCTGCATCCGCAAACCGGCACCGAACCGGCCTTTTCCACCCGCATCGCCACCCGCTGGCGCGACCTGGACGTGTTCAACCACGTCAACAATTCCAATTTCCTCACCTACCTGGAGGAAACCCGCATCCTGTGGTTCCAGTCGCTGGACATGGAGTGGGTGAACGATGCATTCGCGCCGCTGCTGGCCTCGGTGCACATGGATTACCGCCAGCCCATTCCCTACCCCGGCGATGTGCTGGTGCAACTGTTCATCACCCGCACCGGCAGCAGCAGCATGACCATCGGCCATCGCATCACCGATGCGGAGGGCAAGGTGCTGTATGCCGACGGCTACGTGGTGATGGTGTGGATCGACCTGGCCACGCAGCGGCCGATGCCGCTGCCGGAACACATCCGTGCGCTGGGCAATCCCGGCCCGCGATCGAATTAGCGACCGGCTGCACGCACCGCGAACATCACCTCAAGCCGTGTGCCATCGGCCAACAGCAGCGTGACCGGAACCTGCTGGCCGGCTTGAAGACCGGGCTTGGGCTGCATCAACATCCAGTGCAGGCCACCGGGCTTGAATTGAAGTTGCCCTTGTGCCGGAACAACAGCCTGCGCACGTGCGCGCATGCGGCTCACGCCGTTTTCCAGGCGCGTTTCGTGCATGTCGATGCGGGCATACCGCGGGCTGCTGGCGCCGACGAGGGTGACCGGCGCGCCACAGGGATTGTCGATGCGGGCAAACCCGGCGTGCATCGGCATGCCGGCCGGGGTCAGCCGGATCCAGGCCTCGCGGACCAGCGGCAGGCAATCCGCCGCCGATGCCGCCTGCCACGGCAGCAGCAGACCGAGCGCGATGATCGCCAACGACCGTTTGTTCATGCGCTTATGATACGGCGAGCAGTCCGGCATCGACTGACCATCCAGCCGGCTGCGCACTTTTTCCATCTTCCGGGACATCCGCATGAGCCACATCCACTCCATCGATCACGACCACGGCATCCGCGAATTGCATCTGGCGCGCAAGCCGGTCAACGCGCTCAACCCGGCCCTGTGCGTGGAACTGGAACAGGCGATTGCGGCCGCCGTTGCCGATGGCATCCATGGCCTGGTGTTGAGCGGCGGGCCCAGCGTGTTCTCCGCCGGACTGGACGTGCCCTACCTGCTGTCGCTGGACAATGACCTGAGCGGCCTGACCGATGCCTGGGAAGCCTTCTTCGATGCGGCGCGCGCGTTGGCGGCATCGCCGATTCCGGTGGCGGCGGCGATTGCCGGCCATGCCCCGGCCGGCGGCTGCGTGCTGGCACTGTGCTGCGACTACCGCATCATGCCGCACGGCCCGTACCGCATCGGTCTGAACGAAACCCAGGTGGGCCTGGTGGTGCCCGATGGCGTGCAGCACCTGATGCGGCGCGTGGTGGGCCCGCATCGCGCCGAACGGTTGCTGGTGAGCGGCGAAATGGTCGAGTCGCAGCGGGCACTGGACATCGGTCTGGTGGATGCGCTGACCGACATCGACGACGTGCCGCGGCGGGCCCGGGTGTGGCTGGAACAGCTACTGAAGCTGCCGCGGCAGCCGGTGTTGGACACGCGCCAGCTGGCCCGCGCCGACCTGATCGCGGCACTGCAGCCCGAGCGCATCGACCTGCAGCGTTTCATCAACGCCTGGAAAGACCCGGACACGCAGGCCGGCCTGCAGAGCTTGCTGGCGAAGATCGGCAAGGCGCCAAGCTGAGATCAATCGCCGGTGGCGATGGGGCGCGACGGGTCGCTGATCCAGCCACTCCACGATCCCGCGTACAGACGCGCTCCTTCCAGACCGGCATGCGCCATCGCCAGCAGGTGATGGCAGGCGGTGACGCCCGATCCGCACATCACGATGGCATGCTGCGGCTGGCGACCGGCCAGCAGGGTCGAAAACGCGGCTTCCAACTCGTCTGCGGACCGGAAGCGGCCATCGGCCAGATTCAGGCTGTAGGGCCGATTGACCGCGCCGGGCACGTGACCGGCCACCGCGTCGATGGGTTCCAAGGTGCCACGGAAGCGTTCGGCGGCCCGTGCATCCAGTAGCACGTCGCCGCGCTGCAGTGCTGCGCGCACCCCGTCAGCATCGACGATGCGGCGGTGATCGAACTGTCCGGGATACGCAGAGGCGTCGGCATTCGGTGGAGGCCCGTCACCGGATTCGACGGGTTGCCCTGCGGCCGTCCAGGCCGCAAAGCCGCCATCCAGCACCGCCACGGCGCGGTGCCCGAACAGCTGCAGCAGGCACCACAGGCGCGCGGCAAACGCACCATCGCCGGCATCGTAGGCCACCACTTGCGTGTCCGTGCCGATGCCCGCAGCACCCAGCCACTGCGCGAAAGCGGCCGCATCGGGCCAGGGATGGCGTCCGGCGCCACGCACGCGCATGTCCGACAGGTCGTCTTCCAGATGTGCATAACGCGCACCGGGAATGTGCCCTTGCCGATACTGGCGGCGACCCGCATCCGGGCCTCCCTCCGGCAACGCCGCCAGACTGAAGCGGCAATCCATCACTACCAGTGCCGGATCGTGCAGCATCCCGGCCAGTTGCAACACGCTGATCAGGGTGGTGTACGGCATGGCGGTCCTCCGGTCGGGCGGAATGCCGATGATTGCTGCAAGCGCAAGCGGAAATCCAGCAGGATCGCCGCGGTCACGCCCCAGATGCGGTGCGGGGTCCAGTCGCCGACGTATTCCAGCACGGTGCGACGACGGCCGTGCAGCGTCATCTGCAGCCCGCGCAGATGCTGCGGCGCCATCAGGTCGGCCAGCGGCACTTCGAACGTGTCGGCCACTTCGACCGGGTCGGGAACCGGCACGAAGTCCGCATCCAGCCACGCCACAACCGGCAGCACGCGAAAGCCGCTGATGGTGAGCAGCGGATCGAGGAATCCCAGCGGTCGCGCCTGACTCGGCTGCAGACCGATTTCCTCGTGCGCCTCGCGCAGTGCGGCGGCCACCGGATCGACATCGTCGGCATCAATGCCGCCACCGGGAAAACTCACCTGTCCGCCGTGCTGGCGCAGTTGGTCGCTGCGGCGGGTCAGCAGCACGCTGATGCCGTGCGGCCGTTGCACCAACCCCAGCAGCACTGCGGCCTGGCGTTGATTGCCATCGGGCAGCAGATCGGCCAGCTCCTGGTGATTCCAAGCCTGCCCGGTCGGTGGACGGTGCAGGGGATGCAAGGCCTTTTCGATGGCGATGCGATCCAGCAGCTGCCAATCCTGTTGACGCGGCAGGCGCTGCGGCAGCACGTCGGTGATGATGCGCAGGCGCTCTGCTTCATCCAGGCGGCCCCAGCCGGCGATTTCGTCCAGGCTGCGGGCACAGCCCAGGCAGCGGCCATCCAGCATGGTGCAGATGCCCACGCAGGGGGATGAACTGCGGGATGAGGAGTCGGGCATCACCGGTTCCGAAACGACGATGCCGGCACATGGCCGGCATCGCGGACACCGACTGCCGGAACGGCAGCCGGGACAGGCAAGATCACTTCACGCTGATCAGCTTGACGTCGAACACCACAGCCTGGTTCGGACCGATCGGCGACTGCGGGGTGGCGCCGTAGGCCTTGTCGGCCGGCAACACCACTTCCCAGCGCGAACCGGCCGGCATCTGGGTCAGCGCTTCGCGCAGGCCCACCAGTGGAATCGCACTGACCTTCAGGTTGACCGGACCGGCCTGCTGGCCCTGCGGGGCCGCGCTGGTGTCCAGGAAAGTGCGGCCATCGCTCAGGCTGCCCTTGTACTGGAGCTGCACGTCGCTGTTCTGGGTGGGCTTGGCGCCGTTACCGGTTTCGAGGATGCGGTACTGCACGCCGCTGGGCAACACCTTCACGCCGGGCTTGGCCTTGTTCTGGGCGAGGAACTGGTCGCTCTTGGTCTTGTTGTCGGACGCGGCCTTGTCGAACTCGGCCTTGGCCTTGGCCATCTGCCGCTTCTGCCAGGCCTCGACCGTGCTGCGCAGCTGCTCCACCGGCACGGTGGGCTGTTTCTTGGCATAGCCGTCCTGCACGGCCTTGATCACGGTGTTGATGTCCACCGGCTCGCCGCTTTCGGCCAGGTTGCGGCCAAGGTCGTAGCCGAAGGCGTAGCTCAGCTTGCCCTTGTCCGAGCTGGTGTCCTGGGCGCTGGCGGCACCGGCCGTCAGGGTCAATGCCGTCAGCGCGACGGCGAGCAAACGCAACTTCATGGGGCGGGATTCTCCAGAGGGGATGGATCGGATTCGTGCGGGAAGCGCGCGCCGGCTGCGGAACCGGCTGCCACGAGCAACGCGATAGGATAATGGCGCCAGCGCTTAACCGCCACTGACGCCATACAGACAGGGCCGGGGCGCACAGGTTCCCCGTCATTTCCCAGTCAGGATCAGCATGACTTCCGCCGATACGCACCCCAATCCGTTGACCCGCAGCGATGCGGACGGCATCCGCACCCTCACCGTCAACCGCCCGGACAAGCTGAACGCACTGGACAGCCGCACCCTGGATGCCCTGCACGCCGCATTCGATGCCGCTGCAGTGGATGACAGCGTGCGCGTGATCGTGCTGACCGGTGCGGGCGGCAAGGCCTTCGTTGCGGGCGCCGACATCGGCGAGATGGCAGCACTCACGCCGGCACAGGCGCGCGACTTCTCCCTGCGCGGCCAGCGCATGATGCGACGGGTGGAAAAGATGCCCAAGCCGGTCATCGCCATGGTGAACGGTTTCGCCCTGGGCGGCGGGCTGGAACTGGCGATGTGCTGCCATCTGCGCGTCGCGGCGGACACGGCGAAACTGGGACAGCCGGAGATCAACCTGGGGCTGATTCCCGGATTCGGCGGCAGCCAGCGCCTGCTGCGGCTGGCCGGTCGCGCCGTCGCGCTGGAATTGTGCCTGCTGGGCACACCGATCAGCGCCGAACGCGCCCTGGCGCTGGGCGTGGTGAACCGGGTAGTGCCGGCCGCGGAACTGGCCGAGGCCACGCAAGCCATCGCACGGCAATTGGCGAAGTCCGCACCGCTGGCGCTGCGCGGGATGATCGACTGCGTGAACATCGGTGCCGACTGCGGCATGGAAGAAGCGCTGGAATACGAATCGGCGCAATTCGGTCTGGTGTTTTCCACCGAGGACATGCGCGAAGGCACCCAGGCCTTCCTGCAGAAGCGCACGCCGGCATTCACCGGACGCTGAGCGTTGCCCGTGAGCGGCTGCGCCATCCATCACGATGTCATGCAGGCCGTCGATCCGACCGCTCTGAGGGCCGCCCTGCAGCGCGACGACATCGATGCCGCCCTGCAGGCCGGCATGCTCGACTGGCCGGCCTGCGATGCCTGCGCCGAAGCCGCCGGGCTGGATGCGGCGGCCGCGCAGCGGCTGCATCAGACGCAACGCGCTCTCATGACCGCGCTGGCCGCGCGCGAACGCCACCGCGAACGCAATGCGCGCTTGCAGATGCGTGCGCTGCAGCGCCAACGCAAGGCTGCAGCATCCCCTGCATTGCCACCCGCGGCCGCTGCAGCACTGGCACGCGCGCAGGCACGTGCCGCCGCGAAGCGGGAAGCGGATTGATGGCCAGCCCCCCCCGCCGCTCCCCATCGCGATTGTCGAAAAAAGCCGTGCAGACACTGTTCGAGCGGCTGCAAGCGGCGGATCCGGAGCCGACCACCGAATTGCACTACGGCAGTACCTACCAGCTGCTGGTGGCCGTGGCGCTGTCGGCGCAGGCCACCGACGCCAGCGTGAACCGCGCCACCCGCACCCTGTTTGCGGTCGCGCCCACGCCACAGACCATGGTGCAGCTGGGCGAAGCCGGGTTGAAGCAGCATATCGCCCGCATCGGTCTGTTCAACACCAAGGCGGCGAACGTGATCGCGCTGTCGCGGCAGTTGCTGGACCGCCACGATGGCACGGTGCCGGAGGATCGCGCCGCACTGGAAGCGCTGCCGGGCGTGGGCCGCAAGACCGCCAACGTGGTGCTGAACACTGCCTTCGGCCACGACACCATCGCCGTGGACACGCACATCTTCCGGGTGGCCAATCGCACCGGCCTGGCACCGGGCGCCACCGTGCGCGCGGTGGAGGATGCTCTGCTGCAGGTGGTCCCGGCACGCTTTCGCCTGCACGCCCATCACTGGCTGATCCTGCACGGACGCTACGTGTGCAAGGCACGCAAGCCGGACTGCGGCCATTGCGTGCTGCGCGATCTGTGTCTGTATCCAGACAAGCGCGACGCTGCTTGATCCAGACCTTCGGCGCTCGATCCGGCCTGTCTCGGAATTGTCATAAAATGGACACAATCACACAGGCCAAATGCAATTGTCTCCATGACCGTGACCACCCTGCTGTGGCATTGCGTCACCTGCCTCGCCACGGCCGCCCCGGTTTCCGCAGCGGCGCCTGATTCATCTGCGTTGCCCGGATCCGGCATTTCGTTCACGGGTCTGGTGCATGTCCACGCCGAGCATGCGACATCCACGACGCCCGGCACGCAGGCTGCCACGCGAACACTTGATGGTGATCTGACACGGCTCGAATTGGGTGTGGAAGGTCCACTCGGCCGTCACGGCGACTGGGCCGCCGGCTACGAGCTGCGCGAGCGCCAATGGCAGGATGTCCGCATCCGCCTATCCACTGGCGAGGATGAACGGCATCAATTCCTGCTCGGGCAGTTCAAGCCGTTCCAGGTGCTGGAAGAACTGGAATCGACCCGCGAGCGCGCCTTCATCGGCAAGACGGTGGTTGCAGACACCTTCGCACTGTCGCGACGTATCGGCGCTGGGTATCTGCATCACGGGACGAACTGGCACGTGTCGATCGGCCGGTTCCATGGCGATCTGGATCGCAGCGTCCCTGCATCGTCCGGGCGACTGGTGCGTGCCGTCTGGGTACCTTGGCGCGGGACGCGGGACGTGCTGCACGTCGGGCTGTCGAAGGCGCATCTCGTTTCAGTATCTGCCTGGCCCATGATCGACGGCGATGCCATCGAAGCGGCTGCGTCCGGCACGGCGCGATCGCGCACGCGCCTGACCGGGCTGGAAGTGGTGTGGCTGCATCGCAACATGAAACTGCAGATGGAATGTCTCCGGACCGGCAGTCACGCGACGACGCCAGTCGACGATCTGCGCGGCTGCTCAAGCAGCGTCACCTGGAATCTGGATGGGCAACCCTGGGGGCATGCGGCCGGGCTTGCGCGGACACCCGACCCGCGCGATCCGGACCGGGGCCGCTGGCAATTGGGCTTGCGGCATGCGCACCTGCAGCAACGCGACGAAGAACCGGGCGGGACGAGCAGGTCCGAGTGGGCCATCGCCCTGAACCGCGACTGGGGCAGGCACTGGAAACTGATCCTGCAATATCAGTCGGCGCACGAACGTGCCGATCCGGTCGATCTGCGCGAACGCAGCATCGGCCTGCTGCTGCAACTGCATTGGTGACGGGTCACCGCTGGCAACGCAACGGTACCCGTCCATGCCGGAAAGGCGATCAGTCCTCGCTGCCGATCACGTTTTCCACGGCCATTTCGCTGCGGGCTTGCGCTTGTGCTTCGGTAATCACGCCGTTGCCCTCGCGCCCCAAGATGGCATGCATGAGCTGATCGGCGTGGGCCTCGATTTCTTCGCGCGTCGCATCAGGATTGGCGGCGATGAATTCGCGCAGTCCCACTTCCACTTCCTGCTGGACCGCATTACCCAACTGATTGGTGGCTTCGGCAATGGCCGCGTCCTTCTCGTGTTGCAGATCGGGAGGGACATTCATGTTCTGCGCAGCTTCGAGGTCTTGTGCCGCCGCATCCGTGTTCGACCCGGCTTGTGCAGAGCTGACGGGATCGGCCACGCCATTGTTATCGGTATCGGTATCCGGATAGCCGTTCTCGTCGGTCTGGATATAGGTGCCATCGCGCAGCTCCACACGCGAATTCGGCTGGAACGGGCCGCTGGTCTCGGTATAGGGACCATCGTTGATCTGCGTACCCGGCGCAACCGTGTCGAGATCCACGCCGTGCTGATCGGCCGATGCACTGTTCACAGCCTGCTGGGTGTGATATTCCATCGAGGTATCGTCCAGGCCGGCGGCCGTCGTACTGCGTCCCTGGATCTGGTGCCGCAGTCGATCGGCTTCTGCCGTGATTTCCTCCGGAGTCGCATCCGGATGCGCTGCCATGAATTCATCCAGACCGGTTTCGATCTCGGTTTCGACCGCCTCGTACGCGTCAGTGCGAGCCTGACTGACGGCAGCGTTTTGTTCGTGCTCCAGACCTGGTGGATAGTCGGCATTCTCGGCCTGCTCCAGATCGGCGATGGCCTGATCGGTGGCCTGTGCAGCTTCGGCCTGTGTTTGCGGTTCTGTCCGGGTAGAGGACTGGTCGACGGGGCCGTCAACCGGCGGGGCCGCGTCCGGATCGGGCATGTAGATCACTTCTTCGATGTAGATCAGGTTTTCATCGCGCCCTTCCGCGCTCCCCGGACGAAACTGGGGATTCAACCGGTAGAACGTCTCCAGATCAGCGGGATTGCTGTAGTCCAGTCCATACTTGGCCATGATCTCGCTGACCGTGTCGCCCGGCTCAACCACCACAGCCACGGAGCCTTCCGGTGCCGGCGATGTGCCGTTGGCAGCCAAACCGGCCTGCGCCTCCGTGATGCTGGTGTTGTTGGCGGATTCCTGCAACTGGGCAGTCAGGCCACCAGTGTATTGGGAGAGTTCGATGCTCATGATTTGTCCTCGCAGTCGGTGGAGTCGTTGATCAAGAAACGATCTTGTCCGGATCGACCCGGCATCAACGATGCCGCGATCGTGCGAATCACTCTATGCGTATGCGAATGGGGCGTACATCCGGGCATACCCTAGGCCGCATACCATTCGACATGGGGATAACCCTAGGTCTTCCGCGATTTCCGTTCCGTTTCGTGAAGCGCAGGCCAATGATGCGGATCCATTGCCGCATTCATTTTCAAGCTGCACAGGTTTGCATTCGCAGCGCGGATATCAACCCGGCGGTTTGCCGCCCTGGCGCGGCCGGTGCTCTGCCACCTCCACCTGCGGGTCTTTCCACGGTCCGGTGACGCGGTAGGATTTCGCGGTCATCTGTCCGATGGGTTTCTGCAGGACCGCATTGGCCGCCGCGCCGATCGCCGCGCCAACCGGACCGCCCGCCAGCGCGCCCGCCACGGTCAGCAGGTTGCCGGTGCGTGGATAGACGTCGATGGTCTGGTCGAATTGCCGCGTGCGCAGATTGGCCGCGCCGTGGATGCGGATTTCCGCGGCCGGTCCCTTGATCTGCAGATTCTCGCTGCTGGCCAGTCCATCGCCCAGCCGGATGTCGCCTACGGCCTTGTCGAAGCTGAAGCCTTTTTCGAACAGGTCGCGGAAATCCAGCGTCAGCCGGCGCGGCAGCTGGGCGATGCCGAGCAGACCCAGCAGGCGTCCCGCGCCCGGTTCCACCTCGACCAGCTGGCCATCACGAATATCGAGATTGAGATTGCCGTTGAGATTGGCCAAGGCGAATTGCTGTGGCCCGCCGGGCCAGGCGGCATCCAGCCGGGCCTTGCCGGTGCCGCCCTTCAGCTGGGCCGGCATGCCCAGGCCGGCCAGCAGGCTGCCCAGGTCGCGGCTGTCCAGGTGTGCTTCCAGCCGCGTGCGCGCGGCCGGACCGCGACCGGTCCAGTCGCCGGCGATGTCGATGCGCTGACCGGTGGCCGTGGCCTGCAATTGTTCGATGCGCATGCCGCCGGCCAGCGGACGGGTTCGCAGACGTACCCGACCCAGGGCAGCCTTGCCGAAGCGCGCATCGGCCACATCCAGTGCCAGCGGCGGAATCCGGGCCGGGTCGATGCTGTCGGATTCGGTGACCGCCGTGGCGGCATCGGCGACGGGGGCGGCCGTTGCATCGGTGCGCCAATGCAGTTTCTGCAATGTGCCACTGATGGCTGCTCCGTCTGCGTCGGGTACCAGCACGCTGCCTGCCAATGCAGTACCGTCGAACTGGATTGCCGTTCCCGCCGGCACCGGCACGGCTTTCAGGCGGGTCGCAGGAAACGTGGAGCCGATCAATTGCAGTTTCGTGGCGGTGATGTCCAGCGAACGCAGCGGCATGCCCTTGGAGCCGCTGCCGCCGGTGGCCAGCATCGCCCAGCCCAGGGCATCCAGCTGGCCGGTACTGCCGGTGGCGATCAGGCCGGATGCCGGCGCCGCCTCGCTCACCCGGTTGCTGCCGAGCACCGCGCGAATGCCCGTCTGGCCGGCACGGGTGCGCGCACGCAAGGCGATGCGGTTGCCCAGCGCGACGTTCAGATCGCCATCGTCCAGCGGCAGGGCAATGTCCACAACGCTCGGCAAAGCCGTGGCGGCGGGCTTGCCCAGCGGTGCCGGCAGCAGCAGTCGGGTGCCGACCAGATCACTGCGCAGCTGCAGGCTGCTGGGCAGGCTTGTGGAGCCGCCGCCTTTCGGCAATGCCACGGCCACGGTCCAGTTCGAGGTGCCGGTGATGAGCGGCTTTAGCCAGGCTAGGTTGTCGCCGGCACGTTCCAGCAGGGTGGATGCCGCCACCACGGACTGCAGTTCCGCCTCGAAAGCCTGCCGGTTGTCGCGCACGGCTTCGCCGGCGCGCAGGCTCAGCCGGCCGCGCTGACCACGATGCAGCACGGTCAACTGTTCGGCGTGGAAGCCGTCGTGCGAATAGCGCGCCTTGCCCTGCACCCGATCGAAGGCCAGATCGAAACGCGGATCGGCCAGACGAGCCCCCTGCAGTTGAACGGCACCGTCGATCTGCGCACCGCCGCTGCCCGGATACAGCGGCAGTTCCATCGCGAACTGCACCTGCGCCGGGCCGCTGGCCTGCAGATGATCGATGCTGCCGCCGTACTGCCGACGCAACGGGCTGTCGCGCAGCAGTGCCAGCAGCCGCGAGGCATCGCCGGCACCGTCGGCCTCCACGCTCAGCACGCTGCGATTGAAATGCGGGATGCCGGCTTCGAACCGCGACACCGGGATGCCGGCGATCGCGGCCGATCCGGTCACGCGGAAGCCGTCGGCAACGAAGTCGACGCGGCCGTCCAGGTGTTCTGCTGCCGGCCAGTCGTGCTGGAAACGCAGCGTGGTGTCTTGCAGCCGTGCGCTGGCGTGGAACAGGCCGTTGGCATCGTCGAACGGCCAATCGTCCAGATCACCGCTGACCACCGCGCGGCCGTTGGACACCGTGCCGTCCACCAGCGCCATGTCCAGCCAGTCGATGGCCGGTTGCGGCATGCTGTTGCGGATCCAGAATCGTTTGGCGGCCGGCACCGGCGCCGGCCCCAGTTCTGCAGCCAGGTCGATCCACGGCCGGCTGCCATCACCCTGCCACCACAGGCCACCGCGCGCGTCGGCACTGTAATCGCGACCTTCCACCCGCAGCGCCGGCGTGCCGATGCGCCAGCCGGCACCCTCGCGCCACAGCGCCACGTTGCCCTTCAAACTCACCTGATGCGGCACGCCGAACCCGCGCGGCCAGTCGAAGGTGACCTGGGGCGCATCCAGCTGCAGCGATGCACCATCGATGTCGCCCAACAGCTGTCCGCCAATGCCTTCGATGCCGGGCGCATCGCCCACGGCGGCAAACCCGGCCCGCTCGATGCGTCCCTGCACCTGCAGTACGCCATCGCGCTCGCCGGCCAGGCGCACCTCGCGCAGGGCTGCATGCGGTTTGGCCTGCAGCAGCCAGCGCCGCAGATCGGCCGGAAGACGATCGCTCAATGCCGCCACGGCAAGCAGCGGTCCGGCATCCACGGACTTGGCATCCAGCGCCATGCGTTGCCCGCCCGCCAGCAGCAGGCCATCCAGCGATTGCGACCATCCGGCCTGCTCGATCTGCAGCTGCGGCGCATCCAGGCGCCAGCCGCCATCGATGCTGTGCCAGACCAGATGGCCATTCAGCCGTTCGAATCGCACGCTGGCCGGGGTCGCCGCACCGCTGCCCGGCAAGGGCGCGCCCTGCAGCTGCAGTCGCTGCACGTCCGCCTGCACCTGGATGCGGGTCACGCGGTGATCGTGCATCGTCAACCACGCCTGCGCATCGCCACGGCCCTCCACTGCCTGCACGCCGGCCACCTGCAACAGTGTGCGCCAAGTGCCCAGTTCCGCTTGGCGGACCTGCGACCACGCCTGCCCATCGCCCTGCCGGCGGTCGATGTCCAGCACCGCCGTCATCGGCGCGGCCTCGTCGCGCATCCACGCCTGCACGCCGGCACGCACCCGATCGCCATGCACCTGCACGCGTGCGTTCACCCGTGGCAGATGCGCACGGATGCCCAGTTCCGGTGCCAGCACCGACAGTTTCGCGGCCACCACCTGCAGTTCGCCAAGCCCTTCCAGCGCCGCCAGCGGATCGTCGTTCGGCGTCTGCTGCTGTCCGGGCAGACCGCGCACCTGCCAGCGGCCGCCGGCATCGCGCTCCAGGGTCAGCTCCAGGCCACGCAGACGCAATTCGGTGAACGAACGCCCCGGCAGCAGACCGGCGTATTGCGACACCAGCATTTCCACATCGCCCAGCGCCACGGCCGTGCCAACCGCAGCGGAGCCCACGCGCAATCCCTGCAACTGCAGCAACGGCCCGCGCCGGGTCCAGCGCGTGTGCACGGCATCGAAGGACACGGGCCGACCGGCCCGTTCGCTCAACCAGGCCGCCAGGCGATCGGGATGCGCTTCCACCCACGGCATCAGCTGGCTCAGGCCGCCCACCACCAGCGCCACCGCGATCACCGCACCGGCGAACAGATAGCCCAGCGCACGCCGGCCCAGACGCAGACGCCGGTGCCAAGACGCTGCCATCAGCCGTCCGGTCCGGCGGGGACGCGGTTACAGCAGCACCACATCGAACTGTTCCTGCAGATACTGCGCATCGGCCTGGAACCGAATCGACTTGCCCAGGAACTCCTCCAGTTCCAGCACTGCCGCCGATTCGTCCTCGGTGATGCGCGCCACCACCCGCGGACTGGCCAGCACCAGCAACCGCGGTGCGTCGAACTGGCGGACCGCGCGGGTGATCTCGCGGAAGATTTCGTAGATCACCGTTTCCACCGTCTTCACCACGCCGCGGCCGCTGCAGGCCCCGCACGGCTCGGTGAGTTGCCGTTCCAGGCTGTCCACGGTGCGCTTGCGGGTCATTTCCACCAGGCCCAGCGGCGAGAAGTCGTACACCGTGGTCTTGGCGTGGTCGCGCAGCAGCGACTTCTCCAGCGTGCGCAGCACCTGGCGGCGGTGTTCCTCGTCCACCATGTCGATGAAGTCGATGATGATGATGCCGCCCAGGTTGCGCAGCCGCAGCTGCCGCGCAACCGCCTGCGCCGCCTCCAGGTTGGTGCGGAACACGGTTTCCTCCAGATTGCGCTGGCCCAGGAAACTGCCGGTGTTCACGTCGACCGTGGTCATGGCCTCGGTCTGGTCGATCACCAGGTAGCCTCCGGATTTCAGGGGCACCTGTTTTTCCAGGGCGCGGCCGATCTCGTCTTCCACCCCGTATAGATCGAAGATGGGTCGCGCGCCGCCGTAGTGCTCGACCTTCTCGGCCAGATCGGGCATGTACTGCGCCGCGAACTGTCGCAGCTGCTCGCTGGTCTCGCGCGAATCCACCTTCACTTTTTCCACGTCGCGGCGCATCAGGTCGCGCACGGCACGCAGCGGCAGGCTGAGGTCCTCGTACACCGCTTCGCCCACGCGCACGTCGCGGCTGCGCTGCTGGATCAACGCCCAGGCGCGCTGCAGGTAGGCGATGTCCTCGGCAATCGCCTCGCCGGGCTGGCCTTCGGCATTGGTACGCACGATGTAACCCGGACCGTCCATTCGCAGGCGCACCGTTTCGCGCGGCGTGTCGGGACTAGCGGCCT
Organism: Pseudoxanthomonas suwonensis; assembly: GCA_003240695.1. Classification (GTDB taxonomy): domain Bacteria; phylum Pseudomonadota; class Gammaproteobacteria; order Xanthomonadales; family Xanthomonadaceae; genus Pseudoxanthomonas_B; species Pseudoxanthomonas_B suwonensis_A. The sequence goes on along the minus strand of QFNC01000005.1, from coordinate 54,006 downwards.
GCGCCTCGCCACCACCCAATGCGGTGATGGCGGCGCTGTCCGACGAACCGGCATGGCCACTGGCGTGATCCCACACCAGCGTGCGCAGCCGGGCGCGCTCGACATCGTCCTCGATGCGCGCCGACACCCCGATCACCGACGACTGCGGCAGCAGCACCAGATACCGCGACGGGATGCTCAACTGGGTGGTCAGCCGCGCGCCCTTGCTGCCGATCGGATCCTTCACCACCTGCACGATCACCTCCTGGCCTTCGCGCAGCAAGTCCTGGATCTGCCGTCCGGGCGGCACCGGCGCGGCCAGACCGTCGGCGTCGCGCTCGTCGGCCTGCTCGGGATCGGCAATCGCGGTTCGATGGATGTCGTTGGCATGCAGGAATGCGGCACGATCCAGGCCGATTTCCACGAACGCGGCCTGCATGCCGGGCATTACCCGCTGCACCCGGCCCTTGTAGATGTTGCCCACCACGCCGCGCCGCCAGCCGCGCTCGATGTGCAGCTCCTGCAGCATGCCGCCTTCCACCACCGCCACCCGCGTTTCGCGCGGGGTCACGTTGACCAGGATTTCCTCGCTCATCCCGCAACCGCCTCGCCGGCGCCGACGGTGGCTTGCAGCGGCAGCAGTCCGGCTCGTGCCAGCAGTCCGGCCGTTTCGTGCAATGGCAGCCCCATCACCCCGGACTGGCTGCCCGACAGATGCGCGATGAATGCCTGGGCCATACCCTGGATCGCATACGCGCCAGCCTTGCCCTGCCAGTCGCCGCTGGCCAGATACCAGCGGATCGTGGCGTCGTCCAGCGTGGCGACACGCACCTGCGAGGCATGCAACGCATGCAAGGCCGTGTCGGCGTTCACCAGCCACACCGCCGACAGTACCGTGTGCGTGCGCCCGGACAACTGCCGCAGCATGCGCGCGGCATCGCCGGCATCGGACGGCTTGCCGAACACGGCATCGTCCAGCACCACTTCGGTATCCGCGCCCAGCACCCAGGCACCGGGCTGCGGACACTGCGCCAGCCCGGCACGGGCCTTGTCGCCGGCCACGCGCAGCACGTAGCCGGCGGGCGTTTCATCGGCAGCGCGCAGCTCGGGCACCTGCACATCCAGCACCGAAAAGGGGATGCGAAGCTGCGCCAGCAGCTCGCTGCGGCGGGGAGATCGGGAAGCCAATGCCAACATCCCGGAAGCATAACCCGTGCATCGTGTGGTTCCGGGCATCGCGGCTCGTCGCGACGCAGCGGCTCACGGATCGTTCACTGCCCCCGCACCACCCTGCACGCTGTCCAGGAGATCCGCTATGTCCTTCTTCCGCCCCTTGCTGCTAGCCGGCATCCTTGCCATCGGAGTCCACCCCATGACCGCCCATGCCCAGCAACCAGCCGTCAGCAGCGACGGCACCCTGCTGTCGGTCTCGGCGCAGGCCGAAACCAAGCGCGTGCCCGACGTGGCAACGCTGTCCACCGGGGTGGTGACCCAGGCACCCGACGCCAATGCCGCGATGCGCGCCAATGCCGAGCAGATGGACAAGGTGATGAAGGCGATCCGCGCCGCCGGCATCGGCGAACGCGACGTGCAGACCAGCGGCATCAATCTCAATCCGCGCTACGACTACCGCGACAACCAGCCGCCCCGCATCATCGGTTACGAAGCCAGCAACACCGTCAACCTGAAGGTGCGCGACATCGGCAAGCTGGGCCAGGTGCTGGATGCGCTGGTGGCCAGCGGCGCCAACCAGGTCAATGGCCCGCATTTCCAGATCGACCAGCCCGATGCCGCCTACGACGAAGCCCGCAAGGCCGCGCTGGCCAAGGCGCAGGAACGCGCGCGGCTGTACGCCGAATCGCTGGGCCTGGGGGTGCGCCGCATCGTGAGCATTTCCGAGGGCGGCGGCGCGCGCGCCCCGGTTCCCATGATGCGGGCGATGGCCATGGACGCGAAGTTCGGCGGCGAGGAAACGGCGGTATCGCCGGGCGAAACCACCCTGTCGGTCAGCTTGGACGTGATGTTCGAGCTGGGACGCTGAATCCGACTCCCTTCGACAGAGCCATTCCCGATGCAACCCTCCCGACGCGAACCCGCCCGCCCCGACGACACTTCCGGCTATCCCGAAACCCAGCCGCACGATGCCCGCGAGGCGCGGCATGACGGCAGGCATCCGAAGCGCAATCCCGACGAAGGCGGGTTGCAGCGCGACCCGGAGGATCACCCGCAGCCGCATGGCGACGATCCGGGCTGATGCCGTTGACAAACCCGATCTGGAATAAAAGCTCAACCTTGTTTTATCCCGCCTGCACCACCAACAGCACCGGTCGTCGGTTTTTGCTGTTCAAATCACCATGGATTCGGGCATGTCGATCATGACTTTCGCGTTCGGCGGCATCGGCGCAACCCCGTCGCTCCGTCATGGACGTTGATTGTCCACACCGGCCCACTCACGGAGATCGATATGGTGCACGCACACGCTGGCCCGCGCACGGCCACCCACGACCTGTTCCACCCAGAACACCGCGCCTGGAACCAGCCCGACTTGGTCCGGGTGGCGGGCATCACCGGCTGTGTCCTGCTGAATGCCGTGGTGCTGATGGCACTGATGCGCCCGGCCGATTTGCCGATGCCGACGATTCCCAAGCCACCGATGGTGGTGTTCGACCTGTCCAAGCCGAAGCCGCCTCCGCCGGCGCCGCCACCCGAACCGGCGCACATCGGGAAAACGAAACCCGACGTGGTGCCGATGACCCGCGACAAGCCGGTCATCGAGAAGACGACCACCACGGCCGTTCAAGCAACCGAACAGACGGACGTGGCGGAAGAACCGGTATTCGGATTGCCGTTTGAAGCCGTCACCGGCGAAACGACGGACATCGCGACCGGCGATGCGGTCAGTGCAGGTCCGATCGAAGGCGTCAGCCTGCAATACGCCAGTGCACCGGCACCGCCCTACACGCGCGATCTGATTGCCCAGGGCGTGCAGGGCACCGTGCAGCTGAAGGTGCTGGTGGACGTGGATGGCAAGCCGCTGCAGGTGGACATCCACCGCAGCAGCGGCAACCGGCGCCTCGACGAGGTGGCACGGCGCCATGTGCTGAAAACCTGGCGTTTCGCCCCGGCCATGCGCAACGGCACGGCGGTGCAGGCGATCGGCATCGTGCCGATCGACTTCCGGCTGGACTGAGCGCAGCTCCGACTGCCGGTGGCCGGGCATCCGGCCTTCGGCGGGCATGGACAATCACGTGGAAAGCCCGGCAAAGCGCACATCTCCATCGAATCCGGCGCCACGGACGGCCGGATCGGTGAACCGTCAGTCCGGCGCCCTTGCGCGGGAAAACACGATCTCGGCCACGTCCTGCAGCACCGATTGCAGCGGGCCATTGTCGGCAAGCCGTTGCAGCTCGGTGGCGAAGGCGAGCAGGTCGCCGCGGGTCAGTTCGCTGCTACGCGGCCACGGACCGCGACCAACCGGCGAATCGCTCCAGATGCACACGTCGGCCAGCAGTTGCTCGCGGATCTGCGTGCGGATGCAGGCCGGCACGGCGCCGTCGTACAGGCGCTGCAGGATGCGGAAGCGGCTGTCGGCCTCGCGCACCAGATAGCGCGCCATCGATGCCGGTCGGGATGCGGGATTGTCGTCGTCGGCGACGTGGCGAGCAGGCAACAGGCCGGCCAGCAGACGGTCCGCGGCATCGCCACGGGCCAAAGACACTGTGGTGTTCATGACATCTGTCCTGGAAAACGGGGGGATGGATCGGGCTGCCATCCGGCAGCGGAGAATGGTGCCTATTCTACTTTTGTGAATAGAGTATTAAAACGAAGCCGAGCCCGCTTTCCGGACAGAATGCATTCAGGGACGGTGATAAGGGTGGTTGGCCAGCATGGCCGCAGCCCGGAACAGCTGCTCGGCCACCAGCAGCCGCACCAGCATGTGCGGCAGGGTCAACGGCCCCAGCGACCAGACGGCGTCGGCACGGGCACGCACCGCTGCCGCATGGCCTTCCGGGCCGCCGATCACCAGCGCCAGATCCTGCCCCAGCATGCGCCAGTGCTGCAGCTGCTGCGCGAGTTGCTCGGAGCTCCACGGCTTGCCGGTTCCATCCAGCAACAGCACATGCGCGGAGGCCGGAATGGCCGCCAGCACGCGGGCGCCCTCGTCCTGGATGGCACGGGCGGTGTCGCGCTGGCGGCCGCGCAGACCCGGCGCCACTTCCACCAGCTCCAGCGGCAGCCAGTGCGACAGGCGCTTGCGGTATTCGGCGAATCCCTCGGCCACCCAACCGGGCGGACGCTCGCCGACGGCGATCAGGCGGGCTTTCATCTTAGGGTGCAGCAGCCGCGCCGTGGCGCGCTGCGGTCAGTCGCGGGGGGGCTCATCCGGCTGCGGGGCCGCTTCGTCATCCGCGAATTCGGGCGGCTGGTCGCCCACCGTCCACAGCCGCTCCAGCGCGTAGAACTCGCGCACCCGCGGCAGCATGACGTGCACGATCACGTCGCCCAGGTCCACCAACACCCATTCGGCCTCGCGCTCGCCTTCCACACCCAGCGGCATCACGTCCAGCTGCTTGGCGAACTTCACCACCTCGTCGGCGATGGATTTCACGTGGCGGGTGGAGGTGCCGGAGGCGATCACCATGTAATCGCACACACTGCTCTTGCCGCGAACGTCCAGCTCGGTGACGTCGTTGGCCTTCAGCTCGGCCACGGCGGCATGCACGGTTTTCAGGATCGCGTCCACCGGCGGCGGCGGCTTGGGCAACTGGGTCTTGATGATCTGGGCGGGCTTGCTCAAACGGGTGGCATCCGGTGGTTTGGGGCGGATTATAGCGATGCGGCTTCGGCATGCCGTGATCGGTACAGGCCGTGCCGGACGATGTACTCGGCCACGGCGGTGGGGACATCCTGCTGCCACGGCCGGCCGTCGGCGATGCGATGGCGGATGGCGGTGGCCGATTCCGGGCGCAGCGGCAATGCCAGACGATACAACCCGCCAGCCGGATTGGCCTGCAGGGATGGGGCATCGCACAGCCAGCGACCGGCGGCGAAGACCTGCAGCGGCGCCGGCAGCGCATCGACCGGGATGGGATGACCGGGGCGTTCGGCGATCACGATGTGGGCGAAGCCGGTCAGCGCCTGCCAGTCGCGCCAGGTCGGCAGCTGCAGGAAGCTGTCGGCGCCGATCAGGATCGCCAGCGGCGCCTGCGGGCCCAGCTCCCCGCGCAGCTCGCGCAGTGTGTCGATGGTCCACGACGGACCGTCGCGGCGCAATTCGCGGTCATCGAGCTGCAGGCGCGGCTGGCCCTGCACGGCCAGTTCCAGCATGCACGCGCGCTGGCGGGCGGTGGCGCTGGTCGGGCCCTTGTGCGGCGGGTCGTGCGCCGGCATCAGCCAGATGACTGCATCCAGCGCGTCGCGGGCCGCGCGGGCCACTGCCAGATGGCCGTTGTGCACTGGATCGAAGGTGCCGCCGTACTGGACGCGCAACGGCACCGATCAGGCCGCCAGCAGTGCGGCCGCCCTGGCATCGGCCACCGCCAGCAGCAGGCGTTCCAGCCGCTGCCAGGCATCGCCGTGACCGCGGCCCTTGGCGATGCGGTCGATGCGCCCGGCTTCCGCCACGAACTGTTCCCAGCGCGACAGCGGATGCCGCTGCAAGGCGCGGCGGTAGGCCGGCTGCTTGCTGTCCCAGATGCGCTGCGCGCGGAATTCGCCGACCAGATTGCCGCCTTGCGCCTGCACCTGGGCCAGCCGCGCGGCACGCTGCAGTTCCATCACCACCATGCCCAGCAGGGCCGGCACCGCTTCGCCCTCGCCGCGCAGGCCGGCCAGCATGCGCGCCGCCAGCGCGGCCTGGCCGTTCAGGGTGGCATCCGTCAACCGGAACACGTCGAAGCGGGCCGCATCCGCCACCAGTGCCTGCATCCGCCCGGCATCCAGCGGCTGGCCGTCGGCCAGCAAGGCCAGTTTGTCGATTTCCTGCGCGGCGGCCAGCAAGTTGCCATCCACCCGCTCGGCCAGCAACTGAATCGCGTCGTGGTCGGCCGTCAGGCCGCGCTGGCGCAGGCGGCGCTCGATCCAGTCCACCAGCTCGTGCGGCTTTACCGCCCAGGCCACGGCCAGGTGACCGACGCGAGCCACCGCCTCGCTCCAGGCACCGGCGTGCTGCTTGCTCCAATCGCCGGCGGTGATGAGCAGGGTCACATCCGGCGGCGGGTCGCCACAGAACTGCTTGATCAGCTCCGCCCCGTCCTTGCCCGGCTTGCCGGTGGGCAGACGGATGTCGATCAGGCGGCGGCTGGCGAACAGGCCGGGCGCGGCGAAACTGGCCGACACCACGCCCCAATCGAAACTGCGCGCGTCGGCTTCGAACACCTCGCGTCCATCCACGCCTTGGGCGCGTGCAGCGCTGCGCACCGCATCGGCCGCTTCAAGCACCCGCAGCAGTTCCGGTCCGGCGATCAGGTAGGCCGGGCGCAGCGGCTCAGCGGCCAGTTGCGCGGTCAGCCGCTCGGGGGTCAGCTCCACGAGGGCGCCCGCCCGGTCACGGCGATTGCTGGCTGTGCGAGGTGGGCGTGTCGGATTTCACCACCGCATCGATGCGGCGCAGTACCGTGGCCACCATGTCGCGGCGCATTTCACGGGTCAGCATTTCGCGCTCGCTGGCGCTGCCCAGCGAGTCGGTTGGCGGCACCACGTAGTCGCGGCCCAGTTCGATCGACTGGTCTGGCACCACCACGCTGCCGTCGGCATTCTTCAGGTTGAAGATGACCGCATAGCGCAGCGTGTATTCCTGCGCGCGGCCCTCGGCATCCACCGCGATGGGCAGATCGCCCCAGCGTTCCTGGACGATGCCGAGCGTGGCCACCGGCGGCGCGTCGGTCAGCGCGGTGTCGGCCGGCGGTGCCGGCGCGACCTGCGCGCCGACGCCCTCCAATGCGCGTTCCAGCTGGCTGGCCAGCGGGCTGTACGGATCAGGCGACACCACCCGCACCGGCCCGAGGTCGGTCGGCAGCACCAGGGCATTGCGCAAGTGGAAGCCGCAGGCGGACAGCAGCACGGCGGCACAGAACAGGATGGCGGGCTTGATCATGGGCAAAGTCTGGCGGAGGCGGGGCTCGGCGGCAAGCGCGTATCGTTCAGCCGGCCACGATGTTGACGATCTTGCCCGGCACCACGATCACCTTGCGCACCGTCTGCCCTTCCAGGAATTTCGCCACGCCCGGCTCGGCCAGAGCGGCGGCTTCCAGCGCGTCGCGCGAGGCGTCCACCGGCGCGTCGATGGTGCCGCGCAGCTTGCCGTTGACCTGCACCGCCAGGGTGATGGCATCGCGCTGCAGCGCAGCCGGATCGGCCTGCGGGAACGGCACGTCCTCCAGCAGGGTTTCCGCATGCCCCAGCACCTGCCACAGCGCGTGGCTGATATGCGGAGTGATGGGATTGAGCATCAACACCAGCGCCTCGAAGGCTTCGTGGCGCACGGCGCGGCCCTGGTCGCTGGCATCGGTGAACTTGCCCAGCGCGTTCAGCAGCTCCATGCAGGCGGCAATCGCGGTATTGAAGCTGTAGCGGCGTGCGTAGTCGTCGCCGACCTTCTGGATAGTGGCGTGCAACTGGCGGCGCAGCGCCTTCTGGCCGGCATCCAGCGCTGCCGGATCGACCGGCGGATGGTCCGGCTGGCTGGCATGCGTGGTCACGTCGCGCCACAGCCGGCGCAGGAAGCGGGCCATGCCGTCCACGCCGGCCTCGTTCCATTCCAGCGACTGCTCCGGCGGCGCGGCGAACATCGAGAACAGGCGCACGGTGTCGGCGCCGTACTTCTGCACCATCGCCTGCGGGTCGACGCCGTTGTTCTTCGACTTCGACATCTTCTCGGTACCGCCGACCAGCACCGGTTTGCCGTCGGCCTTGAGCACCGCGCCGGTCAGCTGGCCGCGCTCGTCGCGCTGCAGCTCCACGGCATCGGGATGGATCCATTCGCGGCTGCCGTTGGCATGCTCGCGGTAGTAGGTGTCGGCGATCACCATGCCTTGGGTCAGCAGCCGCGATGCCGGTTCGTCGCTGGCCACCAGCCCCGCATCGCGCAGCAACTTGTGGTAGAAGCGGAAGTACATCAGGTGCAGGATGGCGTGCTCGATCCCGCCGATGTACTGGTCCACCGGCAACCAGTGGTTGGCGCGCGCATCCACCATGTCGGCCGCGCCAGGACAGGCATAGCGGGCGTAGTACCAGCTGGACTCCATGAAGGTGTCGAAGGTGTCGGTTTCGCGTTCGGCCGGCCCGCCGCACTGCGGGCAGGTGGTCCTGCGCCAGTCCGGGTCGGACTTGATCGGGCTGACCACCGCGCCGGGCGTGCTGAAGGCATCGGCCACGTCCTCGGGCAGCCGCACCGGCAACTGGTCCTCGGGCACCGGCACCGCGCCGCAGGCGTCGCAATAAATCACCGGAATCGGGCAGCCCCAGTAGCGCTGCCGGCTGACACCCCAATCGCGCAGGCGGAAATTCACCCGGCGCTGGCCACGGCCCTCCGCCTCGAACTTGGCCGCCAGTGCGTTGAATGCGGCATCGTAATCCATGCCGTTGTATTCGTCGGAGTTGATCAGGAAACCGCGCTCGGTGTAGGCACCGGTGTCCTCGATGCTGCGCAGGTAGTCCTGCACCACCGCCACCGCGGCATCGGTGTCGTACACGTCCAGCGCGGCTTGCTTGCCCAGTGCCACCTGCATCGGATCGGCATGGTGCTGCACGTCCACGGTGATCTCGCCCAGTGCATCGCGCACCGCCAGCGGCACGATCACCGGTTTCAGCGGCAGGCCGTAGGCCTTGGCGAATTCCCAGTCGCGCTGGTCGTGCGCCGGCACCCCCATCACCGCACCGGTGCCGTAGCCCATCAGCACGAAATTGGCCACGTAGATCGGCACGTCCTCGCCGGTGACCGGGTGCACCGCCCACTGGCCGGTGGCCATGCCGCGTTTTTCCTGCGTTTCCAGCTCGGCTTCGGACACGCCACCCTGTTTCAGCTCGGCCAGGAAGGCGGCCAGCTCGGGGTTGTCCTGCGCTGCCTGCAGCGCCAGCGGATGCTCGCCGGCGATGCTGAGGAAGGTGACACCCATCAGCGTGTCCGGACGGGTGGTGAACACGCTGAGAGGCTCCTCCACGCCCTCCACGCGGAACTGGATCTCCAGCCCTTCGCTGCGGCCGATCCAGTTGCGTTGCATGGTCTTCACCGAATCCGGCCAGCCGTCCAGCGTGTCCAGACCATCCAGCAATTCCTGCGCGTAATCGGTGATGCGCAGAAACCACTGCGGGATCTCGCGTTTCTCGACCACCGCGCCGCTGCGCCAGCCACGGCCATCGATGACCTGCTCGTTGGCCAGTACGGTCTGGTCCACCGGATCCCAGTTCACCACCGCGTTCCTGCGGTAGGCCAGGCCTTTCTTCATCAGCCGCACGAACATGCGCTGCTCGTGCACGTAGTAGTCGGGCGAACAGGTGGCGAATTCGCGGCTCCAGTCGATCGCGTAGCCCAGCGCCTGCAACTGCGTGCGCATGTGCGCGATGTTGGCGTAGGTCCACGCCGCCGGGGCGGTACCGTGCCTGATCGCCGCATTCTCGGCCGGCAACCCGAACGCATCCCAGCCCATCGGCTGCAGCACGTTGTGGCCGGTCATGCGCTTGTGCCGGCTGATGACATCGCCGATGGTGTAGTTGCGCACGTGGCCCATGTGCAGCGCGCCGGACGGGTACGGCAGCATCGACAGGCAGTAGTACTTCGGCCTGGTCGAGCTTTCATCCACGGTGAACGCGCCGGTCTCGGTCCAGAAACGCTGGGCCTCGGCTTCGGTGCTGCGGGGATCGTAGGCGGCTGGGGATGCGGAGGAAGCGTCGCTGGACACGGCAGGTCGTTCGATTGGGCGAAAACGGCAAGGCTACCGCAGTGCAGCAGCAGCGTCACGGCCCGTCGCAGCTGGATCAGCGACCCGTGCCAGGGTCCAGCCGATCGCCAGCCACCACAGCCACCATGCCAGCCACAGCAGTCGCTGCAGCAACGGTCCGGGAATGACCATCGTCAGCACTGCCGGCGCCAGCGGCATGATGATGGCCAGCCATGCGCTGCTACCGGCCAATGCCCGCCACCGGGGCCATCGCCACGTGCCGATGGCCAGCAGCGCTGCAGCGATCGTGGTGGCGATCGTCCACACCATCCAAGCGGTGGCATGCCGGCGCGTGGCTGCGCCCTGCATCGCCTCCACATCCAGTGTCCACAGCCCCTGCGCCAGCATGGCCAGGCAGGCCAGCAGGGCCATCTGCGCGCCGAGCCGGGCCGGCCAGCCACTGCCGGCGGGCAATCGCGCGCGCAGCATCCAGGCCACTGCAGTCATCAGCAGGCCGGGCACGATCAATGCGAACAGGTTGAAGAACCACGCATCGGGCTGGCCCGACGCGCCGGCCCAGGTGACGGGTTGCGCCGAATGCCGATATCCGCGCACGTGTTGCGCCGCCCACAGATAGGCAGGCACGCTGGATCCTGCAGCCAATCCGGTCAACACCAGCGGCCAGCGACGACGCAAGTCACACGGCATGCGGAAAACCTCGATGGCTGATCACGTTGCATTCTGGAGCATCTGCCACCATGTCTGCAGCCGACCTTTTCCCGGAGCCTGTCCATGGCCGATGCCGCCAAGTCGCATGTGTTCGACGCCACCACCGCCACCTTCGAGGCCGAGGTGCTGCAGGCCTCGCTGACCACCCCGGTGCTGGTGGATTTCTGGGCCACCTGGTGCGGTCCGTGCCGCACGCTGGGGCCGATCCTGGAAAAACTGGCCGGCGAGTACCACGGCGCCTTCGTGCTGGCCAAGGTGGATGTGGACAAGGAACCGGACCTGTCCGCCGCCTTCCAGATCCGCTCGGTTCCCACGGTGATGCTGCTGAAGGACGGCCAGATCGTGGACGGCTTCCCCGGCGCGCTGCCGGAAGGCCAGCTGCGCGAATTCCTGAAGCACCACGGCATCGAGCCGGGACTGCCCACCGACACCGGGGACACGGCTGCAGAACCGGCACATCTGCCGCCACCCGACCCGCATGCAGAGGTGCTGCGCCTGCGCAAGCTGGCGGAATCCGAACCGGACACTGCCGAACACCGGCTGGATCTGGCACTGGCGCTGCTGCAGACCGGGGCGGCCGGCGAGGCCGAGCAGCTGCTGGATGCGCTGCCCGCCAACCTGTCCACCGACGATCGCGCCGTGCAGGCACGCGCGCGACTGGGATTTGCCACTTTGCTGAAGGATGCGCCGCCCGCCGCGACGCTGGAAGCAGCGGTCCAGGCCAACCCCGCCGATCTGAAGGCGCGCCATCTGCTGGGCGTTCAACGCCTGGTGGCCGGCGATGCCGAAGCTGGCCTGCAGCAGTTCATGGAGATGCTGCGCCGCGATCGCGGCTATGCCGATGGCCTGCCGCGGCAGGCGCTGATCGACGCCTTCCGCATCATCGACGATGCTGATCTGGTCAGCCGCTACCGGCGACAGATGTCCTCGCTGTTGCTGTCCTGACATCGCCATGAAACCGCTGTCGGCCCGCAATTTGCGGCGGGTGTTGAACCTGTGGCCGCCGTTCCTGTTCACGGGCATTCGCGTGACCCGGCTGGATGCCGACTTCCATCATGCCGTGGTCGAGTTGCGCCAGCGGCCATGGAACCGCAACTACGTGGGCACCCATTTCGGCGGCAGCCTGTTCGCCATGACCGATCCGTTCTGGATGCTGCTGGTCATGCACGTGCTGGGGCGCGACTACGTGGTGTGGGACCAGGCCGGCGAGATCCGCTTCAACAAGCCCGGCCGCGGCACGGTCACCGCCCGCTTCTACCTGTCGCCTGCCGACATCGACGCGATCCGTGCGGAAACCGCTGATGGCGCCAAGCATCTGGTCTGGTTCGACACCGCGGTGACCGATGCCGCCGGCGACACCGTGGCCAGCGTGCGCAAGCAGCTGTACATCCGCCGCAAGCGCGCGGCGATTCAGCCGGCCGTGGATGGCGGCGCAGCTGGCCCCGGTTCGGCGGCGGGGGCATCGACCGGCGCAGAGCCTGCACCCTCGGGCAAGGCAGCGTCGTCCGGCACACCGTTTACCTGATCGACAACCGGAGGCGGAACCGGCGTACTGACCGGCACGCGCGAACCGGGCAGCGGCATGGTCACGGTGTTCGGGCGCACGCCCGCCGCCTGCTGCGCCCCAAGCTGCTGCATCACCAGTGAACGCGTCGCCGCATCGTAGCGGACCGGATGCGCCGCGCTGGTCAGATGCGGCGGCAGCTGCGCCAGCGTGGCGGCGGGATCGGTGGCGATCCCGGGCTGCGCCCGCAGCCATTGCAGCGCTCCCAGAAGGCGCAGTTGGGCATCCGCATGACGCAACCTCACCACCTGCTCCGACAGGTCGAGGTTGGCGGGGTCGATCAGCAGGCAGCCCGCCAGATTGGCGACACAAGCCAGCCCGACCTCATCACTGCGTCCGGACAGTGGCTGTTCGAGATCGCGATCCTCGATGTACGCACGCTGGGCCGACGTCTGGCAGTACTGCGCATAGTGCGGCGCCAAACGCGCAGCCGTCTTCTCCGCATCGTAGACAATGGCATGCGGTACGTAGCGCAACCAGCCTGGCCCCTTCCGTTGCTCGCCGGCAGCGGGCACCGCACGCCGCAGCTCGGCAGCCATGGTCCGGAACTCGCCCTGCATGCCGCGGCAAAGGCCCTGCACTTCCGGCGAGCCCGGCGGCTGGAACGCGATGTCGCAGACTTTCGGCAATGGCTGCGTCAGCGGCCATTCGCCCAGCATGTCGCCCGCCAGCTGGCCATAGCCCCGCGCTGCGAAGGATGCGGCCACGCCGACGGTCTCCATGCTGTCGGTGTTCTGCCGCAGTTGCCGCCAACGGACGATATGACGGCACGTCTGATCCAAGGCGGCTTCGCGCTCTCCATCCAGGAAACGCACCGCCAGCTCGGTCGCGGGGTAATAGGCCTGCGCATAACGGGGTTGCAGGACCATGTTGGGCAGCGTTTCAAACCGGCCCTGCAGGTGGTCGCCGTCGTCCGCTTCGCCCAGTTGCTGCAGCGCGGCCTGGTTGCGCGCGATCAGGTCACGATAGCGTTTCAGATCCGTGCGTACCCGCTGCAGACAGGCATCAGTCACCTTGCAGAATTGACCCCGATCCTCCGAACCATAGAGGTGCAGGGGGAAGCGCCCTTCGGCGGTACTGATGTCCGGCCCCACCACGCGGGCGGTGAGGACCTGCGACTGGTGCAGCTTGCGCAGGTCGTCGCGCAGGACACTGTCCCGCTGCGCGCGATCGGGAATGGCGTAGTCCATCAGCCACAACCCGGACAGGGCATTGCGGCCTTCGGGCCTCCAGCGTTCGTCGAGCGCGTCGAGCGCGGCGGCGACCTCCGACTGCGGCCCTGCGGAGCGACTGACCGACCACAACACCGCCACTGCCGACAGCAACACCAGGGCCAGAGCCAGCAGCAATCCGCCAATCCGCTTGATCATCGTCCACCTTCATCCCCGCGACCGCCGACACGATACCGGGACGACGGGCGATGTCCAGCCGCTGTACCTGAACGCCGATGCAAGGCTGCGGGGATGACCTCGGCGGCACGGCATCGTATGCTCCGCTCCTGAGACAGGGGCCGGCATGCATTACGAGGACGATCCCAACGCTGGGGAAGGACTGCCGGACATCCACGGCTACAGGCTGCTGCGCATGATCGGCCACGGTGGCATGTCCACCGTGTACCTGGCGCGCCAGCAGGGGCTGGACCGCGATGTCGCCCTGAAGGTGATGCTGCCGGAGGCGCTGACCGACGAAGTCAGCCGGCGCCGCTTCGAGAACGAGGCGCGCACCATCGCCCGTCTGGAGCATCCGCACATCGTCAGCATCTACGAGGTGGGGCGCAGCCGCTCGGGGCTGCCCTACTATTCCATGCCGTATCTGCCGCGCGGCAATCTGGCGCAGCGCGACTACAGCAACGACCACGCGCGCGTGCATTCCATCCTGGACGCGCTGCTGTCGGCATTGGAGTATGCCCACGCCCGCGGCATCGTGCATCGCGACGTGAAATCCGAGAACGTGCTGTTCGACGACGCCGACCGGCCGCTGCTGGCGGATTTCGGCATCGCCCTGCGGCGCGGCTTCGGACCGCGCGTCACCACCGCCGGCATGGCCGTGGGCAGCACGGCCTACATGCCGCCGGAACAGGCCCGCGGCGAACAGGTGGACGGCCGTGCCGACCTGTACAGCATGAGCGTGGTAGCGTGGGAAATGCTGACCGGCGCACTGCCGTACAACGCCGCCGATGCGTTGTCGATGGCGCTGCAGCACGCACAGGACCCGATTCCGCGCCTGCCGCCGGAACTGCGGCACTGGCAGAAATTCTTCGACAAGGCCCTGCAGAAGTCGCCCGCCGCGCGCTACCAGAACGCCAGCGAGATGCGTCAGGCGCTGCAGGATCTGCTGCAGAAATACGGCACCGTGTACCGCTCGCGCGGGGGTGCGCTGCCGGGTCCGGCATCGGCCAGGCAGCCGGCATGGACGTATGCAGGAATTGCAGTGGTGGTCCTGCTGGCCATCGGCACGATCGGGCATCTGCTGTACCGCAATGGCCTATCCGGACGTTCTGCGCAGCCGGTGCATTCCGCTCCGACCTCTACCGCGGCCCGAGGTTCACCGCTGCCATCGCCGCTGGGCACGGCTTCGTCATCCAATGGTGCCGGTCCCTCGCAGCAGGGCGTCCTGGCCAGCGGCGCACCTGGCGACCCCATGCCGCGTCCGCTGGCGGAATCGCCCGCCTCGCAATGGCTGGTGGCAGCAGAGCAGCAGATGCAGGACGGCAAGCTCACCACGCCGGCGCAGGGCAACGCCTACGACAGCATCCTGTCGGCACATGCGGCCGACCCCGAGCACGACGGCCTGGTGCCGGCCGTGGCCGGACTGGTGGACCGGCTCAGCGTCGAAGCCGAACGGCAGCTGCGCAACGGAAACGTGAAGGAAGCGCGTGCCTATTTCGTGCGCGCCACGCAGCTGATCGAGCGCACCGAACATCCGGACACCGCCACCTTGCTGCATCTGCGCGACCGGATGGATGCTGCGATCGGCACACTGGTGGCCTCCGCGGTCAAGACCGGCAACCGCGGCAAGGCGCAGCAGGCGGTGGCATTCGCCGCGGAGATTCCAGTGCCGCAGGAGCGCCGGGCCGATCTGCAACGCCAGGCCGACGCGATTGCCGAAAGCATCCGCGTGGGCGATGCGGACAGCGGCGAATCCACCGTGATCAGCAGCGGCTGGGTCACGCGCCAGCAGTACGCCGCCTTCGCCCGCGCCACTGGCCGCCCGGCGTCGCTGTGCCGCGAACGCGCATCGCCGTTGCGGGTCATCGCGCCGAAAAGCTGGGAATCGCCCGGCTTCAGCCAATCGGATGGCAGTCCGGTGGTGTGCGTGTCGTGGAACGACGCCAACGCCTACGCGCAATGGGCCAGCCGGCGCGCCGGACAGCGCTACCGCTTGCCGGGCAACAGCCGTCAGGCCGGCGGCGGGGGCGGTGGTTCGAAGTCCCTGTCGCAATGGCTGCAGGCCTGCGGCGAGAGCTGCGAAGAACGCGTCGCCGTGGGCCGCAGCTGGCGCGGCTACAGTGGTTCACGACCGCTCGATCCGGGCCGTGGCTACGACGACGTGGGCTTCAAGCTGGTGCGTTGAACGCGCGCCGTCCTGCCGCTGCGCGTCGGATCGAAACACACTGTCTGACTGCCTGCGGACTGCGACGCTGCCGGCTGTCCGGGAATTCGTTCGTGATCAATTGCCGATATGCGCCAATCACGACGATCGCCGCTCTGCATCCAGCCTCGCAGTGACCCATGAGCCTGCTCGAATGGACCAACGACCGCAATACCGGCATCGACTGGATCGACGACCAGCACCGGCAGGTCGTCCAGTACATCGACGATCTGCGCGATGCCCGCTTGGCCGGTCACGCCGACCGTATCAGCGGCATCATCGACCAGCTGGGCGACTACACCGTGACCCGTTTCGCGCTCGAGGAGGAGATGATGGCGAAGGCCGGCTATCGCTGACCGACGCGCACAAGGGCGTGCACGAGCGTTTCGTGGACAAGGTGGCCTCGCTGCGGTCGCAGCATCACGCCGGTTTCGACATGTCCGAGCCAGTGCTGAACCTGCTGGAAGGCTGGCTGTTCACCCACATCCGCATCAACGACCAGGGATACGTGCCGACGGCGCAGAGTTCGCTGCAGAATGCCGCGGGACACCCGCCGGACGCGCGCACGCCGGCCCGTCGTGCCACGCATCCATAACGACATCGCGGCCTGGAACAACGTGACCAGGCCGATGCCGAGCACCAGCAACAGCGACAGCGTGCGGAACGCGTGCTGCGGCACATGGTGCAGACACAGCCGGCCGATCCAGGTGCCGGCCATCGCCACCAGTGCCAGCAAGGGCGCCCAGGCCAGATCGTGCAGATGCAGATAGCCGTTTCCGGCGTACACCAGCGTGCGCGCCACATCGATGCACAAGTCGATGGCCGCCGAGGTGGCCACGAACACCTCCTTGGGCAGGTTGAACGCCGCCAGGGTCAGACCGCGCACCGCGCCGCGGGTACCCACCAGGCCGGCCATGCCGCCAGACACGGCGCCGCCCACGGCTGCGGCCAGCGGGGTGGACGGCAATGTCCAGTCGCGGCGCCACAGCAGCGCCCCCGACAGCACGATCAGGAACGCCGCCAGCACGATCTTCAATGCCTGCACCGGCAGATACGGCGTGGCCAGTCCGCCGACGATGGCGAACCCCACCGATGGCAGCCCCAGCGTCAACAGCAGTCCCTTGTCGATGCCGCCCCGGAACAGACCGAGCTTGCTGACATTGCTCAGCAGGTGGAACACGGCGGTGATGCCCAGCACGGTCTCGAAGTCGAAGAAGAACCCCGCCATGAGCACGAAGAACACCGACGAGCCGAAGCGCCGACCGTGCCGGCCACTTCCGCCAGCAATGACAGCGCCAGGAACAGCAGCGCGCGATCCAGCGATGGCAGCATCAGACCGGCAGCGTCATGCCGGGATGGGCCAGTTTGGCCGCCACGCCGAAACGCTCGCCGATTTCCCCGGCCAGCGCCTCGCGCGCGGCATCCTCGCCATGCACCAGCACCACCGGCGGCGATGGCTGGAAGCCGCCGTACCAGGCCAGCAAGCCCTGCTGGTCGGTGTGCGCCGACAAGCCGCCCACGGTATGCCGCTGGGCATTCACCCGGTAGTCGTGGCCGTGGATGCGCACCCAGCGGGCGCCGTCCACCAGCCGGCGTCCCAGCGTGCCCACGGCCTGGTAGCCCACGAACACCACGTGCGCGTTGCGGCGTCCCAGGTTCTGGCGCAGGTGGTGCAGGATGCGTCCGCCGTTGGCCATGCCGCTGCCGGCGATGATGATCGCGCCCGAGGCGATGCGGTTGATCGCCATCGACTCGTCCACCGACTCGGTGATGTGCAGGTTGGGCAGGCGGAAGGGATTGGGCGTGCCGCGCCACACCTCGCGGGCATCGGCATCGAACAGGGCGTGGTGGCGGTCGTACACCTGCACCACCTTGCCAGCCATCGTGCTGTCCAGGAAGATCTGCCAGCGCTGCAGGTTCCAGTCGTCCCAGTGGCGCGCGAACCAGTACAGCAGCTCCTGCGAACGGCCGACAGCGAAGGCCGGGATCAGCACGTTGCCGCGGTCGCGCCAGGCCTGCTCCAGGATCTCGCCCAGTTGGTGGATGGTGTCGGCGCGGTCGCGGTGGTTGCGGTCGCCATAGGTGGATTCCATCAACAGCAGATCGGCTTCGGCGATCGGCGTGGCATCGCGCAGGATCGGCGTGCCGGCCGGTCCCAGGTCGCCGGAAAACACCAGCTTGCGATCATCGGCCCGCAGCTCCACGATGCACGAGCCCAGGATGTGCCCGGCATCGCGCAGGGTCACCCGGACACCCGGCAGCAGTTCGCTGGGCGTGTCGTAGGGCAGCACGTGCAGCTGTTCCAGAGCGCCATGCACGGCCTCGCGCGTGTACAACGGCAGCACCTCCGGTTCACTGCGGCGGCGGTGGCGGTTGGCGCGTTCGGCCTCGTTTTCCTGCAGCGATGCGGCGTCCAGCAGCATGATCGACATCAGTTCGGCAGTGGCTTGCTGGGCGAACACCGGCCCGCGGAAGCCGTGCGCCACCAGCAGCGGCAAGCGGCCGATGTGGTCGATGTGGGCATGGCTGATGATCACCGCATCCAGGCTGGCCGGATTGAACGGGAACGGCTCGCGGTTGCGCGCTTCGGCCTCCGGACTGCCCTGGATCAGGCCGCAGTCCAGCAGGATGCGCTTGCCCGCCGCCTCGACCAGATGCAGCGATCCGGTCACCTCGCCCGCCGCGCCGTGGAATGTGACCTGCATGCCGTGCTCCCCGTGCCAATGCATCAGCCTACCGCAGCACCTGCCCATTCGCACCGCATTTCCAGCGGTGCATGACCTTCAGCACCCTGCCGATCCGGTCCGGCGCGGTACAGTGGCGACCGCCCTTCTTCGGCCACCCGTGCCATCCGGAATCCGCCATGTCCAAGCCATCCCTGCTGCTGTTGTCCGTTGCCATCACCGCGTCGCTCGCCGCCTGCCAGTCGTCAGCCGACAAGCCGGCTGCCGCCAGCCCTGCAAAGACGGCCACGCCTGCTGCTGCCGCAGCCTATACGCTGGACGAGAACAAGCTGCCCGGCGTGAACCGCTTCCTGGCCAGTGATGTGGATGCCTCCAAGGCGGCCTGTTCGGGCTTCGCCGATCACGTCAACGGCACCTGGCTGGCAGCCAACGCCATCCCCGGCGACCGCACCAGCTGGGGTGCCTTCGAAATGCTGGACGAGCGTTCCACCGCCATCCAGCGTCAACTGGCCGAGCAGGCCGCCGCGCGTGCCGATGCCGGCGGCGTGGACAAGATCGTGGGCGACCTGTGGGCCACCGGCATGGATGCGGCCGCCATCAACGCGCAGGGCATCGCGCCGCTGCAGCCGCAGCTGGATGCCATTGCCGGCCTGCAGGACAGCGCGCAGATCGCCGATTACCTGCGCACGACGGCTGCCAAGGGCCAGAATCCGCTGTTCGGATTCGGTGCCGAAGCCGACTTCAAGCAGTCGGACATGAACATGGCCTACGCCATGCAGGGCGGCCTGGGGCTGCCCGATACCACCTACTACACCGATGCCAAGCACGCCGACAAGCTGGCAGCGTACCGGCAGCACGTGGCGAAGGTGCTGGAACTGTCGGGCATTGCCGCCGATGCCGCAGCCGCACAGGGCAAGGACGTGGTGGCCTTCGAAACCCGCCTGGCCAGGGCCTCGAAATCGCAGGAACAGCTCTCGCGCGACGTGGCGCTGTACTACAACCCGGTCACCCTGGCCGAGGCCGACAGGCTGACGCCCAATTTCTCCTGGACCCGCTTCTTCGAATCGCAGCAGATGGCGGCGCCGCAGCGCTTTTCGCTGGCGATGCCCGATTTCCATGCCGAAGTCAGCCGCATGCTGGCCGACGTGCCGGCGGCGCAGTGGCAAAGCTATCTGCGTTTCCACGCCGTGGACAGCGCCTCGCCCTATCTGGCCGACGCCTTCGCGCAGGAGCACTTCAATTTCTACAGCAAGACCCTGCGCGGGCAGAAGGAGATGAAGGAACGCGGCAAGCGGGTGCTGGACACCATCGAAGGCCAGGCCGGCGAGGCCATGGGCCAGCTGTACGTGCAGGTCGCCTTCCCGGCCGACAGCAAGGTGCAGATGGAAAAACTGGTCCGCAACCTGAGCGATGCGCTGAAGGTGCGTTTGCAGGGACTGAGCTGGATGGGCGATGCCACCAAGGCCAAGGCCATGGAGAAGTGGGCCGCGTTCACGCCCAAGATCGGCTATCCGGACAAGTGGCGCGACTGGAACGGCCTGCACACCGGCCGCGACAGCTACCTGGCCAACGTGCAGGCCGCGCAGGCCTTCAACTACCGCTTCAGCCTGGCCAAGATCGGCAAGCCGGTGGACAAGAGCGAATGGGCGATGCCGCCGCAGATGGTGAACGCCTACTACAACCCGCTGCAGAACGAGATCGTGTTCCCGGCCGCCATCCTGCAGCCTCCGTTCTTCGACCCGAATGCCGACGATGCGCTGAACTACGGCGGCATCGGCGCGGTGATCGGCCACGAGATGATCCACGGCTACGACGATCAGGGTAGCCGCTTCGGCCCGGCCGGCAACATGGAAAACTGGTGGACCGAGGCCGACAGCAAGGGCTTCCAGGCACTCACCGACCAGCTGGTGGCGCAGTTCAACGCGTACGAAGCCGCACCCGGACAGAGCGTGAACGGCAAGCTGACCCTGGGCGAGAACATCGCCGACCTGGGCGGCCTGGCGGTGGCCTACGATGCCATGCGGCATGCCGCCGGCGACACGCCCGACCCGATGGTGGACGGCATGAGTCGCGACCAGCGCTTCTTCGCCAACTGGGCCACGGTGTGGCGCCGCAACTTCACCCCCGACGAACTGAAGTTGCGCCTGACCACCGATCCGCACGCGCCGGCCAATTTCCGCGCGATCGGCGCTCCCAGCAACATGCCGGCTTTCGCCACCGCCTTCCAGTGCAAGCCCGGCGATGCCATGGTGCGCGGACCCGGCCAGCAGATCCTGATCTGGTAAGCGGCTTGTCCTCGCGCAGCCTTGCGCAACGGCCATGCCGCTCGCCATGGCCGTTGTCGTTTGGGTCCCTGCAGTCCTTCTCTGCGTGAACGCGCTTCAGGCCGCGGATACGTGCACTTGCTAGACTTCCGCGGATTTTTCCAACGGAACCCGCCATGCCTGCACTGCGCCCGCTCACCGTCGCCCTTGGTCTGTGCCTGACCGTCGCCCTGGCCCACGGCGATGCCTATGCCCAGCGTCGCAGCGCCGCGAAAAAACCGCCGGCCGAGCCCGCGCTGACTGCCTGCACCGACTTCTACACCTTCGTCAACAAGCCGTGGCTGGATGCCAATGTCATGACCCAGCCCGGCAGCACCCGCACCGCGATGCTGGAACTGCAGCAGCGCGCCGTGCACCAGCAGGTGGAACTGCTGAACGACTTCTCGCAGTCGGCGCAGATGGGCGTTCCCAAGCTGCTCGGCGACTTCTGGGCCAGCGGTCTGGATGAAGCGGCGGTGGAGCGCGACGGCGCCGCGCCCATCGCGCCGCTGCTGTCGCGCATCGACGCGATCCGCCGCGACCGCGACATTCCCGCAGCCGTGGCCGCGCTGCACCAGGTCGGCATTCCGGTGCTGTTCAATTTCACCGCCGACATCGACGTGAACGACCTGAACCGGCACATGGGTTACTTCACCCA
This sequence comes from Pseudoxanthomonas suwonensis, assembly GCA_003240695.1. Taxonomy (GTDB): domain Bacteria; phylum Pseudomonadota; class Gammaproteobacteria; order Xanthomonadales; family Xanthomonadaceae; genus Pseudoxanthomonas_B; species Pseudoxanthomonas_B suwonensis_A. The sequence continues at coordinate 32,620 of QFNC01000005.1, read as the reverse complement.
GGGCGGTCTGGGCCTGCCCGACCCGGCCTGGTACACCCGCACCGATGCGCAGACCCGCGCGATCGTCAGCCGCTACCACGCCTACATCAAGCAGATTCTCACCCTGGCCGGCACGCCCCCCGAACAGCTGGATGCCTCCGCCGCAGCGGTGTTCGATATCGAAACCCGCATCGCGCAGGCGTCGCGGCCGCTGGCCGACCTGCGTCTGCCCAGCAACACCTACGCGCCGGTAGCAGTGGCCGCGCTGGGCAAGGACAAGCAATTCCGCAAACTGCAGTTGATCCAGTTCCTGGCCGCGCAGGGCGTGAACAGCGAAACCGTGTCGCTGGCCAATCCGCAGCTGTTCGCGCAGCTCAACACGCTGCTGGACACGTTGAAACCCGACCAGTGGAAGGCCTACCTGCGCTACCACGTGGGCGCGGCGATGGCGCCGTATCTGTCGCGTGCCTGGCGCGATGCCGACTTCGAGTTCCGTGGACGCGTGTTGCGCGGCGAAATCCAGCCGCTGCCGCGGCAACAGCAGGTGCTGGATGCCATCAATCTGGCTGCCGGACCGATGCTGGGCCGCGAGTACATCGGCCGCTACCTGCCGGACACCACCCGCCAGCGCGCCGAACTGATCGCCACGCAGGTGCGTGATGCCCTGGGCCGCGGCATCGCCAATGCCAGCTGGATGGGCCCGGACACCAAGGCCGAAGCCCAGGCCAAACTGGCCAAGCTCAGCATCGAAATCGCCGCACCGCGCTACGACCTGGACTACAGCATCCAGCCGATGGGCCGCGGCAGCTTCGGCAGCAACATGCTGATCGCCTCCACCTGGCGGCACCAGCAGGAAATGCGCCGCATCGGTGCAGCCAATGCGGCACGCCGCTGGAACGTGCTGCCACAGCAGCCGGCGCTGGCCTACGATCTGGCCCACAACCGCCTGATCGTCACCGCCGCCGTGCTGCAGGCACCGGTGCTGGATCTCGGCGTCGAAGGCATGGGCCATTACGGCAGCTTCGGTGCGCTGGTGGGCCACGAACTGTCGCACGGCTTCGACGACAAGGGCCGCATGGTGGATGCCGCAGGTGCATTGCGTCCGTGGTGGAGCACCACCGACATCGCCGCCTGGTCCAGCCGCGCCAATCAGCTGTCGGCGCAGTACAACGGCTACCCGTATCCCGGTATCACCGGCAACGTCAACGGCCAGCTGACGCGCGACGAGAATCTGGCCGATCTGGCCGGCCTGGAACTGGCCTGGGACGCATTGAACACCGCCCAGCCCGGCCTGGCGCCGGCCGCTACGCAGCCGTTCTTCAACGCCTGGTCGCGGTTGTGGCCGCAGCAGTCCAGCACCGACGTGGCTACCTATCAGGCCGCCACCAGCCTGCACGCGCCGGGGCTGTGGCGCACCAACGGCCCGCTGCGCAATCTGCCGCAGTTCGCCACCGCCTACGGCTGCAAGCCGGACAGCCCGATGCAGACCCCGGCCGCCAGCCGCGTGCTGCTGTGGTCTGCGGCGCCGGTGCTGCCTGCTGCTCCGGCTGCGCCTGCCGCACCGGCACGCTGACTGCGCACCGGCATGTCCGCACCGTCCGTGCAGGCGTTGATCCAGGCGCTGCAGGCCAGCCCCGACAACGCCGCGCTGCGCGGCCTGGCCTGGGATGCCGCCCTGTCTGCCGGGGATGCCGACGCTGTGCGCCAGTTGCTGGCGCTGCCTGGCGAGCAGCATCTGGATGAGAAGCGCCGCCACGCCGCCGCACGCATGTTGCTGGCGGCCGGCGATGCCGAAACCGCAACGCGGCTTGCACCGGCCGAAGCCGCATCGTTGCACCTGGAACAGGCCCGCCAGGCCCTGCGCGACGGCAACCGCGACCGCGCGCGGCAGCTTTATCAGCAGGCCATCGCCGCCAATCCGGCTCTGGAGGATGGCGCTTTCGCCGCCGAGTTGAGCGGAAAGGTGGTTTCCATCGGCCAACCGCGCAGCCGCGTAGCCAGCATCGCCAACGACGACACCGATGCCGACGACATCCTGCGCGCCATCGCCCCGGCCGGCGAGCGCGTCACCTTCGCCGAGGTGGGCGGGCTGGATGCGGTGAAACAGCAGATCCGCCGCCGCATCATCACCCCATTCTTGAAGCCGTCGCTGTTCGAGCGCTTCAAGCGGCGTCCCGGCGGTGGCATCCTGCTGTACGGCCCGCCCGGCTGCGGCAAGACGTTGCTGGCCCGCGCCACCGCCGGCGAATGCGGCGCGCGTTTCTACAACGTGGCCATCACCGACGTGCTGGACATGTACATTGGCGAATCAGAGCGCAAGCTGCACGCCATTTTCGAGCAGGCCCGGCGCACCGCGCCGGCGGTGCTGTTCTTCGACGAAATCGAGGCACTGGGCGGTAAGCGCCAGGCCGCGCGCGAAGCCACCTCGGCCAAGCTGGTCAGCCAGTTCCTGACCGAACTGGACGGCTTCGCCCAGGCCAACCAGGGCGTGCTGATCCTGGGTGCCACCAACGTGCCGTGGGCGGTGGACAGCGCCTTCCGGCGACCGGGGCGTTTCGATCGCGTGCTGTTCGTGCCGCCGCCGGACGAGCGCGCGCGGCGCGGCATCCTGCAGCTGCAGCTGCAGGGCCGCCCGCAGGCAAACGACATCGACACCGCCCAGCTGGCGCGCCGCACCAGTGGCTTCTCGGGCGCCGACCTGCGCCATCTGGTGGAGTCGGCGGTGGACGAGGCCATCGAGCAGTCCATCCACGACGGCCGCGAAGTGCCGCTGGCCATGGCGCATCTGCAGGCCGCCCTGCGCGACACCCGCCCGACCACGCTGGAATGGCTGACCACGGCGCGCAACCACGCCCGCTACGCCAATCAGGCTGGCCAGTACGACGAGGTGCTGGCCTTCCTGCAACAGCACGGCCGCGACTGATGGCCGCATCCACCTATCGCATTCCCGACGAGCCGCTGCCGTCGGCCTGGTCGCGCCAGGTGGTGGACCCGATGTGGCCGCTGCTGGCGGTGATGCTGGCCGGCAATGCCATCGGCCTGGCCTGGTTCGTGTTCAATGGCATCGCCATGGGTAATCCGGAGCGGCACCGGGAATGGCTCTGGGCCGGCATCAGCCTGCTGCTGGCCCTGCTGCTGTGGCTGGGCCTTGGTTATCTGCTGCAACAGGGTGTGCTTGACGAGCGCAGCGTGCGCTACGCCGCGCTGTTGCCGGTGGTGGTGAAACTGGTGGTGGCGTACCGGCTGTATCAGGGCCAAACCCCCTGCCACGAACTGTGGGAACACTACGGCGGACAGTCGCGCAACGGCATGATCCCGCTGGTGTTGATGACGCTGCTGCTGCCGGCGCTGTGGAGCTCCAGCGCGCTGCATCCGCTTTTGCTGCAGGTGTTGCGATGACCGCGCAGCACGACCGCCTGTTCCGCCTCGCCCTGCGCCACTACGCGCATGGCCAGACCGACGCGGCGATGCAGCGGCTGGTGGAGCTACTGGGCGAGGATCCCGACCACGGCCCCGCCCATGGCCTGCTCGCACTGTGCCTGCTGCGCCGCAAGCGCCTGCACGCGGCGCAGCTGGAGGCCGGCCATGCCATTGCCCTTGATCCGGACTCGCCCTTCGCCCACCAGGCCGCCGCCGGCGTGGCAATGGCACAACGGCGTTTCGACGATGCCGAGACCCATCTGCAGACCGCACGCGAACTGGATCCGGAATCGGCCGACATCCCCGCGCAGCTGGCGCGCCTGTACAGCCTGTGGCAGCGCGATGCCGAGGCCCGTCGCCACGCCGAACAGGCGCTGCAGCTGGCCCCCGGCGACCCGGCCGTGCTGGCCCTGAATGCCGAACTGGCCTTGGCCCGAGGCGACCACCGTGCCGCCACCGACCTCGCCCGCCAGGCACTGGAGCTGGACCCGGAAGACGTGGATGCGCTTTGCGTGCTGGGCCATTGCGAACTGGCCGATGCCCATACCGATGCCGCCCATCAGCACGCACTGTGGGCCCTGAACATCGCCCCGATGAGCGAATCCGCGCTGGCCCTGCTGTCGGCCGTACAGGCGCGCCGCAGCTGGCTGCTGGGGTTATGGTGGCGGTTCCAGTCGCTGGTGGCATCCGGCTCGCGCACCCGTGCCGTGATCATCCTGATCGGCCTGTACCTGCTGTACCGCCTCGCCAGCTTGTGGCTGGAAGACACCGGCCACGATGGCCTGATGACCCTGATCACCGTGCTGTGGCTGGGCTTCTGCGTGTACACGTGGGTAGCGCCGTCGCTGTTCTGGCGCGACATCCGCAAGCAGATGCGCGAGGTGCGTCTGCAACCGGAGTTCTAGCCGCCGGCACGTTGCCTGCGGCTACTTCACCACCTTGAGATGACGCGGTGCCGGCGTGCGCGCCCGTGTGCCACCGCGCGGCGGCCCGCCGCCGCGCCGCCGCCAGTGGCGGATCAGCAACCAGCCGCCCAGCATCCCGCCCAAGTGCGCGAAATGCGCCACCCCATCGCGGGAACCCAGCATGCCGAACAGCAGCGACATCGCCGCGAACAGGATCGCCACCGTGCGCGCGGTCAGCGGCACCGGAATCGGAAACAGCAGCATGCGCTGCGCGGGAAACAGCATGCCGAATGCCAGCACCAGTCCGTACACGCCGCCCGACGCGCCCAGCGTGGGCACCGCCGGCCCACCCTGCGCCACCACCACCGACGCCACCAGCAACTGGCACAGGCTGGCCGCCAGCACGCAGACAACGTAGTAGGTGAGAAAGCGCTTTTCGTTCCACACCTGCTGCGGCATGGCCCCGAACATCCACAGCGCCAGCATGTTGAACAGCAGATGCCCGGCATCGGCATGCAGGAACGCCGAGGTAAGCAGCTGCCACGGCATGAAATCCGGCCGCGGTAAGCCCGGTTCGTGGCTGCCCACGTCCAGTGGCCACAGCATCAGGGACACCGCCAGCTGCGGCGCCACCATCTGCAGCAGGAAACCGAGGCCGTTGGCGGCCAACAGGGCCCAGGTCGCGCGCGTGGGTCGGGGAAACATCAACACGGTCGTTCGACCCGCCTGCATGACGATGCCGTACAGGACCGGCGGATCGAATCCAGGTTGAGCGTCACCGCCGCGCCTCCACGCAACGCGCACACACGCCGTGCACTTCCAGCGACTGCGTCTGCGGGCTGAAACCCAGCGCACGCGCCTGCGCATCCAGAAGTTCCACCACCTGTTCGTCCTCCAGCTCCACTGCCGAGTGGCAGCGCACGCAGATCAGGAACGGTGGCGTGTGCCGCGCCGCATCCGGATGGTGACAGGCCACGAATGCGTTCACCGACTGCAGCTTGTGGATGAAGCCATTGGCCAGCAGAAAATCCAGCGCCCGGTACACCGTGGGCGGTGCCGCCGCACCCGCCCCCTCGCCCTGGCTGACCTTGGCCAGCAGGTCGTACGCCTTGACCGGCTGCCCGGCCTCGGCGATCAACCGCAGCATGCCGGCCCGGATCGGCGTGAGCCGAAGCCCGCGTTCCGCGCAGGCACGCTCCACCGCGGCGATGAACTGCACGGCGTCGTGCACATGGTGTTCGGGATGGGAACAGGTGGCATCCATGGCTGCATGATGCGGGCATCCTGCAGCCGTCTCAAGGCTGGTTCCGCATTCATCCCGTTCGCGGTCACGGCGCGATCTCGGTGGAGTCGATCGATCCGCTGCAATCCCAGCCCGGAATCGGACAATTCCCAGCGTGTTCCATGAAGATGGCCGATGGATGCGGCATGCCCGTTCCAGCACCATAGCGCTCCCGGAAGGAGTCCATGCCATGCCCAGCAGAAACCGGACCGCAGCAAGCGGATTCGCACTCGTCGATCTCGTCGTCGCCACACTGATCCTGTCCTTGCTCGCGGCAATCGGCATCGGCGGCTCTCGCCATGTGGCCTCGCGCGTGCGTCAGGCCAGCGCCAGGACCGCCATGATCGACACCCTGATGCGCGCCGGAACGCATGCCGCGCTCGTCGGTCAGCGCCTGGTCGTCTGTCCCAGCACCGACCAGGACACCTGCTCCGCCCATGGCAGCGAATGGAGCCATGGCTGGATCAGTTTCCAAGACAGGAACGCAGACCGCATGCGCAGTGCGGACGAGCGCATCGTCGGCTCGAGACGGATGTCCGGGCAGGTGAGAATCATCAGCTCGATCGGTCGCCCGGTCGTCACGTTCACCCGGCGTGGCGATGCAGCCGGATCGAACGTCACGTTCACGTTCTGCAATCGCGATGGCCGAGGAAACGCGTCGGGCATTGCCATGGGCAATGCCGCCCTGTGGAGAACGGTCGTGCCCACAGCAGCGGCCGCAGCACGCTGCAAGACTGCACCACGATGATCCCCCCACCCGAGCCGAATGCGGCGAAGCGATCGCCATGGATCGCTTCGCCGGCTTGCCAGCTGCCGTTGCCCGTCGTCGGTGCCTAAGGCCCGACGACACCGAAGCCGCAGTCGGCGTCACCGCCGATGGAATGGGTTTTCCTGCCGGCCTGGTTGATCGTCAGCACGCCGCATTTGTCCTGCGCCTGGGAACCGCCGGCAACGGGTGTGGCCGTGATCAGAAACGAGTTCGAGGTCACATTGGACAACGCCAGGTTGTAGAACGCATTGCCCTGCCTCGGCGACTGGGTCGCCGACAAGGTGGCCCCGGCAAAGCTGTTGTTGTTGACGGAACGAAAACGCTCCAGTTCCTGAGCCTGATTGACCAGCTCGCTCTTGGCATCGCCCCGCCTGCCCTTGCGCACGAACTCCTGGTACGACGGGTAGGCAATGCCTGCAAGCACGGCGATCAATGCCACCACGATCATCAACTCGATCAGGGTGAAGCCGGACGCCCGGCTGGGTGCGCGGATCATTGCAGCTGCCTCCAGGATTGACGACCGCACGGGCGCGGCAGGTACAGGTTCGGCGCACCCGGAGTCGACACGATCAGACTGCACTTGACCTTGCTGAGTTGGTTCATCAAATCGGCCTGACTTTCGGCGCAATCCGGATCACCGGCCGGGCAGATGATGCCGGGCGGCTTCTGCGGTATCAGGATGTTCGGTTCCTTGACCGGCGCCGACACATTGTCCGGATTCAGCGACACGCCTGTGCAGTTGTTGCCGGTGCAGACCTGGTCGGTGCCATCCGGCTTGGTACTTACGCCACCCAGGCCGCCGCCACCGGTCATCAGATTCAGTGCGTACAACCAGTTGTCGCCGCCGGCTTCGCACGATTTTCCTTCGGGCTGGAAGGTGGTCATGAATACCTTGCCGTTCTGCAGACGCGGCGTGCCGATGAAACGTTCGCCGCGCACTGTGTTGCCTTTGGCGTCATTATGGGTCATGTCGATCACCCATCCGGTCGATGCCTTGGTGTGATCGCCACCGGCGACCCCGCGGATGCCGCCGGATTCCGTAATCGACAGTGCGCTCAAGGCGCTTCGACCCGCGATGACGGCCGTGCATGCCAGATTGGCGCCGCACTTGTCCGTGATCGCGTACAGGCTCTGGATTTGCGTGTTCGAATCGATGATGTTGTCTTTCGTCTCGAAATACTTGCCCGTTCCGAACGTGATCCGCACGCCCACGCCACCGGAGCGGGTCACGTCCAGCTCGCCGGTGATCGGCTGGGGAGCGGGATTGGTACTACTGTCCATGGCAGTGAACAGCGGTTCGCCACCCAACCCGATCTTCCAGTCGGCCACGGCTCTCGACGACAGATCGTACTTCCACACGTTGCCTTGCAGATCCGCGCCGTACACCACGTCGACCAGCTTGTCGGTTCCGATCAGGTCGACCGGCGCGATCGACATCAAGCCGTTCCTGCTGTCGTACTGCCGCGATGGCGTGTTGGCAGGCCGCAGTTTCTTCAGCACTCGTCCGGTCTGGATATCGACCACGAACAGGATGGGCGCGCCGGAATGCGAGTTGGGGCCGTTGCCGAACAGTGCCACCCAGCGTGGAGCCGGATTGGCCGCGGAGCCGGCCATGATCGGCACGATCAGCGGTTTGCCCATCACGTACCCGATGTCTGCATCCGACTGTGCATTCAGCTCCCAGAGCACGTTGTCCTCGTCGAATGCCGTCGGATTGGTGATGTCCAGCGCGGACACCGAGCGCCCGCCTGCCCCCATGCTCGCGACCAGCACCGAGCGCCAGTTGGTCGGGCCAAACGCCACATCGGACACGCTGATGGCGCCATCCATGTAGTAATGGTGGGAGTACAGCGGGTTGGCGAGTTCGCCCATCATCTGCAGCGATGCCGAGGGGATGTACGCGAACCGCTCCCTGCCGCCTGCCGTCGCCGATGCGCTGGAATCGAAGCCATGCAGCATGCCGTCGTTCATGCCGACATAGACCATCGGATTGAGCGAAGCATTGTTGCTGCGGGCAGTCTGGAAGGTGGTGTAGCCATTCCCGTACGACTGCATCGATGTCTGCAGACTCGCACTCCACAGGCTGTAGCCGTAGTCGTCTTTCCTGGACACGATCACGGGCGTGGAGTTGACGATGTCGCCGAGCAGTGCGCTACGCGTACGCAACGTCGTGTTCGGCTGGCCGCGCAGGTAATCGACGACATTCGTGAGGGTGTTGCTGCCCAGCCAGGGTTCTCCGCCAGTCAGGCCCAGCGACGCCAACGTGACATTGGATGCCAGGAAGGGATTCGAAACGCTTGCCTGGGACACCATCCCCGCTGGGTTCAGCAGCGTCGGGGTCAGGGTGGCGAAGATTCTGCGTGCGCCGAACGCAGGCAGTTTCGATTCGGCGTTCCAAAGTTCGCTCGTTGCCAGTCCCGTATCCGGATCAACGCGCAGAGCACGCACCACGCCGAACCAGTCGGTTCGCTGCGCATCGTTAAAGGTGAAGGATGTCTCCAGCGTGTACGTGTCGGTCGACAGGCGTGCACCGGAGGTGGCGCCGCCGGAATTGTTGGTGCCTTGCGCTGCCGCGTCCGAGAGAATCGCGTTCAGGGCGACCCGCAGCTTCGCAGGATCGCGCGCGAAGAAGAAGTTGTCGGGATCGCCATTGCCATCCCTGTCCCATTCCCCGGCATCCGGAAGATTGTTGTTGTTGGCATCATCGAAGTTGCTGTACTTCGCGGCATACCACAGCGGCGTGTTCAGGCGCTTGGCAGCGCCACCGGAAGCCCTGAATTTGAGCACCTGCGGGGCAGCCCAATACGCCAGATCGCCACCATTCGGATCCGTCAGCTTGGACCCGTTGCGGTTGCCGGGACGCAACGACACGCGATGGTTGCCATCGTTGTTGCTTCCCGACACCTGGAAACCGGTCAGCATGGCATTGCCGGCATAGGCCGACAGGTTCTCGATGCGCACCAACACTTCGTTTGCCATCACGTTCGGACCGCCGCCCGTGCAACTGCCGGAATTCGGCGCGCCGCGGCAGATGTTGGTGCTCGAGCACGCGTCGCCCACGCAGTAGCTGAGCATCGACACGACGTCGTTGTCGTGGTCGTTGCCCCACAGCGAGTCTTCCCAGACCAGACTGAAGCTGCCTGCGCTGCCGTCGGCACGCAGCGGCATGCCGTAGGTGACATTGTTGACGGACACTTTCTCGCCGATGCTCACCGAGCCCAGCGAGCAGCTGCGCCAGCCTCCGGTCGCGGCGGTGGCGACACCGCTGTTGTTGGCCTGGCACAGCGGGGTCAGGCCGATCGTATCGGTACCGACCTTGACATCGAAGGTCGGCAGGCTTTCCGCGAGCGAAACGGCATAGGTGCGGACATTCACCTTGTCGGACGCCTGCTGGCCGTGCAGACCCGTGCGCACGCTCTGCGTGTAGGCACGATGCGCCAGACCTGCCACCAGGTAACCGCCCTCCACCGAAGGGCTGTCCGGGCAAACGCCGCGGACGCGCGACAGCTGACCGCTGGCATTGCGTGCTTCGCACAGATCGGTATGCGTGTTCACGAGGTTGCCCACGTTCAAATCGTTCTGGGTGGCCACGACGCGGCCGAGCACGTAGCTGCCGACGAAATTCTCGGCGGCGCCCACCGCATCGGTGGCCGTGGCCGCATTGCCGATGACAGTCGGCAACGTACCCAGCTCGTCGGTATCGAACGAGTTCGAGCCCGAGGACAGCATCAATACGCTGCACTGCGCACAGAAGCTGCTGCCGCCTTCCCGCTTGTTGTACGGATCGAGCCAGGCGATGGCACCGGACTCGCCGATGTAGCTGGTGTTGGCACTGCCGTCGGTGATGTAGCGCAGTGCTTCGGCATACATCTCCGTGATCGGGTTGCCCCATGCCGAACATGGATACAGTGTGACGCCGTTTCCTGCTGCGCCTGGATTGTTCAGTCTTCTGCGGATGCCGTTCGCATCATCGCTCATGCGATTAAGAATGCTGTATTGATCGCAGTCTCTCCATCTATCGTTGAAGTTCCAGTTCTGCGCGATGCGGAAATTGTCGATGGTCCTGATGATCGAACCGGTCTCGGCAGACGGTGCGCAGAACTCGCCGGTGTCGGTGTTGAATTCATCGCCGGAACGACAGGTCTGCCCGGGGACGTTGTTGGCCAGCTTTCCGATGTTGCGGCGAAGCATGCCGCCACTGCGCGGCCTGCTGTCGGTTCCGGCAATCAGGCCGAAGCGCAGCCGGTTGTCCTCGGCGTATAGCTGCAGCAGGCCAGCCGGCTTGGTTCTCGCGTTCGTGCCTCCGCCGTAGGTTCGGCAGAAGGACTCGTTGAGTGCGTCTCCGGCAGGGCGTGCACAGGCATCCACACGAACGATGTAGTCGACCGCCCTTCGCGGGGTATCAGAATTCCAATCCGTTCCGCACTGGCGCAACGAGGTGGCCGACCACTCGGGAAAGCTGCCATCGGCCACGCGCAGCAGCGGCGCACCGCCAGCGGCGACGGTCGCATTGCAGAACGACTTCGCGCCCCTGCCCAGCGGCGTCAGCAGGTTGATGTCGCCGCCTGCATAGACCTTGGTCCAGGCGTGCAGATCGTTGGGCACTTCGGCGCGTTCGATCACCGTTTTATCGGGGGTATCGGTGATGCGCTTGCCGCCGTACAACACGCTGCGCACGATGTCCAGGCGCGACATCGCTACCCAGTTCATGAAATTGCCGCTCCATCGGTTGCCATTGCAGTAATGGCGGTTCGCTCCTGTCGCTGGTCTTTCCGCAGCGAACTGGTCGTTCTGGTAGCGGTAGCACAGATTGGAATCGAAATACCCCGAATAGTCGAACTTGTCGTTATAGGTGGTATCCAGCAACCCGTCGCCATCCAGATCGCTGTAGTCCGGATAGGCCTTGTTGAACAGCTGCTCGTCGCGCGACATCACCAGCATCATCAACGGTTCTTCGTTCGCGTTCTGGACGAACAACGGCGTCTGGGCAATGTCGTAGTCGTTGACCGCAGCAATGGTGATGCCCATGCTGCGCGTCGCGGCGAAGACCGTCAGCGCCAGCAGTGCCGACATGCGCAACGTCTTGTAGATGCTCATAGTGCGATCCTCGATCGACTCAAATTCAAGGAATGAAAACCGTGTCGATCACGGCCACCGATTCGGCTTCCGTCGCCTGATCGCCGGCTTTCGATGTGATCTGGTAGATGTTGTTGGTGGAGTTTCGCGGACTGTTTTCCGGACCGTCCTGCTTGATGCTGGACCCCGAGAAGCAGCGATCGATGCGACGCGTATGGGTAGCCTCGTCGACGGTAGCGCTGGTCTGCAGCGCCCAGGTCTGCGGATCGAACCCCGGCGTGCACAGTTCGTCGTCGGCGCGGAACAGGCCTCCATCCCACAGCGACTGGTTGATGTCGGTTTCGCTTGAGCGGATGCGCGATTCGGCATTCTGGAACGCCACGTTCATGCCGCGGTAATCGGCCGACATGCGCTCCTGCATGCCGGTGACCTGCATGCCGATGATGCCGATCATGGCCAGCAGCAGCAGCACGATCAACGCGACATACAGCACAGCGCCGCCTTGTTGCCTGCGCGCCGCGATGCTTGCCCTGCATGACACTTTCATGACGTGACTCCTCAGTTGCCGAACAGGCGATTGCGCATCGCAATCGTCGTTTCGTAGGTAGACCGCAGGCGCTGGTCGGTGTCCGGTATCTCGAAGCGGGTGCCGATCACGCGCAGGCTGTCGTCGTCGGGTTGCACCGGCGTGGTCTCGGCACTGCGCACCAGCACACCCAGGCGAATCAATCCCACGCGTGGCCACACGGTGGCTGCCGAGGCCACGGACTGCGTCGCCATGTAGCCGGTCGGCGCGATCGCGGTATTGGTTTCGGAATCCACACCGTACATGGCCTGGATGCTGTCGACGCCAGCCACCATTTCCTCCGGTGCGCCGCCAAGCAGTTCGACCGACGCAGCGCCCGGAGCGGCGGTATATCGGGCGCGGTACAGTGACAGACCCGGTTGCGCAGCATCGTTCAAGGCCACGTACCACACCGAGGAATCGGCGCGATACAGCATCGTCTGCCCTGCCGTGAATGCATCGGCCGTCAGATTGGATGCATTCAGCCCGGAGGACTCGACGGTGATGACCACCTTGGTACCGCTGACGGCGACGGAACTGGCCTGGAAGGTGACTGCATTCACGCAATCCGACAAGGCCAGCAGACCCGGATTGGTGTAGCCGGACGTGGCGATGTTGGCATCCCAGCTTGCCTTGTCGACCGTGATGGTGCTGGTGCTTGCGCTCGCCGTGGGATTGAAGTCAGCCGGAATGCCGTTGGGCGAGAAATAGCGCAGGCTGATGATGTCGCTTCCGGCAGCAGGCTGGGGCGTGAGCGTGCTGATGTGCGGTTCCAGGGCAGGGGCACCTGTCCACGCACCGGAAACGGGGAAAGTGATCGTGTCTGCAGGCCCGCTGCCGCTGGCCTCGTAGCCGACCACCGGGCGGTGGAAATTGAGTTGCGGATTGCCGGTTGCGTCTAACACTCCTGCCATTCGCTGCGACACAGGCACGAACGCGGTGGAATATGTGCTGGGATTGTTCAGGGCGCGGGCCTGGTCGTTCAGGCATCCCATGTGCCCGGCCATGCGCAGGTCGCGCTGCAGGAAATCGGTGGCGAAGCGGCCGCTTTCCTGCACGCGCGCCAGCGCCTCGGACACGCGGTAGGTCTGCTTGGCCGACGCGAACACCTCCAGCAGGCCCAGCATCAGCACCACGCCGAGCACCAGCGCGATCATCAATTCGACCAGCGTGACGCCCTTCTGCTTCCGCAAAGCGATCATAGCTGCGACTCCAGTGTCACCGTACCGTTGCCCGTGCCGACCACGCCATTGTTGTCGGCCCAGTTCAACACCACCCGCACCGTGCGACTGGCTGGCGAGGTGACTGTGGCAAACGCCTCCTCACCCAACTCGGACTTCACGTCGCAGATCCAGCGGGTGCGGTTTTCGTCGGGCGTCAGGAAGCCGCTGGGCGGGGCGCCGCAGCCGGACAGCGGAACGCTGGAGAAATCCGCGGCCGAAACGGAGGCGTACCTGTCGAACTGGGCACGGTTGGCACGCGCCTGATCCAGCCAGTCGTAAGCCAGATTGACCGCCTTGGTGCGGTAGTTTGCCGACTGCGAATAGCGCAGGCTGAGCGTCTGCAGAAGCGCCACCCCCAGCAACCCGACCGCCAGGATCACCAGGGCGATCAGCACTTCGATCATGGAGAAGCCGCGGGATCGCGATTTCGGAGAGGAACGGATGATCATGGGCATTGGCTCCTTTCCACGCGTGTCTGTCCGCTGGCGAGAATGGTGATGGTGCGCTGGTACGACGTAGCGGACTTGCAATCCGTGGGCCGCAGCGCGTAGATGCGGGGTGTGTTGTCACTGATCCGGCCACGCGGATCGAAGACCAGGCTGCCCGGGCTGCTGGCGCTGACCGGCTCGAACACCATTGCCGGATTGGCTTGCAGCACCCGCAATGCCTGTTCGTCAGCATCCTTGGTGCGGTTGGCATTCAGGTCGGGCCACACGATCCAGCCATCAGCGAACCCGCCATCGCACTGGGTACCATCCTGCGACAGGCACAGGCCGGAGCCGCGGCTGTTGCGTATCGATTCGGTTCGGGCATACGAAATCAACGTGATGAACTCGTTGTTGGTGCTGGTGATGCGGTTGGATCGGATCACGTTTTGGTAGCTGGGCCAGGCCAGGCCCACGGCAATGGCCAGGACCAGCACTGTCACCATCAGCTCGACAAGCGTGAACCCTCGAGTCTTGCGCATGCGGTTGTCTGCTTTTGATTTCCTTGTCAGGATAGGAGCGGTCGGCAGGCATGCTCAAGCGCAGACCGACAGGCGGCCGGATTGCTGCCGCGAACGCAGTTGCGCCACAGTCTTCGACGCCGAAGGAGCCATGACCAAGCCGCTGCCAACGACCGCCAATGCCCCGCTGGACGCACTGTGGCGCGCCCGCGCCATCCTGATCGTACTGCTGTCCGGACAGATGCTCGCGACCGTGCTGACCCTGGCGCCTGGCGTTTCGCATGCCAGTTGGCGCTACTTCGTGCTGCTGTCGTCGGCGGTGCTGTGGATCCTGTGCGTGACGATGGTCATGCTTTACGGAACGCGGCACCTGCTGGCTGGCTGGAAGCCGCTGCAGATCGCCTGGTTGGCGTTGGCGATGATGCTGTTCAACTCCGTCGTGATCACCGCTGCCATCTGGTTCGTGGTGGCAGCGGGTCAAGGCTCGCTGAGCTGGCTGCTGGCGCAGGTGTCCTTCATCATCCTGCTGGTGGGTTCAGCCGGGCTGCTCGTGTTCCAGAATCACTGGTATTCGCTCCAGCAAACGGCACGCGTGCGCCACGCCGAATTCGTGGCCCTGCAGGCGCGCGTTCGACCGCACTTCCTATTCAACTCGCTCAACACGGCCACAGCCCTGGTGCATGAACACCCCGATGAAGCCGAACGTGTGCTGCTGGACCTGTCGGATCTGTTCCGTGCCGCACTGAAAGGCGCGCACGACCTGCCGCTGGAGCAGGAACTGGAACTGGTGCGACGCTATCTGGACATCGAGGCCCTGCGGTTCGGAGAGCGGCTGCGGGTGGCATGGAACCTGCCCACCGTTCTGCCGCAGGTGGCCCTGCCTGCGCTGTCGCTGCAGCCTCTGGTGGAAAACGCCATCAAGCATGGCGTCGAGCCTACGCCCGCAGGCGGCGACGTGCGCATCGCGATCCGCCAGGAAGACGGCCAGGTGCACATCGCGATCGACAATTCGCTTCCGTCCGAAGCGATACGGACACATGCCGGCCACAACATCGGTCTGCCCTCGGCGACGGCGCGCATCGAGCGGTTGACCGAGGGCCGCGGCCACGTGTCGGCAGAACATGCCGACGGCCGCTTCGTCGTCAGCGTGACGCTGCCAGTGTCGCCAGTGCAGGCTGGGACGGCGCCTCGATGACGTAGCAGGGCTTGTAGTCGCCGGCGATCTTCATGCGGCGCTGCTGCACGAACGCGCGCAGCAGGGCGTCCAGCGCCTGCATGATGTCCGGCGCGCCGTTGATGCGGAACGGACCGAACTGCTCGATGCGGTGCATGCCGTCTTCCTTCACGTTGCCGGCCACAATACCGGAAAACGCCCGCCGCAGGTCGGCCGCCAGTTCGTGCGGCTTGCGGCCGTGGTGCAGGTCGAGTGCGGCCATCGCTTCGTGGGTGGGAACGAACGGCTGCTGGAACGGCAGCGGAATCTCCACCGACCAGTTGAAATAGAAGGAATCCTTCTGTGCCACGCGGTATTCGCGCACCTTGCGCACACCGGCGGCCATTTCCCGCGCCACTTCGGCGCAGTCGCCCACGATGATGCGGTAGCGGCGCGTGGCGGCCTCGCCCAGGGTGAGGCGGATGAACTGGTCGATCTGCTCGAAATAGGCGGCCGATGCACTGGGGCCGGTCAGCACCAGCGGGAACGGCAGATCGGCGTTCTCCTCCTGCAGCAGGATGCCCAGCAGGTACAGGATTTCCTCGGCCGTGCCCACGCCACCGGGGAACACGATGATGCCGTGCGCCATGCGCACGAACGCTTCCAGGCGTTTCTCGATGTCCGGCATGATCACCAAGTGGTTGACGATCGGATTCGGCGATTCGGCGGCGATGATGCCCGGCTCGGTGATGCCGATGTAGCGGGTGCGGCGGCGGCGCTGCTTCGCGTGGGCGATGGTGGCGCCCTTCATCGGTCCCTTCATCGCCCCCGGGCCGCAGCCGGTGCAGATGTCCAGGCCGCGCAGGCCCAGTTCGTAGCCCACCTGCTTGGTGTACATGTATTCGTCGCGGCCGATCGAATGCCCGCCCCAGCACACCACCAAGTTGGGTTCGGCCGGATGCAGGATGCGGGCGTTGCGCAGCAGCCGGAACACCGCATCGGTGATGCCGGCGCTGGTCTGCAGTTCGGCTTCGTATTCCGGCCCCAGCTCGATCGCGGTGTAGGCGATGTCGCGCACCACCGCGAACAGCAGCTCGGCCACGCCGCGGATGATGTGCCCGTCCACGAAGGCCATGGCCGGTGCGTTGCGCAGTTCGATGCGCACGCCGCGATCCTGCTGCAGCACCTCGATGTCGAAGTCCGGATACAGCTCGCGTGCGGCGCGCGGATCGTCCGAGGCGCTGCCGCTGGTCAGCACCGCCAGCGCGCAGCGGCGCAGCAGTTCGTGCATGCCGCCGCTGGACGCATCGCGCAGGCGGGCGACTTCTTCGCGCGAGAGCACGTCCAGGCCGCCACGGGGATAGATGCTGGTGTCGACGGTCGGCAGCAGCACGCCGTCGGGAATTGAGTGTGAGTTGTCGTTTTTCATGGTCGGCGCACTGTACCGCAGACATCCGCACAAAGGAAAACGGCCGGATCGCTCCGGCCGTTTCGTGAAACCCGATCGGGGTCGATCAGAAGGTGTAGCGGAAGGTGGCCAGCACCGACCAGCGCGACACGGCCTTCTCGTCGTACACCTCGTACTGGCCCGGCGCGTAGTTGCCGTTGCGCGTGGGCAGCCCGTAGATGTACTTGCCGGCGGAACCGGGCGCTCCGCATTCGGGACGGCTGTCACCGCTGGTGCACACGCCCTGGTAATTGGCCAGCGTGCGCACGAACGGGAAGCCGATGCGCTCCTCCACGCCCCAGTCCTTGTCGATCATGTTCAGCACATTGTAGAAGTCCAGGCGCACTTCGGCCTTGTGGCCTTCCATGAAGCCCGGCAGCTCCTGGCGCAACGACAGGTCGACCTGATTCACCCAAGGCGCGACCGAGCGGTTGCGACTGGCGATCTGGCCACGGTGAGCGGCCAGATACGGATCGCTGCCGATGAAGTTGTAGAACTGCTCGATGTGGGCGGCCGTGGTGCCGGCCTGGAACACCACATCGCCGCGGTTGGGGATGTAGACCAGATCGCGGCTGTAGGAATCGCCATTGGCATCGTTGCCGAACACCCAGCTGTACGGCTGGCCACTGTGACCATCGTAGAACGCCGAGATGCTGGTCTGGTAGTCGCCGAACAGGGCCTTGCTCCACACGATCGAGGCGTTGATGCGGTCCTTGATCGAGTAATTCGACACACCGGCCACTTCCTCGTTCGGGTTGATCCACACGTTGTTGCTGAAGTTGGAACTGGCCTGCGACGAGGTGGCCGGGTTCACTTCGGTGGCACGACCCATGGTGTAACTGAGCGAGGCCGACCAGTTGTTGGCAAACGGCTTCTTCAGTCCCAGGGTCAGGTAATTGGCATCACCCTCGCTGGTGTTGTCCAGCACGGTGATGGCCTGGCCGAATGCCGGATTGGCACCGGCGCGCTGCGTGTTGTTCAGCGGGCCACCGGTCGGATTGCGGTAGTAGGTGAAGCGACCATCCGGCAGCACGCCGGTCGGCGCACCGATGTTCAGGTTGCGGTAGTACACGCCATCCTTGACCTTCAGACCCTGCCACTCGATCGAGCCGATCAGGCCCCAGAACGGCAGTTCCTTGTCGAATGCCAGGCTGGCCTTCCACACGGTGGGCTGCTTGAAGTCGTCGGACAAAGTATCCACCACCATCTGGCTGCTGCTGCGCGGCGGCACGTTCTGGTTGTACGGATCGGCAGTGAAGGGATACAGCTGCGGGAAAGCCGGATTGACCGACGAGCGTGCAGAGTACGTCGACACCGTCAGGCCGTTGTTCTGGTAGGGGTTGGTCAGCCACACGCCCAGGGTGTTGCCCTGGAACAGGCCGATGCCGCCACGCAGCTGCGCCATCAGGTCGGTGTTGAACTGGTAGTTGAACGAGAAGCGCGGCTGCACCACGCCATTGCCGTCGATGGTCTGGTCGTTGCGGAAACCGAAGGCGGTGTCGAACGCAGCGTTGTACAGCGGCTTGTCGCTGGTCTTGGGCAGGTCGTAGCGCACGCCGAAGGTCAGCGACAGGTTGTCGGTGGCCTGCCAGGTGTCCTGCAGGAAGAAACCGTACTGCTTCAGCGACCACTCCGCCGCCACATCCGCCAAGGTATAGCCCGGTGCCGGCTGATACAGGTCGTATTGGGCATACTGGCCATTACGGAAGGCATTGATGCCATCGAAGGTATACGAACCGAACTGGGTGCGGCCGAACAGGTTGTAGAACTTGTCCGACTGGTAGTCGAAACCCGCCTTCAAGGTGTGATCGCCCAGGTACAGGTTTCCGGCGAAGAACGCCTTCCAGGTCTTCACGCCGAGTACGTTGTAGTGGGAGAACTGCTCCTCGCCGAAACTGACGAAAGGTCCGCTGCCGTTCGGTCGGCCCTGTGCATCCACGCCAAGGCGCACGGTGACCTGCGGTTGATCGCCCAGCAAGCCGTCGCGCAGCACTTCGTAGTCGGTATACGACAGCGAGGCTTCGCTGGAGAATGTGTCCGACCAGTCGTTGTAGGAGTTCAGCACGTAATTGCGGTTCTTGCGGTTGCGCGCATACCAGTAACTGGACAGACCGATGCCCGTGTTGCTGAAACCACCCAGCACCGGCTCCACTTCATCCACCTGGTTGTAACGGAAGCTCAGACGGTGGAAATCGTTGATGTTCCAGTCGATCTTGGCCAGGAAGCGCTCGCTGTCGGTATCCACGGATGCGGACTGCAGGTCGCCGGGACGCATGCCATAGGCCGTGGCGATGTTGATGATCTCGTCCAGCTGCGCCTGGCTGAGGTTGGCGATTTCGTTGGTGGCACCCGAACCGACCGGACCGTAGTCCGGGCCTGGCGCCTTGATCATGCTTTTTTCGTAGCTGGCGAAGAAGAACAGCTTGTCCTTGATGATGGGGCCGCCCAGGGTCACGCCGCCGGTCCATTCCTTGTCGAAACCGGCGTACTCGTTCGGCTTGTCGCTGATCATGCCGTCGGCATTGCGGAAGGCGTAGTACAGCGAGCCGTGGAACTCATTGGTGCCGGTCTTGGTGACCGCATTGATGCTGGCACCCACCGAACGGGTGCTGGTGACGTCGTAGTTGGCGGTGGAGATGCTGTATTCCTCGATCGAATCCTGCGAGATCGGGGTACCCACGTACGGCAGGCCGTTGGCTTCCAGGCCGAAGGGATCGTTCACGCCGACCGCGTCGACGCTGATGTTGTTCATGCGGCTGTTCTGGCCCAGCGCGGAGATCTCGCCGCGGGCGCGGTCGGTGATGTTGACGCGCGGATCCAGGCGCGCGATGTTCTGGATCGAACGGCCCGGCGTGGGCGCGTTGTCGATTTCCTGGCGGCTCAGGTTGGTACCCAGGCCCTTGTTGTCGGTCTGGAACACGTCGGGCACGCGCGAGGCGGTGGCCACCACGGTTTCAAGGGTGGACACGTCGGCGTTCAGCACGGCATCCACGTCGGCCACACGGTCCAGGGTCAGGTACACGTCGTCCTGGCTGGCGGTGCCCGCACCGGCCTTGTTCACGCTGATGCTGTAGGGGCCGCCCACGCGCAGGCCGCGCGCGGTGTAGTTGCCGCTGGCATCGGTGGTGGCGCGGCTGACGGTGCCCGACTCGACGTGGGTGATCGTCACTTCGGCGCCGGCAACCGGCTGCCCGCTGGCATCCAGCACGGTGCCGCTGACGCCTGCGGAGGTGCTCTGCGCGAACACGGGCGCTGCAGCCAGGGCCGCGATCAGGCCGAGCGAGAGCCGGGAGATCCGGACGCGATTGGTATGAGTCATTGCTGATTGCCTCGAAGGAACGATGGATGGTGGTGCGATGTACGCAAGACAGACCCGACCCTGGGTCGTGCCTGATGGTGGGTTCTGCGATGGCGACGATCGGCAGCGCCGACCGTTAACGTCAGTTTAACAGGCTAGGGCCGAAATGTGACAAGGCCGTGACGAATCGCAATGCGTTTTCTTGCACCGCAACATCGTGGCTCGGCGGGTTACGCGACCGGCTTGAGATAGGTGGCGAGGCCATCCAGGAACATCTGCACCGAAATGGCCACCAGCAACATGCCCATCAGACGTTCGATGGCGATCAGGGCGCGCTGACCCAGCCACTTGTACAGATAGGTGGCGCTGAACAGGATGGCCGCCGTCGCCGCCCAGGCCAGGAACAGGGCCAGGCTCCATTCGCCCATGCGACCGGGTTCCTGGCTGCTGATCAGCATCACCGCGGCCATGCCGGACGGCCCGGCGATCATCGGGATGGCCATCGGCACAATGAACGGTTCCCCGTCGGGCAATTCGCCCATCAGGCCTTCCGGCGGCGGGAAGATCATGCGGATGCCGATCAGGAACAGCACGATGCCGCCGGCGATCGATACCGACTCCTGGCGCAGGTGCATCGCTTCCAGGGCATAGCGGCCGCCCCACAGGAAGCCCATCAGCACTGCGAGCGCGATCAGCAGCTCACGGGCCAGGATGCGGCGCTGCCGGTGTGGCGGAATCCCGCGCAGCAGACTCAGGAACACCGGAATGTTGCCCAGCGGATCCAGGATCAGGAACAGCAGCAGGGCGACCGAGGCGATGGTCATGCCGCGCAGCGCAGTCCGGCATCGGTGAACGCGCAGATGCTGCCGCGCCGGTCGGCCGCCGCAGGCGACAGCAGCTGCACGCAGGCATCGGCCACCCGTGCCGGATCCACGGCGGCGCGATCGGTGTTTTCGGTGTAGGCGCGGGCACGCAGCGCCGTGCGCATGGGCGGTGCTTCCAGCCCGGTGATGCGCACCCCGGTCGAGCCCTGCTCGGCCTGCAGCATCGGCACCAGCGACTGCAGTGCCGCCTGCGCCATGCCGTAGGCGCCCCAGTAGGCCTTGCCGCTGCCGGCCGGCCGGTTGATCAGCCACAGCACACAGCCATCGCCAGCGCGCTGCAGCAGCGGCAGGCAGGCCTGGGTGAGCCAGCACGGCGCGGTCAGGTTGACATGCACGGCCAGCGCCAGATCCATCGGTTTGGCATGCGACAGCGGAGTGAGTCCGGGGAATTCGGCGGCTGCATGCACGATGCCGTGCAACGCACCCAGTTCATCGCCGATGCGTTCGGCCAGGGTGGCGTAGTCGTCTGGACTGGCGCCGGACAGGTCCAGCGGATACAGCACCGCCTGGTCGCCGTCCTGGACAATGCTGTCGTACAGGCGGTTCAAGCGTGGCAGCTTGCGCCCCAGCAGGATCACCTGCGCACCGGCACGGGCACAGGCGCGGGCCACCGCGCTTCCCAGCCCGCCATGGGCACCGGTGACCAGGATTACGCGATCCTGCAGGGACGCGACCTGGGACGGGACGGACGGCGCTGTCACGCCTGTCCGGTCTCGGCAATCATGCGCGCCAGTTCGCCGGATTCGAACAGCTCCAGGGTGATGTCGCAGCCGCCGATCAATTCGCCATGGATGAACAGCTGCGGGAACGTGGGCCAGTTGGAATAGCGCGGCAGGTTGGCGCGGATTTCCGGGTCTTCCAGCACGTTCACGGTGTGCAGGTCGGTGGCGCCGGCCTGTTTCAGGGCCTGCACGGCACGGCTGGAAAAGCCGCACATCGGGAATTGCGGCGTGCCTTTCATGAACAGCACGACGGGATGGCTGTCGACGGTGGACTGGATGCGCTCCGTCACGGACATGGCGGTCTCCTGGGGATCGATGGGTTCGGCGTTGACGGATCGGCAACGCGGTGGGGAACTACAATGCACAGTGTAAGACCTCCGCGCGGCGAAACGCCGCCGACTGCCGTTTCCGGCACCCCTTTCTTTCGAAGGTATCCATCATGGCGATTGAACTGCCCCCACTTCCCTACGACCGCACCGCGCTGGAGCCGCACATTTCCGGCGAAACCATCGATTTCCACTACGGCAAGCACCACAGGACCTACGTGGATAACCTGAACAAGCAGATCGACGGCACCGAATTCGCCGACAAGCCGCTGGAAGAGATCGTGCGCACGTCCAGCGGCGGCATGTTTAACAACGCCGCGCAGGTGTGGAACCACACCTTCTACTGGAACTGCCTGGCGCCCAAGGGCGGCGGCGAGCCGTCCGGCAAGCTGGCCGACGCCATCGCCAAGGCGTTCGGCGACTTCGCCACGTTCAAGGAGCAGTTCACCGACACCGCAGTGAAAACCTTCGGTTCCGGCTGGGCTTGGCTGGTGCAGCGCCCGGGCGGCGAGCTGGCGCTGGTGAGCACCTCCAATGCAGCCACGCCGCTGACCGGCGAGGACACCCCGCTGCTGACCTGCGACGTGTGGGAACACGCGTACTACATCGATTACCGCAATGCCCGTCCCAAGTACCTGGAGCACTTCTGGAACCTGGTGAACTGGGATTTCGTGGCCAAGAACCTGAAATAACCGCGCCACCGCGAACTGCGCCATCACTGCGGCCGGCGAAGGCATCCTTCGTCGGCCGCGCCGCTTGGAGTATCCCGCAGCGCCAGCCACCACGGCACCGCCAGCGACGCCCCGATCACCAGCAGGGTACTGACGATGTCCGCAAGACCGTGGTACTGCTGCCACAGCATCAATGCCGCATAGGCAATCCCGAGCAGCAGCCATCCCGCCCATTGCTGGGGACGCTGCAGGATGAGCAAACCGGTCAGCACCGCGGCTGCCGCTGTATGCGTGCTGTAGTCCCAACCCGCCCGCAGCCACAGTCCAGACCGCACATCCACGGCCTGCCATCCGTAGACCGCCAGCACCCCGGCGGCCAGCAGCAGGCCGCAGCGGACCGCACGCCTGCGCAGCCCATGCCGCCAGTCGTGCAGGCTGTAGCCCAGCACCAGCAGCAGTTGAACGGGGATCACGCTGTCAGCGAGGACGTCACGCCATTCCCACGCCGTCACGGCTGCTCCAGCAGGCGGCTGTGGATCGGTTGCACCTGTGTCTGGCGTGCAAGCGCATCCCCCACGACCCGCAATGCCTCGGCCAGTTGCTGCGGGGTGTCCGCCCGCAGCGTGGCATGGCCCACCTTGCGGCCGGGCCGCGACGACTTGCCGTAGTCATGCCAGTGCGCCCCGGGCTGGGCCAGCACGGGCAGCGGATCGGGCAGTTCATCCACCCAGTTCAGCATGCAGGCGTGGCCGCGCATCGCGGTGGATCCCAGCGGCAGGCCCAGTACGGCACGCAGGTGGTTCTCGAACTGCGAGGTTTCGCTGCCCTCGATGGTCCAGTGGCCGGAATTGTGCACCCGCGGTGCCATTTCGTTGATCAGCAAGTCATCGCGATGCACGAAAAGCTCCAGCGCGAACACGCCGACATAGTCCATCGCTTCGGCCAGGCGGCGGGCGTGGTCCAAGGCGGCCTGCTCCAGCGTTGTGGACATCCGTGCAGGCGCCAGACTGCTGGAGAGGATGCCGTCGACGTGCCGGTTTTCGGTGACCGGCCAGTGGGCGAAGTCGCCGTTGCGCCCGCGCACCGCCACCACCGACACCTCACGATCGAACGGGATGAATGCTTCCAGCAGCAGACCGGTGCGCTCGGCCTGCGCACCCAGCGCCTGCCATGCGGCTGCCACGTCGTCGCTGCTGCGGATGCGGAACTGGCCCTTGCCGTCGTAGCCCAGCCGCCGGGTCTTGAGGATGCAGGGCAGCCCCACACGCGCCACCGCCGCCTGCAGTTCGGGCAGCGAACGCACATCGACGAAATCGCCCACCGGCAGGCCCAGGTCGCGGAACAGGCTCTTTTCGGCCAGACGGTCCTGGGTGACGGCCAGTGCCTCGGGCGCCGGGTGCACGGGCAGGCGTTCGGCCAGCCAGTGCGCGCTGGCGGCCGGCACGTTCTCGAAATCGAAGGTGACCACATCCACCTGGTCGGCGAATCGGCCCAGCGCGACCCGATCGGTGAAGTCGCCCACCAGCAACGGCGCGAACTGGCCGGCGCAGGCGTCGGCGGCCGTGTCCATCACCAGAAAGCGCAGTCCCAGTGGTGCGCCGGCCAGCGCCAGCATCCGCGCCAGCTGTCCGCCGCCCAGAATGCCGACCGTGGTGCTCATGCCGTCATGGCTGCGCAGGCAGCGCGTTCAGATGCGTGGATCGTCATGCGCCAGTACCTGCCGGGTCTGTTGCTCGCGGAAGGCCTGCAGCGCATCGGCGATCGCGGCATCTTCCCCGGCCAGCATCGCCGCCGCGAACAAGGCCGCATTGGCCGCGCCGGCCGTGCCGATGGCGAAGGTGGCCACCGGAATGCCCGCCGGCATCTGCACGATCGACAGCAGCGAATCCAGACCGTTCAACGCCTTGCTCTGCACCGGCACACCCAGCACCGGCACGCTGGTTTTCGCGGCCAGCATGCCCGGCAGATGCGCGGCACCACCGGCCCCGGCGATGATCGCGCGCAACCCACGTGCCTGCGCGCTGGCGGCGTAGTCGAACAGCACATCGGGCGTTCGATGCGCCGACACCACCCGCACTTCATGCGCGATGCCAAGTTGCTCCAGTCGCTCGGCAGCGGGCTTCAGCGTGTCCCAATCCGAACGCGATCCCATCACGATGCCCACCCGCGGCTGCACGGATATCGGCGCGTTGGTCGTGGCGTGCATGGCCGCTCCCGGTGGCAAAGGCGTATTCTAGCGATCCCGCCGCCGTCTGCCGCATCATGGATCGCAAACTGCTCGACATCCTGGTCTGCCCCGTCACCCGCCAGTCGCTGGCGCTGGCCGATGCCGCCACCGTGGCCGCACTCAATGCTGCCATTGCCGAAGGCCGCGCGCTGCGCACGGACGGCAGCATGCAGACCGAATCCGTCCACGCCGCGCTGCTGACCCATGACGGCAAGCGCGCCTACCGGGTGGACGATGGCATTCCGGTGCTGCTGGCCGAGGAAGCCATCGCGATGGATGGCATCGCCACCACCGCACCATGACCGATCCGCGCGACGACGCCTTCGACGGTTCGCTGACCCCGGCCACGCCGGAATCGGTGCTGGCCGACGTGCAGCAGGCGCTGGCCGAGGATCTGGGCAGTGGCGACGTGACCGCCAGTCTGCTGCCCGACGTGCCCGACAGCGCCTACCTGCTGTGCAAGCAGGACGCGGTGATCGCCGGCCGGCCCTGGTTCGACGCCTGCCACCGCATGCTGGATCCGCAGGTGCGCATCGACTGGCGCTGCCGCGAGGGCGAGCGCATCGCCAAGGGTACGGTGATCGCCACGCTGCAGGGCCGCAGCCGCGCGCTGGTCAGTGCCGAGCGCGCTTCGCTCAACTTCCTGCAGACCCTGTCCGGCACCGCCACCGTCACCGCGCAGTACGTGGATGCGGTGCGCGGCACCGATGCACGCATCCTCGACACCCGCAAGACCCTGCCCGGACTGCGCCTGGCGCAGAAATACGCGGTGCGCGCCGGCGGCGGTCGCAATCACCGCATCGGCCTGTTCGATGCGGTGATGCTGAAGGAAAACCACATCCGCGTGGCCGGATCGGTTCCAGCGGCCATCGCTGCGGCCCGGCAGCAGCACCCGCAGCTGCCGCTGATCGTGGAAGTGGAAACGCTGGCACAGCTGCAGGAAGCACTGCAGGCCGGCTGCGACCGCATCCTGATCGACGATTTCGATGCCGCCACCCGCCGCGAGGCAGTGCGCATCGCACATGCGGCACCGTGGCATGGCCGCATCCCGCTGGAAGTGTCCGGCGGGGTCGATCTGACCTCCCTGCGCGGCATCGCCGAGGACGGCGTGGACTGCATCTCGATCGGCGGACTGACCAAGCACCTGCAGGCCATCGACCTGTCACTGAAACTGGGGCCGCCGCCGGCGTGATGGCAGCCATCGACCGCGGCTCGGGGAATCGCGGATGAAGCGATCGGCTAGCTGTTTTCTCGTGCTGGTGGCGTGCAATGCGGCTTCTGCTTCGGACAGCTTGCGAACGGATTACTACCGGGTGGATGGAAACAGCGTGCGCAGCATCCGCGACGCGCTGGACCGGCACGGGCCTGTCGGGGCAGACGGCAAGCGCTACCACGGCGACACGTCATGGCACGTGTCCTGGAACTTCACCTATGCCCCGGCGGGAAGTGCCTGTGTCATCCGGTCGGTCCGTGTCGACACCGACACGGTCATGACCCTGCCGCAACTGGCCGGGACCGGAACATTGCCCGCCAGCGTCAGAGTGAAATGGGAGACATACAGTGCCGCGCTGCGGCTACACGAGGACGGGCATCGCCGGATCGCCATCTCCGCTGCCCGGAAAGTCGAGCGTCGCTTGTCGCGGCTCGGCGGTTCCGGCGGCTGCAATGCGCTGGAAAGCGAGGCCAATCGTGTCGCGCAGGCGATCCTGTCGGATTTCAGGGCCAGGGAAAGGGACTACGATCGCAGCACGGATCACGGTGCCAGCCAGGGCGCACGTTTCTGAGTCGTCCCTGCCCGCCGAGGCCGCGTCGGGTTCTTACCAGAACAGCAGCACCAGCAGTACCAGCACGAGCAGCAGCACGGCGCCGAGCATCCACGGCCAGGCGCTGGCGTTCCCGGCATTGCGGGATGCTGCCTGGCTGCGCTGCGGCACGCGCGCGTGCGCCATCGGATCGCTGTCGTTGGCGGCCGTGGCCACCAGCCGGAAACGCAGCACGTCCAGACCGATCTCGTCGCCGTGATGGGCCACCGCGCGGCTGATCTTCTGTTCGTTGAGGAAGGTGCCGTTGCTCGAATCCATGTCCTCGACCAGCAGGCCCTGCGCGGTCGGCGTGAGGCGCGCATGTTCGCGCGACAGGCCGCTGTGCTCCAGCTGGATGCCGCAATCGGCCGAACGCCCCACCACGGTCGCACCGGGCAGAGGCAGGGTCCAGCCCAGGTTGGTGCTGGAAATGCCGCGCAGCACGTACTTGGGCAAGGCCTGATGCATCTGGGTCGCGCCCATCGGCGCCGGCGTGCGCGGAGCCTGCAACGGCACTGGCGCCGGCGATGGCGATGGCTGCGGTGGCGGTTCCGGAACCGCATCGGCGGGCAGTCGATCCTTGAAGTATTCGGTGGCCGGCACCCGCAGCGCCTGTGGCAGCACGGCCGGTGCGGGGGCGTCGGCGGCATGCTGCGAGGCATCCGCCTGTTCGAAGCGCAGGCGCATCTGGCCGATCTGCAGTACATCGCCATGTTGCAGGCGGGTCATGCCATCGATGGTCTGCTCATTCACGTGCACTGGCGCGTTCGCGGTCGCGCCCAGGCTGGCCTGCTTCGCGCCGACGTACAACTCGGCGTGCAGCGCCAGCACGTCGGCGGCCTCCAGGCGAATGTCGGCCCAGTGCTCCGATCCGATGCGGTGGATGCCGCGCCGCAGCGGCAACGGCGGAAGGTCCGATTGCAGGAATACCAGCTTCATGGCGGCAGCGCAGTCAGGGTTCGGATCCGATTGTGCGACAGATCGCCTGTGCCGCGATACCCCGGCGCCGGCGCACTGGACACGCGGGCATCGACACGGCATCGCCGGTCAACGCTGCGTTGCACTACAGCAGGCGTGCTGCCACCAGCAGCAGAATCAGCAACAGCACCGCAATCGCCACGCCGCCCACCATCCACGGCAGCCGATTCGGTGCCGCCGGTCTGCTGCTGCGCGCTGTCGTCGATGCCGCTCCCGGATCGTGTTCCGGGGCGACCGTGGACACCAGCCGGAAGCGCATCACGTCGAAGCCGATTTCATCGCCATGATGGGCAACCGCGTGGGTAACGGGCTCCTCGTTCAGCAAGGTGCCGTTGGTCGACCCCAGATCCTCGACCAGCAGCCCGTCGGCCGTCGGGGTCAGCCGCGCCTGCTGGCGCGACAGCCCAGGCTGGTCCAGCTGGATGTCGCATTCGGCCGAACGCCCCACCACAGTTGGCGCCACGATCGGGAACGTCCGCCCGAACCCGGCACTGGAGATGCCGCGCAGCACGTAGCGCGGCAATGCGGGCAACACGCGGGTGGCGGCAAGAACGTCGTTGTGCGCTCTCTCCTCGTCCAGGTCATCGGCATCGGTGCTCAATACAGCGGCACTGGCGGCTGCCGAATCCGGGACGACGGGATCGACCGTGGTGCTGCTGAGCGCATCCAGCCGCATCTGCACCTGGCCGATGGTCAGCACATCGCCGCCACGCACGGCGATCAGGCCTACCACTGCGCGATCGTTCACCTTCACGGCAGCGTCGGGCGCCGGTCGCAGGCTCACCCCGTGCGGGCCCACGTACAATTCGGCATGATTGGGATGAACGCCATTCTCGGACAGCAAGACGTCCGCCTCGGCTGCCGAGCCGATGCGATGGATGCCCTGCCCTAGCAGCAGGGGCGGATGCTCGGCCGCCAGAAAAACCAGTTTCATGTTTGCGACGATGTGACCTGATGTGTGAATTCTGCGACAAAACTTGCGATCTGCGAAGCCCAACGCCCTTTCCGGAGACGGCATGCCGACCCTACTCATCCTGATGGTATGTGGGTGCCTTGTCGTGTGGTGGTGGAGTGCCGCGCGCGCCGCCGCCGAGCGTGCCCGGTCGCTGGGCCGTCGCGCCTGCGAAACCGCCGGCGTGCAGTGGCTGGATGACAGCGTGCACGCTGCCGGCCTGCGCCTGCGCCGCCGCGACGACGGCTGGCTGGGACTGGAGCGCCGCTTCGTGTTCGACTACTCCGAAGACGGTCACGACCGGCACCGCGGCCAGCTGGTCCTGCTGGGCAACCGGCTGGTCGCCTTCAGCGGGCCCGGCCGGGCTGCGCCGATCGTCCCCCTGCATTGAGATGCCCGGCTGTCCTGCCGACGCATCGAAAAACCGTCTACTTCACCACCCGCAGATGCCCGCCACGCTTGGGCGCGGGCGGTTCGTCGTCGGGCGGATCCGCTGATACGCCGATTGCCGGCACGGGAGCCGCTCCCGCCTCGACCGGATCGGCGGCGGCCTCGACCGGATCGTCCGGCATGGCCATGCCCTGTCCGGTTTCGCGCGAGTAGATGGCCAGCACCGCGGCTACCGGCACCGACACCGCGTGGCTGACTCCGCCGAAACGCGCATGGAAGGTCACCGCATCGTTGCCCATGTGCAGCTTGCCCACCGCCTGATCGGCGATGTTCAGCACCACCCGACCGTCCTTCACCGTCTGCGGCGGCACCTGCACCCCCGGACGCGTCGCATCCACCAGAATGTGCGGGGTCATGCCGTTGTCGGCAATCCATTCCCACAGCGCGCGCAACAGGTAGGGGCGATAACTGGTCATGGCAGACGGGGCGCTTTCGTTCATGGCTGCAGCATGCAGGACCGCCGGTGTGCGCAGCGTGGGCAGAGTGCGGCACCGGAACCGCGCCGGCAGCCGCGCAGCCGGCAAGGGCTCAATCCGGCAGCTCGCGCAGCTGGCGTTCCTGCGGCGTCAGGCTGCGGGCGAAGCCCGGGCTGCGGAAGATGCGATTGCCGTAGTCCTCGATCACCTTGCCGCCGTCCTTCGGCAAGGCGATGCCCAGTGCCTGCAGCCGCCACACGATCGGCGCCATGGCGCAGTCGGCCAGGCTCATTTCCGGATTCAGGAAGAACTTGCTGGCCTTGAACAGCGGCACCGAGGCGGTCAGCAGTTCCTGCAGACGCTTGCGCGCGATCTCCGCCTGCGACTTGTTGCCCATCTGGATCGCCTGCACCTGCGGCACCCAGTCGTGCTCGATGCGCAGCATCGCCAGGCGCAGGCGCGCGCGCGACAACGGATCGATCGGCATCAACGGCGGATGCGGGTAGCGTTCGTCCAGGTATTCGCTGACCACCGAGGCGGCATACAGCACCATGTCGCGCTCGACCAGGGTCGGTACTGAATGGTAGGGGTTCAGATCGATCAGGTCCGGCGGCGGATCCTTCGCATCCACGGCCACGAAATCGTAGGGCACGCCCTTGGCCGACAGCACCAGGCGTACCCGATGGCACAACACGTCATCGACCGATGAAAACAACGTCAGGGTATTGCGCATAGAAATCTCACCCGGCCAACCGGCCCTTTCGTCCCGGCATCCGCCGGTGGCAGGGACACCGCGCACCCCGTGTGCGGGCCGTCCCGGTACTGCCTTGCCGCATCCGCCCGAGTGTGCCCGAGCGGCGCGGCGCGATCAATGCACGTCGCGCCAGTATTCGCGTTCCAGCAACCATGCCAGCAGCGTGAACAGCGCCAGGAATGCCAGCACCCAGACCCCGATCGACTGCCGCTTCAGCCCCGCCGGTTCGGCGGCATACACCAGGAATGCGCTGATGTCGCGTACCGTCCGGTCGTATTCCTCCGGCGTCTGCCGTCCGGCCCGCGACACCCCCAGGGACTGGATGCAGCGGGTCTCGGCATCCACCGCACCGTGCGGGCAGGCCATGATGACGTTGCCGTCGTTGTCCTTGCCGTTCGGCTGCTTGGCCACGTAAGTGGCATGCTGCAGACCCTGCAGCTCCCACAGCGGGTTGGGCATCGACACGTTCGGGAACACGGTGTTGTTCCAGCCCAGCGGACGGCTGTCATCCAGATAGAACGACTTGAGATACGTGAACAGCCAGTCCTCGCCGCGTGAGCGCGCCACCAGGCTCAGGTCGGGCGGCTGGTTGCCGAACCACTCCTTCGACCTGTCGGCCGGCATCGCCACCTGGATGTGGTCGCCGAACTTGGCGCCGGTGAAGTTGAGGCTGTTCATCACCTCGTCCTCGCTCAGGCCCAGATCGGTGGCCATGCGCGAGTAGCGCAGGTATTTCAGCGAGTGGCAGCCCGAGCAGTAGTTCATGTACAGGGCCGCGCCGCGCTGCAGCGAGGCACGGTCGTCCAGGCTGACGCCGGAATGCTGCAGGGGCACGCCAGTTTCGGCAGCCAGGGCGGCACCGGCCAGCCACAGCGAGGCCAGGCAGGCCATAGCCATGCGGATGAGGGAGTTAGTCATGCATCGTCACCCGTTCCGGAACCGGTTTGGTCTTGTCCAGCTTGGTCCACACCGGCATGGTGATGAAGAAAGCGAAGTACAGGAAGGTCAGCACCCGGCCGATGATGGTTTCCACCGGGTCGGTGCCCGGGCCGGCGCCGATCTTGCCCAGCCACACGAAGCTGATGGCGAAAACCGTCAGCATCAGCTTGGTGATCCAGCCGCGGTAGCGGTGCGACTTCACCTTGCTGCGGTCCAGCCACGGCACCGCGAACAGGATGGCGATGGCGGCGAACATCACGATCACGCCGCCCAGCTTGTCGGGCACCACGCGCAGCATGGCGTAGTACGGCGTGTAGTACCACACCGGCTTGATGTGCGCGGGGGTGACCAGCCGGTTCGCCTCGACGAAGTTGTCGTGCTCCAGGAACCAGCCGCCGAACATCGGGCTGAAGAAGATGATGAACGCGGCCAGCATCAGGAAGAAGCCGATGTAGACCAGATCGTGCACCGTGTAGTACGGATGGAACGGGACGCCGTCGGCCGGCGCGGTCGGCGACCAGCGATTGCCCTTGGGTCCCTTCTTGATGTCCACGCCATCGGGGTTGTTCGATCCCACCTCGTGCAGCGCGAAGATGTGCAGCACCACCATCAGCAGCAGCACCAGCGGCAGGGCGATCACGTGCAGGGCGAAGAAGCGGTTCAGGGTGGCGTCGCTGGGCAGGTAGTCGCCCATGATCCACTCGGTCAGGCCGTTGCCGATCACCGGGATGGCGCCGAACAGCGAGATGATCACCTTCGCGCCCCAGAACGACATCTGCCCCCACGGCAGCACGTAGCCCATGAAGGCCTCGGCCATCAGCACCAGGTAGATCAGCATGCCGAAGATCCACACCAGTTCGCGCGGCTTCTGGTAGCTGCCGTACATCAGCCCGCGGAACATGTGGATGTACACCACCACGAAGAACAGCGAGGCGCCGGTGGAGTGCATGTAGCGGATCAGCCAGCCCCACTCCACGTCGCGCATGATGTATTCGACCGAGGCGAACGCTTCCGCCCCGCTCGGCTTGTAGTGCATGGTCAGGAAGATGCCGGTGAGGATCTGGTTGGCCAGCGCCACCATCGACAGCACGCCGAACACGTACCAGATGTTGAAGTTCTTCGGCGCGTAGTACTGGTCCATGTGCTTGTGGTAGAACGGCAGGAAGCCGGGCGCCCGCGCGTTGAACCAGTCGGCGGCATTGCCGGACAGGCGGCTGATGCGGTTGGCGATGCTCATGCCGCCCCCTGCTGCGGATCGACGCCGATCACCAGGGTGGTGTCATCGGCATAGTGGTGCGGCGGCACCACCAGGTTGGTGGGTGCCGGCACGCCTTCGAACACGCGCCCGGCCATGTCGAAGCGCGACTTGTGGCAGGGGCAGAAGTAGCCGCCCTTCCAGTTGGAGTCGAACGGCTCCGGCTTGATCTCCGCCAGCA
>QFNC01000178.1 GCA_003240695.1 Pseudoxanthomonas suwonensis | reverse complement strand
GATGTTGACCGGGATGCCGGTCTGCTTGGTGAACGCGTCCAGCAGCGGCTGGATCAGCTCGGGCTGGCGGTGCGAGTAGATGTTGACCTCGGCGGCGGCCGCGGCCCCGGCGGCGAGGGGAAGCGCGGTGGTGCCGGCAAGCGCGGTGATCAGCAGGCGGTTCATATCCGAGTCCTTATGTCGGTTACTCGGAAGCTGAATGGAACAGCCGCCGCCACGGGTCAATACCTTATCGTTTCGCTAGGCCGGATTGTTTCGCCCCGCGCGCGTGCCCATATCCTTGCCATGACCACATCCCACCGCCCCGACCGCCGCCGGTTCATCGCAGCCGCCGCGGCCTTCACCGCTGCCCCCTCGCTCATACGGGCCGAGGACGCGGCGCTCGACGCCACGCTGTCCGAGGCCGCCGCGCTGACCCAGCTGCGCGCCGTCGCCGTCTGGCGCGACGGGCCCGACGGCGGGCGCGAGATCGCCGCGCGCGGCTACCACGGCTTCACCCCCGACCGGCCGACCAACATCAAGTCGGCCTCGAAATCGGTGATCTCGGCGCTGGCCGGGATCGCGATCGCCCGCGGCGTCATCGCGGGCGCCGATCAGTCCATCGTGGCGCTGCTGCCCGCCGCCGACCTGCCCCCCGATCCCGACCCGCGGCTGGCCCGCGTGACGGTCGGCAATCTTCTGTCGATGCAGGCGGGGCTGGGCCGCCAGTCGGGGCCGAACTACGGCCGCTGGGTGAGCAGCGGGAACTGGGTCCGCACCGCGCTCGCCGCGCCGTTCGAGGCCGAGCCGGGCGGGAGGATGCTCTATTCCACAGCCTCGTCGCATCTCGTCTCGGCGATCCTGACCCACGCGAGCGGCCGCTCGATGCTGGCGCTGGCCCGAGACTGGCTGGGCGCGATCCCCGGCTTCGCCATCACCGGGTGGGAGCAGGACCCGCAGGGCATCTATCTGGGCGGCAACGAGATGGCGATGTCCACCCGCTCGCTCCTCGCCTTCGGCACCGCCTATGCGCGGGGCGGCGCCGGGGTGATCCCGCCAAGCTGGATCGGAGAGAGCTGGACGCCGCGCACCAACTCGATCTTCTCGGGCGAATCCTACGGCTACGGCTGGTTCATCGGC
>QFNC01000177.1 GCA_003240695.1 Pseudoxanthomonas suwonensis | reverse complement strand
CTCACCGGACGCGGTCCCGGTGGTCACTTGGATCTCGTGCGGCACCACGGTCAGCTCCAGCTCGCGGTAGGTCTTGCCGCTGGCCACGTCCACCATGGTGATCTTCTTGGAGGCGGGGTCCACCACGAAGGCGGTGCCGTCGGCCACGGCCATCATGGGGCCGGGGGTCTGCCACTCCTCGGGCTCGGTCCACTCCGCGGTGACCGGGACCTCGTGAAGGACCTTCCCGCTCTCGGGGTCGAGGATGTTCAGTTCGCCGTCGTAGGTGAGCACCACGGCCTCGCCGTTCGGGCCGCGGTCCAGGGAGCGGAACCAGTAGGGCGAGCCCAGGTCCACGGTCCGCATGGTGGCGTCACGGGTGTCGATCAGGGCGATCTGGGTGGGGCGCTCGATGCCGCCGGCCGGGTCCTTCTCCACCTTGTGGTCCGCCAGCACGATCGGTGAGGAGGGGTGGCCCTTCTGGTTGCCGGAACGCTGGTACTCCTGCTCCACGGCGACCTTGTGGAACTCGCCGTCGCGGTAGACGACGGGGCCGTTCTCGCAGCCGATGGAGATCACGTCACCGGACTCGGTGGGCTGCGCGGCTACCTCGCCATGGATGCCGGGGCAGTCGTCGGTCTCGGCCACGACAGCGCCGGAGGCGTCCTTGACCTGCAAGGTGCTGCGCTCGTCCTCGGTGCCCTGGGTGAGCAGCAGCCCGCCGTCCTCGAGCGGCACGGCGACGCCGTGGTGCCGATCCTCGGTGCCGGTCTCCTCGACCTCGCCGAGGGAGCCGTCAGCCAGGGAGGCGGGATCGAACAGGGTGACCGCTCCGGTGCCGTCGGCGAACAGAGCGGTGCGGCCGGCATGCGGTACCACGTGGCCCGGGTGGGGCGCCTCGACGCTGATGTCGGTGAGCGCGGGGTCCTGCACGTCGTAGTGGAAGTGGTCGCCGTGACCCTGGGCCAGCAGACCGGTGTCGTACATCGTGAACCCGTCCGCGGTGCTGAGCGCGACATGGCGGCCGTCGCCGGCAGGGTTCGGCCGCACGTAGCCCTCCACGTCGGCGCTGCCCAGTACGGCACCATCTGCGGAGTCGATGGTGGTCACGCCGCCGTCGTGGGCCAGCACGATGCGCGGGG
>QFNC01000176.1 GCA_003240695.1 Pseudoxanthomonas suwonensis | reverse complement strand
GGACACGGAGGGTCTCCTTGTCGCGGGTGCGGCTCTTGCGGCCTCGGTGCAGCGCGAGGAGAGCCTCGGGGCCCGCAGGGTCGGTGGGTTCGGATGAGGGTAGCGAATGGATCTGCAGGTGGTGACGGACCCATCGGTCGACCGTCGCCCTGGTGGACCGGGCCGCCGCCGGGGGAGAATGCGATCCCGTACCGGGACCCCCGGTGCCCGAGAGGAAGGATCGATGATGAACCAGTCTCAGAAGCCCGGCTCCGAGGAGCCGCGGGAGACCACCGACCTGGACGAGCTGAACGATGAGGGAGTCGGCGGCACCATCGGCGCGAAGGACACCTTCGAGCCCGAGGAGACCGAGGCCCCGGACGCCGAGAAGAAGTGACGCCGCTGCACTGAGGTGCAACGCAGAAGCACAGCCGCCCGCAGGTCGAACCTGCGGGCGGTTGTGCGTGATGGGCGATGCGGGGAAGCGTCGCCCGTGGATGCCACAATGGCGGCATTCCACCGAGTAACCAAGGAGTCCTGCCGCCATGGCCTCTCGTCACCTGCTGGTCACCGGTGGAGCCGGCTTCATCGGCTCGAACTTCGTCCACCACGTGATGGCGGCCACCGATGACACCGTGACCGTGCTGGATGCGCTCACCTACGCCGGCAACCGGGCCTCCCTGGAGGGCCTTCCGGAGGAGCGGATGCGCCTGGTGGTGGGGGACATCGCCGACGCGGCGACCGTGGACCCGCTGGTCGCCCAGGCCGATGCGGTGGTGCACTACGCCGCCGAGTCCCACAACGACAACTCCCTGGCCGACCCCTCCCCGTTCCTGCACACCAACCTGATCGGCACGTACACGCTGCTGGAGGCGGCCCGCAGGCACGGCACCCGCTTCCACCACGTCTCCACCGACGAGGTGTACGGGGACCTGGAACTCGATGACCCGCAGCGGTTCACCGAGCACACCGCCTACAACCCCTCCAGCCCGTACTCGGCCACCAAGGCCGGCAGCGACCTGCTGGTGCGCGCGTGGGTGCGCTCCTTCGGGGTGCAGGCCACCCTCTCCAACTGCTCGAACAACTACGGGCCCCGCCAGCACGTGGAGAAGTTCATCCCCCGCCAGATCACCAACCTGATC
>QFNC01000175.1 GCA_003240695.1 Pseudoxanthomonas suwonensis | reverse complement strand
GCCACATCCGCCCGCCAGGCGGTGAACAGGGTCGCCAGATCGGGGGCACCGGGCAGTGGGAAGTCCGTTAGGGCCTCAGCAGTCGAGGAGACCGGGTCGGGTTCATCGGGCACAGGCGGCGCCGTGTTCGACAACGCGGCCGCGAGGCCGGTCGCTGCGGCGACCAGGAAAACTTCCCCCGCAATGAGCCACAGGAAGCTCTTGCGCTGATCTGAGCGGCGAAGCCGGAGCAGAGTGCGGCGGCGCTGCCACCACCCGGCAGCGCCCAGCAGCACCAACAGGATGGTCTTGAGCAGAATCATCCACCCATAGGCAGTGGTCACGACGTCCATCGGGGCGGAGAGCCGAACCACCGCAGAGACGATGCCACTGACGGTTAAGGCTCCGTAGCAGGCCAGCGCCAGCACGCTGAACCGTTCGGCAGCGTCCGCCAGAGCGGGCCCAAGCCGACTCGCGAGCACCAGCAACAACGCCAGACCCCCAAGCCAGATCCCCGCGGCCACCAGGTGCACAATCATCGAGCTCGTGGCCGCTTCATGCGTCGTCTGTCCGGCAGCGTGCCCGGTCATCGACTTCGTCACCAGCGCCGCGAACACCAAACCCAACCCGGCGAGCAGCCCCGCCCGGGACCGCACCGCGATCAGCAGGGTCGGCGCGATGGCTACGAGTACCGCACCAGCCAGCTGATACTGGCCCAGCTCGAGGCTGGTCACGTACATCATCAGGTCAGATCCGAAGCGCGGCGTGAAGGGCGCCTGGCCCGCCGCCAAGGCATACCCCAGAACCATTCGGAGGACGAGCAGAACCGCCCAGAGCGACCCGACCACCGTGCCAATATCAAGTGCCCGCTCGTACGCAGGATGGAGTCGGGAACCCGAACCGTCTTCGGGACTGACGCCTCCGGGTCCCGCCTCCGCTCGGCGGGGCAACACGAGCAGCGCCATCACCCGCATCGACTAATTCCAACGACCCCGGGGCTCCAGCGAGAGCGGCCGCGATCACTGTCCACAACACCGCCCACGGTGCCGCGACGGCCACCAGCAATCCCACCTGAGATGACCTCAAAGGTCACCCTCGCAGCGCGCCGAGCCACGCTCTGCACGTCCCGTCGGAACGGCCGACCCCGCCGATGCGCGAGACTCCTCAGCCATGCTCCACCGCGCACTGCGCGCGCGCCACCTAGCTGTTCACCCCGGATAGGTTGGGTACGCGCGCGGCTGGGGGATGTCCCTTGAGCGCGGTGTGGCCTCGGTGGTGATTGTAATGGTGCAGCCATT
>QFNC01000075.1 GCA_003240695.1 Pseudoxanthomonas suwonensis | reverse complement strand
GAGGCGGGTGGAGCTGCTGCGGTCCCTGCGCAAGGGTGAGTACGACGTGCTGGTGGGCATCAACCTGCTGCGTGAGGGACTGGACCTGCCCGAGGTGTCACTGGTGTCGATCCTCGACGCCGACAAGGAGGGCTTCCTGCGCTCGCGCACCTCGCTGATCCAGACCATCGGCCGCGCGGCCCGCAACGTGTCCGGTCAGGTGCACATGTACGCCGACACCATCACCGACTCCATGCAGGCCGCGATCGACGAGACCAACCGTCGCCGTGAGAAGCAGATCGCGTACAACACCGAGCACGGGATCGACCCCACACCGCTGCGCAAGCGCATCGCCGACGTCACCGACATGCTGGCCCGCGAGGACATCGACACCGACACCCTCATGTCCACCGACTACCGCTCCGGCAAGGAGCGGGTGGCCCGGGACAGGGCACGCGCCAACGCGGTGGACGCCGTCAGCGGGCGCAGCACCGGGATGATCGACGAGATCACCGCACAGATGCACCAGGCGGCGGAGTCACTGCAGTTCGAGGTAGCCGCGAGGCTTCGTGACGAGGTGCAGGAGCTCAAGAAGGAACTGCGGCGGGTGCAGCGCTCCTCATGACCGTTGGCCGGCCGCACCGGGCGGGCGCCTACTTCGCGGACGAGCGCTCGGTGATCACCAGGTCCAGGGGGAAGTCGACCGGGGACCCGGGGAACAGCAGACGGCCGGCGGCGTCGGCCGATTCGCGGATGGCTCGTGCCGCCGCGTCGGCCTGGGAGGCGGGGGCGTGCACGATCACCTCGTCGTGGAGGAAGAAGGCCAGATGGGCGCGGCGGGAGAAGGCCGGCCCGGAAGCATGGGCCGCCTGGTCGAGGGGCACCTCGTCGAAGGAGGCGAGGGCCAGCCGCAGGGCCGCCATCCAGCTGAGCGCCCACTCCGCCGCCGTGCCCTGCACCACGAAGTTGCGGGTGAAACGCCCACGGTCCCGTGCCGAGCGTCGCGCCCGGTCCTGCTCCGCTGTGCCGGCCTCCGGTCGGTGGGAGTGGAGCTGGGCGCTGGTCCAGGCGGGGTCCGGAGGGGGACTGGAACGGCCCAGCAGCGTCGAGACGGTGCCTCCTCGTTCCCCGGTCTCGGCCGCCTGGTCCACCAGGCGCATCGCGTCGGGGAAGGTGCGGCGCAGCCGGGGCACGATCCGGCCGCTGTCCCCGGCGGTGCCGCCGTAGAGCGCGCCCAGCACGCCCACCTTGGCCTCCTGCCGGGTGGCCACCACCCCGGCGGCGACGATCCCGGCGTATAGGTCGGTGCCGGCCCCTGCCCGCGCCATCGCCCGGTCACCGGCCATCGCGGCCAGGACCCTGGGCTCCAGCTGGGACACGTCGGCGCTGACCAGACGCCACCCCGGATCCGCCCGCAGCGCCGGTCGCAGCTGCCGGGGGATCTGCAGGGCACCGCCGCCGCTGGAGGCCCAGCGCCCGGTGACCACCCCGCCGGGCACGTACACCGGCCGGTACCGGCCCTCGTGCACCCACTCGTCCATCCAGGTCCAGCCGTTGGCGGTGAGCAGGCGGGCCATCTTCTTGTAGCGCAGCAGCGGTTGGATCGCGGGGTGCTGGTGCTCTGCCAGCTCCCAGCGGGAGGTGGAGCGCACGTCGATCCCGGCCCGGTGCAGGGCGCGCAGCAGTTTGGGGGGTGAGTCGAGGCTGAGCAGCGGGTCTCCCAGGGCCTCCCGCACCTGCGCTGCGACCTCCACCATCAGCGCGGGCGTGTGCCCGGGGCGGGGGCGCGGGCCCAGGTCGGCGGTGAGGATCCGGTCGTGCTCGGCCACGTCCCAGGGGATCCCGGCGGCCTGCAGCTCCACGGCGATCAGTGCCCCGGCGGACTCCGCGGCGACCAGCAGACGCAGGCGTGCCGGGTCCGTGGATCCGTCGATCGCCCGCTGCTGGCGGTCGAACTCCTCGAGCACGGCTCCGATCCGCTGGGGGACCCCGCCGCGGGTGGGGGAGCCGCCGTCCATGTCGAACAGGGTCGCGCCGACAGGCTGCTGCTCGGTGCCGGGATGGACGGGCACGTCCCACTCCTCGGCAGCCCGGATCTCGGCGGCGACCTTGTCCTGCACCAGCTGCGAGTGCCGCAGGACGGTGTGGACCAGGCGCAGGTCGTGGCAGCGCTGCACCCGGGTGCCGCTCGCGAGCAGCCCTGCGTACCAGGCCGGGGCGTCGGACCACACCCAGCGCGGGGGAGCGGAGCCGAGCTCGGCGGCGTGGGCCTCTCGGCGGGCGACCGCGGCGAGCAGACCGGAGGGTTCCACCACCTGCGGGGCACCCCGGCTGCCGTCGGGGCCGATGTCGACCAGGGCCACTGTCCCCTCGGCGGTGCGGCCGATCACGCACCAGGGTGGGACGGGTGCTCCCATCGCGTCCCCCCGTCTCGTCCTGGCGGGTCCGTGGTGGCCCCGGGACCACAGTAATGACTGACGGACCCGTACCGGGATCAGGGAACTCTGTACCTGGTCCTGGGTCCGGAACCGGGCGTAGCCTGGATGCACCACCTTATAAATCGCTTCACAACGGAGGTCCTCCCATGCCCACCACCATCTTCACCAGCCCCTCGAAGTACGTCCAGGGACCGGGGGTGCTCGACGATCTGGGCACCCACCTCCCGCCGCTGGGCGACAAGCCCCTGATCGTCGCCGACGACACGGTGTGGGGGCTGGTCGGCGAGGCCGTCACCTCCGGCCTGCAGGGCGCCGAGGTCGAGTTCGAGCGGGTGGGCTTCGGCCGCTACGCCACCCCCGAGGCCGTGGACGCGCTGGTCGAGAAGATCCGCACCGGCGGCCACGGCGTGATCGTGGGCCTGGGTGGCGGCTCCGCCATCGACGCCGCCAAGGCAGCCGGCCACCTCGCCGACATCCGCTGGGCCTCCATCCCCACCGCCGCGTCCTCCGACGCCCCCACCTCGGCCCTGTCGGTGATCTACACCGAGGGCGGCGAGTTCCTGGAGTACCGCTTCTTCCCCCGCAACCCCGATCTGGTGCTGATCGACACCGCCGTGGTGGCCCAGGCGCCCGCCCGCTTCCTGGTGGGCGGCATCGGCGATGCCCTGGCCACCTGGATCGAGGCCCGCGCCACCGCCCGTGGTCGCGGCGACACCATGGCCGGAGCCCGACCCACCCGCTCCGCCACGGCGCTGGCGAACCTGTCCTGGGAGCTACTGCACGAGAACGCCCTGGCCGCGCTCGACGCCGTCCGGGCCAAGGCCGTGACCCCGGCGCTGGAGGCCACCGTGGAGGCCTGCACGCTGCTGTCGGGCCTGGGCTTCGAGTCCGGTGGACTCGCCGCCGCGCACGCGATCCACAACGCCCTCACCGCCGCTCCGCAGACCCACGGCCTCACCCATGGCGAGAAGGTCAACCTGGGCACCACGGTGCAGCTGATCCTCGAGGGCGCCGACAGCGAGGAGCTCGAGGACTTCATCGAGTTCACCACCCTGGTGGGGCTGCCCAACACCCTCACCGAGGTGGGCCTGACACTGGAGGACGAGAAGGAGCTGCGGGCCGTCTCCGAGGCCGCGGTGGTGGAGGGCGAGACCATCCATGCGATGCCCTTCGAGGTGACCGCCGAGATGGTCTACGCGGGCCTCCGCGCCGCCGAGCAGATCTCCCGGCGGGTCCGTACCCAGCGCGGCCTGCCCGAGCCGGAGCTGCACAGCGCCCACTGAGCCGCACGCGGCATCACCGGCGATCCCTGGCGGGCCGGCGCGTCGCCACGCCGACCAGCACGCCCAGCAGCGCCAGCGCGGTGGCGGCCGCGAACATCGCCGCGTAGGGGGCCGGGGAGGTCTCCCCGCGATCCTGCAGCAGCACCTGGAACGCCACCCCGGTCAGGGCCAGCATCACGGCCTGGGTGAGGGCCTCGGCCACCTGCAGCGCCGCGGAGTTGCGACCCTGCCGGGTGGGGTGGGAGCGGCGCATGGTGAGGATCGAGGTGGAGGTGAAGGCCAGTCCCATCCCCAACCCGGTGAGGCACCAGGTGAGACCGGCCAGCCAGGGGGAGTGGCCGCTCAGCAGCACGGCGGCGGTCGCGGTGGTGCCCACGGCCATCGCCGCGGCGCCGGCCGGGATCCGTGCCCGTTCCGGCAGCATCTCGCGCCCGGCCATCCAGGCCCCGGCGAACCAGGTCACGGTGGAGACGGTGAGGATCAGCCCGGCGTGCGCCGGGCTCATGCCGTAGCGGGCCACCAGCTGCAGCGGCAGGTACACCTCGGCCAGCACGAACGAGGCGCCCAGCACCCCGCGGGCCACCACCAGGCGCCCCACCCGATCAGGGGAGAACAGCACCCGCCGCGGCAGCAGGCGCGGCACGGTGAGGGCCACCACGACGAGGGCTGCTGCCAGGAGCGGCAGCGTGGAGCCGGAGAGCGAGCCCTCTGCCTGCTCCCCGATCACCGACAGGGCGGCCACCCCCAGCGCGGCCAGGCACGCTGCCACCAGAGGCGGCCGCGCCGCCCTCGAGCCGGTCCCGGAGGGGGACCCGGCGGTGGACTCGGACGGTGTGGGGTCCTCGCCCTCCACCACGTCGCCCGGCACCGAGGCGGCGCCCGTCGGGTCCTGGAGGAGCAGCCGTGCCGGCACCACCAGGAACGGCACCGCGAGGAACACGATCCGCCACCCCGCCACCTCGGTGATCCATCCCGCCAGCGCCGGCCCCACCAGACCCGGCACCACCCACGCCGCGGACAGCACCGTGAACATGCGCGGCTGCAGCGTGGGCGGGTACAGGCGCGCGATCAGCACGTACAGCGACACCGTCACGAACCCCATCCCGAGGCCCTGCAGCGCCCGCCCGGCGACCAGCACGGCCATCGACGGGGCCAGGCCCACCGCCACCAGGGCCGCGCAGAACACCACCAGCCCCACCGTCATCACCCGCATCGGCCCCTGTCGGTCGTTCCACGCGCCGGCCACCACGATGCTCACCAGGCTCATGGCCAGCGGCGCCGCGAACACCAACGGGTACAGGGACACCCCGCCCAGCTCGGCGGCCGCACGCGGCATCACGGTGGAGACGGCGAGTGCCTCGAACGCCACCAGGAACGGCAGCGCCGCCAGCGCGATCGTGGAGCGGCGATAGGTGGGGGAGAACAGCGAGTCCGTGCTCACCAGCCCCGCTCGCGCCAGGAGGGCAGCTGCGGGCGCTCCGCCCCCAGGGTGGTGTCGTCCCCGTGCCCGGGGTACACCCAGGTCTCGTCCCCGAGGCGCTCGAAGATCCGCGCCTCGACGTCGGTCAGCAGCTGGTCGAAGCGCTCCCGGTCGCCCTGGGTGGCCCCCACCCCGCCGGGGAACAGGGAGTCTCCGGTGAACAGGTGGTCACCGTCCTCCCCGCCGCGCCACAGCAGCGCCACCGAGCCGGGGGTGTGGCCGCGCAGCGAGATCACCTCGAGGTCGTTGACGCCCACCCGCACCACGTCGCCGTGCTGCAGGGGGGTGGTGGTGGGGGTGCGGATGTCGGGCACGTCCGCGGCTCCCGCGGCCGTGCGGGCACCGGTGGCGCCCACCATGGCGGCCAGTGCACCCACGTGGTCGTGATGGCTGTGGGTGGTGACGATGGTGTCCAGCCGGCCGGT
This sequence comes from Pseudoxanthomonas suwonensis, assembly GCA_003240695.1. Taxonomy (GTDB): domain Bacteria; phylum Pseudomonadota; class Gammaproteobacteria; order Xanthomonadales; family Xanthomonadaceae; genus Pseudoxanthomonas_B; species Pseudoxanthomonas_B suwonensis_A. Next base: position 184 of record QFNC01000075.1, on the reverse strand, counting down.
AGGGGAGCCCTCCCGCACCAGCTCCAGCAGGCGCGGGGCGTCCGCCGCGGCGTCGATCAGCAGCTGTGCTCCGGAGACCGAGCAGGTGAGCAGGTAGGCGTTGTTGTCCATCCCGCCCACCGACGCCTTGCGGATGGTCAGGGTGGAGCACACCCGCGTGTCGGAGGTGCCACCGGGCTCGACA
>QFNC01000174.1 GCA_003240695.1 Pseudoxanthomonas suwonensis | reverse complement strand
ATGCGCGTCACGCACGTGCTGCGCGGCGAGGACATCCTGTCCTCCACCCCCCGCCAGATCGCCCTGTACCGCGCCCTGATGGACATCGGCGTGGCCGAGCGGATCCCCGAGTTCGGCCATCTGCCGTACGTGATGGGGGAGGGGAACAAGAAGCTCTCCAAGCGCGATCCGGAGTCCAACCTGTTCCTGTACCGCGAGCAGGGCTTCCTGCCCGAGGGCATGGTCAACTACCTGGCCCTGCTGGGCTGGGGCTACAGCGCCGACCAGGACGTGTTCAACCGCGATCAGTTCGTGGAGAAGTTCGACGCCACCGGCGTGAACCCCAACCCTGCCCGCGTGGACATCAAGAAGGCCACCGCCATCAACGCCGACCACATCCGCCTGCTGCCCGAGGCCGAGCTCACCGAGCGGATGATCCCCTATCTCCAGCAGGCGGGCGTGCTGGGGGAGACGGTCACCGCCGAGCAGCGTGCTCTGCTGGCCGCCGCCACCCCGCTGGTCCAGACCCGCATGAACCTGCTGGGCGAGGCCCCGGACCTGCTGCGCTTCCTGTTCGTGGACGATGCCGCCCTGGTGGTCGAGGACGACGCCCTGAAGAAGATCGGGGACGATCCTGCCGCGGTGCTGGACCGCGCCGTCACCGAGGTCGAGGCCGTGCCGGAGGACTCCTTCACCGCCGCTTCCCTCGAGGAGGTGCTGCGCACCGCGATCGTCGAGGACATGGGCATCAAGCCCCGCCTGGCCTTCGGGCCCCTGCGCAGCGCGATCTCCGGGCGCCGCATCTCCCCGCCGCTGTTCGAGTCGATGGAGCTGCTGGGCAAGCCCTCCAGTCTCGCGCGACTGCGGGCGCTGTGGGACCGCCTGTCCGCCTGAACCCCGCCGGTCGGGTCGTTCGGCCGCGTGAGGTGCACTGGGTGCGCAGCCTCACACGGCCGAACGGCCCTTTCGCTTTGTCATGCGGCCGCGGATTCGCTAGAGTCGTCTCCCGGTACGCTTCCGAGAGAAGCCCGGCCACGAGCCCTCCGCCTCAGGAGGATCACCGCCGAGAAGATCTTGAAAACGTGCTCTGACCATGGGGTATGGTGTAATTGGCAACACGGCTGATTCTGGTTCAGTTGTTCTTGGTTCGAGTCCAGGT
>QFNC01000173.1 GCA_003240695.1 Pseudoxanthomonas suwonensis | reverse complement strand
GTGGTGGGGATCTGCGACACCCCCATCGGCCTGGTGCGCCGCGTGGGCCGCCTGCTGGACGTGGACCTGGTGGCCGGCGAGAAGGGGGCCGACGGGCAGTCGGCGCAGGTGGACTACGTGGGCCTGAACCACCTGGGCTGGCTGCGCTCCGTGGTGGTGGACGGTGAGGACCGCCTGCCGGGGCTGCTGGCCGACGACGCCGCGCTCGAGGAGATCGAGGAGGCGCGGCTGATCGGCAAGGACTGGGTGCGGGCCGACGGCGCCCTGCCCAACGAGTACCTGTACTACTACCTGCACACCTCTGCCGCGATCGACCGGATCACCGCGGCGGCCACCACCCGCGGGGAGTTCCTGGCCAAGCAGCAGGGGGACTTCTACGCCGCGGGGGTCGAGGCGGCCGGGGCGGAGCGGGACAGCGAGGCGTGCTGTTCCTCGCCGTTGGACCTGTGGCGCGAGACCCTGCACCAGCGCGAGGCGACGTACATGGCCGAGTCCCGTGACGAGGAGCGTCGCGAGGAGGACGTGGCCGGCGGCGGCTACCAGGAGGTAGCGCTGCGCCTGATGACCGCGATCGCCACCGGGCGCCCCGAGCGGATGATCCTGGACGTGGGCAACATCGGCGCGGGCCGCGAGGACGCTCGCGCCTCCGAGCGGATCGTGCCGGAGCTGCCGGCCGAGACGGTGCTGGAGGTGCTGTGCGTGGTGGACGGCGACGGGGTGCACCCACTGCCCGTGGCGCCGCTGGAGCTGGGCCGGCTGGGGATGATGGCCGCGCTGCGCTCCTCCGAACGGCTGATCATGGAGGCCGCCGTGACCGGGTCCCGCGATGCCGCCTGGCGCGGCTTCGCGACGCACCCGCTGGTGAGCTCCCCGGAGCTGGGGCGTCTGCTGCTGGAGGGGTACGAGGCGGGGCACCCGCAGATCGCGGAGCTGCTCGCGCGGGGTTGAGCGGGGCCGACCAGGCCTGAGGTGGGCTGGGGCTTGGTCGCGAAACGGCGTCGCGAATGTCCGGGCAGTGGCACCGCGAACGTCCGTCCTGATTCTCGCGAATGTCCGGCGATTCCTGTCGCGAAACGCCGGTCGCGGCTAGTCTGGATCCGTGACATCGCTGATCACGCGGAATCTTCTTCCTCAGGCGGAGGATCTCCTCGCGCACTTCCCTGCTGTCGTGATCCAGGGGGCCCGCCAGGTCGGGAAGAGCACGTTGGCGTCGATGGTCGCCGGGTCCCGCCCGCATGTGGTGGTGAGCTTCGGCGATGACGATGTGCGGGAATCGGCCCGGTTGGATCCGCGCGCCTTCGTGCGGCAGGCCGGCGAGGGGCTCCTGGTGATCGACGAGGTGCAGCGCGAACCGTCGGTGCTGCTGGCGATCAAGTCGGCGATCGATGCGGACCGCCGCCCCGGCCGGTTCCTGATCACCGGATCCTCCGACCTGCTGCGCCTGTCGCGGTCGCCTGACTCCTTGGCCGGTCGCGCTGTCACTCTTGATCTGTTCGG
>QFNC01000172.1 GCA_003240695.1 Pseudoxanthomonas suwonensis | reverse complement strand
AACCCCGACGTGATCTGGCGCGGCCCGAACCCGCTGTCCGCGCTGCGCGCCGGCTGGGACGGCGACCGGATGGAGGCGCTGCTGATGCTCGTCCCCGCCAGGCGGACCCGCGGGCGGGTCGGCCCGGGCGACTTCTCGCTCGATGCCGACGGCCGCCTCCGGCGCGGCGGGCCGCTCGTCTATGGCGGGGCGCAGGTCATCGCCACCGACCGGCTGGCGGGGGTCGAGGCCGAGGTGTTCTCGCTCAACCTGATCTGGGACGCGATGATCGCGGCGGGCGGCGCCTTCGGGCTGGTCCACCCCGGCGACTGGTGCGACGTCGGGCGGCCGGACTGCATCCCGCTGGCCGAGGCGATGCTGGCCGAGGCGATGCTTGAGGGGCGGACCTGATGCGCGGCCTCTACGCCCTGCCCCCCGGCGTGGACTTCGCGGCCGAAGTCGTGCGCGGCCTGCGCGACCGCATGGCGGACCGCCCGCCCGAGGCGATGGCGGCCGTCACGATCCACTGCAACTCGGGCCAGACGCTCCGCGCCATCGAGGCGGCGTTCCACCGCGGCGGGGCCGCCCTTCTGCCGCGCCTGCGGCTGATCGCGGAACTGGGGACCGGCGCCGGGCTGCCTTCGCCCGAGGCGCCGCTCGCCCGCCGGCTCGAGCTGTCGCGGCTGGTCGCGGCGGCGCTGGCGGCGGGCGGCACGGCGGCGCAGGACTGGGGCCAGTCGGTGCCGGCGCTGACCCGCTCGCTCGCCGGGCTGATGGCCGAGATGCAGGCCGAGGGGCTCGGGTCCGAGGCGCTCGAGACGATCGACGCCGGCGCCCATGCGGCGCATTGGCAGCGGGCGCTCGCCTTCCTGCGGATCGCCGCCGGCTTCCATCTGGGCGACGAGGCCCCTGATCGCGAGGCGCTGCAGTACCGGGCCGCGCGGACGCTCGCCGACGACTGGGCCGCGGGCCGGAACCTGCCCGCGGGGCCGGTGATCGTCGCGGGCTCGACCGGCTCGCACGGGGCCACGCGCCTGTTCATGGAGGCGGTGGCGCATCTGCCCGAGGGCGCGGTGATCCTGCCCGGCCACGACGCCCACACGCCGCCCGAGCTGCTGGCGCGCCTCGCCGCGGGGGACGAGGACCACCCGCAGGCCCGGCTGGCCGCGCTG
>QFNC01000171.1 GCA_003240695.1 Pseudoxanthomonas suwonensis | reverse complement strand
CAGCAGCCTGAAGGCGCTTAATTTCATCCATGTGGGCGTTACGATATCTATCAAAATTCTCCCAACTTTCCTTGTTAGGGTTCTGATTGTAGATTTGAACTTGTTCGATGAGTTCATTCATTTCATCGAAATACGTTGCAGCCGCGCGTTGTGCAGGATAGAACTTGTCCATTGCTAGAACGTAAGCTGATCCGCGCTTATCGAAGGCATTAACCGTTGTAACAATTCCAAACGCGAGCATGCCTAAGCCGAGAATGGCCCAGAACTTATATAACTTGTCTGTGGGAGCTGAGAGCATGATTGTTTGAGGCCTAACGCCTGAGTTAAGCCGGCCTGCGTAGCGGCCGAGCGTTGCGGTATACGTTACCGCATAAACGAGGCCGCGAAGCGGGCTCGGCTTGAACGAACTGTTAGACCGCTGGCCATTCAATTTCGCTTAGAGAAGGCAACGGCAACCAAGGAAAACGCCACGATCCAGACGCCGAAGTTCAATGCGAACATTTCCCAACGAATTTTATCCAAGCCCAGCAAAATACCTAACGCATCGGCAGATCCAACAGGGGAGCTCGCCATCCCATCAACCGCGTATACAAATGGCCAGCCACCTGCAGCTACGTAACAGCCATCTTCGCAGCCCATGATGTCACCGAGTGTGACGTAGGCTTTGCGCGGAACCCAGCTGCTCGCGATAGTCGTGGCTAGCGCGAGTATGACCACCAAGGCTTCTTGGACACGACGACTCAAAGTGTCTCCTGCGGTCTAACGCCTGAGTTAAGTTGCGGAGCGCAGTGGCGCCGCGTTGTGGTAGACGCTACCACAAAAGTCGGCGCCACGAAGCGACGTCAACTTGAACGACTTGTTAGGCTGTGCATGTGTGCCCTTGCCGTTGTACACCAGCGACGGGAATTGATCTGCAAGTGCATGAATTGCAAGGAAAACATGGATCACAGGACCCTGGCATTCGCCCGATCCGCAGCGCCGGGTCAATGCCTTTGATCTTCTGGAAATCGCCTTGAGCACTGCCAGGACGCTCCGTGTTGCAAGTCGCGTGGCTACCGATGATTGCGAGACGGAATTTGGAATGCCGGGAGACAAGACTTGTTTTACAGCAACATGCGCTGTTTTGAAACCGATGTAGGTGTTCCCAAACAGCCTAACGCCTGAGTTAAGC
>QFNC01000074.1 GCA_003240695.1 Pseudoxanthomonas suwonensis | reverse complement strand
CTCGATCACCGCGGTGCCGATGCCGGGCCACAGCAGCAGCAGGTCCATCTCCACCTCGTGCGCCTCATCGGTGATGCGCTGTCCGGCGATCAGCGTCGCGTCGTCCGGCAGCGCGCCCGCGAGAACCTCCCAGACCACTCGTTCGGCGTCGGAGGCGAAAGCGGGCTGGGGCGGGATCAGCTGCGGCATGCTCGCATCGTGCCAGGTGGGCACGGGGTGCGGCAGGGCTTTCGGCGAACAGGCCCCCGTCGGCCCCCGGCGCCGCGCACTCGGGGCCGACGAGCCCGCCCCGGGCCGGGATACCGTGCCAGAGCCCGCCCTCCTCACCGCTCCACCCCTTTCCCCGAAAGAGGCCCCCGATGACCCAGCACCCGTACCCCCGGCGCCCCCGCCGACGCGGCTTCTTCCCCTTCCCGATCATCCTGCCCGGCTGCTGCGGCTGCGGCGGCGTGGCCACCTTCGCGCTGATCGTTGTCGGCGCGATGACCGCGATGTTCGGCCTGGGCGAGCCCGCGCCCGAGGCGCAGCCGTCCGGGACCGGGACCTCCGTGGTGCAGGAGATCGGGGACTGACCCGACCGCACCCGCCCCGTATGCGCTGATCTCGCCGCAGCGGACGGCGGGCCTGTGCGACCATGCCCGCATGGACCAGCCCGCCCCCCGCGCCATCCCGGATGCGAGGACCCCCCTCCCGGCCCGCGGCCGCGCCACCCCTCATCGCCCCGGCGGCCGACTTCGCGATGCCGCCCTGTCGGGGACGGCGCTGTTCCACCAGAGCGCGCTGCTCGGCTGCCTCGTGCTCAGTCTGCTCCTGGTGGACTCGGGGACGCTCATTGACCTGCCTCGGGTCTTCGCCATCGGCAACGCCGCCCTGCTGGCACTGTCCGCGGTCACGTTCGCCATCTACGTCCTTGAGCGCGTGGTGAAGTTCGTACCGCCCCGGGCCGGTGCTCTGCTGCTGATCATCCCGGTGCTGGACATGGTGGCATTGGGCCTCACCCGCTGGGCGAGCGCCTCGGGACTCGGCTTCCACGGCGTCCTGATGGTCTTCCCGGCCGTGTGGATCGCCTCCGTCCTCCGGCTGCGCGGCGCCCTGCTGGTCACCGGACTGTCCTTCCTCAGCTGGATCATCGGTCCCGCCCTGCTGGGCCTGGGCCTCACCCATCCGGTGGTCGTACGCGGCCTGATGGTCTCGATCGTCGTCTCCTCGGTGGCCCTGGTGATCGCTCGCCTGGTGCGGGAGCGTGATGACCGCGCCTCCCGCCTGGACCTCGTGACCGCGTCGATCGGTGTGGTCGACGCGATGCTCACCCCGGACGGCCGGGTGGCGGACACCCACGGCAGTCTCAGCGGGGCGGCGCGCCGCTTCGGCATCGAGGAACTGCTGGCGGACCCCCTGGGCGCCGAGAACGGACGCGAGGAGCTGGCGCCGGACCGCAACCCGCTGCGCCGCGCCCGGGAGGGTCGCACCATCCCCGGTGACGTGGTGTGGAAGACCCTTCCGGACGGCCGGCGGGTCGCACTGTCCGTCTCCACGCGCCAGGTCGACGACCACCGCACCCTGGTCTCGGTGCACGACGTCACTGCATCGCTCTCCGCCGTGCTGCAGGAGGAGCAGTTCCTGGCCACCGTCTCCCATGAGCTGAAGACCCCCCTGGCCTCCATCTCCGGCTACCTCGAACTGCTCGAGGACGATGCCCTGGACTCCACCGACGGCACCGTCGACGCCGTCGCCGTCGCCGCACATGCGACGGTGATCCGCCGCAACGTCGACCGTCTGGAGCGTCTGATCATGGCGCTGCTGGAGACCGCTCGGACCGTCGGCGCGACCGGGTCCCGTTCACGGGCGGGGGTGCCGCGCGTGAGCGACCTCAGCGCGCTGGTCTGCGAACAGGTCGAGTCGATCCGCGCCCATGCCGCCGCCCGAGGCATCACGCTGGACCAGGGGGGCCTGGCCCCGGGGGTGGAGCTGGTCAACGCGGATGCGGAGCGCCTGGGCCAGGCCGTCGACAACCTGCTGTCCAACGCGGTGAAGTACTCGCGAGAGGGCGGGACCGTCCAGGTGCGGCTGGAGGCCGACGAGCACGATGCCCACCTCACCGTGCGCGACAGCGGGATCGGCATCGCCGCCGAGGACGTGCCACGGCTGTTCACCCCCTATTTCCGGGCGGGCGCGGCGGTGGAGGCCGAGGTGCCCGGCACGGGGATCGGTCTGATGATCACGCGGCGCATCGTGCGCGCGCACGGCGGTGAGGTCGAGGTGGCCTCCTGGGTCGGGGAGGGCACCGAGGTGACCCTGAGCCTGCCGCTGGCACGCAGCTGACCTCGCACGCAGCTGACCCCGCACGCAGCTGACCTCGCACGCAGCCGACCCCGCACGCAGCTGACCTCGCACGCAGCCGACCTGCCACTGGATCGCAGCTGACCTGTCCTTCGCGCTGCCGTTCAGGAGGACTGGAACCCGGTGCGGGACATGACCCCCCATTCGGAGCGGGCACCCCGCAGCGCCTTCCACCAGCCGTCCAGACGCCACAGCGCGGTCAGCTGCCGGTACCCCAGGTTCTCCAGGAACGCGCACGCCATCAGCAGCATCACGTCCTGCCAGCGGGGATTGCGGTGGTAGGAGAGCTCCTCCAGCAGCACCGCGAACACGGTCACCAGGATGCCGGTGCCCAGGGCCAGACCCAGCAGGACGAACACCATCACCGGGTCCACCGCGCCGGTCAGCAGCGCCACCACCATGACGATCACGCCGAGCACCTCGAACAGCGGGGCGAACAGCTCGAACAACCAGTAGTAGGGCAGCCCCACCAGGCCGATGCGGCCGTACTTGGGGTTCAGGGCCATCCGGCGGTACTTCCACAGCACCTCCCACAGCCCGCGGTGCCAGCGCACCCGCTGCCTCTTCAGGACGGCCAGGGTGTCGGGCACCTCGGTCCAGCTGGCAGGCTCGGTGACGAACACCATGCGGTAGTCCCGACGCCGGTCGCGGCACCAGCGGTGAACGGCCATGGCCAGCTCGAAGTCCTCGCCGATGGTGTCGGCGTCCAGGCCGCCGACCGTGAGCAGGACGTCCCGCCGGTACACGCCGAACGCCCCGGAGATCAGCATCAGGCAGCGGATCATCGACCAGCCGGCCCGGCCCAGGCTGAACGCACGCAGGTACTCCAGCACCTGGAACCGGGCGATCCAGGCCTTCGGCATGCCCACCCGGGTCACGCGCCCTGCCACCACCCGGCACCCGTTGACCGCGCGCACGCTGCCGCCGGTGGCCACCACGCGCAGGGGGTCGTCCAGGAACGGCTGCACGGCCAGCAGCAGCGCATCGGGGTCCAGCACCGAGTCGGCGTCCAGGAACACCATCAGGTCCTTGGCACCCACCGCGATACCGGCGTTGATGGCATCGGAGCGACCGGAGTTCTCCGTGTCCAGCACCACCAGCGGGACAGACGGGTCCGAGGACTCGTACACGCCGCGCACCGCGCCCTGCACCTGGACCGGTCCGTCGGTGGGGACCGTGCGGCGGGAGGGGACCAGGGAGAAGGCGCGGGTGAGCACCTCCAGGGTGTCGTCGGTGGATCCGTCGTTGACCACGATCACCTCGTGGTCGGGGTAGTCCAGCGCCAGGATCGAGCGCACGGACTCCTCGATCAGGGTGCCCTCGTTCCAGGCGGGCATCACCACGGTCAGGCCCAGCGAGATCGGCGCGGTGGCGGTCTCGGACAGGTCCAGCACGGCGCGTCGGGCCGCGGAGCGGCGCACGTCCCACCAGCCCATCAGCATCAGCAAGGCGTAGATCAGGTTGATCGCCATGAAGTAGCTGAAGGTGGGGATAGCCGTCCACAGCAGGATCGTGCGCACCACGTCGTGGGCGGTGGTGCCGGTGAGGTCCAGGATGTCGAACACGTCTCACGGTTCCGTTCGCGAGCTGGTGGGGGCCAAAACCGCGGCGAGCACGGGGTCCTGGTGCGAGGCGATCTCGGCGAGGGCGTCGGCGCTGACGGCCGGGGGGAGGGACTGCAGGGCCCGGACGCACTCCACCCGCACCGGTGCCCACACGGAGCTCGCGGCCCCCAGCAGGGAGGGCACATGGGCGGCCGTCCCCACCCGGGTCAGGGCCGTCGCGGCCGCCAGGCGCACCGACGGGGCGGGGTCGTGGTCCACCAGGTGCGCGAGGTGGTCGCCGTCGACCGCGCTGGTGAGCTCGCCCAGCACGCGTGCGCAGGCGGCCCGCACCCGGGGCGCAGGGTCGTCCAGCCCGGCGCGGATCACGGCCAGGCAGTCCCCCTCCTGTTGGCCGATGTGCACCAGGGCGTTCATCAGCACCAGGGCGGGGATGGCGCGGTCCTCGCGCACCAGCGACAGGATCGCGTGGACGGAGAGGGGCTCCGGATACGCGGCGAGCGCCCGAGCCGCCACGGACCGTACGATCGCGGATCGGTCCGAGGTGGCTTCCCGTATCAGCGGGGCGTCGACCGGGAGGCCCAGCAGTCCCAGGCGGCGCACGGCCCCGGCCCGGGTCGCGGACCGGTGGGAACCGGCGCGTCGGCGCAGGCGCTGCGGGTGGCCGCGCCGCACCAGCATCGCCACCAGGCGCTCCCGACCTTCGCCCCGCACGACGTCCAGCAGGGCCATCAACCGCTCGTCCACCCGGTCCCCGAGGGCCCCCCGGGCCTGGAGCAGCGCCTGGTGGGTGGCGATGTCGCGGTTCTCCCCGGTCGCGTTCCCGCCCCCGGTGCCTGCCTCGCTGTCGGCCAGCACCAGGGACGCGACCAGCGGCCGTGCCACCGCGTCCAGCTCCTCACGGCGCCGGGCACGGGTCACGCGGACGGCGTGCACGGTGATCGTGAGGACGATCAGCAGCACGAGCATGCCCCAGATCCCGGCGGTGGCAGTGAGCAGCAGCCGCGGGGTCAGCCAGCCGCCGATCATCGACGAGCCAGCAGGGCTCTCACCCGCGTGGCCAGCTCACGGGGCGAGAAGGGCTTGGTGAGGTAGTCGTCGACCCCCGCGGCGAAACCGGCCTCGAGGTCACGTTCCTGGCTGCGGGCGGTGAGCATCAGCACCCGCAGGGTCGAGCCCTCCGAGCGCCACAGCCGCACCAGGTCCACACCGGTCATCCCGGGCATCATGTGGTCCACCACCGCCAGGTCCACGGGGGCGACGGCGTCGCCGGCCAGGGTGTCGCGGGCGGCCTCGCCGGAGACCACGGCGGTGACGTCGTGACCGGAGGAGCGCAGCTTGAGGCTGACCAGCTCGCGGATGTCGGGATCGTCGTCCACGACGAGGATGTGTGCCATGGGGTGAATCCTAGGTCGATCCGCCGGGTTCGGCTGCTCGATCAGTCCGACAGGGCGCTGCCGCCGGCCTGGCGGCCGGCCTCTTCCAGGATGTTCGAGGCCATCGACGGGAACACCACGGCGTGGAACGGGAGGATCGCGGTCCAGTACGCGCGGCCCACGATGCCCGAGGGCATGAACACCGCCCGCTGCCGGTAGACGCACCCCTCGGGGGTGCCCTCCACCCCCAGCTGCAGCCAG
>QFNC01000073.1 GCA_003240695.1 Pseudoxanthomonas suwonensis | reverse complement strand
TCGAGTCGATCCTGGGAGAGACGGCCCCGGAGATCCGGGAGGGCACCGAGAAGGTGGACCTCGTGGTGGACTGCGCGGACGGCATCGACGGGACCAGCCTGGAGACCACCTGCACGGTGACGGCCGCGGACGAGGAGCTGGACCTGCCCGAGGTCACCTGGCGGGTCATCGGCGAGATCGAGGAGGGCGGGGCGGACCTCACCGTCCGCAACGAGGGCTGAGAGGGACGGGGCATCGGCCGTCTCACCGTGCACGATCCTGGGAACCCTGCTGGTCAGCCCTCCGGGTCGGGGTGGAAGATGTCCTCGATCTTCTTCTCGAAGGTGGCGGCGATCTTGAACGCCAGCGGGAGGGAGGGGTCGTACTTGCCGTTCTCCAGGGCGATCACCGTCTGCCGGGAGACGCCGAGGGCAGTGCCGAGCTCGGCCTGGGACCAGCGGCGGTCGGTGCGGAGGGCCTTGATGTCGTTGCGCATGTCGGCCCTCTCAGCGGTAGCGGATCGCGGAGACGATGGTGCCCAGGATCCACGCAACCATCAGGATCGAGAAGGCGAAGATCCAGTTGAGCTCGGGCAGCACGTAGAACTGCAGCACGCCCACGGCCAGGATCAGCGGGGTGGAGATCGCGAAGGCCAGGAGGATCGCTTCGGCGATCTTGGCGCGCTCGAACTCGTCCCCGCTGCGGTACATCAGCACGTTGGCCCAGGCCATCAGCCCGATGCCGGGCAGGACGATCAGCGCGGCCCACCAGGCGGGGATCCCGATGGAGGGGGCGAAGCCGGCGGCGGCAAGGCCGAGGCCGTAGAACACACCGCCAAGGGTGAACAGGAGTGCGAAGGTGCGGGTCTTCTTCGTGCCAGAGCTGGTGGTCGTCGTGCGGGGGGTGGGGGCATCGGAGGTCATGGTTGGTCCTTCCAGGATGGTCAATGGTCGGCGGGCCGACGAGGTCGTGTCGTGTGCGGGGGTGGTGGCGTCGAAGGCGCCGGCCTCAGATCGGCCTCAGAGCAGAGCGATGGCGAGGGTGGGCAGGCCCAGGAACAGCAGGTCCAGTCCCCAGTGGGCGAGCACCAGCGGCATCAGGCGGCGCATCCACAGCCACAGGCCACCGAGGATCAGGCCGGCGAACAGGGTGGTGAGCACCTTGGCGGCGACGTCGGGACCGGAGCTGAGGGAGAAGCCGACGTGCTGGACGGCGAACACCACGGCCACCAGGACCAGGGCGCCGATGCGACCCAGATGGCGCTGCAGGCGGGGCTGGGCGTAGCCGCGGTACACGGCCTCCTCGGACAGGGCGATGGTCAGCGGGGCGATGAGGAAGGCGATCAGACCCACCCACAGCGGAATGGAGGGCGCAGGCCCGGCGGCCATCGGCGGGGCACCGCCGTAGACGATGAGGTTCGCGGCGAAGTTGGAGACGAAGAAGCCGACGGTCAGGATGACCATCAGCAGGGCTCCCCAGGCCAGGTCCGTCCAGCGCCACCGGCCGAAGAGGTCCCGCAGTCGCTTGCCCTCGGCCCGCATGGCCACGGCGACGGCGGCCAGGGCGGTCACGTCCACGATCACCACCAGGGCATTGGCGTACATAAGGGAGAGGTTGGCGCCCAGCAGCACCAGGCCCAGGGCCAGGATCAGCAGGGGCCGCACGGCGAGCACGCCGGCCACGCGCCGAGCGGGCACGACGGGGGCTGCGGGGGCAGACCCGGTGGACGCGGCGCCTGCCGCGATCTGGGAATCAGTGCTGGTGGCGCGGGTGGGGGCTCCGGCGGGATCCGAAGTGGTCGTCGGCGGGGCGGTGGCGATGGTCGTCGTGTTCATGTCTAGAAATGTAATGGTCCCTTGACATTAATGTCAAGGACCCTTGACAGCTTTGGTCAAGTCCCCTTGACATGCCTGGCCAGCGGGCAGAAGTTGCTCCGCATCCTGCGCTCCACCCTGCACGGGCGGACCCGGCTGGCACCCCGCGCTCCGCCCTCGCCGTTGCGCCACGTGCTCGGTGCGATGCAGTGAAAGTCGCGACTCCCGGGATCCGTGGAATCAGTCGATTCGACGGAGGCAGTGAAAGCCGGCCGAGCCCAACCGGCCCCCTGTGATCAGCACCGGCATATATGTCGTAGCTGATCATGGAGGGCCGGTAGGTGCCGGTGATCGGCGCATGCGGACCGGCGAGGCCCAACTCAGGCGACTCACGCCAGGTGACTCACCTCAGGCGACCGGCGCCTTCAGGTGACGGGCGTCTTCACATCGGCCGGTAGCGTCTCTTCCTTCTTGGGCTTGGTGAGCAGCGAGCCGACCACCAGGGCGATGATCGCCAGTGGCAGCGAGATGATCACCGAGTTGACGTCCGCCGCTCGGCCGCTGACTTCCCAGCCGACGGTCGCCACAGCGCCCACCAGCATGGCGGCCAGCGCACCGACAGCGGTGGCCCGCTTCCAGAACAGGGCCGCAAGCACCACCGGGGTGATGGTCGCGCCGTACATCGTGTAGGCGTACATCTGCAGCGCCAGCACACTCGGGAAGAACTGCACCATGATGTAGGCAAACACCGCGATGACCAGTACCGCGATCCGACCGAGCCACATCTCGCGGGCCGGATTCTCCATCTTCTCCGGGCTGACCTGGCCCACGAGGTCGTGAACGACATTGAGTGAGCATGTGAGCAGGTAGGAGGAGCCCGTCGTGACGACGAGGGCGAAGGCTCCTGCCAGGAGGGCTCCACCGATCGCCGAGGGGGTGAACTGGGTACCCGACAACGACAGCACGGCCATATCGGCCTCGATCCCCGGCTGCAGAACAGCGCTGGCCACGGCCAGCAGCACAATCGGCACGATCATGACGATCGCTCCGATAAAGAAGATGATGGCTCCCTTGTGAGCAGCGTTCTCGTCTTTCGCGGAAGAGAGCCGCTGGTACATGTTCTGGTCCCCGAGGATCAGGGCCAGCAGCGGGAGGGCGAAGCCGAGCATCTGGATCGGGGACAGGCCCCCGAAGATGCCTCCGCCTGCGGCACCGACAGAGCCCAGCTCGGAGACCCCGCCCAGGTCCACGCCGATCACGAAGAACAGCGTCACCCACAGGGCGAAAACGATCATGATCGCCGAGACGAAGTCGGTCCATGCAACCGACTTGAGTCCGCCGGCAAGGGCGAGGAAGGTGATGAGCACCGCTGCGAAGATGGAGGCGGTGGTCTCGTCCAGCGGGGTGATGAGGCTGATGATGTACCCGGCGCCGGTGAACTGGTAGGCGGCGATACCGATGAAAGCGACCAGCATCATCACGGTTGCGACCAGACGCGTCGCGCGATTGAATCGCCGCTCGAACAGTTCGGGGATCGTGTAGTTGCCTAGTCCCCGCACCCGCCTCGCGATCGAGATCAGCACAAGAGTGCCGATGATCGTTCCGGAGAAGAAGAGGAATCCTGGCAGGACTCCATACGTGTAGGCGAAGTTCGCTCCACCGATGATCGACCCGGAGCCGACGAAGGTGGCGAGCATGGTGCCGGCCAGTACCGATGCCGGTAGGGACCGACCGGCAAGCATGAAGTCCTCGCCTGAAGCGGTCTCCTTCTTCCTGCCGAAGTAGGCGCCTATCGCCAACATGAGAGCGACGTAGACCACGAGCACGACAATGTGCGTGACGTTCATGAGATGCCTTTCGAAGGGCTGGGTCAGGGACGAGGGATGCGGGTCAAGATCAAGGGCGGATCGTGCTCAGCCCGCGTTCGTGTGCGAGGAGCTCTCACGCCCACCTACGACGCGACCACCCTGGACGATGAGAACGGGATCGGGCTCGGAGAGAGCTGTCAGGTCCTGGAGCGGGTCACGGTCCAGCACCAGCAGATCCGCGAGCGCGCCCTCGCGGATCTCCCCAAGCTCGCCCTCGCGCTCCAGCAGCCGGGCGGCAGTGGTGGTGGCACCGCGGATCACATCGATCGGCTCCTGCAGGCGGGCACGGATGGCGAACTCGCGGGACTGGTGGATCTGCATGCCGCCCAGCAGGTCGGTGCCGAAGCAGAGGTCCAGACCCAGGCGGTCTGCGATCTGCAGGGCGTTCTCGCCAGCCTGCAGCACGTCGTCGACCTTGGCCTGGCTGGCCGGCGGCAGCCCCATGGAGGCGCCGAACTCCTTGAACGCCCAGTACGTCACCAGGTTCATGGTCACGAAGGCGCCTGCCTCACCGATGGCCTCGGCGGTGGCCTCGTCCAGCAGGTTGGCGTGCTCGATGGACCGCACCCCGGCCTCGAGGGCGCGCTGGATGGCGGCAGGGGTGTAGGCGTGGGCGGCCACGTACCGGTTGGCGTCCTCAGCCTCTTCGACGGCGGCGCGCATCTCGGCCAGGGAGTACTGCAGGGAGTCGACCCTGTCGGTGGGCGAGGCGACCCCGCCCCCGGCCATGATCTTGATGTGGTGGGCGCCGGTACGCAGCTGGTCGCGGGCCGCGGCGCGCACAGTGTCGGGCCCGTCGGCGATCACACTGATGCCGGCGCAGCAGGGGACGGCGCCGGACAGGTGCTGGCCAGGGCCACGAGTGTCCCCGTGCCCGCCGGTCTGGGAGAGCGACTTGCCACCGAAGAACAGGCGGGGACCACGCAGCATCCCCTCCTCCTGCGCCAACGCAAGGCCGTGGTCGCCGCCGGCGACGTCCCGCACCGTGGTGAAACCGCGGTCCAGCATGTCCCCCATCAGGCGGGCGGCGTGCATCGCTGCGTACGAAGGGGCGATGTGCTCGAGTTCGCCGAGGTTCGCGGTCATCGCGTACACGTGCACGTGGCAGTCGATGAGGCCTGGAAGCACGTGCTTGCCCTGCAGGTCGATCGTCGTCGTGTCGCGTCGGTTCTCATCCTGCTGCGGGCCGCCGTTCTCGAGGCCCTCCCCAGTCCCTCGCGCAGTTACCGGGGTGACCCGGGTGAAGCGTCCGTCCCGGACCTCGAGATCCGCGACCTTCCACTCACCGGCGACCGGGTCGAGGTATCAGGCGTCGGTGAACGTGACTGCGGTGCTCATCGCAGACTCCTTCGTGCTGCTGGCTGGGCGTGCTCGGTCGGGGCGGTCCGTCGATCGCACCACGGTACGGACACCCTTTCAGGTCATCGAGCTGCGTCCACGTAACGGACTCTGACCGGCGCGTCCATCAGCGCTCTGCCCCCACGAGCCCTGAGGCGTGGCGGATCAGGCGCTCCCTCGCCGAGGGAATGCTGCCCCTGTGACCGCGCGGACCACCACTGCATCGGCCACGACAGCCAGCCCCACCCCGATCGCGTAGGACAGCAGGTCCAGCGGTACGAAGGTGGTGCCCAGCAGCAACCGGACAGGCGGGAACACCTGGGCGAGCTGGGCCGGGATGCCGGTGGTCTGGAACAGCTCGATCGCCCAGCACACGCTGAGCGCCACCGCCGCCGCCTGCCACCTCCCCGTTCGCGGCAGCACGAAGGCGATCGCCAGGTACATGAGCGTCGCGTAGAGGAGGTCGCCCGCCGGCCCTGCCCAGCCGGCGTCCACACCCGCGCGGATCCCGAGACCCAGAGCGATCGTCACGATCCCCGCGAGGGCGAGCGCGATCCGTCG
>QFNC01000170.1 GCA_003240695.1 Pseudoxanthomonas suwonensis | reverse complement strand
GGGCCGGAAGCGGTGATGGTGCCGTCCTGGACCACGACGGTGCCGTCGAAGGCGGGGCCGGTGACGGGCTGGACATGGGCGTGGGTGATCGCGAAGGTGCTCATGTCTCGACTTTTGCCGCACCCGCGTCGCACGTCAAACCGGCGAGGATTGTGGGCGGAGCGCGCTAGCCTTGCCTGCATGGCTGATATCCGCGATGACGCGCCCCTGCCCGCCGATGCCCCGCGGGGGGTGAGGATCCCCGCTGGCTGGACCGGCTCGGTGACCGAGATCGACCCCCGCTCCACCCCGGGTTTCGACGGGGACAAGAAGGCCGGGAAGCAGCGCCTGCTGGAACTGGACGACCAGCTCGACGACCTCCAGGAACGACTGTTCGCCGACGGGCGCTCCGGCGCCGAGAGCCGCAGCGTGCTGCTGGTGGTCCAGGGGATGGACACCTCCGGCAAGGGAGGCATCATGCGCCACGTGGTCGGGGCCGTGGACCCGCAGGGCGTGGACATCACCGCCTTCAAGGCCCCCACCGATGAGGAGAAGGAGCACGACTTCCTGTGGCGGATCCGCCCGCACGTGCCGCACCCGGGCCAGATCGGGGTGTTCGACCGCTCCCACTACGAGGACGTGCTGATCCACCGCGTCCACGGCTGGGCCGATGAGCAGGAGATCCAGCGCCGCTACCGGGCCATCGAGGAGTTCGAGCAGGATCTGGTGGCCGGCGGCACCGCGGTGGTGAAGGTGATGCTGCACATCTCCCACCAGGAGCAGGGCGAGCGGTTGATGGAGCGCCTGGAACGGCCGGACAAGCACTGGAAGTTCAACCCCGGTGACGTGGACGAGCGCGCCCACTGGCCCGCCTACATGGAGGCCTACGACCGGGCGCTGGCCGCGACCTCCACCGAGCAGGCGCCGTGGCACGTGATCCCGGCCGACCGCAAGTGGTACGCGCGCATCGCCGTCCAGCAGCTGCTGCTGGACGCCCTGGAGACGATCGATCCGCAGTGGCCGGCCGCGGACTTCGACGTCGCAGAGCAGATCGACCGCCTGCGCGCCACCATGGACTGACCGGCCGACGCAGTTCGGCCGCCCTTGTGGATCGGCACGAAGCACGTGAGGATGGGGGCATGGCTTCCATCACCTTCCAGAACGATCCCGTCTCCACCGTCGGCGAGCTGCCCACCAAGGG
>QFNC01000004.1 GCA_003240695.1 Pseudoxanthomonas suwonensis | reverse complement strand
TGGATGGCGCGACGACACTTGTTGCTGCCGGCGGGGTAAATCCGCCTGGTGGACGGGGAAACCCGTCGCAAACCGCCAGAAATGGCGCAAAAGTGATCACATCCAGATCGATCAGGCGCCTTGGCGCTGACATCCAAGCATCAGGGCGCTTTGATCAGACCTTCCCTAGCGCGGGAAACCACCCCGACGGACGTGTGCATCCCGGTGCTGTTCGAGCTCTGACTGCTGCAGTCTTGGCGACATCCGAACTGCGCAGCAAGAGCTGGGACGAATTCACCGTGTCGGACGCGCCGGTGATGGATCTGATCATCACCGTCTGCGACCGCGCCGCGGGCGAGACCTGTCCCAACTGGCCCGGTCATCCGGTCACCGCCCACTGGAGCATTCCGGATCCCGCCGCCGTTGAGGGCACTCCTGAGCAGAGCCAGAAAACCTTCAGCATGGCGCTTCAGATGCTGCAACACCGGATTGCGCTGTTGCTCTCATTGCGCCCCGAGGCATGGGATCGTCTTTCCATCGAGTCGCATCCCGGCAAGGAAGTGAGCCCATGACCATTCGCGTTGGCATCAACGGCTTTGGCCGCATGGGCCGTCTCACCCTGCGCGCCGCGTGGAAGGAGCCGGATATCGAGTTCGTCCAGATCAATGACCCGGCAGGCGAGCCGGCCACCCTCGCGCACCTGCTGACGTTTGACTCGGTGCACGGCCGCTGGGACCTAACGATTGAAGCCGACGGCGATGCGCTCGTGATCGAGGGCCGACGCATTCCGTTGACGCACAACAAGGAACTGGCTGCCACCGACTGGTCCGGCTGCGACGTGGTGATCGAAGCCTCGGGCAACTTCCGCAAGCCGGACGTGCTGCAGCCGTATCTGGATCAGGGCGTGAAGCGCGTGGTGGTGACCGCGCCGATCAAGTCCGCCGGCACGTTCGACATCGTCATGGGCGTCAACCAGGACCGGTTCGATCCGACCAGGCACCGCATCGTCTCAGCGGCGTCGTGCACGACCAATTGCCTGGCACCGGTGGTCAAGGTGATTCATGAGGGGCTTGGGATCCGCCACGGCAGCCTGACCACGATCCACAGCCTGACCAACACCCAGACGATCATCGACGCACCGCATAAAGACCTGCGCCGGGCGCGCTCGGCCGGGGCAAGCTTGATCCCAACCTCCACCGGCTCGGCCACTGCGATCGCGGAGATCTTTCCCGAGCTGAAGGGACGGCTCGACGGCCACGCCGTGCGCGTGCCGCTCACCAATGCCTCGCTGACCGACTGCGTGTTCGAGGTCGAGCGCCCGACCACCGTCGAGGAAGTGAACGCGATGCTGAAAGCGGCCGCAGACGGCGAGCTGTCCGGAATCCTCGGCTATGAGACGCGTCCACTGGTGTCGATCGACTACCAGACCGATCCGCGCTCCAGCATCATCGACGCGCTGTCCACGCTCGTTGTCAACGGCACCCAGGTCAAGATCTACGCCTGATACGACAACGAATGGGGCTACGTGAACCGTACCGCCGAACTGGTGCGGCTGGTCGGCAGCGCGGATCGGTGACCATGCTCGCGCGCCTCTCCCCGGACGTGCGCCAGTACCTGCTGATCACCGGCAACTACTGGGCCTTCACCCTGACCGACGGCGCCTTGCGCATGCTGGTGGTGCTGCATTTCCACCAGCTTGGCTACAGTCCGCTGCAGGTGGCGATGCTGTTCCTGTTCTACGAGATCTTCGGGGTGATCACCAATCTCGTTGGCGGCTGGCTCGGTGCGCACGTGGGGCTCAACCGCACCATGAACATCGGCCTGGCCCTGCAGGTCGTGGCCTTGTCGATGCTGCTGGTGCCGACCGCATGGCTGCTGATGCCGTGGGTAATGGCCGCGCAGGCCCTATCGGGCATCGCCAAGGACCTCAACAAGATGAGCGCCAAGAGCAGCATCAAGCTGCTGGTGCCCAACGATCAACAAGGGGCACTGTACCGCTGGGTCGCTACGCTGACCGGCTCGAAGAACGCGCTCAAGGGCGTGGGCTTCTTCCTGGGCGGTGCGCTGCTTACCGCCGTCGGCTTCGCGCCGGCGGTCGCGATCATGTAGGCCGGCTTGGCGGTTGTGTGGCTGCTCAGCATGGTGCTGCTGAAGCGTGACCTGGGGAAAGCGAAAGCCAAGCCGAAATTCCGCGACATCTTTTCCAAGAGCCGCGCGATCAACCAGCTGTCGGCCGCCCGCATGTTCCTGTTCGGCGCCCGCGATGTCTGGTTCGTGGTGGCTTTGCCGGTGTTCCTGGCCGCCTCGCGGGGATGGGACCACTGGCAGGTCGGCGGCTTTCTCGCGACCTGGGTGATCGGCTACGGCGTGGTGCAATCGCTGGCGCCATACGTGACCGGTCGCTGCAGCGGCAAGGTGCCCGATGGCCGCTCCGCGCTGGGTTGGGCAAGCGTGCTCGCGCTGGTGCCCGCCGCGATGGCCTTGCTGTTGATTCAGGGCCACTCGCCGCAACTGGTGCTGATCGCGGGGCTGACCGTGTTCGGTGTGCTGTTCGCGGTCAACTCCTCGCTGCACAGCTATCTGATCGTCAGCTATGCCGCCGAGGACGGCGTCTCGCTCGATGTAGGCTTCTACTACATGGCCAACGCGATGGGACGTTTGCTTGGCACGGTGCTGTCAGGCTGGGTGTTCCAGCGCTTCGATTGGCCGCCTGCCTGATGGTATCGGCAGGGCTGGTCGCGACCGCAGCCTTGGCCTCGGTCACATTGCCGCGGCACGACCGTGAGGGTGTGGTCCCACCACGCGACATGGTCTAGTCCCCATTCGTTTGGAAACATCAACTTAGGCAGGATTCGGCCCGTTTTTACACGAATCCCTGCCGACCCTCTCCATCGCGCGGAATGATCATCGACGGATGCGCCATCCCGCCCATTCTTGACCTGGCGCATGGCGAATCCGGTGGCCCGGGCGCAGTCTTGTGTCCGTCATCCTTGCCGGACCCGCACGTGACCCCGCTTCCCACCGGTTTCGCCTTCTGCCTGCTGCTGTGCGCATCCGCGCAGGCCGCCGAGCCTGCTGCCCCCAAAGCCTCTGCACAACCGTCGCGGCCGTGGACCGCGCAACTGCGCCTGCGCCATGAATTCGTGGACGATGCCGCCTTCGCCAACCATGCCAATGCCGATACCGCACGCCTGCGGATCGGCTACAACCCGAAGTGGGGCCGTGGCTTCGGCGCCATGCTCGAGGCCGAGGCCGTGGCCGAACTGGGCGATCGGTTCAACTCCGGCGCCAATCGCCAGACCGCCTATCCGGTGGTATCGGATGCACGCGCCGCGGAACTCAACCAGGCCTGGCTGGACTGGACCGGCGAGCGGGCGCGTGTCCGCCTCGGCCGGCAGAAGCTGCTGCTGGACAACCAGCGCTTCATCGGCAATGTCGGCTGGCGGCAGAACGAACAGACCTTCGATGCGGTGTCCGGCGGCCTGCGCCTTGGCCGCAACACCCAGGTGCAGGCGATCTGGCTGGACCGCGTGCACCGGGTGGCGGGCGACCACGCCATCGACCCGCTGGCCCGCGAACGCCGACTGGATGGCCGGCTGCTGCGCATCGAGCAGCCGCTGCCGCTCGGTGCCCTTGTGGGCTATGGCTACTGGATCGATGACCGCGACGTGCCGGCGGCGGCGTCGCGCACCGTGGGACTGCGCTGGAGCGGCATGCGCAAGCACGGCGACTGGGCCTGGGGTGGCAGTGTGGAGGCCGCGCGGCAGTCCGGTCACGCCGATGCCGACGTGGGCCATGCCGACTACCTGTTGCTGGAGCCGCGCCTGGACTGGTCGGGCACCACCTTCAAACTGGGTTACGAGCGCCTGGGTGCCGGCACGACGCGATCCTTCCAGACGCCCCTGGCCACGCTGCATGCCTTCAACGGCTGGGCCGATGCGTTCCTGACCACGCCGACGGCCGGCCTGCAGGACCGCTACGCCGGCGTGCAGCGCGGTTTCGACTGGGGTGGCCACAAGGGCAGGTGGGAAGTCGCCTTCCACGACTTCCGGGCCGACCGCGGTGGGTCCGGTTACGGGCGCGAATGGGATGCCTCGCTGGGGCTGACCCTGCGTCCGGGGCTGGACGCACTGGTGAAAGTGGCCGATTACCGCAGCGACGGCTTCGCCCGCGACATCCGCAAGGCCTGGCTGCAGCTGGAATGGGCGTATTGATGTGGGTGATGCCGTGGATGGTCGTGCCGTGGATACTCCGGCCACCGTCGATGCAGTAAGGTAGCCGGGGCGTTCGCGTGCGAGCGGCGCTCCGAAGCCGCTGCGCCGACGCCATTCCGGCACGGGGCTGCGGCCGCAGCCTCCGGGCTGCCGGGCGATGGGGGAAACGCCGTCGCCTCCCGCATCTGGACAGGAGTGGTGATGACCTTGCTGGGCGACCGTCATGGCCGCGTGTTTCCGTATCTGCGGCTGTCGCTGCTGGATGCCTGCCAGTACCGCTGTGGCTACTGCCTGCCCGACGGCTACCGGGCGGGTGGGCAGCGTCCGCACTTCCTCCAGATCGACGAAATCGGCCGCTTGGTGCGTGCCTTCGCCGGACTGGGCATGCACAAGTTGCGCCTGACCGGCGGCGAACCCAGCCTGCGCCACGACCTGACCGACATCATCGCCCTCGCATCCGCCACACCGGGCCTGCACACCGTGGCCCTGACTACCAACGGCAGCCTGCTGGATCGGCGCATCGGCGCATGGCACCGGGCCGGCTTGACGGCGCTGAACGTGAGCGTGGACGCACTGGACCGCGACCTGTTCCACCGCATCACCGGCCGCGACGAACTGCCGCAGGTGCTGGCCGGCGTGGAGCAGGCGCTGGGCCTGGGTCTTGCGTCGGTAAAGGTGAATGCCGTGCTGCTGCGCGACTTGAACGACGCCGCGCTGCCGCAGTGGCTGGACTACGTGCGCGACCGGGCACTCACCGTGCGCTTCATCGAGCTGATGCAGACCGGCACCAATCAAGACTATTTCCGGCGTCATCATTTGCGGGCCGATGCCCTGCAGCAGCAGCTGCTTGACGCCGGCTGGCAGTTGCAGCCGCGCGCCGTTGCTGCCGGTCCGGCCTGCGACTACGCGCATCCCGATTTTCTTGGCCGCATCGGCATCATCGCGCCGTATGCACCGGGGTTTTGCGCCAGCTGCAACCGCCTGCGGGTGACCAGCAGCGGCGACCTGCGCCTGTGCCTGTTCGGCAATGTCGGCATCCCGCTGCGACCGCTGCTGCAGCACGATGACCAGCAGGAGGCGTTGATGGCCAGCATCGCCCGGCAATTGGGCATCAAGGCATTGGGCCACGGTCTGCATGCCGGCGACATCGGCCTGATCCCGCATCTGGCCGCGATCGGCGGGTGAGGGCAGGGCGATGAACGTGACCGTGCAGTTGTTCGGAGCCTTTCGCGACTGGCAGACCGATGCGCCGCTGACCTTGTCGCTGGCCGATGATGCCCGCATCGCCGATGTGCGCGCCGCGCTGGCCGCGCATGCGCAGGCACACTGGCCCGGCTTCCGTGCCGGCCTGCTGCAGGTGTCGGCATTCGCCAGCGACACGCGGATCCTGCGCGATGCCGACCCGGTGCCGGGCGATGGCCGGCTGGCGGTGCTGCCGCCGGTGAACGGGGGATGATGGATGGGTGATGCGATCCGCTGCGCCATCGCCGCGGCCGGCACAGAGGCGCTGTCGCCGGCACTGGCGCTGGAGCACGTGTCCGATCCGGCCTTCGGCGGGCAGGCGCTGTTCGTGGGCCGGGTGCGCAACCACAGCGACGGCCGCCCCAGCACCGCCGTGCACTACGACCTGTTCGAGCCGCTGGCGCTGGCGCAGTTCCAGCGCATCGCACAGGACGTCATCGATCGGCACGGCCCCGGCCTGCGCGTGTCCATTGTCCATGCCAAGGGTCTGCTGCAGATCGGCGACATCGCCGTGGTGGTGGCCGCGGGCAGTGCCCATCGCGATACCGCCTTTCGCGCCTGCCGCGAGCTGATCGAAGCGGTCAAGCACCAGGCGCCGATCTGGAAGCAGGAGCACTACGCCGACGGCGAGGCCGAATGGCGTGCAGGGGCTTCGTTGCGCAACGACGACCACGGATGATCCGGTTGCCCGCATCCCGACCGACGCAGCGCATCATCATCGGAGTGATGGCCGCAGCCATCGCCGGTACGGCACAGGCCACCCGGCAGTGCCCGGCGCAATTCGGTTCCAAGCCGGCCTGGGTGAATGCAAGTGGCTGGCTGCTGCTGGCGGCGTTCCTGCTGGCCGGTGTTGCCTGCGTCCCGGTCGCCTGGAAAGCCACGCGCGGTCGCAGTCGGTTGGCCCGCATCGGCTGGATGGCGCTGTCGCTGGTGGCGATGCCGGCGCTATGGCTGCTCGGGATCTGGCTGGCGTGGACGCAGTTCTTACTGCGTTGTTGATCGGTCGAACAGTCAGCTGGTCAGAATCAGTTTTCCGGCGGCGATCAACAGCACCACGCTCAACACGCGACGCAGCGGCCCCACCGGCAGCACGCGGATGCCCAATTGCGTGCCGATCAACGCGCCAATCACGACTGCGGCGATCCAAAGGGGCAGGGACGACGACAGCGCCGCGCCGGTCGACAGCAACCCGGCCAGTCCCAGCAGCGAATTGGCCAGCACGAAGGCCACCGAGATGCCCGACGCCATCCGCGTCGGTGCCCAGCGCAGGAAGATCAACAGCGGCGTGAGGAAGATCGCGCCGCCGGTGCCGGTGATGCCCGACACCAGCCCGATGGCCGCGCCCACCACCAGTCCCGGCAACAAGGGCACGCATGGCTGCACGGTGTCGTCGACCGTCATCGCCTTGGGCGCCGTGACCCACAACGCCAGCGCCGATGTGATCAGCAGCCCACCCAGCGCCCAGCCGTACACGTAGGCCGGCAGCGCCAGCCGTGCCCCGACCCAGGCCATCGGTGCGGAAGCGGCGACCAACGGCAGCACCGAACGCCACGGCACCTGCCCGGCACGCGCAAACCGGAACAGACAGATGCTGCCTACCACCAGATTCAGGGCCAACGCGGACGGACGGATGTCCTGCACCGGCAGCCCGGACAGGGTCATCGCGGCGATGTAGCCCGAGGCACCGGCGTGGCCGACGGCCGAATACAGCACCGCGATGATCAGCAGCAAACCTGCCAGCATGTGTCCGATCTTTGGATGGCATCGTGGGCCCGCAGCTTAACGAACGATCGTGCAGAGGTCGATGGCGCATGCCGGAATAGGCAGGCGATTGGCATGGTTCACGCAGCGAGAGCTTGCCGACATTGCCGGCAGGCCGTGGCGATCAGGCCGGAAAGCCTTCCGGCACAGGTTGCCGCGGATGGTGCTCGTTTCGATCAGTGCATGGGCACGCTTCTCGTGTCACCGCATCGAGTCGAGTCGAGTAGCGACCGTGGTTCAGCGAGGGCAAGGCGTCGCGTTGTTCCTTCGGCCGATGTCCAATGGCTGGCTTCCTACACGTCGCAGGCCAAGCCAGGCGATACCGTGTGCATGGGTGGCCGAGAGATGACACGGTTGCCGGCAGGCTGGAAGCAGGTCATCAACAGCCGCAACGAACCCCAGCGCTGCCGTAGCCAGTAGACGGCCTTTCCTTAGCAAACTTCGCATAATGTATACCATGGAAGGCCATTCCGTATGGTTGGCCATGCTAGGCGATTTCGCCGCTGCTTGGTCACCGCCGAGCAGTTCCGGGATGCCCGCGTATTTGCCGGCCTTTCTCGTGATGATGCCGCTGATCTTCTGGGCATCAGCAAGCGCACTGTCGGCCACTGGGAGACCGCCAAGGCTCGACCCAGCTACGCTGCTTTCAAGCTGCTGCGCTTGTATCGCCATGGTGATCTTTTGCACCCGGATTGGTCCGAGTATCGGATTGCTCGCAACGGCGCTCTGGTAACGCCAGAGGGCCGCTCGTTCTTCGCTCACGAGATCGGCTGGCTTTCGCTTCTGGTCCAGCGTGCGCGGCTGTCTAGCGAGCTTGCAAAGCGACTGCGAGAGGGCGGGACGGTGCGCCCGGCCAACGCGCCGGGAGGCGCGGAGCCGGGGGTGCCGGCGCGCCCGACGCCACTGCGGTGCATGCCCCTTGACGAACCGCCGCACCATCGACTATACAGTGCAAGGTTCTTTCTCCCACGTGGATCGACTCTGCAGTGGGGGGACTTTTCACCGCTCGGAGCGGTGGATAAGACCGGGCGGGGGGACTTTTCACCGCTCGGATGGGGGAATCGCCAGATCGACCGGACGGCATGTCCGGTCGGCCCGAACAGTAACACGGGCCAAAAGTTGGCCAAGGGGGTCGCATGACTCCTGAATACAAGATCGTTTCAGGGTCTTTTCCTGGCGAAGATATCCAGTTTCTTTGTCCACTTCGGTTCGTTCCTTCTGGATTGCTGGGAGCCGACTATTACGTCGAATTGCGTCGTGCATTGAACTTCTATGTCTCAAGATCTCATGACGCCCGAAGATGGCGGGCTATTCGTGATCGCTTCGAAAAGGTGCGCTTATGAGCATCTTGCCATCAGTTCTCGCTGGTGGCGTACACTCAATGCTGCGCAGGAGGCAGCACCGCCATGAAATCACGTTCCCGCTGCAATTCCAAGACTTCGCATAATGTATATTATGTAAATGGTTCAGAAGGCGCAGGCATGGAAAAGCCACCTTGCTGGCCTGACGGCAGCCCCTGCCCGAATCCCTGCGCCAATGCACTGTACCAACGGGTCGTGCGCAACCAAACGCCGCTGTGGGGACCGTGGATCGGATGGCGCATGGCTGGGCAGCGGCTTGTTTCACCCCATGGCGACTGGATCGCGCCGTACCAGCTGGATCGAGAGCTGTGGAGGCGGCGGGTCATCTACGGCTGATCGATCAATGGCCGCTGTCCGCGCTGATCCCGACGACGCTTCTGAAGCTGTGGCCGGCGCAAAAGCAGGTCAGCAGGATGAAGGGTGGCGCATGGCCGTTTCAGTGGATCTATGGGGCATCCCTGAGCCCCAAGAGCGCCGCTCCAGGCGGCATAGGCCGTAGGGGGCACGCCCCCTACACCCCCAAGGTGAGAACGATTCTCGCCGCTGAGATCTCGAGCAGGTCAATCGCCGCCGTATAGTCCCGGGTCGGCACCAGCAGGATCGCTGCGCATCTGGCCGTAACGGGCTTGCGATCCACGATGTCCCGGCGTACCGATGCCACTGGCAGCTGCAACGGGCTCCGGCGAAGCATCTGGAACCCTAGACTGCTGAGCAACTTGCTGCTGACGAGGACGCCGGAATGGGTTGTAAGGCGACCCATGCTTAGCCAAGTCACGACAGACCGACTCAGGTAGTTCCGGCACGTACCGGGTACCCTGCTCCGTCCTGCAGGTGCAGCCAGGCTTGCCCCACTCGCCATCCGATCGCATACCTGCCTCAGACGCAAGGCAGAAAATTTCGGGCTCAGCTGTGACTGGACGACCATCGTAAGCGGGTGCAGTCCACGGAGCAGTCGGAATGCGAGGAGTGAAAGCAACGATGTACCCCTTGGCGTCTGCATAGGACACAGTGCCCGCAGTCGGGCGCGCCGCTGCCCGCTCGCCCGCTCCGCTCGCGGCGGGCAACGACTCGCCCGCCGCCGTTGGCTTGGACATATAGCCGGCATAGCGGGCTTTGAGGAAATAGCCAAGGGCGATGACGATCAAGAGCAACGCGAGCGTGTATTTCGCCCACTTTGGAACCGACCATCGCGTGGTGTCGGAAACCGTGGACGTGTAGTAGCTAAACAGTTCCTTGGGCGGTATGAACGTGTCAACATCGGCACAGGACGCTTGCGTGCTGCCTTGATACCGGTCCCACTTGTGGACACGCGTAGGACCCTTGCCCCAGCGCTTGCGGCAATGATAATGAACGTCGTACAAGCCGCGCAGAAACGGGTCCAGCTGCAAACCCTGCTGCGCGACAAGGATGAAATCGAACCCACGGTGACGATGAGTCGCCATTGCTCCAACATGATCGGGAACCTTGGAGCCAGAATTACGGTTCGGGAATGTTGTATAACACTCATCGAGCAGCACCACGGAACCATCGGGAAGGTCCTGCCATGCTTTCGGGTCTTCGAGATGACGGAAGCCGATCCGGTCATAGTCCAAATCCTTCACGCCGTTAGCGTAGACCGTACGGCCCTGCTTCTTGTAATCAAGCGCGAGTTTCAGCGCGTATACCGTTTTGCGGTGACCGGGCTGCCCGGTGATCAAAGTCATCATTTTGCGAGCTTCGTCAAAAGAACTTTCTGGGCTGCCCTCCCAGCGATGGCGGACAGGATGATCGTCACACACACATCAAGACCAAGCGCACCAAAATACGCAAGTATCACAGTCGGAAGACCAGATAACTGCGACTGGATCAGGCCGAGCAGTGAAGGCACAGCGACCTCATGCGCTACGAAACCAATACCGATTGCCAGCATTAGCCGCCCAACGATGCCAGGCAGGTACTGACGCGCAAGATTGAGCAGGAAGGCACCGAGAGCGGCGAGAATGGCGGGCATTAGCTTTGCCTCCCGGCAAGAATGTACACACCTATGATCGTGGCGATGGCGATCAAAATCACCCGAAGCATTGCAATGTAATCGACCCAGAATTGCGGAGGATTACACAGGTCGGTGGCGAACGATGAAAGCATGTCATCGCCCGAACCGGCACCGAGACCTCCGGAACAGAACCCGATTGCATTACCGGACATCCATCCCGAAGTGTTGAGCGATGATCCGTCCAAGGTTCCGGATGTCACCTTGACCGCGTTTCGATCATCACTAGTTTCGCCAACGGAAGGGTCCTTTTCCATTCCGGAAACTTCTGTCCAATCGGGTTGCCGGTTGTTGTTTTTATCGTCGGCACAGCGTTCCAGCCACTGCTGATGGATAACTCCGGCAAGCAAAGGATCACCACCAGATACCACTGGAGGCGAAGCACAATCACCACCCCCGTTCACTGACCCGTCTCCTTCATCCTCACCATCGTCAGACGGATCGGCGCGCTGATCCGGACCGCCCGGGTTAGCATCCGCACCGCTAGAGGTCTTGTAATTTGTGGTCGTGGTTGTGATGTTCGTCGTCGAATTATTAGTTATATGCGTTACCGTGCTCGTGGCATGATTCTGCTTATTAGCCGTGTCGCCGTTAGGCAGCGGTTTGGTATCAGGCTGCTGCTGATTGCCAGGGGTTCTAGTCTGCTGTTCATCGCCTCCGGATTTCTCTCCCGTTTCGCCGGGCTTCCAACAAAAGCTGGTCACAGTGCCGCCAGTTGAATAACACACATCCCCGTTTGGCTTGAGGCAGGCGGTTTGCCCTGTCAGAGGCTTACAGTCAGGCTCATTCTTTGGCTCAGGGGGCGGCTCAGGAGGATCAGCCCCGCACTCAAGCCCGGAATAATTCCACGTCCCCGCATAGCGTCCGCCGAACATATCTCCGCCGACGATGCCGAGCTTACGGTCAGGCCGAAAATCGCAGCCACCCTTGCAGGTAGGAGTGAGAACACCGACACCAGCATTGCCAATGCCGTTTGCTAATTGCTTATTACGCGCAAGACATTTGTCAGCATCCAAGCACGATTGCGGATCAAGGGGGTTCGGCCATTCTGGCGAATAGCAACGCTTCAAGCAGGCATGATACTTGTCGCTCCAAACCTGATCGGGTGGGCATCCGTTCCCCTCGTAATACCAGCTGCTTTGCGAAGGACTCATGCCGGTCACGGAAGCGCACGCATTATTATAATTATCCTTTCCGTAGACCCGGCAGCTATATACTCCGTTTTCCTCCGGGCAAGTGCCGTTACAGATAATCCGATGACTTGCGGGCTGTTTTGACGCGGGAACCTTTTTCGCAGCAGCAGACCCGTACGCATCCGCAGCTTCCCATGCTTGGACCTTCGTGCAGTTATCTCCAATAGCGCATGCTGCTTTTGCCTCGCTGAAATATCCAACAACCCCATAGATCACCAGTCCCGTGACGATATAGATGATGCGCCTGGCAAAGGTCGTGACAACGAACTTCATCACCGAATTGCCAGCCATACCGCCCCCAAGATTGCGACCATCACGAAATAGCCCATGTAATCTGTGATCATCATTTAAAAAAAAGGGCTGGTTTCCCAGCCCTTCCCATTCGAAAGGAATGTTAGCTTGCGGCACGCTGGGCGCGCTTGATCAGGAAGATCACGCCCACGATGCCCATCACGACGCCGCCGATGCTGTACAGCAGGGGCTTGTCCACGCCGGCAGTGAACTCCGTCAGCAGGGTATCGCTGCCGGTAGCCTGCGCCATTGCGCCCGCCGAATACATGGAAGCCAGAGCCAGTGCGCCAACGGCAGACAGGCGGGTCTTCAGGTCTTGCATAGGTCACCTCAGTTAGTTGTTTTCAGGGATTTGACGTG
Organism: Pseudoxanthomonas suwonensis; assembly: GCA_003240695.1. Lineage (GTDB taxonomy): Bacteria > Pseudomonadota > Gammaproteobacteria > Xanthomonadales > Xanthomonadaceae > Pseudoxanthomonas_B > Pseudoxanthomonas_B suwonensis_A. The sequence goes on along the minus strand of QFNC01000004.1, from coordinate 195,426 downwards.
CCGACTTGATGAAGAAACCAATGGCCCACACTCCCACGATGGCAGCGGAAAGCGTGGCACCCTCGGTAGCGCTCAGGCGCGGCAACAGAGCCGGAGCAAGATCGTAGAAAGGTGCCGCGCAGGTGCCAGTGGCAACGTCGTAATCGGACGCCTTGCAATGGAGCACATACACGGCATCCATGGTTCAGGACCCCTTGACGGGAACGAGCACAGGGTACTTGCTGAAAACATGGGCTCCCTTGTTCACGGAAACCATCTTTTCCACAGCCATGCGGTAGCGGCCGAGCTTGAAGGGCTCGGTGCCTTCTTCCAGTCGAACGTCATACGGGAACGCCCAGCCGTTGACTTCCATGCGGGCTTCCTGTTTGCGAGTCGTCCAGGCACGTTCCTTGCCGGAATCGTCCTCGAACGTGCCGGACTTGGACTTGGGGGTTTCGTCGAGAATCACGACGATCACATCTTGGTTCATTGAGATTTCCTCAGTCAGACGGGGCATTGCGGAGGGTCAGGAACGTCCGCCCACGTGAGACGACCTGATTTCACCCAGCGGGGCGGTTTGTCTTTGCCAAGCTTGTCGAAAAATTGCAGGAAATCGTCATCGGTGGGTGCGAGACGATGCAGATAGCGAAGGGTCGATCCATACATGCGCTTGCAGTGCCGGATGACCGATTTAACGGTCGCTTTCGTAGCCTCTCGAGTAGTCTCGAGACGTTTCATGCAGCTGGTGATGAAGTCCAGGCATTCATACGCCCCGCGCATGTATGACTGCGGATCGGAGAGAACATCCAGCGTCACGCGGCAGCGGGTACTGCCACGGAGCTGCACCTCCCAGCGAACCCACGGGGATTCGGAATCACCCAGCTGTTTGCCCTTCTCATAGACGCGCAGCTGCTTCGCCGAACTGCTGTGGCCCACGTACAGCGTGGTGCCGTCACCAGATCCCATGTCATCGTACATCCGGGATTTCGGACGCTCGAGCTTGCCACCGAAGCGGTAATCGAACTGGCCCATGTAATACATGGCCTTGGCGATCTCGAGGGAACGGATTCCATCGAAATCGTCATAGGCGATATCCACACGGGCGAGGAGAGGAGAGACACGTTCGAGCTTCGCTCGAAGCGCGCACCACGGCTGCGCGTGGTCTGCGCTCGCGTCTCCCCTCCCCTCGAGGATGGCGCATCCAAGGCCGGTCAGCTCAAAGCGAAGAGAAGGACGACCACCTTTTCGGATGGTCAAAGAGCCCCCGAGCTCGATCATCCCTGCGGGCTCATCGAACACGTTGCGGATCATGTAGCGGTAGGCGTAGAACTTGCCGGGACCAGCATCACGAGACAAGCAGAGACCAGTGCCGGCGAACAGGTACTCGAACGCCTCGCGGGCAATGTCATCAATCACCGAGTCTGCCGGAATAAAGGGCGTGACGGTGCCGACGACGGCAACACCATCATCATCGGCCACAGGAGTCTTCGGTCGTGGCTTGGGGCCGTAGGCCGCCAGGTGGACCGAAATTCCCTCCGCCGCTGCGGGCGACACGTCGCGCCCCTGAAGCTCGAGAAGCTCGAGGAGATCAACAGAGCCGGCGACCCAGTCAATGCCAGCCCATGTCCGGTCTTTCTTGTTGACTCCCCTGTTAGACGAGGGGAGTCCTGAAAGACCTGCACGGTCGGCCACTGCACGTGCTGGCGTATGGGGTGCGTCGTTCAGGTTCATCACGGCGCACCCACTGCTGCGCGGCAACCCACGCACTCGTTGAGCGTGTCGGTCGCGGCGATGTAGATGTCTATCCAGAGATCGAGGTCGGTAGGATCGAGAGGACCGAAGAGGTGATCGACGCCGAGGGCTTCGATGGCAGCCTGCTGGGCGATACGTGCGCCGATCTCGGTGTCGCTGATGCGGCTCACAGATGGACCCTCGCAGCACGACGCTTGAGGGCAGCCAGCCGGCGCATGGCACGCCACTGATCGAGAAGCTGGTTGGCCAGATCGACAACGCCGCCTGTAAGCAGGCTGACGGCCAGCGAAGCCATCACTGCCAGCAGCACGGAAGCGCGGATCGCCTCAGCGATCATCTCGGCCTGATCAGCAGTCATGATCGTCCTCGCTGATGACCGTGGAAGCGTCCCAGACGAGCAAAAGGGCGAGCAGCGCGATGGCTGCTGCGAATGATTGCGGATCGGTCATGAAGCCCCCTGCCCCCTGTCCTGTTGAGATGGCCCCCGGCGCGCAGGGGGGGGCGGGCCGGGGGCTTGCATTACCAGTCGGTAACACGGAGCGTATATCTACAGACGGCAACATCCTTTGTCTACAGGTGGCAACATGACCATTCAGCAACAGTTAATCTCTGGTGTGCTAGCGAGGTTCGGCGGCAACCAACGCCGTGCTGCTGAAACTCTCGGAATTTCAGTGCCTGCAATGAATCGCTATGTCAAAGAGGCACGGGAGGCCGAAGACGAGGCGATCATCTTGATGTCGGAATTCCTTGGCAGAGACACAGACCGGGACGTTTGTCAACACCGTGCCGAGACAGCGAAATCCGAGCGAGTGCGCAGGTTCTGGCTGTCCATGGCAAGCGCAGCGATACTAGTCCTAGCCACCGCGCCAAGCCTGGCTTTCGCGGCGCTGACTTCGCATAGCGGCATATTATGTAAGGCGCAGACGGCATGCGCCAAACCTTGGTGCCTAGAGTTCGTGGTGATGCTCAGGCGCAGCCAGGCCGATCACGATGCCGCCCGGGCCGAAATTCATCATCCCGGTGATGCTCATCGTCAAGGTGTGCAGTTGCACCCCTTCGACTGCACATTGCTGGCGCAGCACGGCATAGTCGGGATTGCGCAACACATCGTCTAGTGCGCCGGCATAGGACACCACCACATGCGGTACCAACAAGCCGCGCGTCACCAGCCGACCGATCAGTTCGAACAGTCTGCCCCAGGCCTCCTTGCGACCACGATATTTGGCCAGCGCGTCCGTATCGCCCTGGTGCACGCGGATCAAGGGCTTGATGTCCATGGCGCTGCCCAGCAATGAGCTGAACAGGCCGATGCTGCGATCGCCGCGCACGCGTGAGCGTGCTCGCGCGTAGGCCAGGTCGTCGGGCACCGAGTACGCATACGTGCAGTCGATGACACGGAACAGGGTTTCGCGGATCTCCTTCGGATCCTTGCCAGCCTTCACCATGTCCCACACTGCCAGCGGTGCAACTCCGGAGCCTGCAAACATCTGCCTGGTGTCGATCACGCGGAATTGCAGTGGTCGATGGATGCCGGCCGCCTGGCGCTGCGCACGGATCGCGCTCTGTGCCTGCTGCAGACCCTGGCTGGCCGCCTCGAAGATGGGGCTGCGGTTCTGGGTGATGGTGAAGCAATACACGGAGTCGTAATCCACCGCGAAGCGTTCCAGGAAGAACTGGTGCAGCGCTTCGGCATCCAGGGGAACCGACTGGCCTTCGGCGCCTTCGCCATTGGCGTTCTCGCGCATGTAGCGCCGTGTGGCATCCGGATCGTGCTGATCCACGTAGGTCTGGCCGCGGATCCGGATCGGAATCGGAATGATCGACACGTCCGGGTCTGTCAGGAAGGCATCGGGCACATCGCAGGATGCGTCGACGACGATACCGACACGCGCCTTGATGCTGCTGCCGGCGTGTGAGGCCGAAGCCTCGCCTGATGCATATTTCATTATCAACTACCCTTGCCCTTGCCCATGCCCAACCGCGTCTGCTTCGAGTACGGCCGACAGCGGGTCATCTTACGGTATCGGCGCGGAAACCGGCCTTGTGACGGAGCATGCGCGATCGAGCTGGCGCCTCACGGGATTGCAGGCGGATCGGTGAGAGTGGCAGGGTCGTCCTGCAGATCCGGCTTGAACGGGATGTCCGGCGGAGGCCGGGCCACCGCTTCCTGATCGTTGACATTCGGATCGGTGATCCCGCAGCCGCCGCCGAGTTGCAGCATCGACACCACGCAAGTGATGCGCTTGCCGGTACCGGGAATCGGAATGTGCATCTGTTTCACGCCGCGCCGCACCCATTCCTGCAGCAGGGTTTCATGGGGACGCCAGTATTGTTCGAACGGCGACACCCGGTAATCCAGCGGCGGCCGTTTCAGCCAGGTGCCATTGCCATCGATCTGCGCTCGGGTCCAGTCGTCGGTACCGGGAGGAAGTCCGCCCCCTGCTGCGGCCGTGCCAGGCGGCAGATTGGGGCGGCCATCGGCGTCGTGCAGACCGCTGCCACGCGGCTGGGTGCCCTGCCCACCGGGCCGATTGCGCATGCCTGCTCCCCAGTCATCGCCGCGGTTCGGATCGGGCCAGCCGCCTGTGGTGGCCTGCGGCTTCGGTCCGGCACCGGGCGGCGACACACCCGTGTTGCCTTGCGCGGATGGCGCTGGGCGACCCTGCCCGGCCGCGATCGACGGATCGGGTGCCGGAGCAGTCGATGCGGATGCGCTGCCGGACGCGGTCGGGGATACCGATGCCGGCGCCCTCGCCAGCGGAACGTCGCGGCTGCGAACGGTTGCCGAAGCGGTGTTCGCCGATGCAGCCGGAATCGGACGGGACGGCAGGGTCGGCATGCGCACCGAGGGCGGTGTCGGTGCGTTCTCCAGGATCACCTCGCGCTGCCGCACTGCAGTCGTGGATGGGGTGGCCGCGACATCGGCAACCGGCGTGCGCATGGATGCCGTCAGCGACCGGATGACGACGGCCGGCGGTGTCGGCGTGGTGTCCAGTGGCACGTCGCGCGGGTTCACTGGCACATCCGCCTGCGCCGACATGGCAGGTATCTGCGGCCTGCGTTCCATGGTGACCGTGCGCGTGCGCGGGACCACGAAATCGGTATCCGCTTGTTCGACCTGGGTCACCACCAGCGGTTGCGGAGCGGGTACCGGCTGCTGGGCCGCCTCCACCGGTTCTGGCTGGTCCGATGCGGTTGCCGGGGGCGTAGCCGATGCGGTCGGGGTTTCGGGCGCCGATGTGGACGTGGTTGCCGGAGCAACGGGCGAGTGGGACGCGGCCGCGCCGGCATCGGGCTCGCCTCCCCCGGCTTGCTCGGGCGTGCCGATGCCGATGTATTCCACTCGCAGTTCGGCATCGCCCGGCGGTGCGGCGCTGCTGGCCACCGGTGCGGCCACATGCAGCCAGTTCCACCACGACCACAACAGCAGCAGGACCACATGGGTGCCGAGGCTGGCCGCAGCGGACAGCCGGCGCCGCCTGCGCTCGTCGCGGCTGCGCCGCACCGCCTGTTCCGGCCAGCGCCAGGCACCCTGCGGGTGCAATGGCCGTGCAGCCAAGCGATCGACCAGCTCGAACACCGACCAGCGCGCCGTGCGTGAGGCCGCGCGCGACAGCCAGGCGTGCCAGCTCTGCGACATGGGCACGCTTGCTGCAGTCATCATGCCGGCCTGCGGCTCAGCCAGGACCGATCGAGCCGCCGGCGAAGTACGGATCGGTGCCGCTGGCGTGATCGGTGGCATCGCGCACGGCGGTCACTCCCGGCACCTTTTCGCGCAAGGTGGATTCGATGCCCTGCTTCAAGGTGACGTCGGCCATGCCGCAGCCGTGGCAGCCGCCGCCGAAGCGCAGCACCACCACACCATCGGCGGTCACTTCCTCCAGCCGCACGTTGCCGCGATGCCGGGCCAGCTGCGGGTTGATCTCGTTGTCGATCAACCAGCGCACCTGTTCGACCAGCGATGCCCCCTGCCCCGGTTCGCTGCCCTTGATCCGCGGTGCGCGGATCTGCAGCTGGCCGCCGGTCGGCAGTTGTGCATAGTCGATGCTGGCACCGTCCAGGAACGGCGCACTGCCCGCATCCAGCCACAGGGTGAAGCCGTCGCAGTCGATGGCCCACTCGTCGCCGGCCAGTTCGTCGCGTTCGGTAAATTCCAGCTGCACGTCGGCCCGAGGAGTGCCTGGATGCACCGCCGACAGCCGCACGCCCAGGCCGGCGATGGCCTCGCGTTCGATCAGTTTGCGGAAATGCGATTGCGCTGCGGGCGAAATGTCGATCATGCGGGGTATTCTAAGCGCCCCTCCCCCGCCACGGTCGCATCGTCGCGCAGGCGTTCGCGTCCAAGTCAGGAGCCGTCATGTCCGATCTGATCCCGCTGGCCCGCGCCCACTGCTCCAGTCGCCGCGGCCAGGAACACCGCCTGGGCGAGGCGCGCATCCGCGAACTGCTGCCGCAGGTGCCCGAATGGGCATTGGCGGAAGACGGCGAGGCGCTGACCCGCACCTTCCGGTTCGACGATTACTACCGCACCATCGCCTTCGTGAACGCACTGGCCTACATCGCCAACCGCGAAAACCACCATCCGGACCTGTCGGTGCACTACGACCGCTGCGTGGTGCGCTTCTCCACCCACGACGCCGGCGGACTGACCGAAAACGACTTCATCTGCGCGGCGCGCACCGACCGTCTTCTGGCCTGATCGGCATCCGCCCTGCAGGCTGCCGGCGGACCCATGCCATCCGGTACCGTTCAGGATTCAACATCGCGTGGCGCTGACGTCGTATGCATCTAGTCGCCAGCACAGGCATAGAATCGGTTGGTCGGGCCTGTTTTGACCAGCCGGCACAGGCGGTGCCCGACCCGCTTGACGGCATCGGTGCACAAGGGGTCTGCCATGTCCAACATCCATCCATTCCATGTTTCGTCCGCGCCGCAGGGGCTGCGTGTCCAGCGCGATGACAGCCTGCAGGCGTACTGGTGCCACCTGCATGCCGATTTCGCCGCAGGTACCAGTGTGCCGGCCTTCACCCCGCGATTGCTCCAGCAGTTGCATGACTGTGCCAGCAGCCTGATCGAGGAGTCGGGCGCGATCGCCGGCCACGGTCCGGGTCACCTGGTGCTGGCATCGGATGCCCCGGTGTTCAGCCTTGGCGGCGACCTGGTGCATTTCACCCGCATGATCCGCAGCGGCGACCATGACGGCCTGCGCCGCTATGCGCATGCCTGCGTGGACAACATCCACCTGCTGCATGGCGGCCTGCAGAACCGCGTGCAGACCATCGCGCTGGTGCAGGGCGATGCCATGGGCGGCGGCCTGGAAATGGCGCTGGCCTGCCACACCATCGTGGCCGAGGAAGGCGTGCAGATGGGTTTTCCCGAACCGCTGTTCGGATTGTTCCCCGGCATGGGTGCGTTCCCGCTGCTGGCTCGCCGCATGCCGCCGCATGCAGTGCGCGACATGATGCTCGATGGCACGACCTACAGCAGCCAGCAACTGCATGGCATGGGCCTGGTCGACATTCTGGTGCCGCGCGGAGACGGCGTGCGTGCCGTGCAGGACCTGATCCGGCGTCAGCAACGCAACCTGGCAGCCCGGTTTGCCGTGGATCGCCTGGCCGCTGTCACGCACCCGCTGAGCCGCGATGCGCTGATCCAGGGCGTGGACATCTGGGTGCAGACCGCCATGCAGCTGGACGAGCGGCATCTGCGCACCATGGAGCGGCTGATCCGTGCGCAGCAGCGCCTGGCAGCCACGTCGGCGACCCGGTCGCGCTGACGTATCCGCCATGCAGGAGCGGCGTGTCAGCCCCCGGACTCGCCGCCGGCATGCGCCAGTTTGCCGCGGGCACGCAACGCCGCGATGGCCTGCTCCAGCAGGCTTTGCAACTGTTGCTGCAGTGCACTCCAGCTGGCCATCAGGGTTTCATCACCCAAGCGCATGGCCTGGGCGGCTTCGGCTGCCAGCTGCACCGCACCCATGTTGCCGGCCACGCCTTTCAGGGCGTGGCAAGCATCTCGGCAGTCGGACCAGCGCTGGCTGCGCGCATGACCGCCCAGATCGGCGATGGCCTGGCGCGCATCGCGGACGCATTCGGACAGGAACCGCTCCACGAAGGCGTCGCCCAACCGCATCTGTGCCAGCTCCTGCAGGATGCGGTCGCAGATCACCTCATCTTCGCCTGTTGCTGGCGGGCGTCCTGTCGCTTGGGTTGCCACGACTGCCGATTCCGGCGTCTCCACCGCTGCGATGCGCGCCAGCGCGGACAGCAGTTGCGTCAGCACGAGCGGCTTGGTCAGCACGGCCATGGCCCCGGCATTTAAGCATTCGTGCCGCGCATCGACAGTGACGTCGGCCGTGAGTACGATGAACGGGGTGTGCGGCAGGCCGGCCTGCATCGCGCGCACCTGCTTGATGACTTCCACCCCGCCGATGCCCGGCATGTGCAGATCGGTGATGATCGCATCGAAGCTGTCCGTGGCGCACCGGTCCAGCAGCGCATGGCCATCCCCCACCAGCACCGGGCGGTGACCGGCCTTTTCCAGCAACTTCTGCAGCACCAGCTGGTTGGCAGGCTGGTCGTCCGCAGCCACGATGCGCAGCGGCCGAACGCGCGCGCGATGGCGCACGAACGGATCGTCGAAATCGATGATGTTGGATGCCCGGTCAGGCAACTGTGCGGGCTGCACCAAGGCAAAGGGAATCTCCACGCGGAACAGCGATCCCTCGCCAACCCGGCTTTCCAGGGCGATCCGGCCGTCCAGCAGTTCGGTCAGCGCCTTGGCGATCGAGGTGCCCAGACCGGTGCCGCCGTAACGGCGATCGCGGCCGGATTCGGCCTGTTCGAAGGCGTCGAAGATGCGCGCCTGAAGGTCGACCGGAATGCCGATGCCGGTGTCGCGGATCGAAAAACGCAGGCGTGCATGGCTGGCATCCGACTCCAGCATCTCCACGTCCACGCGCACGCCGCCGACCTCGGTGAACTTGATTGCATTCGCCACCAGGTTGATCAGGATCTGCCGCAGGCGCCCGCTGTCGCCATGCAGCCAGCGCGGCACGTCGCCGGGCGGCGCGGCGATGTCCAAGGTCAGATTCTTGGCCAGCGCGCCGGGCTGCAGCATCACCTGGATCGACTGCAGCACCTCGGACAGGTCGAAATCGGCATCGTTGCGACGCAGCTTGCCGGCCTCGATCGAGGCGAAATCCAGCACGTCATCCACCATCAGCCGCAGCGTGCGCGCGGAGGTCTGGATCACCTGCGTGCAGTCGCGCTGCTCGCCGGTCAGCGTGGTGGCGCTGAGCAGTTCGCTCATGCCCACAATGCCGTTCAATGGCGTGCGCAGCTCGTGGCTCATGTTGGCAACGAAGCGGCTTTTCGCTTCGCTGGCGGCACGCGCTGCAGCCGTGGCACGAGTCAGTGCGTGCAGCAGGCTGCTGAGGTACAGCGGCACCGCCACCAGTCCAAGCAACAGGCCCCAGGCCAAGAAATGGTTCTGCTGCCAGTAAGGCGTCAGCACAACGACGGTGGCGAACGTCACCACCGCGGCCGTGATCGCCACGTACAGGTATCGCGGACCGTAGCGCAGGCCATTGCCCACCGTGACCCACATCAGCACCACGTACAGAGGCGACAGGTACTCGCCCAGCTGCACCATGCCGACGGCTATCAGGCTGTAGTCGGCCAGCATGCCCAGCATGCGCCGGGCATGCGAAACCCGCGGGTCCCACCACAGCCAGCCCAGGATGATCAGTGCCACCCCCGCTTCCAGAGTCAGGAAACGCAGGCAGGTGGCCAGCGGTTCGGCCAGTTCGCGATGCGGCGTCACCACCAGCAGCAGGTAGCACAGCACTACAGCCAGCATCGCCGCACGCACCAGCGCCTGCTGGTGCTCGCTGTCCGGACGCTGACGGAACCGCGCTCGCAGCGTCGCGATCAGGCTGCCATCCCGGGCAGACGAGGTGTTCATTGCACCCCGGGCCTGCTGAATGCCGCGGAAAACTGACCGCAGATCGCATCCAGGCGTTCGCGGCTGTCCATCAGTGCCGCCACGCAGACCGGATCGAACAGCACGCCGCTCTGCTTGACCAGATAATCGAGTGCCTGATCCACGGTCCAAGCCTGCTTGTAAGGTCGCGGCGAAATCAGCGCATCGAACACGTCGGCCACGGTGACGATGCGCGCCTCCAGCGGAATGTCCTCGCCGGCCAGCCCGTCGGGATAGCCGCTGCCATCGTAGCGTTCGTGGTGGCGCAGCGCGATCAGCGCGCCCACCTGGATGAAGCGGTTCTGGCTGTCGCACAGCAGCTCGTAGCCGATCTGCGGGTGCCGGCGCATCTGGTCGATCTCGTCCTTGTCCAGCGGGCCGGGCTTCAGCAGCACCGAATCGGGGATCGCGATCTTGCCGATGTCGTGCAGAGGCGCGGCCAGCTCGATGATGCGCACTTCCTCGGCATCCAGGCCCAGTCGCTCCGCGATCAGCCCCGCCACGCGCGACATCCGTTCCAGGTAGGCGCTGGTGCCGGCATCGCGGTATTCGATGGCGCGCGCCAGCCGCGACAGCGTTTCGCGCTCTCGTTCCTCCACCTCGCTCATGCTGGTCATCAGGCGTTTTTCCAGCGACAAGGCCCGCTGCTTCACCGATTCGGCATGCTGGCGCAGCTGCAGCAGGTTGCGGCAGCGGGCCCGCAACTCGCGCGGGCGCACCGGTTTGACCACGAAATCGATCACCCCGGCATCCAGCGCCGCCTGTCGCACCGGTTCGTCGCCGACCACGGTGATCAGCACGATCGGCACGTCGCGGTGCATCAGCGACTTGCGGAAGCGCTTGGCGAATTCCAGCCCGTCCACCTGCGGCATGCGGTAATCCAGCAGCAGCAGGTCGGCGCGGTTGCCATCGCACCACTGCAGCGCGACATGCGGATCCGAGAAGTCGACGACGTTCAGGTCCGGACTGATGTCCTCCAGGATGTGGCGCAGCATGGTGCGCGCGGAGCCCTGGTCGTCGACGATGACGATGTTCATCCCGCCTGACCTGCCCGGATCACGCAACGCGGAGGACAGAAAGTGAATGCCAGCACATGCAGTCTCCTGCGTGGGTCGCAATTCCGGCAGCTTGGCCCAACCCAGCCTGAACCGTCAAGTCGCACTGCTCAGGTTTCCGGCCGCATGTACGGGAACAGCAGCACGTCGCGGATCGAGGCCGAGTCGGTCAGCAGCATCACCAGCCGGTCGATGCCGATGCCCAGGCCGCCGGTGGGCGGCAGGCCGACTTCCAGCGCGCGGATGTAGTCGGCATCGAAATGCATGGCCTCGTCGTCGCCACCCTCTTTCTGTTCCACCTGGGCACGGAAACGCGCCGCCTGGTCCTCGGCATCGTTCAGCTCGGAAAAGCCGTTGGCCATTTCCTTGCCGCCGATGAACAGCTCGAAGCGGTCAGTGATGCCCGCCTCGCTGTCAGATTCGCGCGCCAGCGGCGACACCTCGACCGGGTAATGGGTGATGAAGGTCGGTTGGATCAGCCCTGCTTCCACCGTCTTCTCGAAGATTTCCAGCAGCAGCTTGCCCCAGCCGTACGACGGCTTGACGGCAATGCCAAGACGCTTGCAGTGGTCGGCCAGCGCATCGCGATCGCGGCAGTCCGCTGCGCCGATGTCCGGATTCAGCTCGCGCACGGCTTCTTCCAGCTTCCAGCGCCGGAACGGCGGGCCCAGGTCGATGGCGCGGTCTTCCCACTGCAGCGCGGTGGTTCCCAGCACGGACTGCGCGGCATGGCGGATCAATCCCTCGGTGAGATCCATGATCTCGTCGTAGGCCACGTAGGCCTCGTACAGCTCCAGCATGGTGAATTCGGGATTGTGGCGGGTGCTGACGCCTTCGTTGCGGAAATTGCGGTTGATCTCGTACACCCGCTCGAAGCCGCCCACCACCAGCCGCTTCAGGTACAGCTCCGGGGCCACTCGCAGATACAGATCCAGATCCAGTGCGTTGTGATGGGTCACGAACGGTCGTGCGGTGGCGCCGCCGGGGATGATCTGCATCATCGGCGTTTCCACCTCCAGGAACCGCCGCGCGTCCAGCCACTGGCGCATTGCCGCCACGATCCGAGAGCGCTTCACGAACACCTCGCGCGATTCGGGCGACACGATCAGGTCGACGTAGCGCTGCCGGTAGCGCTGTTCCACATCGGCCAGACCGTGCCACTTGTCCGGCAGCGGGCGCAGCGACTTGGTGAGCAGCCGCAGGTTGTCCACCTTCACCGACAGCTCGCCGGTCCTGGTGCGCATCAGCGTGCCTTCGGCGGCCAGGATGTCGCCCACATCCCAGCCCTTGAAGGCGTCGTACACATCGTCCAGCGCGCTGGACTGCATGAACAGCTGGATGCGCCCGCTCATGTCCTGCAGCTGCGCGAACGCCGCCTTGCCCATCACCCGCTTGGCCAGCATGCGTCCGGCGATGGCCACCCGACGCCCCTGTGCCTCCAGTGCTTCGCCGGTCCACTGGTCGGCATCGGCATAGTCGGCCTGCAGGTCGCCAGCGTAGTCGCCACGGCGGAAATCGTTGGGGAATGGCGTACCCAGCTCGCGCAAGGCCGCCAGCTTGCTGCGGCGCTCGGCGATCAGGGCGTTGTCGTCGTGACCGGCGGGGAGCTGATCGTTCATCGTGATCCCGTCAAACCGCATCGCTGCGCCTGGCGCCTGCATCCAGGCCGGATTTCAGGCTGGCCTCGACGAATTCGTCCAGGTCGCCGTCCAGCACCTTCTGGGTGTCGCTGCGCTCGATGCCGGTGCGCAGATCCTTGATGCGCGACTGGTCCAGCACGTAGTTGCGGATCTGGCTGCCCCAGCCGATGTCGGACTTGGTGGCTTCCACCGCGTCGCGTTCGGCGTTGCGCTTCTGCATCTCCATCTCGTACAGCTTGGCGGCCAGCATCTTCATCGCGCGGTCGCGGTTGGCGTGCTGGCTGCGCTCGGTCTGGCAGGCGACGACAATGCCGCTGGGCACGTGGGTGATGCGCACCGCCGATTCGGTCTTATTGACGTGCTGGCCGCCGGCGCCGGAGCTGCGGTACACGTCGGTCCTCAGATCGGCCGGATTGATGTCGATGTCGATGCTGTCGTCCACCTCGGGTGCCACGAACACGCTGGTGAAACTGGTGTGGCGGCGGTTGTCCGAATCGAACGGCGACTTGCGCACCAGCCGGTGCACGCCGGTTTCGGTCTTCAGCCAGCCGTAGGCGTAGTCGCCCTCCACGCGGAAGGTGGCCGACTTGATCCCGGCCACGTCGCCGCCGGAGGCTTCCAGCAGCTCGGTTTTCCAGCCGCGTCCCTCGGCCCATCGCAGATACATGCGCAGCAGCATTTCCGCCCAGTCCTGCGCCTCGGTGCCACCGGCGCCGGCCTGGATGTCGACGAAGGCGCTGTGGCTGTCCATCTTGCCGGAGAACATGCGCTGGAATTCCAGCCGCTGCACGTGCCGGTCGTAGCCGTCCACGTCGGCCACCACGGCCAGTGCGGTGGCCTCGTCGTTTTCCAGCTCGGCCAGGTCCAGCAGCTCGTCGGCACCGCCCAGGCCGTCGGTCAGGCTGCGGATGCCGTTGACGGTCTTGTCCAGCAGCGCGCGTTCCCGGCCCAGCGCCTGGGCGCGTTCGGCATCGTTCCACACGTCGGGATGTTCCAGCTCCCGTTCCACCTCCTCCAGGCGCTCGCGCTTGGCATCGTAGTCAAAGATACCCCCGGAGCGCATTCAGCCGAGCCGTGAGGTCGGCGATGCGTGCTCGGACGGGATTGAGCTCGATCATGGTTGCTGTGTCAGGCCGAAAACGGCTGCCAATTGTAGCAGCAAGCACGCCGGCATCCGCCCGCGATCACGCGGACATCCGGCCCGCAGGTCCAGACTAGGGCCAGTCCAGCACGAGGAGACATACCATGGCATCCGGCAGCTTCAAGGTCGGCGACCACGTGAGCTGGAATTCCGAAGCCGGCCGGGTCAGCGGGCGCATCATCAAGGTGCATACGCGCGATTTCGACTACAAGGGCCATACCCACCGCGCCAGCCCCGGGAAACCGCAGTACGAGATCAAGAGCGACAAGACCGATCACGTGGCGGCACATTACGGCAAGGTGTTGACCCGCATCGCCTGAATCCGCGGATGCGGGCGGGCAATCCTGGTTCAAGGCACGGTGAACTCCCCGACCAGCACGGTCTCTTTGGCACCGCGCAGGCGCAGGGTGATGCGCCTGTCCACCTGACGCGGCGTGCCGAAACCGGTGGACAGCCACAGTTGCAGCGTGGTGTCGCCGGTGACCACCTGCTGGCGGTCGCCGAAGTAGTTGGCTTCCACCACGTAGCGGCCGGGCTTGGGATCGCGCAGCACGAATTCCTCCGGGCCGTAGCCGCCGGTGAAGTCCTCGGACAGCCGCCCGCCCTGATGGCTGCGCGGACTCCCGTAAAAGGTCTTTTCGCCATCGGGATCGGTCACCCACAGATCCATGTCGCTGTTGTCGGCGTCCCAGCTCAGTACCGCACGCAGGCCGACCGGCAGATTGCGCAGCAGACGCTTGTCGAACACAGCGCTGTCGATGCGGCTGCGCTCCCTCGCCAGCAGGGCGTTGAGTTCAGCCAGGGCGATCATGTCCACGCCGCCGAACCGGCCATCCCAGTCCCGCACCACCACTTCGTACAACTGTTCCGCTGCCGGCTGCGGCTGATCGTTCAAGGCCAGGGCAAGGCCCAGATCGCGATGGCTCTGCGGCTCGTCTTCGGCCAGATCCAGCACCCGTTGCAGGTACGGCAGGGCCAGCGCCGGCGCCTCTGCCTGCAACAGGCGATAAGCCAGCACCCGCAGCAGGTGCCGATTCTCGATCTGCAGTTCGGCCAGGTTGGACAGCACACGCAGGGCCAGATCGCGCTGGCCGCGCTCGAACAGCACGTCGGCGGCATCGAGATAGAAGGCCGGGCTATCGGCATTGGCATCGCGCAACTGCAGATAGGTGGCATAGGTGTCCGCGGACTTGGCAGCACGCAGCTGTCGAGCCGCCGGCGAGTCGGATTGCCAGGGCTGCAATCGGATGCTGGCGGCGGGCACGTTCTCGTCCGCAGAGGCTGCCGCTTCCTCGACGGCAAGTGCACTGCCAGTCACCATGATGCGCTCCAATGTCTGCGAATCAGCTGCAGCCGCAGCAGTGTCCGCCCGCGCGCGTTCGGCGATGGGGGCCGCCATTGGCGCCGGGGCCGGTGGCGGCGGAGGCATCGGCGCCGATGCTGCCATCGCTCCATCCATGCCCTCTTCCTCGCGGCCGATCTTCGGCGCAGCCGGTCTGGTTTTCGGCCAGCGGGTGTTCCACCACTGCACGCGTTCGGCCCAGCGTTCGGCGGCCCGTTCCACGCCCGCTTCGCGCTGTTCGCGCACGGCGACATGGCGTTCGTCCAGCAGACTGTTGTACTGGGCCAGCAGCTCGTCGGGCGGCAGGATGTCGTTTTCCACGTAGTCTTCGACATTTTCCAGCACGATCAGCGAGGTGGTGGCATTGACGATGCCGTAGCGCTGGCCGATGCGGCGCAGCTGCTCGCGGTGGGTTACCGGGTCGTCCTGCAGCGCGGCACTAGCCCAGTTGGCCCACAGACGACCGGCCAGGCGGCCTTCCATCGCGTCGGCAGCCGCCAGCGGCACCTGCTTGACGTGGTCGCCATCGGCATCACGCCAATACACGCTCAGGACCGGTTTCGGCCCGGTGATGCGCGCAGCCACATGCACACGACCGGCATCCGGCCAGGCCGAGGCCATCACCGGATCCTCGCCGCCCTGCATCTGCAACCCGGTGATGCGTGGCGCGTCACTGCCCAGTGCAGCGGCGGCACGTGCCACGTCGGCGGCATCGCCCACCGCGATCACCTGCCCGCCCTGCCGTTGCACCAATGCCAACAGGCGGGCGTGATCGGCCTGACGGCTGGCATGCAGCACGTCGAGCCGTTGCCCACGCGCCATCGCGGGCCAGCGGCGGTGCCCGGCATTGAACAGGCCATCGCCGACATGCAGGTAATACGCAATGGCCGGATCGGGCGTCCAGCCGCCGGGGTTGCTGGCGCCGTCGTACACGAGTGCCTGCAACTGCTGGCGCAGCGCTGTCCAGTCGCCACCGCGGATGTGGAACGTGCGAGCGACTTCGGGCACGTCGCGCAGCACCGTCAGCTGGATCGTGACATCGCCAGCATCGCGCAGCACCCGGTCCAGCACAGCCAGTTCCAGGTCATGGCGACGATGGCGACCCGATGCCGAGGCATCCCAGACCAGTCCAACCGTTGTCGGCAATGCGCGCTGTGCGGTGCGGCCGGACAGCGGGATGCTGGCAACGGCATGCGCCTGGCCGCGATCGCGCTGTACCCATACCGCAGGCGTCGAATCCGTTGCCTGCTGCGCCCAGCGCAGCTCCGGATGGCCCGTGACGCTGCCGATTCCCCGCGCCCACACATGCTTCCAGACCGTCCCCTGGCGACGGAACGCAACTGGACCGACTGATGCCGGCAGCTGCGGGCGATCCACCGTTCCGGCGACCTGCAACACCACCGACTGTGCCTGCTCGATCACCCGCCACGGCAGCGGCAGCAGGTGCTGGCCATCGCGTATACCCAGCGGCTGCATCAACACCACGCGCACCTGCCGCACGCCGTGCGCCGGTACCGGATACACCCGCAGTTCGAACTGGTTGCCGGCCGTCTGCTGCAGCAGGCCGGGATCCACACCGCGCCGCTCAATCGCCTCGAACACTTCGCGGCCGGTCTGCTTGTCCACCGGCACCGCGTCGCGCATGGTTCCATCCACGTCCAGCGCGAAGCCGACCACCTGCTGCCCGTCCGCCAGCGGCAGCTGCAGATTGCCTTCCAGCATGCGTGCATTCGGATTGCGGAAGCGCATGTCCAGCGTGGTGGTGGCGAAACCGGCGGCGGTTTCGACCGTCACGTGGAGCTGTTCCAGCTGCACCGGCTGCCCGGCGCCGTCGGCGATCAGCAGCGGCCGGCGCGTGGTCTGCGGCAGGGCATCGGCAGCCAGCAACAACAGCGGCAGCAGCCACATGGCCGGGAACAGGCGGAATCGGGACATGACGGCTCCATGAGTCTGGGATGGCAAGTCGAAACGGATCATCGCCCGATTCGGGGTCGAACGGATCGCGCCGGCTGCCGGAAACCTGTTTCAGGCCGGCTCCCGGTGCACCACCATCAGCTGCACGGCATCGCCGCCGCGCCAGTCGTCCGGTGTCAGCCGGTAGGCGATGCGGATGCTGTCGCCGCGCTCCGCTGCCCCGTCTGCGCCGCCGAAATGCATGGCATTGAAACGCTGGCCGTCGCGTTCCAGCTCCAGACGCAGATGCGCATGGCCCACGATCCGCGAAGACAGCACCGTGAACACGCCGTCGAATACCGGCTCCGGATAGCGCTGTCCCCAGGCACCGCCATCGCGCAGCCACAGTGCGTGCTGGATGTCGTGGGCCTGGACGGGCAGTTCGCCGTCGCTGTCGATGCGTTCGTGCAGCAGATCGCCGTTCAGCTGTTCGACGGCCAATCGCTGGAATGCAGCGGAAAAACCGGCGAAATGCGCTTCGGGAAGACTCAATCCGGCCGCCATCGCATGGCCACCGAAACGGGCGATGAGTCCGGGATGTCGGGCATCGATCAGGGCCAGCGCATCGCGGGCATGGAAGCCGGGAATGGAACGCATCGAGCCGCGCAATTCGCCGTCGCCGTTGCCCGAAGGCGCGAACGCCAGGGCCGGGCGATGGAAGCGTTCCTTCAGTTTCGATGCCACCAGTCCGACCACGCCGGCATGCCAATCCGGATCGTGCAGGCAGATCGCCGGCGAAGCGGCATCGGCATGTTCCGGCAATTGCAGCTGCGCAGACTCCACCATCGCGTCCTGCAACTGGCGGCGTTCGCGGTTGATGGCATCCAGCGTCGCGGCCAGTGCATGGGCCTCGCCCGCATCGTCGCTGAGCAGGCAGGCGATGCCCACGGTCATGTCGTCGAGGCGGCCGGCGGCATTGATGCGCGGGGCGATCGCGTAGCCGATGTCGGCGGTGGTGAGAACGGCTGCATCGCGCTGTGCCACGCCGATCAGTGCCTGCAGGCCGGCACAGCCCTGCCCGCTGCGCAGGCGGCGCAGGCCGGCCCCGATCAATGCGCGGTTGATGCGATCCAGCGGCACCATGTCGGCCACCGTGCCCACCGCCACCAGATCCAGCAATGTGCCCAGATCGGCGGCACTTGCGACCGCACCGCCATCAGCGCGCATGGCGGCACGCACGGCCAGCAGCAGATAGAACAGCACACCCACGCCGGCCAGCGCCTTGCCGGGAAACGCATCGCCGGGCTGGTTGGGATTGACAATGGCATCCGCCGGCGGCAGCGTCTCGCCTGGCAGATGGTGATCGGTCACCAGCACCTGCCAGCCCTGCTGCCTGGCGGCGGCGATACCGGCATGGCAGGCGATGCCGTGATCCACGGTGAGCAGCAGATCCGGCTGCAGCGGCGCGATGTGCCGCACCAGTGCCGGACTCAGGCCATAGCCATGCACGGCGCGATCCGGCACCGCGAACGACACTCGCTTCGCGCCGAGCATCCGCAGCCCGCGCACCGCGACCGCGCAGGCAGTGGCACCATCGCAATCGAAATCGGCCGTGACCACGATGTGGCGGTCATCGGCAATGGCCGCGCGCAGCAAGTCCACGGCGTCGGCCAGCCCGGACATGGCATCGGGAGGCGGCAGGTCGGCCAGTCGCGGCATCGCATCGGCATGGTCCTGGCTGCCACGCGCGGCATGCACGCGACGCAGCAGCTCGGGCCAGTCGGCCGGCCACGCGGCATCACCCACAGCCGCCGGCTGCGGCCGTCGCACGATGCGTTGGATGCTCATGCCGGGTCGAGCCGGGCCGGTTTGCGCCAGAAGCGGCGATGGTGTTTGCGAAGCAGTGTCCATTGCGATCCGTCCAGGAAATCCAGGGTGAGTTGCTGCAGATGTCCCTTCGCCAGTTGTTGCGTGTGGTCATCGGCCGTGTCCAGAATCATCGCCGGATCGCGCAGCGTGGTCAAGTCGATCAGCACCGTCCCGTCCAGTTCCGGGTCAATGCGGGTTTGCACCGTTGCACCGGCAGATGCGGCCAAGGCCTGCGCCACCGGATCGGCAGAGACCACGGTGCTGCATGCAGTCTGCACCGCATCCGGCAGCACCCCCCCGCCCCAGAACCACAGACCATTCACCGGCAACAATCCCTGCGCGACCCGTTCGGCATTGCGTGGATGGTGATGCAGCGCGATCTGCGCCTCGTTCAGCAGCGCCCGCCAGCGCAGCTCGCCCGGCCCCTGCGGCAGCTGCGGCCCCAGATCGTGCCCCAGCAACTCGTCGGCGGAGAGCACGTCCTGCGGCCACTGCGATCCCTTCGGCAGACGCAGGTACCAGCGTTCCGGCACCGGTGCATCCAGCAGCAGGCCGGCATCGCCGAACAACGGCTTCAGGCCGGAAAGGAACGCGGCCGTATCGGTCTCGGTCAGCTGCAGGCCCTCGGCAATCGCCAGCACACGCACCCCGTTGATGTCCGGATGCAGATGGCAGGGTTCGGCCATCAGCCAGGCCGACAGCGCCGCATCGCCCGCATCGCGCTGTCGCAACAATGCCGCCACCGGCCAGTGGGTCGGCAACGGCCGCAGCCAGCGTTGCAGTTGTGCTCGGCGGCCGGCGGCATGTGGCGCGCGCTCGCCCCGCCCCATCGCGCGCGCGAGCGCCAGCGGCAGCGGCGTGTGCTGCAGATGCCGCTGCTCGGGCAGCAGCAGGATGGCGTGCTGCACGCTCAGCCCGCGTAGGACACGGCCACGATTTCGTAATCGCGGGTACCGCCAGGGGCCTCGATGCTGATGCTGTCGCCTTCGTGCTTGCCGATCAGCGCGCGTGCCACCGGCGAGGAAATCGCGATCAGGCCCTGCTTGATGTCCGCTTCCAGATCGCCGACGATCTGGTAGCGGCGCTCCTCGCCGGATTCCTCGTCGGCCAGCGTGACCGTGGCCCCGAACACGATGCGGTCGCCCGCGTCCAGCGTGGTCACGTCGATGATCTGCGCGTGCGACAGCTCCGATTCCAGGTGCTTGATGCGCCCTTCGATGAAACCCTGCTGTTCGCGGGCAGCATGATATTCGGCGTTTTCCTTCAGATCGCCATGGCCGCGCGCCTCGGCGATCGCGGCGATCACCGCCGGGCGTTTCACGGATTTCAACTCTTCCAATTCGGCACGCAGGCGTTGTGCGCCGGCAGCGGTGATCGGGGCTCTCATGCGGTCAGCTCCTTGTGCAGGTCCTGCAGCGACCACACCGGGCCGCTGTCGCGGTGATCGAGGGATTGCAGCAGCGCGCGTGCGCCGGCAACGGTGGTGGAATAGGTGATGCGCTGCTGCAGCGCCTCGCGCCGGATCGAGAACGAATCGCCGATCGCCTGCCGCCCTTCGGTGGTGTTGACGATGTAGGCGATCTCGCCGTTCTTGATCAGATCGACGATATGCGGCCGCCCTTCGGCCACCTTGTTGATGCGCTCGCAGGCGATGCCGTTCTCGCGCAACCATGCGGCCGTGCCGCCGGTGGCCACCAGCGTGTAGCCGCGGCGCAGCAGTTCCTGCGCGACCGGCAGCACGCGCGGCTTGTCCGGATCGCGCACCGACACGAACGCCTTGCCCGATGCCGGCAATTTGCGGATGCCGGCCGCTTCCTGCGCCCGCGCGAATGCGGCGCTGAAACTGCGGCCCACGCCCATCACCTCGCCGGTGGAGCGCATTTCCGGGCCCAGGATCGGGTCCACGTTCTGGAACTTGGCGAACGGGAATACCGCTTCCTTCACCGAGTGGTAATGGGGCACGACTTCGCCGGCGATGCCCTGCTCGGCCAGCGAACGACCCGCCATGCAGCGTGCCGCGATCTTCGCCAGCGGCCGGCCGGTGGCCTTGGACACGAACGGCACCGTGCGCGAGGCGCGGGGATTCACCTCCAGCAGGTAGATGCGGTCCTCGCCGTCGTCCTGCGGCTGCACGGCGAACTGGGTGTTCATCAACCCGACCACGCGCAGTGCACGCGCCAGCGCCTGCACCTGGTCCCGGATGCGCTGCTGGGTGCGCGGCGACAGCGAATACGGCGGCAGCGAGCACGAGGAGTCGCCCGAATGCACGCCGGCTTCCTCGATGTGCTCCATCAGCCCGCCGACCAGCACGGTGCCGTCGGCATCGGCGATCACGTCCACGTCCACTTCCACGGCACTGTCCAGGAAGCGGTCCAGCAGCACCGGCGCATCCTCGGACACCTTCACCGCCTCGCGCATGTAGCGGGCCAGATCGGCATCGGCATGCACCACTTCCATCGCGCGGCCGCCCAGCACGTAACTGGGGCGCACCACCAGCGGGTAGCCGATGTCGCGCGCATGCACCAGCGCTTCCTCGGTGCTGCGGGCGATGCGGTTGGGTGGCTGCAGCAGGCCCAGGTCGTCGACCAGTTTCTGGAAGCGTTCGCGGTCCTCGGCAAGGTCGATCGAATCCGGCGAGGTGCCGATGATCGGCACGCCGTTGGCCTGCAGCGCGCGCGCCAGTTTCAGCGGCGTCTGACCGCCGTATTGCACGATCACGCCTTCCGGCTGTTCCACCTCGACGATGGCCAGCACGTCTTCCAGCGTCAACGGTTCGAAATACAGCCGGTCGGAAGTGTCGAAATCGGTGCTGACCGTTTCCGGATTGCAGTTGACCATGATGGTTTCGAAGCCATCCTCGCGCAGCGCCAGTGCGGCATGCACGCAGCAATAATCGAATTCGATGCCCTGCCCGATCCGGTTCGGGCCGCCGCCCAGCACCAGGATCTTGCGGCGGCCGCCGGGCCGTGCCTCGCATTCGTCCTCGTAGGTGGAATACAGATAGGCGGTGTCGGTGGCGAATTCGGCCGCGCACGAATCCACCCGCTTGTACACCGGGCGGATGCCGAAGGCATTGCGCAAGGCCCGGATCGCGTCCTCGGGGGTGCCGACGATGGCCGCCAGCCGCGCATCGGAAAAGCCCATGCGCTTGGCCTGCCGCAACGCGTCCGCATCCAGCGCGGCCAAGCCACCCGAAGCGATGGTTTGCTCGGCCTGCACGATGGCTTCGATCTGGTCGAGGAACCACGGATCGATCGCCGACAGCGCATGCACATCCTCCACCGGCATGCCGGCACGGAACGCATCGGCCACGTAAAACAGGCGCTCGGGTCCGGCTTCCTTCAATTCGCGGCGCAAGCGCAGCAGATCGTCGGCATCGGCGGGATTCAAGCCGGTCGGGTCCAGTCCGGACTTGCCGGTTTCCAGGCCGCGCAGTGCTTTCTGCAGCGATTCGGCAAAGCTGCGCCCGATCGCCATCACCTCGCCCACCGATTTCATCTGCGTGGTCAGGCGGCTGTCGGCCTGCGGGAATTTCTCGAACGCGAAGCGCGGAATCTTGGTGACCACGTAATCGATGCTGGGCTCGAACGACGCCGGCGTGACCCCGCTGGTGATCTCGTTGCGCAGCTCGTCCAGCGTGTAGCCCACCGCCAGCTTGGCCGCGACCTTGGCGATGGGAAATCCGGTGGCCTTGGACGCCAGCGCCGAACTGCGCGACACCCGCGGATTCATCTCGATCACCACCACCCGGCCGCTGCGCGGATCGATGCCGAACTGCACATTGCTGCCGCCGGTGTCCACGCCGATCTTGCGCAGCACCGCGATGCTGGCGTTGCGCAGGCGCTGGTATTCGCGGTCGGTCAGGGTCTGCGCCGGCGCCACGGTGATGCTGTCGCCGGTGTGCACGCCCATCGGATCGAGATTCTCGATGGAACACACGATGATGCAGTTGTCGGCAGCATCGCGCACCACTTCCATCTCGAATTCCTTCCAGCCCAGCACCGATTCCTCCACTAGCACCTCGCCCACCGGCGACAGGTCCAGGCCGCGCTTCACGATCTCCTCGAATTCCTCGCGGTTGTAGGCCACGCCGCCGCCGCTGCCGCCCAGTGTGAAACTGGGCCGGATGATGGTGGGATAACCCACCGTGGCCTGGATCGCCACTGCATCCTCGAAACTGCGTGCCACCGCGGCTTTCGGGCATTCCAGGCCGATCTCGTCCATCGCCACGCGGAACAGCTCGCGGTCCTCGGCCATGCGGATGGCCTCGCGGCTGGCGCCGATCAGTTCCACCCCATGTTTTTCCAGCACGCCGTGATCGGCCAGATCGAGCGCGCAGTTCAGCGCGGTCTGTCCGCCCATCGTCGGCAGCAGCGCGTCGGGTTTTTCGCGGACGATGATCTTCTCGACCGTCTGCCAGTTGATCGGCTCGATGTACACCGCATCGGCTGTGTCCGGATCGGTCATGATGGTGGCCGGATTGCTGTTCACCAGCACCACGCGATAACCCTCTTCGCGCAGCGCCTTGCAGGCCTGCGCGCCCGAATAATCGAATTCGCAGGCCTGGCCGATCACGATCGGACCGGCGCCGATGATCAGGATGGTGCGGATGTCGGTGCGCTTGGGCATGTCAGTGCGTTTCCATCATGCCCACGAACCGGTCGAACAATCCGGCCACGTCATGCGGCCCGGGCGCAGCTTCCGGATGCCCCTGGAACGAGAAGGCCGGCGCATCGGTCAGGGCGATGCCCTGGTTGGTGCCATCGAACAATGAGCGGTGCGTGGCGCGCACGTTGCCGGGCAGCGTGGCTTCGTCGATGCAGAAGCCGTGGTTCTGCGCGGTGATCAGCACCCGTCCCGTATCCAGAGCCTGCACCGGGTGGTTGGAGCCATGATGGCCGTGCGGCATCTTCATCGTGCGCGCGCCGCAGGCCAGACCCAGCAACTGATGTCCCAGGCAGATGCCGAACAGCGGAATCCGTGCCTGGATGAACCGGCGGATGGCGTCGATGGCGTAGTCGCAGGGCTCGGGATCGCCCGGACCGTTGGACAGGAACACGCCATCCGGCTGCATCGCCAGCACCGCCTCGGCCGGGGTCTGCGCCGGTACCACGGTCACCGTGCAGCCGCTCTGCACCAGCAGGCGCAGGATGTTGCGCTTGATGCCGAAGTCGTAGGCCACGACCTTGAAACGGCCAGGCACATCCACGCTGCGGCCGGTATCCAGATCCAGTGCGCCTTCTCGCCATTCGTATGGCACGGCGGTGCTGACCTCGCGCGCCAGATCCATGCCGGCCAGACCGGGAAACTTGCGGGCTGCCTCCAGCGCATGGTCCACGTCGATGTCGCCGGCCATGATCGCGGCACTCTGCGCACCGCGTTCGCGCAGCAGGCGCGTCAGCTTGCGCGTATCGATGCCGGCAATCGCCACCACGTCCCGTTCGCGCAGCCAGTCGGACAACCCGATGCGGCTGCGCCAGCTGCTGGGGCGCTGCGGCACGTCACGCACCACCAGGCCACTCGCCCGGACCCGGTCGGATTCGTCGTCCTGATCGGTGCAACCGGTGTTGCCGATGTGGGCCGCCGTGAGAGTGACGATTTGCCGCGCGTACGACGGATCGGTCAGCACTTCCTGGTAGCCGGTCATCGCGGTGTTGAACACCGCCTCGCCGATCCGCAATCCGTCCGCCCCGATGGCCGTTCCCGCGAACACGGTGCCGTCTTCCAGTGCGAGAATGGCCTTGCGGTTCACGGGCATCGCCTGCATTCGGGTTGCAAGAACGCACCGGAACGCGCGATGTCGATTCCGGAGCAGGTGTGGTTGGGCGAGTCGGAATGATAGGCCAGCTGCACCCGGGTGTCCAACTGTGCCGGTGGCGATCCATGCCGACCGAGTCAGGGCGAGAGCAGATCGTCCATGCCGTACAGGCCGGGCGGCTGCCGCGCCAGCCAGACCGCAGCCTGCAGCGCACCTCGGGCGAAGATGGCACGACTGCTGGCCCGATGCACCAGTTCGATGCGCTCGCCGATTCCGGTGAACTGCGCGGTGTGTTCGCCGACGATGTCGCCGGCACGCAGGCTGGCATAGCGCGGATGGGCCCCGGCCGCTTCGGCAACCTGCCCCAGTGTCAGTGCCGTGCCGGAGGGGGCATCGCGCTTGTGCACATGATGGGCCTCGATGATGTCGCAATCCCAATCCGGCAGCTGACGGGCTGCCTGCAGGACCAGGCGGCGCAGCACCGCCACGCCCACGCTGAAGTTGGACGCCTGGAACACGGCGATCGATCTGGCGGCATTCTCCAATGCCTGCTGCTGCCCGGACTCCAGCCCCGTGGTGCCGGTCACCAGTGCCGCACCGCGCAGGCGTGCCAGATCCAGGATGGCATCGAACGCCTGCGGCAGGCTGAAATCGACGGCCACGTCGAACGCGGGGCTCCCATTCATTTCTTTGCAGGAAAACCAGGGGACCCCATCCACGACCCTCCGCGGGACCTTCCGCGCCACGGCCGCCACCACGGCGACCGGTACTGCCGGATCGCCTGCCAAGGCGAGCAGTTCATGGCCCATGCGACCGCTTGCGCCATGAACGAGCAGCCGCAACGGGTCCGAGTCAGCCGACATGAGTGATTCCGTGGGAATGATCAGGAATGTCCGTCCGCTGGCGATTCCAGCGTCCGCCGCGGCACGGTGGCGCCGGACATGGCCATGTCGCTTTGCAGGCGCTGGGTCAGACGGTTGAAGGCATGATCGAAGGCCGAATCGCCCTCGCGCAGTTGCAGTTCGCCGCGTTCCACCATCGCCGCCAGTTCCGTTGCCGATGCCACCAGCACCCGGATGCCTCGCCGATTCACCAGCAGCAGGCGTTCGGAAATCGGGCTGATCCACGACACCTTCAGCGGCTCCAGGCGGCCGTCCTGCATCATGTCCAGCCAGGTACCGACCTGCATGGCATTGATCCGCTCGACCAGATCGGGATTGCAGGCGATGTCGGGCTCCGACGCAGGCTCTTCGATCACGCCGACCGGCGGCAGTGGCGCCTCCACGGGCGGCAATTCCACCTGCAATGCAGCCGGGATCGCACCGACACCCGGCGCATCGCAGCCGGCACCGGTGTCCCGCTCGGGCTGCATGCTGGTGCGGATCGCATCGATCACTTCCTCGGCTGCGGCATCGGTGCAGCCGGACGAGGCCAGTATCTGCTGCAGCACATTGCGTTCCTGCGGATCCAGCGTCGGTTGCTGTCCGTGCCGCCGCGCGTCCTCCAACGTGGCGACGATGCCGGTCATCCCGCGCAGCACATTGTCGTATTCGGCCGAGTGGTCGCCCTGCCGCAGCCGCGTCTGGATGAGATGATGGGCCAGGTGGCGTTCGATGAACTGGGCCAGTACCGGCGGCAACTCCTCGTCGGTGCGCAGGATTTCCAGGTCGCGGGCCACGGTCTGGCGTGCTTCCTCCAACCGTTCGCGGCCGCGCTGGGCTTCGGCAGCGCGCCGTTCGGCGATCTCGCTGCGCTTGCGGTGCTGCTCCAGGTAGCTGCGCAGCTCCTGTTCCAGCGTGCTGAAGATCGCCATGTCTTCGTTGTATTCCGCGGCCAGCCGGTCGACCACGGTGTCGACCTTGCCCAGCAGTTCGCGCTCCTGCGGGCTGTCGCCGTGATTGCCCTGATAGGCCTCGGTGACCGCATTCAGCAGGCGTCGGGCCGGGTGGGCCTTGTGCAGGAACAGGCGGCGGTCGCGCACGGCCACCCGCACGTAAGGCACCAGCAGCTTGGCGATCTTGCGGCGCACATCGCCTTCGAACTGGCGTTCGTCCAGCAGCAGGTCGAACATCATGCCGACCAGATCCAGCGAATCGGCATCGGTCATCGACAGCTGGGTTTCGGCGGTACCCAGCCCCATGCGCTGCGCCGCATCCAGGACTTCATTGCGCAAATGCAGTGCGAGAGAAGTCTTGCCGTCCTCCAGCGCCGATTCCAGACCGGGACTGTCGATGCGTTGCAATTGCGACAGCACGTTCAGCATGTCGTCAGTGGCCAGGCGCGGCGCATGTGGCGCATAGCCGAATCCACTTCCCAATCGCTCCCCCGACGGCGCCGTGCCCCGCCAGGCTTGCAGCAGTTCCAGCATGCCCGAGAAGGCTGCCGCATCCAACGTGCCGGGGCCGACATCGGCAGGATAACCTCCGTATGCATCGGCGTACGCCTGACCCTGCTCCACCTGATCGAAACCGGGCACGGCTGCTGCCGAGGATGGCACGCCGCCGACAGGCCGGATCGTCCGGACCACCCCGGCCGTAGGCATGCTGCCGATGCCGGCGCTGGCCAGATGCGTGTTCAGCCGTTCGTACATCGATGGCAGGCGTGCCTGCAGTGCCCTTTCCAGGAACTTGTACAGGGTGAGCCGCGTGTCCAGCGTCATGTCGACGCCGGCCAGCGCGCGGTTCAGGTCGTATGCCAGCCTGGCCAACCCGAACGGATTGGCATCCGGCCCGAATTCGCCGGACAACAGCTTCTGCAGGCGATGATGGAAGATGTCGGCCTGCGGTGTCACATGACGTTCCAGCCCGCGGACCAGTTGCTCGCGCGCCAGTTTGTCTTCCAGCGCATCTTCGGACATCAGGCTCAGGACTCCACCTTCGCCTTCGTGATCGCCGATGTCCTGCGGCGCCGCGGGCAGCTGGCCCTGCAGCGTCGGGGCCACATCGGCGCGCAGCGCGGCGAGATAGCCCTCCACGATCTCCTGGCGTGCCCGCCGCAGGATGCGCAGGGCATGCAGCGCGACGTCCGTGCCCAGGTCGAACAGATGATCATCGGCCTTCTGCAGCGTTTCTTCCACCACGCCGCGCAGCTGCTCCATGGCCGTACGCTCCAGCAACCGGATGACCGGAGTGGCGCGTTCAATATCCTGGGCCGTGTTCATGGGCGGCTGCACCTCGCTACGGACAATCGGATGCCGGGCAGCACACGAGCACGGAAAGCGGAACGCATCGCCCGACCTTCCCAGGACCGTGTGTGCACTGTCGTCACTGTACTACGCCGACGCGACAATGCGCCATGCGCTGACTGGCAGGACGCGCCACAAACGGTCAACGGTTCAGCAAGTCACGAGGTCATCCTGTCCCAGAAGCCCTTCACCCCGTCGATGAAGGTGCTGTGCTTCGGCGAATGCCGTCGCGCACCGTCGCCGACGAAGGTGGCTTCGAACTGTTCCAGCAGCTCGCGCTGCTCGCTGGTCAGGTTGACCGGCGTTTCCACCACCACCTTGCAGTACAGGCTGCCGGGCTGCCGGCTGCGCACCGACTTCACGCCCTTGTCGCGCAGGCGAAACACCTTGCCGGTCTGGGTTTCGGCGGGAATGCGGATCTCGGCCTCGCCATCCAGCGTGGGCACGCGCACGGTATCGCCCAAGGCAGCCTGTGCGATGCGGATCGGCACCTCGCAGTGCAGGTCGTCGCCGTCGCGCTCGAAGATCGCATGCGGGCGTACCCGCACTTCCACGTACAGGTCGCCTGGTGGCGTGCCGGCCGGTCCGGCCTCGCCCTCGCCGGCCAGACGGATGCGATCGCCCGAATCCACGCCTGCCGGAATGTTCACGTCCAGCGTCTTGCTGCGCTGCAGGCGGCCATTGCCGTGGCAGGTCTGGCAGGGCGCGGCAAAGGTCTGGCCGCGGCCGTCGCACTGCGGGCACGGCTGCTGCATGGTGAAGATGCCGCGCTGGATGCGGACCTGGCCGCGGCCGTGGCAGGCGCCGCAGGTGGTCAGCTTGCCGTCGGCGGATCCGGTGCCGCTGCAGTCTTCGCAGGCGTCCAGCGTGGGCAGTTCGATGCGCTTTTCGGCACCGGCGACGGCTTCTTCCAGGTCCAGTTCGAGCACGTAGCCGATGTCGGCGCCCCGGCGCGGTCCGCGTGCGCCGCCGCCACCGAAGATGTTGCCGAAAATGTCGCCGAAAATGTCGCCGACGTCGTGGAAACCGGGTCCGGCGTTGCCGCCGCCCATGCCGTGCTCGAACGCCGCATGGCCGTGCTGGTCGTACAGGCGGCGCTTGCCGCCGTCGGACAGCACCTCGTAGGCTTCCTTGCATTCCTTGAATGCGACTTCGGCCTCGGCCACGTTGCCCGGATTGCGGTCCGGATGGTGCTTGGCCGCCGCACGCCGATAGGCCACCTTCAATTCCTCTGCGGTGGCGGTGCGGGACACGCCCAGCACTTCGTAGTAGTCACGCTTGCTCATGGCTGGACTGGTTCATTCCCCTGCAGGATCGCGCCACGGCAGGGGCGACGGCCGGAACCGTCGCCCCTGCCGCTAGTCACGTCATCACTTGGCGTCGTTGTCCTTCACTTCGGTGAACTCGGCATCCACCACGTCATCGTTGGGCGCACCGCCAGTGGATTGGGCCCCGGCCGAACCAGCATCTCCACCCGGCTGTTGTGCGGCGGCCGCAGCGGCGTACAGCGACTGTCCGGCTTCCTCCAACGCGCGGCTCTTGGCCTCGATCTGGGCCTTGTCGTCGCCCTTCATCGCGGTTTCCAGTTCGGCGATGGCGCCTTCCACCCGGCCGATCACGTCGCCGGGCACCTTGTCGCCATTGTCCTTGATCGCGCTGCGGGTGCCGTGGATCAGGCCATCAGCATGGTTGCGTGCGGTGACCAGCTCGTGGAACTTCTTGTCCTCCTCGCGGTGGCTTTCGGCGTCGGCCACCATCCGCTTGATCTCGTCGTCGGACAGGCCAGAGCCGGCCTTGATTTCCACCTTCTGCTCCTTGCCGGTCTTCTTGTCCTTGGCGGACACGTTGAGGATGCCGTTGGCGTCGATGTCGAAGCTGACCTCGATCTGCGGCAGGCCGCGCGGTGCCGGTTCGATGCCGGTCAGGTCGAACTTGGCCAGCGACTTGTTGAAGCGGGCCTGTTCGCGCTCGCCCTGCAGCACGTGCACGGTCACGGCCGACTGGTTGTCGTCGGCGGTGGAGAAGGTCTGGCTGGCCTTGGTCGGGATGGTGGTGTTCTTCTCGATGATCTTGGTGAACACGCCGCCGAGCGTTTCGATGCCAAGCGACAGCGGGGTCACGTCCAGCAGCAGCACGTCCTTCACGTCGCCCTGCAGCACGCCGCCCTGGATCGCCGCACCCACGGCCACGGCCTCGTCGGGGTTGACGTCCTTGCGCGGTTCCTTGCCGAAGAACTCGCTGACCGCCTGCTGCACCTTCGGCATGCGGGTCTGTCCGCCGACCAGGATCACCTCGTGGATGTCGCTGGTGCGCAGGCCGGCATCGTTCAGGGCCACCTTGCACGGCTCGATGGTCTTCTTCACCAGGTCTTCCACCAGCGCTTCCAGCTTGCTGCGGGTCAGCTTGATGTTGAGGTGCTTCGGACCCGAGGCATCGGCGGTGATGTACGGCAGGTTGACGTCGGTCTGCTGGCTGGAAGACAGCTCGATCTTGGCGCGCTCGCCGGCATCCTTCAGGCGCTGCAGCGCCAGCGGATCCTTGCGCAGGTCGATGCCCTGCTCCTTCTGGAACTCCTCCACCAGGTAGTCGATGACGCGCTTGTCGAAGTCCTCGCCACCCAGGAAGGTGTCGCCGTTGGTGGCCAGCACCTCGAACTGCTTCTCGCCGTCGACATTGGCGATCTCGATGATCGACACGTCGAAGGTGCCGCCGCCCAGATCGTACACCGCGATCTTGCGATCCTTGGTGTCGCCCTTGTCCAGGCCGTAGGCCAGGGCCGCGGCGGTGGGCTCGTTGATGATGCGCTTCACGTCTAGCCCGGCGATGCGGCCGGCATCCTTGGTGGCCTGGCGCTGGCTGTCGTTGAAGTAGGCCGGCACGGTGATCACCGCCTCGGTCACGGTTTCGCCCAGGAACGCCTCGGCGGTCTTCTTCATTTTTTCCAGCACCTTGGCGCTGATTTCCTGCGGCGCCAGCTTCTTGCCGTCGCTGGTGGCCACCCAGGCGTCGCCGTTGTCGTGCTCGACGATCTTGTACGGCACCAGGCCGATGTCCTTCTGCACTTCGGCATCGCCGAATTTGCGGCCGATCAGGCGCTTCACCGCGAAGAAGGTGTTGTGCGGATTGGTGACCGCCTGACGCTTGGCGGAAGCGCCCACCAGCACTTCGCCATCCTTGGTGTACGCCACGATGGACGGTGTGGTGCGGTCGCCTTCGGCGTTTTCGATCACGCGGGCCTTGCCGCCCTCCATGATCGCCACGCACGAGTTGGTGGTGCCCAGGTCGATGCCGATGATCTTGGCCATGTCGGATTCCTCAATGTTCGGTTGATTCGTTGGATGATGCCGGCGGAAATGCTGCCGCTGTGGTGCAATCTGGTGTCGCCGCCGGCCGATTCAAGGCGTCGATCGCCCCGAATCAGCTGCCGTTTCAGTCGTGTTTGGCCACCATCACCAGCGCCGGCCGCAGCAGGCGTTCGTTCAGCAGGTAGCCCTTCTGGAACAGCTGCGCCACGGCGCCAGGCGGCACGTCGGCGGCATCGACCAGACTCATGGCCTGGTGATGATCGGGATTGAAGGCGTCGCCGGCAGCCGGCGCTACCGCAGTCAGGCCATGCCGTTCGGCCATGTCATGCAGCTGTTTCATGGTCAATTCCAGCCCGGCGCGCAACTGCGCGTTCTCGCCCACCGCCGCCAGTCCGGCTTCCAGACTGTCGAACACCGGCAGCAGGTCGCCCAGCAGGCGTTCGTTGGCAAACTTGCGCGCCGAATCCACATCGCGGGCCAGCCGCTTGCGCTGGTTTTCCAGATCGGCCCGCTCCAGCAGGCGTTCGGCCTGAAGCTGTTCCAGTTCGCCGCGCAGGCGCTCTAACAGGTCATCCGAGGCCTCCGGCGTGTCTGCAAACGCCTGTTTGTGGTCGGGATGCGGATCGTGTGGGGGCGTCATGGCAGGTCCTCGCGCGTGTGTTGGCTGTCCTGCAATGGGGGCCGGGCGCGTAGATTCAAGCATGGCCGCCGCAGTGGCGTCAGGCGGATCGATCCGTCGCATCCGTCTGGCACGCAGGGTCAGCGCTCGCGCACGCAGTCCGTGCGTCCGCTGGCCACGCAGTCGCGGTGGTTGTCCCGGTGTGCCAAGTCCTTGCCGACTCGGTAGCCGAACGAGCACGCCATCATGAAGATGAAAGCCACCATGATGCCGACCTCAGCAGACCGATTGCGCTTGCCACCTTGCTCGGCAGGCGAATCGTTGCCAGCCGTGGATTGCGGTTCGTTGGTAGAGGTCGTCTGCATTGAAAAGGTCCACTGCATGGAAGGGGCCGGCAGCATTCCATCCCGGCCGCAGCCGCGACACGTCAGGCTCGCGTCAGCAGCCCGACACGACACGAATTGCCGTTCGAAATCAAATGTTTGCAGAACGGAGTGTCGTGTTGGTGTCGGAATCGTGTCGCCCGTCAGGGTGGACAGTCGGTGCGCCCTGACGCGCGGCAATCGGCGCGGCGCTCGCGTTCGGCCATGTCCTTGCCCAACTGGTAGCCGATGGCGATGACCGCCAGTAACGCCAGGATCGCCAGGATCGCCAGCAGGATCTTGATGTGCCGGACATGCTGATCGGACGGCCGTTGATCGGATGGCACCGGCTCGTATCGTCCGGCCAATGACTGTTCCGTGGACGACGCAGTAGATGCGTTACCGCCGGTCCCTGCCATCCTGCTGGTATCGTTGTCGGTATCGCCATCGCCTTGGACATCCACATGCAGTTGGGCAGGCGCCACGCCCAAGGCACTGGCCAAGGCCATGCGCGTCTCGGGCGAGGCGACACCGCTGGATTCCACCCGCTGCAGTGTGCGCACGCTGATGCCGGCGATCTCGGCCAGCTGCTCCTGCGACCAGGCGCGCTGCTCGCGCATCTGCCGAAGCCGGATGGTGTCGATCCTCATCGAACCTGGAACGGAAACGAATGGTTCAGCATGACCAGCAGTATGCCGGATCGCAGCGTGATACGTCAGTGTCGATGCGCATGTGCCAACGGCCATCATCCATGAAAAACGGGCCTTTCGGCCCGTCTTACGTTCATCGATCGCAGCGGACAGATCAGGCCTGGGGAGCAGCGCCCTCGCCTTCCTCCACGGCCTTCATCGACAGGCGGATGCGGCCCTGCTTGTCCACTTCCAGCACCTTCACCTTCACCACGTCGCCTTCCTTCAGCTTGTCACCGACCTTCTCGACGCGCTCGTTGGAGATCTGCGACACGTGCACCAGCCCGTCCTTGCCCGGCATGATGGTCACGAAGGCACCGAAATCCATGATCTTGGCCACCTTGCCCTCGTAGATCCGGCCCGGTTCGACGTCGCTGGTGATCTGCTCGATGCGGCGCTTGGCTTCCTGCGCCATCGCGTTGTTGACCGAGGCAATGACAATCGTGCCATCGTCCTGGATGTCGATCTGGGTGCCGGTGTCCTTGGTGATGCCCTGGATGGTGGCACCGCCCTTGCCGATCACCTCGCGGATCTTGTCCGGGTGGATCTTGATGGTGAGCAGGCGCGGGGCGTATTCCGACAGTTCGCCGCGCGGCGCGGTCAGTGCCTTGGCCATCTCGTTCAGGATGTGCAGGCGGCCGTCCTTCGCCTGGGCCAGCGCCACCTTCATGATGTCCTCGGTGATGCCCTGGATCTTGATGTCCATCTGCAGCGCGGTGATGCCCTGCTCGGAGCCGGCCACCTTGAAATCCATGTCGCCGAGATGATCCTCGTCACCCAGGATGTCCGACAGCACCACGTAGTCGTCACCTTCCTTCACCAGGCCCATGGCGATGCCCGCCACCGGACGCTTGACCGGCACGCCGGCATCCATCAGCGCCAGCGAACTGCCGCACACCGAAGCCATCGAGGAGGAGCCATTCGACTCGGTGATTTCCGACACCACACGCACGGTGTAGGGAAACTCTTCCAGCGACGGCATCATCGCCAGCACGCCGCGCTTGGCCAAACGGCCGTGGCCGATCTCGCGGCGCTTGGGCGCGCCGAAACGGCCGGTCTCGCCCACCGAGTAAGGCGGGAAGTTGTAGTGGAACAGGAAGTTCTCCTTCCACTCGCCGGTGATGTCGTCCATGATCTGGCCGTCGCGGGCGGTGCCCAGCGTGGTGACGACCAGCGCCTGGGTTTCGCCGCGGGTGAACAGCGCCGAGCCGTGCACGCGCGGCAACACGCCCACCTGCACGCTGATCGGACGCACGTCGGTCAGGCCGCGGCCGTCGATGCGCTTCTTCGTGCTGAGCACCGACTGGCGCATGGTGTGGTATTCCTGCTCGCCGAATTCCTTGTGCAGGTCGCCCGCACTCCAGCCTTGGGCCTCCGCCTTCGGGTTGAGGACATCCATGATCTCCTTGCGCAGCGTGCCGATCGTGTTGCGGCGGTCCGCCTTCTCGATGATGGCATAGGCCTGCTTCAGGCGGTCGCCCACCGCACCGACGATCTCGCCGATCAGCGAGTCGTTCTTTGGCGGTGCGGACCAGTCGGACGGCTGGGTGCCGGCTTCGACCACCAGATCGTTGATGGCGCGGATCACCACCTGCTGTTCGCGATGGCCGAACACCACGGCGCCCAGCATCACCTCTTCCGACAGCTCCTTGGCTTCCGATTCCACCATCAGCACGGCACTGGCGGTACCTGCGACGACCAGTTCGAGATCGGATTCCTTCAGTTCGGCCGGAGTCGGGTTGAGCAGGTACTGGCCATTCTTGTATCCGACCTTGGCCGAACCGATCGGGCCCTGGAACGGCGTTCCGGCCAGTGCCAGCGCGGCCGAGGCGCCGATCATGGCCGGCACGTCGGCTTCCACCTCGGGGTTCAGCGACAGCACGGTGGCGATGATCTGCACTTCGTTCCTGTAGTCTTCCGGAAACAGCGGGCGGATCGGTCGGTCGATCAGGCGCGCAATCAGGGTTTCCTTCTCCGTGGGCCGGCCTTCGCGCTTGAAGAAGCCGCCGGGAATGCGCCCGCCGGCATAGAATTTTTCCTGGTAGTCGACGGTCAGGGGGAAGAAGTCCTGGCCTTCGCGCGCAGACTTGGCAGCCACGGCGGTCACCAACACCACGGTGCCGTCGATCTTCACCATCACCGCGCCGGAAGCCTGGCGCGCGATTTCACCGGTTTCCAGGGTCACCTGGCGGTTGCCGTACTGGAAGGTTTTGCTGATTTTTGCCACGTTGGTTCCTTGGGTCGCTTGAGCAGTTGGCCCTGCACGGCCCATGCCGGTCAGGGGTGGCCGCAGGTGCGCGGCCGGAACAAAAAAAGCTGGAGGGTAGAGCGTATGGGCGGTTGAACGTGTCGCCGAAAAGATGGGTCGTGCAAACGACACTGCGGCGCATCGCTGCGCCGCAGTGGTGGAACATCAACGGCGCAGGCCGAGCTTGCCGATCAGGGCCTTGTACCGCTCGGCATCCTTGCGGTGCAGGTAGTCGAGCAGGCTGCGGCGACGGTTGACCATCTTCAGCAGGCCGCGGCGGCTGTGGTGGTCGTGCTTGTGCAGTTTGAAGTGCTCGGTCAGCTGGGCAATGCGGGCGCTGAGCAGCGCCACCTGCACTTCCGGCGAACCGGTGTCGCCCTGGCTGCGCTGGTGTTCTTCGATGATCTTGGCGTTGTCGATGGTCATGAATGCTGTTTCCTGTGGATGCGCGACCGGCAGTCGGCTGCGGCAGGGTGCCGCTGCAAACCGCATGGTCCGCCGCGAACTGAATGAAAGGGTTGCCATAACGGCCCAGCCAGTTTACCGGTTACGCCACAGCGGGACAACCCGAACTCTGCGCCCACCGCCTTCGACACCCGGCTGCCGCTGGATCAGCAACAAGCGCGGGGCAACTCAGGCAATTGGCCAACAGAACAACCGCGTCCGCATGGCCCGACGGTTTTACCGCGTCGGCTCGAGGGCCGGCGCTTGGGCTTGCGCGTGCTCGCGCTGGGCGGCCTGATCGCGCAGTGTTTGCAGGGTCCGGTCGGCATCCGGGGCCGCGGACTGCACATCGGTCATGCAGCGCGCGAAGCCGCTGTGGATGTCGCCCTGCACCAGCACCCGCTCGCCGACCAGACTCATCTGGCCGAACCGCTCGATGCCCGCGATCCCGGCCGCCTTGGCATTGCCCAGCACTTCCAGCACCTTGGCATCGCTGATGTGCCCCGGCAGGCCGTTGCGCAACGCCGCGAACAGCGGCCGGTCCGCTTCGGGCAACCGCTCGACCAGCGTGGCATCGCGCTGCACGGCTGTACGCGTCACGGAGGAATCGCCCAGCAGATGCGGCGAGCGCGCCTGCAGCCATTGCCGGCTCAGCTCGGCCATCGAGGTGCCGTGCGCCTCGCGCAGATCCACGCCGACCTTGGGCCCGGCATTGCCGATGTACAGTTCCTGGCTGCCGACCGCACGGCCGTTGCCGTCGAGTTCCACATGGTTGATGCGCATGCGCTGCGATTCCGCCTGCACCAGCAGTGCGGCAGCGAGTTGCTCGCTGTACGGCCCGGGCGACAAGCCGTTGCGTTCGTCCATCTGATGCACCCTGTGCAGCACCTGCCGGTAGTTGTCGTGGACCGGATGCGCCGGGTCGCGGAAGTCGGGGCGGAAGGTGGGTTCGGATGGTGAAACGGCGCCTTGGCCGTTTTCGGCAACCCGATCAAGCCGTGGTGCAGTTACAGTCACCGTGTCCAGCGTGGCAATTGCCGGTTCGGTACTTGCCAGCGCAGGCGCTGGTGCTAGCGGTTGCACAGGCTCACCGCGCTGCACCGCCGCCACGGCATCGCGGATCGTCTGCGGATCGGTTGTCGCCACCACGCGATGGCTGCCATCGGCATCGATCGCGTAATGCACGATCGGGCTGTCGGCCATCGCCTTGCCTTCGGCGACGTTCTTCAGTTGCAGCATGGTGCTGCGGACGCCGGTTTCGGCCTGGGTCTGGCGCACCGCCCGATCGATCCCGGCCAGCCATTCCGGCTTCAATTCGATGCCTGACAGTTGATATTGATAGACCAGATGTTCCTGCCGCTGTTGATCGGGCGTACGGGTTTCGCGCGGCGGCATGGCGGCCATGGCCTGGGCATGCTGCTCCAATCCCATCTGCAGCGCCAAACGGGTGTAGTCCAGCTCGGCAGCCAAATTGCCCTGCGCCGGTTTGCCGCTGTCGCGCTCGCGCCATTGACCATCGGCCTGGCGTTTGTACAGCTCGCCATCGGAAGCCAGCATGCGATCCGGATTGTCCAGTGCCGCCTGCACCTGCTTGGGCATCGGACCGAATTGCGACCAGCCACCCTGCCGATAGGCCGCATCGTAACGGGCCGCGATGGCCACCGGACCGTTGGCCAGATTGGCCTGGATGATCTGCGCGGCCTGCGCATCCAATTGCGCTGCGCGATCAGGCGGGGCGGCGATGAATTCGCTTTTGCCCGGCAGTTCGCGATGATCCAGGCCGGTCACCACCTCGCGCCGCCATTCGCCGCTGTCCGGGTCGCGATGCCAGGAACGCGTGCGCAGACTGTGCCGATCCTGCTCATCGGCCGGCAGCACGAACGGATTGCGCGGTTTCGGCGCATCGCCCATGGCCATGACCGTGGCGACGTTGGTGGCC
The DNA here is from genome assembly GCA_003240695.1 of Pseudoxanthomonas suwonensis. Lineage (GTDB taxonomy): Bacteria > Pseudomonadota > Gammaproteobacteria > Xanthomonadales > Xanthomonadaceae > Pseudoxanthomonas_B > Pseudoxanthomonas_B suwonensis_A. The sequence goes on along the minus strand of QFNC01000004.1, from coordinate 158,224 downwards.
ATGTAGTTCAACTGGCGGGCCTGCGTGTAACTGGCAGCCACGTCGGTCTTGACCGCATTGTCCGTGCCGTCCTGGGTGGCATCCACGCGATCCTGCCGACGCCAGGCGTGACCGTTGAATCTCCACGCTGCGCCGTCGAATTGCTGATTCACGATGTCGCGGTTGTCCCACCACGTGGCGACTTTCTCGCCGACCTCGCTACCGATCACCGCGCCGCCGGCCACGAACAGAATCGCCCCGGGGCCGGTTTCCCAGCCCACGGCCAGCCCGGTCAGGGCGCCGCCCATCCAACCGCCAGTGCCACGCGCCACGTAATGCCGCAGGGTGGAATTGGCAGCCAGCGGATTGTCCTGCGCCAGCTGCATGCCGATGCGATCGGCCACCGACAGGCCCTCGGCCAGGGTGGCGGCGATGCCGAGGCCGGTGGCAGCGCGCAGGGTGGTATTGCCGGGCACCCCAGATCGCATGCGTTCGGCGTGCCCTTGCTGCGCATGCCAGTCGTGCAGATGCTGTTGACCCGCCACGGCATGGGTCGACGGCGCCTGCAGATGGGCGTCCAGCGAACGCGAATTCGCCAGGACTGGCCCTTTGCCCTGCACCTGGGTTCCCTCGAACCAGGCATGGGTTTCAATCTGCAGTTTGCCGCTGTCGTTGCGCAGCACTTGTCCTGCATGGTTGACCGGATCGGACACCGGCACCCGCAGGTCGGACACGCGCTCGCGCGAACGCGCCACGATCATGTCGAAAACGGCTTCGGTTCCCTGCCGTTCCTGCAAGGCCAGCAGGGTCTGGCGCGGGATGCCTTCCACGCTGGTGATGTGCGGGTTGTTCAGAATTAGGGGCAGTTCAACCTTCGCAAAAGTGCGCTTGAAATCGGCTTCGCCAACGATGGCTCGCACTTCGCCGCGCGTGGACTCGGCAAAGCGCGCCGAAGCGTCTGCCCAAGGGCCGTGCTCGGCGTGGTAAAGCCATTTCGTGGCGGGACCGTTGTACGTACCGCTCATTAGATCGCCAAAATCATCAAGCCCATGCGCTTTGGCGACTGCTTGATAAAATTCGCGCGATTGAAGAAATTGTGCAGCCTCGCTTTTATTGATCACCCGCACATCTTCATCAGCTGCAATCATAATGTTGATGACATCCGTTGACCAAACGCCTTTGGCTGCCGGACCGCTGTAGAGAATCGTCAAACGTCCTGGCGCATCTGCATCGACACGACGTGCCAGTTCACGGAGTTGTTCCTTGGAAGCATACTGCTCAGGCGATTCCTGGAGGAGACGTATAGCTTCCCGGGCCGTCAAAGATTTGCTCATAACACGCATTCTCCGTCAATCTGCAGTTCTGCTCGGTAGCCGGGCCAATCCTTCGAATATTTGCCTGCACTGCGATATGCGGTGAGGGCTTGCTCCAAGTCTGCCAAAATTTTGGATTGCAATGGCTTCAGTTGGTGCGGCAGGCCATTGCTCCCATTGAGCCAGATCATTCTCCAGCGTGTCCAGCCTGTTCCATCTGCATCTGTCCCGCTGCCCATGTGGTCCAACCGCAGGTACAGCATGTGCCCCTTCCAGTAGAACGACCACTGGGTCTGGTTGCGGATTTCCGGCTCGTTGCCGCCGCCAATGGCGACATTGCGCAGGTAAATGCCGCGTTCCCGCTCGATGGTCCAATCGCGGGCCCGGGTTCCACCAACGATGAACTTCTCGTCGATGGCTTTCAGGCCGTACTTGTCGACATCCGCGTCGGAGATGAATTCGTTGACAAAGGTCATACTGTCCTGTCCATGAGCCGGGGTGTGGCATCTGCGCGGAAGACTACAGCGTGGCCTGGCGGACTGCAAGGATTTGCGTCCATGCGCCGCTCCAGGGCGACAGGCTTCACTCTCTCCTTTGTAGGCGGTCCATGCCTTGGTACAAGCGGATGGCTTCATCTGCAGTCAGCGGCTTGTTCATATCACGCATTCCTCGTCAATCTCGAACTCAATGCGGTAGTCCGTGTTCGTGGAGTAAGCTCCGAAATCCTTGTAAGCCAGCAGTGCTTCCTGCAGATCCGCGATGATGCGCTGCCGACCCGGTTTCAATGTCTCGGGCAGGCCGTGACTGCCATTCAACCAGATCATCCGCCAACGCGACCACCCCGGTTCGCCAGGCAGTCCGCCGCCACCCATCAAGTCCAACCGAAGGTACAGCATGTGCCCCTTCCAGTAGAACGACCACTGGGTCTGGTTGCGGATTTCGGGCTCGTTGCCGCCACCTCTGGCGACATTGCGCAAGTAGATGTCACGTTCCCGGTCGATGGTCCATTGACGCGATCGCGTCCCACCGACGATGAACTTCTGGTCGATGGCTTTCAAGCCGTACGTGTCGACATCCGCGTCGGAGATGAATTCGTTTATGAAGGTCATGTTGTCGGTCCCTTGAATCGTCGCCGCATTGGCAGGTTCGTCAGCCATCGTGGCCAGGATTGCGCGGAGGGCGTTCAGTCCGCGCTGGTTGCGGATGCGCAGGTTGCGGCTGGCATGCCCAGGCAAACAACCGTTGCGGACGCAGGCAGCCGCTGTCATCCACACGCCCAAGCCCAAGCGCCCGACCATGAATATCGACAATCGCCACCTCGCCTTCGGGCCGATAATCGCCTGGCAGGGATTGCCCCTGGCCCAGACTGCGCGCCTGGGTCGCCGTGACTTCCACCTGCGGCCACGCGGTCATGCCGGATTCCAACGGCAGCAGACAGGCATCCAGTGCGCGTTCGCCGCCGCGCTCGGCCAGCGACTGCAATTCGTCCAGCGTCCACATGCGCGGATCACGGAACGGATCCACCCATAATCGTCGCAATTCCGCCACGTGGGCACCGCAGCCCAGGGTCTCACCCAGATCGCGCACCAGACTGCGCACATAGGTACCCGATCCGCATTCCACATGCAGTCGCAGCAACGGTTCGCCGCCATCGAGCAGATCGGCAGCCGATTGCAGTTCGAAAGCGTGCACATCCACCGGGCGGGTGTCGATGTCCACCGCTTCGCCACGCCGGGCTTTCGCATACAGCGGCTCGCCGCCGCGTTTCAGTGCCGAATAGATCGGTGGTCGCTGCTGGATGCGGCCGGTCAGGGTTTGCAAGGCGGCATCGATCCGTTCGATGCTGAGCATGGGCACGGGACGCTGGCGCAGTGCTTGGCCGTCGGCGTCGTCGGTATCGGTCACGATGCCCAGCCGCGCCACGGCGTCGTAGGCCTTGCGCGAACCCAGCAGGCCGCCGGCGATCTTGGTGGCTTCGCCGAAGCACAACGGCAACAGGCCGGTGGCCAACGGATCCAGGCTGCCGGTATGGCCGCCCTTGTCGGCGCGGAACAGATGGCGCACGCGCTGCAAGGCCTGGTTGGAACTCAGCCCGCGCGGCTTTTCCAGCAGCAGGATGCCGTCGATCTTGCGGAAGCGGGTGCTGCTGCGCCGGCTCATGCGAGACGGATGCCCCGGGAACGCGGAAGGATCATGCGAGCCGCCGCGACCGGGCGGTCAATCGTCGGCGTGCAGGTCGCGCAGCAGGGCATCGATGCGCTCGCCGCGGTCCACCGAATCATCGTAATGGAAATGCAGTTCGGGCACGTGCCGCAGCCGCACCGCATGGGCCAGGCGGTAGCGGATTTCCGGCGCGACCTGTTTCAACCCGCGCAGCGCGTCGGCGGCCTGGTCTGGCAGCAGCGCGGTCACGAACACCTTGGCATGCGCCATGTCGCGGGTGACTTCCACGTCAGACACGCTGACCGACGGCAACCCGTGTTCGGCCACGGCATCGCGCACCAGCGTGCCCAGCTCGCGACGGAGCTGGGCGGCCACGCGGTCGGTGCGGTGGAACGACTTCTGGCTGGGCATGGCGAGGACCGGCCGTTACAGCGTGCGCTGCACTTCGACGCGCTCGAAGCATTCGATCTGGTCGCCCACCTTGACCTGATCGTAGCCCTTCACGCCGATGCCGCATTCGGTGCCCTGCTTCACCTCGTCCACGTTTTCCTGGAAGCGGCGCAGCGAATCGAGTTCGCCCTCGAAGATGACGGTGGCATCGCGCAGCACGCGGATCGGCTTGCCGCGGCGGATCGCGCCTTCCAGCACCACGCTGCCTGCGATCGATCCGAACCGCGAGTGGCGGAACACCTGCTGCACCTGGGCGGTGCCGATGATGTCCTCGCGGATCTCGGTGCCCAGCACGCCGGAGGCGATCTGCTTCACCTGGTCGATCACGTCGTAGATGATCGAGAAGTAGCGCAGATCCAAGCGGTTGCTTTCGATCACCTTGCGCGCCGAGGCGTCGGCACGCACGTTGAAGCCGATCAGGGTGGCCTTGGAGGCCACGGCCAGCTGCGCATCGGATTCGGTGATGCCGCCCACGCCCGAACCGATCACGTTGATGCGGATCTGCGCGTTCGACAGTCCGGTCAGCGCCTCACGCAACGCCTGCATCGAGCCGTGCACGTCGGCCTTCACCACCAGGTTCAGGGTCTGCTGGCCGGTGCCCTCGCCCATCTGCGCCATGATGTCTTCCATGCGGTTGCCGGCCTGCGCCACCAGACGCGTTTCGCGGCGCTTGGCATCGCGCTGCTGGGCCACGTCCTTGGCCAGGCGCTCGTCCGCCACCACCACGAAATCGTCGCCGGCGTCGGGCACGCCCGACAGGCCGAGCACCTGCACCGGAATCGACGGACCGGCCGCCTGCACGTTGCGTCCGGCCTCGTCAAACAGGGCGCGCACGCGGCCGTACTGGATGCCGCATACCAGGTAATCGCCCTTTTCCAGCTGGCCTTGTTGCACCAGCACCGTGGCGACCGGGCCGCGGCCCTTGTCCAGCGCGGATTCGATCACCACGCCGCTGGCGCGACCTTCGGCCACGGCCTTCAGTTCCAGCACCTCGGATTGCAGCAGGATCGCGTCCAGCAGGGTGTCGATGCCCTGGCCGGTCTTGGCCGAGATCTCCACCATCTGCACGTCGCCGCCGAAATCCTCGGCCACCACCTCGTGGGTCAGCAGTTCGTTCTTCACCCGCAGCGGATCGGCGGCCGGCTTGTCGATCTTGTTGATGGCCACCACCAGCGGCACCTGTGCGGCGCGCGCATGCTGGATCGCTTCGATGCTCTGCGGCATCACGCCGTCATCGGCAGCCACCACCAGCACCACGATATCGGTGAGTTTGGCGCCACGCGCACGCATGTGCGAGAACGCCGCATGGCCCGGGGTATCGAGGAAGCTGATCACGCCCTTCGGCGTTTCCACGTGGTAGGCACCGATGTGCTGGGTGATGCCGCCGGCCTCGCCCGAGGCCACGCGGGTGCGGCGGATGTGATCCAGCAGCGAGGTCTTGCCGTGATCGACATGGCCCATGATGGTGACCACCGGCGGCCGCTGCACGGTATCGCCCTGCATGTCCTCCACGTGCGCCAGCAGTTCGCTTTCGGCGTCGTTGCTTTCCGCACGCAGCGCCACATGGCCGAGCTCCTCGGTGACCAGCACGGCGGTGTCGTGATCGATGCTCTGGGTGATGGTGGCCATCACCCCCATCTTGAACAGCGCTTTGACCACGTCGCCGCCCTTCAGCGCCAGCTTCTGCGCCAGATCGCCCACGGTGATGGCGTCGCCGATGGCCACTTCGCGCACCACCCGCTCGGTAGGCCGGGTGAAGGCGTGATCGCCACTGCCGGTGCGCGACTGCTCCATCTGGCGCCGCTGCCGGGTCTTGCCACGTGCATTGCTGCTGCCACGCCGCGAACGGTCGCCGGCATTCAGATGCAGCTGTCCGGCAAAACGTGCGGTGGCATCGTCGTCTTCCACGCCGGAGACCATCGCGTGCGAGCCGCGATTGCCCTTGTTGCGGGCGCCACCGGTATTGCGCTCGTCGCGCGCCGGTGCGGCCGGCGTGCGCGTCGGCGTGTGCGTCTTGCGCGGAGCGGTGTCGTCGGTCGTGCCGGGCGTGCGACCGGTATCGCCACGCTGCTGCCGCTCCTGCTCGCGCTGGGCTTCGGCTTCGGCACGCAGGCGAGCAGCCTCCTGCTCGGCTTCGCGGCGCTTGCGCTCCAGCGATTCCTCGGCGCGCTGGCGGTCGGATTCGGCCAGCTGCTGCTGTTCGGCCAGGTTGCGCTGGCGCGATTCCTCCAGCTTGCGCAGGATTTCCGCGCGCTCGTCATTGCCGCCTGCGCCAGCGGCCGGATCGGCTGCAGCGGTGCCGGGCTTGACCAGGGTCACCTTCTTGCGCACCAGCACGTCCACGGTGGCCTTGTTCTTGCCGCCGCCGACGGTGATTTCCTGCTTGCGATTGCGACTCAGCGTGATCTTCTTCGGCGCCAGCGATTCCTCGGTGACCGGCTTGTCGGCCTTGCCGTGCGAACGCTTCAGGAAGCCGAGCAGCTTCAGCTTTTCGGCACTGGTCACCACCTGGTCGGGATCGCTGAACGGCATGCCCGCTTCGGACAGCTGTTCCAGCAGTTTCTCGACCGGCGTGTTCACCAGTGCGGCCAGCTTGCGGATGGTGGTTTGTTGCGACATTCGGTTCGGATTCCTTGGGCGCGCCTGCGCGGCTGCGCTGTGGGTGGAGCCATTCTACGGTGTGTGCGGATTGCGGTGGATCATGCGCTTTCGCGCTCCAGGCGGGCGATTTCCTCGGCACGCGCGGCCATGATCAGGGCGGCGGCGCGTGGCTCGTCGAGGCCGTCGACTTCGAAGCTGGCGATTTCGTCGGCACCGAAGTCGGACAGATCCTCGGCGGTGCGGATGCCGATCGCGGCCAGCCCGTAGGCGGTGCGTTCGTCCATCCCCTCCAGTGCCAGCAGGTCTTCGGCAGGCGCGTTTTCGTCCAGCTCCTCTTCCACGGCCAAGGCGTCGTTCAACAGCGCATCGCGTGCGCGCGAGCGCAGTTCTTCCACCACGTCCTCGTCGAAGCCTTCGATGGCCAGCAGTTCGCCGACCGGCACGTAGGCGATTTCCTCCACCGTGCCGAAGCCCTCGGCTACCAGAATGCCGGCGATTTCCTCGTCCACTTCCAGCTTGTCCATGAACAGCTCGCGGGCCCTGGCCTGTTCGGCCTCGGACTTGGCCTGCACCTGGTCGGCGGTCATCACGTTGAGCTGCCAGCCGGTCAGGCGGCTGGCCAGGCGCACGTTCTGGCCGCCCTTGCCGATCGCCTGGGCCAGGCGGTCCTCGGCCACGGCCAGGTCCATCGAATGCTTGTCCTCATCCACGATGATCGACTGCACTTCGGCCGGCGCCATCGCGTTGATCACGAACTGCGCCGGATTGTCGCTCCACAGGATGATGTCCACCCGCTCGCCGTTCAGTTCGTTGGTGACCGCCTGCACGCGCGAGCCGCGCATGCCGATGCAGGCACCGATCGGATCGGTGCGGTTGTCGTGGGCCAGCACCGCGATCTTGGCGCGATCGCCAGGATCGCGCGAGCAGGCCATGATCGACACCAGCCCCTGGCCCACTTCGGGCACCTCGATCTTGAACAGCTCCATCATGAACTCCGGTGCGGCACGACTGACGAAGATCTGCGGCCCGCGCGGTTCGCTGCGCACGTCGTATAGGTAGCCGCGCACGCGGTCGCCGGTGCGCAGCACGTCGCGCGGAATGCCCTTGTCCTTGGCGATGTAGCCCTCGGCATTGCCGCCCAGGTCGATGTACACGTTGCCGCGCTCGACGCGCTTGACCACGCCGTTCACCAGTTCGCCCACGCGGTCCTTCCAGGCATCCACCACCTGCTGGCGCTCGGCCTCGCGCACCCGCTGCACGATCACCTGCTTGGCGGTCTGCGCGGCGATGCGACCGAAATCGGGATTCTCGATCTGCTCCTCGATGTAGTCGCCCACCTCGACGCCTTCGGCCTCCTCCACCGCGTCCATCAGGCGCACCTGGCGGTCGGGCGATTCCATCACCACGTCGTCGGCCACCACTTCCCAGCGGCGGAAGGTCTCGTAGCTGCCGTCCTTCGGATGGATCTGCACCCGCACCAGCACGTCCTGATCGTGGTAGCGCTTGCGCGCGGCCGAGGCCAGCGCCGCTTCCAGCGCTTCCAGGATCACGTGCTCGGGCACGCCCTTCTCGTTGGCGACCGCATCGACGACCAGCAACAGTTCCTTGCTCATTTCTCGGTTACTCCGCATCGGGCAGCGCATCGGCCGCCGCTTGGTTGGAAGGTGTGGAATCGGGGGAAGACGCGGCCGGCTTGCCCTTGCCGGGCTTGGTCTTCACCATGCCCAGCGCGACCCAGTCGGGAACCAGCCGGGCCTTTTCGATGTTGTCGGCCTGCACGTCGATGGCATTGCCATCCAAGTCGAAGCGGATGGCCTGGCCATCCACCGCCACGATGCGGCCCTGCAGACGCCGGCGACCGCCGTCCAGCGGCAGTTTCAAGGTCACCTTCGCCTGCTGGCCGACGAAACGGGCGAACTGCGCCGCGTCGAACAGCGGCCGGTCCACGCCGGGCGAGGACACTTCCAGCGTGTAGTGTCCGCTGATGGGGTCGGCCAGGTCGAGCTGCGCAGACACCTCGTGGCTGACGGCCTCGCAATCCTCGATGCCGACCGAGCGCGTGGCGGCTTCGGCCTCGGGCACGTCGATGTACAGGCGCACGACCGCCCCGCCCGGTGCGGGCAGGTAGTCGATGCCCAGCAGCGCCAGCCCCATCGTTTCAACGGTGGGTGACAGCAGACGGGTCAGCTCGGTGGCCTTGTCGGTCATCAGGATCTCGGTAGGGACGAACGGTGCCTGGCGCAGCCGGGCCCGGTGCGGCATCGGGAAACGAGAAAGGGCCCCGGGGGCCCTTGTCCGATACCGCTGGATGTCGGCGCCGACCGCCCGGAGGCGTTCGGCCTAGCCCGCTTCGCAATGCCGATTCCGGGAAACACGGGAAACCGTCGCGAAACTGGGGCGGGTCGGCTGCCGGATCAGCATGTGCGTCACGGTGGCCGGACTCCGCCAAGCCCGCGAATGATAGTCAACCTGCCGTGCGGCGGCAAGTCATCGCGCATGCCGCATTCAGGCGGCCGAGGTCGCTGCATCCGGATCGAGCGCTGCACCCAGCGCTTCGGCTGCGGCCTGCACCAGCGGAATCACCCGGTCGTAGGCCATGCGCGTCGGGCCGATCACGCCCAGCACGCCGAGCGTGCGGTTCTCGGTGCCGTAGGGTGCGGTGACCAGCGACACCGGTTCCAGCGACGCCAGACCGGTTTCCTCGCCGATGAAGATGCGCACGCCCGGTGCCTGTAGAGTGCGCTCCAGCAACTGCAGGATGTCGCGCTTGCTGGCGAAGGCCTCGAACAGTTCGCGCAGCCGGTCCAGATCGGACAGGTCCTGGACCCCGACCAGCCGGTTCTGCCCGGCCAGCAGCATGTCGGCGCTGCGGCCCTGCGTACCCGGGCCGTCCGGGCCCAGCGACTGTTCGGCCAGTTCGATGGTCGCGGACAGCAACTGCTCCATCTCGGCCTGTGCACCGCGCAATTCCCGCAGCAGCTGGGCGCGGATGGTGCGCACGGACAAGCCGGCGAAATGTCGGTTCAGGTAATTGGCGCTGCGTTCCAGTTCGTCCGGCGTGCGGGCACGACGCGTCGGCAGGATGCGGTTCTGCACCTCGCCATCGGAAAACACCACGATCGCCAGCACGCGTTGCGGATCCAGCAGCACGAAATCAATGTGCCGGAACGCGAACAGTTCCCGCCCCGGCACGCTGACCACGCCGACGAAGCGGGTCATGGCCGACAACAGTTCGGACGCACTGCCCAGCAGCTGCTGCGTACCGTGACCCGGGTCCAGTTCCTGGCGCAGGCGGGCCATCTCGCCCTCGCCGGGCGGTCGCATCTGCAGCAGCGAATCCACGAACACCCGATAGCCCTGCGTGGTCGGCACGCGGCCGCTGGACACGTGCGGTGCGGCCAGCAGCCCCTGATCCTCCAGATCGGACAGGATGTTGCGGATCGTGGCCGGGCTCACATCCAGCCCTGCATGCCTGGCAAGGGTCTGCGAGCCGACCGGTTCGCCATCGCGGATGTAGCGCCCTATCAGCGTGCGCAGCAGCTGGCGGGCACGCGGATCGAGCAGGCGGTCGGAGGGAGTCGCGGACATGTCCATCGATATACGGCCGTCGTCGTCAGGACGCAAGCGGCATGACAGTCGACCCGGCCGACAGGCACACTATCCGCCATGCTGACCCGCCTGGACATCCGTGATTTCGCCGTCGTGGCCCGTGCCGAGATCGCCTTCGGCCCCGGATTGACGGTCATTTCCGGCGAAACCGGCGCCGGCAAGTCGCTGCTGGTGGACGCACTGTCGCTGCTGTGCGGCCAGCGCGCCGACAGCGGCATGATCCGCCATAGCGCAGAGCGGGCGGAATTGCACGGCGATTTTTCCCTGGACGATGCCGCCGCCGCGCGGGACTGGCTGGCCGAGCAAGAGCTGGACGACGATGGTCACTGCCAGCTGCGGCGCACCCTGCGCGCCGACGGCGGATCGAGGGCGTGGATCAACGGCCGGCCGGTCACCGTGGCGCAGTTGCAGGCCCTGAGCAGCCTGCTGGTGGAGATCCACGGCCAGCATGCGCACCAGGCGCTGCTGTCGCGGCCAGCGCAGCTGCAGTTGCTGGATGCCTTCGGGCGGCATGCCGACGCGGTCGAGGCCGTCACCGCAGCCGCACGGCACTGGCAGCAGCTGCAGGCCGAACGCGAGCGGCTGGTCGGCCAGGGCGACGTGGGCGACCGCATCGCCTACCTGCAGCATCAGCTGGATGAACTGGATGCGCAGCCGCTGTCCGCAGAATCGACATCGCGGTTGCTTGCGGCGCATCGCCGCCATGCCTATGCCGCCACGCTGATCCAGGGCTGCGACACGGCGGCTGCGGCACTGGCCGGCGGCAGCGGCTCGACCGCGCTGGACCAGCGCCTGCAGCGCATCCGTCACGATCTGGCCAAGGTGGTCGAGCACGAGCCGCGTCTGCAGGACGTGGATGGATTGCTGGATGCGGCCGCCATCCAGCTGCAGGAAGCAGCCGGTTTGCTGGATCGCATCCGCGCCGATCTGGACATCGACCCGAACGGTCTTGACGCACTCGAACAGCAGCTGTCACGCCTGCACGAGCTCGGCCGCAAGCACCGGGTGCCGATCGAGATGCTGTCCGAACGTCGCGATGCCGTCGCCGCCGAATTGCAGACGCTGCGCGATGCCGATGCGCGCCTGCTGCAGCTGGACGGGCAATTGCTGCAGGCACGCGATGACTGGTCGCAAGCGGCCACCCGCCTGACCAGGGCAAGGCGACAGGCCGCGCAATCGATGGCCGCCGCAACCACGGCCCTGATGCAGGAACTGGGCATGGGCGGGGGCGTGTTCGATGTCGCGCTGGAGCCCGCCGACGCGCCCGATCCCGATGCGCTTGGTGCCGAACGTGCCGAATTCCTGGTATCGGCCAATCCGGGGCAACCGCCGCGGCCGCTGCGCAAGGTGGCCTCCGGCGGCGAGCTGGCGCGCATCTCGCTGGCCATCGAAGTGGCGGCCTTGGGACTGGACGCCGTGCCGACCATGGTGTTCGACGAAGTGGACACCGGCATCGGCGGTGCGGTGGCGCAGATCGTCGGCCAGAAGCTGCGCGCGCTGGGCACGCAACGGCAGGTGTTGTGCGTGACCCATCTGCCGCAGGTTGCGGCACAGGGACACGTGCATTACCGGGTCAGCAAGGCGGCTGCAGAAGGCTTGACGAAAAGCGCCATCACCCGGCTGGACGATGCCGAACGGGTTGCCGAAATCGCGCGCATGCTGGGCGGCGTGGATGTAGGCAAGGAGGCACGCGCGGCGGCCCGGTCGCTGCTGCGCGACGCGGTGTCCTGAAAAGATCGGAGCACACGGATCGTGCTGCCGCGATCGGCCATCGCCAACCTGTCGATCACTGCCCTCGGGCGGGACGCAACGCAAGTCCGTGCGCGGGTCAGCGCGTTCAATCGCGCGGCGGCGGCGGCGCCAGCACGCTGCGATCGCCGTTGTGTTCCGGCGGCGAGACCACGCCGGCGGCTTCCATCGCTTCCACCAGGCGCGCGGCACGGTTGTAGCCGATCTTCAAGCGCCGCTGCACCCCGGAAATCGACGCGCGCCGGGTTTCGGTGACGATTTTCACCGCCTGATCGTACAGCGGGTCGGATTCGTCGCCGCCTTCGCTCGTGGCTTCAGGCAGGCCGGTGGCACCGACGGTGCTGCCGTCGTGCAGGGTCTGGGTTTCCTCCAGCACGCCATCCAGATAATCAGGGCCGCCGCTGCTCTGCTTCAGGTGTTCCACCACCCGATGCACTTCCTCGTCGCTGACGAAGGCGCCGTGTACGCGCTCGGGCATGGCCGTGCCGGGCGGCAGATACAGCATGTCGCCATGACCCAGCAGGGTTTCCGCGCCGCTCTGGTCCAGGATGGTGCGCGAATCGATCTTGCTGCTCACCTGGAAGGCGATGCGGGTGGGGATATTCGCCTTGATCAGACCGGTGATCACGTCCACCGACGGCCGCTGCGTGGCCAGGATCAGGTGGATGCCGGCCGCGCGCGCTTTCTGCGCCAGCCGGGCGATGAGTTCCTCGACCTTCTTGCCGACGATCATCATCATGTCGGCGAATTCGTCGATGAACACCACGATGTACGGCAGCGGTTCCAGCAGCGGCGCCACCGCCTCGCCGTCAGGCGCGGCCTTGAACAGCGGGTCGGACAGCGGCTGGCCGGCGTCGGCGGCGTCCTTCACCTTCTTGTTGAAACCGGACAGGTTGCGCACGCCCAGCACGCTCATCAGCTTGTAGCGGCGTTCCATCTCGGCCACGCACCAGCGCAGGCCGTTGGCGGCCTCCTTCATGTCGGTGACCACCGGCGCCAGCAGGTGCGGAATGCCTTCGTAAACCGACAGTTCCAGCATCTTCGGGTCGATCATCAGCATGCGCACGTCCTTGGCGCTGGCCTTGTACAGCAGCGACAGCACCATCGCGTTCACCGCCACCGACTTGCCCGAACCGGTGGTGCCGGCCACCAGCAGATGCGGCATGCGCGCCAGGTCGGCCACCGTGGGCCGGCCGGCGATGTCCTTGCCCAGCGCCAGGGTGAGCGGGCTGGCGGACTTGTCGTATTCCCTGCTGCGCAGCAGCTCGGACAGGTAGATCATCTCGCGGCCGGTGTTGGGGATTTCCAGGCCGATCACAGACTTGCCGGGAATCACGTCGACCACGCGCACCGCCTTCACGGACAGGCCGCGGGCGATGTCCTTGTCCAGCGAACTGATCTGGCTGACCTTCACCCCGGGTGCGGGATCGATTTCGAAGCGAGTGATCACCGGCCCGGGATACGCGCCGACCACCTGCGCATCGATGCGGAAATCCTTCAGCTTGAATTCGATCTGGCGGCTCAGCGTTTCCAGGGTCTTCTCGTCGTAGCCCTTGGGTTGCGGCTTGGGATCGTCCAGCAGCGCCAGCGGCGGGATGCCGCTGCCATCGCCGACGTTGAACAGAGGAATCTGCTGTTCGCGCTTGGCCCGGTCGCTCTTTTCCACCACCGGCGGCGTGGCCGGCGGCTCGATCTTCACCGGTGCCCGCTTGGCACGCAGTTCGTCCTGGATCTTGCGGGTTTCCTGGCGTTCCTCGCGCATGGCGCGGGCTTCCTGCCACTGCGCGGCCTGCTGGGTCTTGCGCCGGAACAGCTCAGGCAGCGCCAGCACCCAGCCGCCGATGCGGTCCATCACCGCCAGCCACGACAGCCCGGTGGCCAGGGTGATGGAAAACAGCAGCAGCGCCAGCAGGAACAGGTTGCCACCCACCGGTCCGAAGCCGCGATCCAGCACGTGGCCGATCTGCTTGCCGAGGATGCCGCCGGCGAAGAACTGTTCGCCGGCGCCGATGCGCAGATGCAGCAATCCGCAGGCTGCGACCAGAAACCCGACGATGCCCACCAGCCGCAGCGCAGGGCCCAGGTCGGCGTCGCCATCGCCATCGCTGTCCATCTGGAACAGAGCGATCCACGCCACCACGGCCAGCATCAACGGCAGCAGGAAAGCCACGTACCCGGTCAGCTGCAACAGCACGTCGGCCAGCCATGCGCCGATGCGGCCACCCCAGTTGTGCAGTGGCGCGGTCACGCTGCCGGCATGCGACCAGCCCGGATCGGTGGGCGCATAGCTCAACAGGCAGGCCGCCAGGTACACCACGACGAACACCACCGGAATCATTGCCAGATCGCGCCACAGCCGGTGTTGGCGCAAGCCGGCGATGCGCCCGCCCAGCGACGGTGCCGCATCCTCGGCGGCCAGTCGCTTGCGTCTGGGTCTGGACTTGTCTTGCAGCGGGCGGGCCACCGTTATCAATCAACCTTAAGAAATAACTGCAGGTGTTTGATTGTAGATCAAACTTTCATGTCCTGCAGCGCGGGATGCACCAGCCGGCCCGCATCCACATTCACGCCTTTCAGCAAGGCGTCGTTGTTGCGCCAGTCGCTGCCGGAGGCCAGCTTGTTCACCCAAGGCAGGATCGCCGCGCAGATCGCCTGCGAACTGGTCTGCGGCACCGCACCGGGCATGTTGGTCACGCAGAAGTGGGTCACGCCCTCCTCCACGTAGGTCGGTTCCTTCCAGGTGGTGGGCCGCGAGGTTTCGAAGCAGCCACCCTGGTCGATGGCGATGTCCACCAGCACCGAGCCGTCTTCCATCGCTTCCATCATCTGCCGGGTCATCACCCGCGGGGCTGCGGCACCGGTCACCAGCACCGCGCCGATCACCAGGTCGGCTTTGGCCACTTCCTCGGCCACCAGATCGGCATAGGGATACAGCGCGGTCACGTTGTTGCCCAGCCGCATCATGTCGTCCATGCGGTCCTGGCGCATCTCGAACACGGTGACCTGCGCTCCGCCGGCCGCAGCCAGTGCCGCCGACGCGCCTCCGGCCTTGCCGGCACCGAACACCACCACCTTGCCGCGTTCGGTGGACGGCAGGCCGCCGAGCAGTTTGCCCTTGCCGCCCATCGGCTGATGCAGCAGGTGGGTGCCGACCTGCACGCCGATCTTGCCGGCGATCACCGACATCGGCGCCAGCAACGGCAGGTCCCCGTTGGGCAATTCCACGGTCTCGAACGCCACGCCGGTCAGGCCGATGTCAAGCAGGCGCCGGGTCAGCGCCGGTTCCGCGGCCAAGTGCAGATAGCAGAACAGCAGGTGGTCCTTGCGCAGATGCTGCAGATCACCGGCGATGGGCTCCTTCACCTTCACGATCAACTCGCCTTTTTCGTAAAGGGCGGCGGCGTCCGGAGCGATCTTCACGCCCAACGCCTGGTACTGCGCATCCTTGAACCCGGATTTGACCCCGGCGTCCTGCTCCAGCCAGACCTCGTGGCCGCGCTTCACCAGGTCGCCGGCCGCGGCAGGCACCAGCGCCACGCGGCCTTCCAGGGTCTTGGTTTCTTTGGGAATGCCGATACGCATGCGGAACCTCTCCGGTTTGCCGTGCGCTGCACGCCACAGGCGCCGCGACGGCCGTTGATGGGACGGGCCGGAACACTCCGGACCGTGAATGCGCTTGTGTTGCCGGAAGTCGGCCGCCAAGCTATGCGTCTGGCCGCATCGCCGGCTGCCCTCCCACCGTGAGCGAAGTATACCGATGAGCACTGCCCGACATGTCCGCCTGCTGATTCTCGGATCCGGTCCTGCCGGCTGGACGGCTGCCGTCTACGCCGCCCGCGCCAATCTGACACCGGTGGTGATCACCGGGCTGCAGATGGGCGGCCAGCTGATGACCACCACCGAGGTGGACAACTGGCCCGGCGATGCGCACGGGCTGCTTGGCCCGGATCTGATGACGCGGATGCAGGCGCACGCCGAACGCTTCGACACCGAGGTGATCTTCGACCACATCCACACCGCAGAACTGGGCCAGCGACCGTTCCGGCTGACCGGCGATAACGGCACCTACACCTGCGACGCGCTGGTCATCGCCACCGGCGCCACCGCGAAATATCTGGGCCTGCCGTCGGAGGAGGCCTACAAGGGCCGCGGCGTGTCGGCCTGCGCCACCTGCGACGGCTTCTTCTACAAGGACCAGGACGTGGCCGTGGTCGGCGGCGGCAACACCGCGGTGGAGGAAGCGCTGTACCTGTCCAACATCGCTCGCAAGGTCTACCTGATCCATCGCCGCGACACCCTGCGTGCAGAAAAGATCATGCAGGACAAGCTGTTCGCCAAAGTGGCCGCCGGCAAGATCGAACCGGTCTGGCATCACACCGTGCAGGAGGTGCTGGGCAACGATGCCGGGGTGACCGGCCTGCGGGTGCAGTCGGTGCAGGATGGCAGCAGCCGCGAGATTCCCGTGCACGGCTTCTTCGTCGCCATCGGCCACCACCCGAATACGCAGCTGTTCGATGGGCAACTGGCGATGAACAACGGCTACCTGATCGTGAAAGCCGGGATCGACGGCAACGCGACGCTGACCAGCGTGCCCGGCGTATTCGCCGCCGGCGACGTGGCCGATCAGCACTACCGGCAGGCCATCACCAGCGCCGGCTCCGGCTGCATGGCCGCACTGGATGCCGAGCGCTGGCTGGATGCGCAGGCCGGTTGAACGCCGGCAGCGCTCGTTCATACTAATTGTCCGATCCATCACTGCTCAGGAGCCTCTTCCATGACCGACCTGCAATGCCCCAAATGCAGTGGATCCATGCGCCGCGTGTCCACCGTCGATGGCAGTGCCTGGCGCTGCGACAGCTGTGCAGGCCTGTGGATCGACGTGGCCGGCCACGAATCGCTGAAGGCGATTGCCCGAGCCGTCGACAACGGTGATGCCGAAGCCGGCGCCAAGGCGGACGCACACGACCGCATCGCCTGCCCGGTGTGCAATGCCGCACTGCTGCGCATGGTTGATCCGCAGCAGGCGCACATCCGCTTCGAAAGCTGCCCGATCTGCTATGGACGCTATTACGACGCCGGCGAATTCACCGACCTGTCGCGCAACACGCTGGCCGACGTGTTCCGGCACCTGTTCGCCCCCGAGCGGACCTGATCGCGACGCGTCCGCCACGACACCGATGGCATGATCCGGCGGCATGAGCAGTCCCGAACCATCGCCGTCCGCGTCGCGTCGCCTCGACCTGCGGCAGATGAAGGCGTTGGCACTGGCCTGCCTGTTGGGTGCAGTCGGCCTGCTCGCCATCGCGCAGTGGCAGGGCCGCATCGGGGCCTGGGCCTGGGTAGCTGCCTTCGCCGAAGCGGCTGCCATCGGTGCGCTGGCGGACTGGTTCGCGGTGGTGGCGCTGTTCCGGCATCCGCTGGGGCTGCCGATTCCGCACACTGCCATCATCCCCCGCAACAAGGCCCGCATCGCGCGCAGCCTGGCCGATTTCGTGGCCCAGCACTTCCTGGACCGCGACGCGCTGCTGCAGAAACTCGACGGCTGGAATCCGGCGCGCAAACTGGGCGAATTCCTGGCCACGCCGGAGCGGCTGGAGGCGTTGTCCGCGCAGCTGCAGCGGTGGGTGGCACACGCCCTCGGCTCGCTGGATTCGCCATCCTTCGAACGCGAACTGCTGCAGCTGGCGCGCAGGCAGTTGTCGGCCTGGAACGCCGCAGCCACCGCGGCACAGTGGCTGCGCATCCTGACCCGCGACGACCACCACCAGCGCGTATTGAATGCCGGCCTGACCCAGATCGCCGCGTGGCTGGGCCAGGACAACGTACGCGGCTTCATCACCGAAAAACTGGTGACGATGGCGCGGCGCGAGTTTCCGCGCGTGCTGTGGCTGACCGACCGGCTGCACTACACCGATGCCCTGGGCGATGCACTGGCCACGCGCCTGGCCGACGGCATCATCGAGGAACTGCAGAGCATCCTGCGCACGCCCGACCATCCGCTGCGCCACCGCTACAGCGCCGAAGCCGCGAAACTGATGCAGGCGCTGGAAACCGATCCGCAGCTGCAGGCGCGCGTGGCCGAATTCAAGCAGCGCCTGATCGACAGCCCCGATCTGCAGGCCTACGTGCGGCAGCTGTGGCAGCGCCTGCGCGACTGGCTGCATGCCGATCTGGCCCGCACCGATTCCGCCAGCATGGGCCAGTTCCGCGTGTATGCGGAACGGCTGGGTCTGCGCCTGCGCGACGATGCGCTGTGGCAGGCCACCGGCAATGCGCAGATCCGCATCGCCGCCGAACATCTGGCCGATCAGTTCCGCAGCCTTGCCCCGCGCTACATCCAGCAGACCGTGCAGGACTGGGACGACGATTTCCTGGTGCGCGAAATCGAGCGATCGGTCGGACGCGACCTGCAGTTCATCCGCCTCAACGGCACGTTGATCGGCGGCCTGGCCGGCCTGGCGCTGCATGCCCTGTTCCGACTGTTCAACCTGCATTGAGCGATTCCATGCATTTGCTCCATCCATCCTTCCTGTTGTTCGTGCTGTCATCCGCAAACACCGTATCGGCTCAGGTCGCCGCGCCTGCCACAGTGCCGCTGGAGCGCGGACAATGGGTGCACGTGGACAAGTCCGATCGGTTGCTGCGCCTGATGCAGGACGAGAAGGAAGTGGCCCGCTTCCGCATCGCGCTGGGGCGCCAACCGGTGGGGCAGAAACGGCAGGAAGGCGATAATCGCACGCCCGAAGGACGTTATCTGCTGGATTATCGCAACCCAAACAGCGGCTACTTCAAGTCGATCCACATCAGCTATCCCACTGCGGAACAGCGTCGCCAGGCCAAGGCGCGCAGCATGGATCCCGGTGGTCTGGTGATGATCCACGGGCAGAAGAACGGTTTCGGCGGTCTGGCGGCCATCACCCAGCGCTTCGACTGGACCTACGGCTGCATCGCGCTGGACAACATCGACATGCAGACGCTGTGGGATGCATTGGAATTGCCCGTTCCGATCCGCATCGATCCGTGATCGGGAACCAGCCGGCGTGAGCATCCGCATCGTCGCGGCACTGGCCGACATTCCCGCCGCACAGTGGGATGCGCTGCACGATGGCGGCAATCCGTTCGTGTGCCATGCCTTCCTGTCCGCGCTGGAAAGCAGCGGCAGTCTGCGTGCGGACTGGGGCTGGGACCCGATGCATGTCACGATCTGGGACCGCGACACGTTGCAGGCTGCGGCACCGCTGTACCGCAAGACCAATTCGCACGGCGAGTTCGTGTTCGATTTCGGCTGGGCTCGCGCGTACGCCGATCATGGCCACGATTACTACCCGAAGGGCCTGTGCGCCGTGCCGTATTCTCCCGTGACCGGGCCGCGCCTGCTGGCGCGCGACCCGGCGGCGAAACGGCAGTTGCTGGCTGCGATGGTCGCGCTGTGCGAACAGCAGGGGTTGTCGTCCATGCATGTCAATTTCCATGATGACGCCGACGAAGCCGCCTTCGCAATCGGGCCGCAGACGGACGCGTGGCTGCCGCGCATCGACATCCAATATCACTGGGAAAATCGCGGCGACTGGCGCGTTTTCGAACAATTCCTGGCCGCGATGGACCACAAGCACCGCAAGAACATCCGTCAGGAACGACGCAAGGTGCACGATGCCGGCATCACGTTTCGTCACGTGGATGGTCACACTGCCAGCGAGGCCGACATCGCCGCCATGCACGGCCTGTACCTGCAGACCTTCGCCGAGTACGGCAATTCGCCCGCGCTCACGCTGGAGTTCTTCTTCGCCATTGCCGAGCGCATGCCGCAGGCATTGGTGATGATCCTCGCCGAACACCACGGTAGGATCGTGGCAGGCGCGTGGTGCCTGCAGGGGCGTGACACACTGCATGGCCGCTACTGGGGCAGCCTCGTGCAACTGCCGGGACTGCATTTCGAGACGTGCTACTACCAGGGCATCGAACACTGCCTGCGCAGCGGCCTGCGCCGTTTCGAACCCGGCGCGCAGGGCGAGCACAAGCTGGCCCGCGGCTTCCTGCCGTCACGGGTGCGTAGCCGCCACTGGATCGCCGATCCGGCCTTCCGCGCCGCATTGCGTGGCTGGTGCCGCGATGAAAGCATCGCGATCGAACGCTATGCCCGGCAACTCGAAACGCATTCGCCATTCAAGCGCGTGGAGGCACGCTGATGCTGCCCATTCCGTGGCTGGATGCCGATCCGCATGCTCCTTTCCCTGCCGTGGACACCGCCCTGCGCGATCCGAATGGCCTGCTGGCCGCCGGCGGCGACCTGTCCGTTCCGCGCCTGGTGACTGCCTACGCCAACGGCATTTTCCCGTGGTTTTCGCCCGGCGAACCCATCCTGTGGTGGTCACCCGATCCGCGCATGGTGTTCCATATCGATAGCGTGCATCTGTCCAGCCGTTTCCGCCGGCAGCTGCGCCGCAGTGGCTGGATCGTGCGCGCCGATACGGCCTTCGACCGGGTCATTGCCGCCTGTGCCGACAGCCCGCGTGCCGGACAGCGCGGCACCTGGATCACCAGCGCCATGCGCGACGCCTACTGCGAGTTGCACCGGCAGGGCCATGCACACAGCCTGGACGTATTCGATGGCAAGACGCTGGTCGGCGGCATCTACGGGGTCGCGGTTGGCCGCATGTTCTTCGGCGAAAGCATGTTTTCCGGGGCCAGCGGCGGCTCGAAGTTGGCACTGGCGGCGTTGGCGATCTTCCTGCGGCAGCACGGTTGTCCGTTGATCGATGCGCAGGTGGAAAACCCGCATCTGGTCAGCATCGGGGCCAGCACCATGCCGCGCGCGGAATTTTCGCGACGGATTGCGCGGCTGCGCGATCAGGATCCTTTGCCGGCGGATTGGTCCGCGGCATTCGGCGAACACGCGGCATCCAGTCTGGCCGGCGGTGCGGATTCGGACGAGTCAGCAGCGGATTGATTCAATCGACCCCCGCGACCGCGCCCTGCTCCGGATCCTGCACGCCGCGCGCGCGCCTTGCAATGCCGGAGAATCCGTCGCGCAGATCATCCAGGATGGCGTAGATGGTGGGCAGGAACAGCAGCGTGACCACGGTCGAAAATGCCAATCCCCCGGCAATCGCACGCGCCATCGGATAATACGGCGGACCGTCACCGGCCATCTGCGTGCTGCCGAGTGAAATCGGCACCATCGCCAGAATCGCGGTGCCCATCGTCATCAGGATCGGCCGCAGGCGTTCGCGGCTACCTTCCACCAGCGCGCGGGTGCGGTCCAGGCCGCGACGTCGCAGGTTGTTGATGTGCTCGACCATCACGATGCCGTTGTTCACCACCACGCCCATCAGCACCAGGATTCCGATGAAAGCCATCACCGAAAATGTCGTGTCGGTCAGCCAGAACAGCCAGAACACGCCGAAAATCGAAAACACAACGCCGCTCAGTATCGCCGCCGGGAACAGCAGCGATTCGAATACCGCCGCCATTACCACGTAGATCAGCACGAAAGCCAGCAGCATGTCGAATACCAGCTTCCGCTGTGCCTTGCTATCGCGCTGGAAGCCGCCGTCGAAACCGAATCCGTACCCGGGCGGGAACGACACCGCATCCAGTGCCTGCTCGATCGCCTTGCGTGCCTCCGGCGGCGTGGTGCCGCCGGCCAAGTTGGCCTTGATGGTGATGGCGGTCTGCCGGTTGCTGCGGCGTACTTCCGATGCGGCAGGCGTGGACACCACGTTGACCAGCGACAGCAGCGGCACGTTGCGACCGTCCGGTGCGCGCACCATGAAGGTGGCCAGATCGTCGGTACCCATCTGCTGCGATCCCGCGAATCGCACGGTGACCGGGACTTCGGCATCGCCGCGACGGAACTCCCGCAACTGCGCGCCGCGCAATGCCAGACCGATGTAGCCGGCCACGTCCTGCGCGCTGAACCCGAATGCGGCCGCGCGCTCGCGGTCCACCTGCACCTTCAGTTCGTTGTTGCTGCTGCCGCTGTCCACGCGCACGTCGGCCAGCTCGGCACGGCGCGACAGCAGCGGGATCAGGTCATCGGCCAGTTCGTGCAGGGTCTGGGTGGAATCGCCGGTCAGCTGGAACGATACGCCCTCGCCACCGGAATCACCGCCGAATCCCTCCTGCCGCCCCATGCCGATCTCTGCGCGAGCGGATTTTGGCAATTGCTCGCGCAGGGCGTCGGTGACTGCCTGCGCGGCATCGGCATCCTCGGCCCGGAACTTGAACAACGTGTTGGCGTCGCCACCGCCTTCGCCATACCAGGTATAGATCTGCTCCATGCCATATTTTTCCCGGTTGGCCTCCAGCACGCGTTCCACCCGGACAACTTCCTCGGCCATCTGTTCCTTGCTGTAGGCGTCGTTCCAGCGATAGTAGATGCTGCCCTCGCCCACGGTTTCGCTGCCGAACATGTCTGTCTTCATCCGTGTCATCGGGAATACGCTGACCACCACCATCAGCACGATCGCCAGCACGCTCCAGCCGCGGTGGCGCAGGGTCCATTCCAGCAATCGCGCGTAACGGGCCTGCAGACGCGCGATCCAGCCATTGCCGTTGTGCACGGCCGGCGGCGTGCGCATGCGCGCCGACAGCATCGGGATCAGGCTGACCGCTACCAGCCACGATGCCAGCAGCGACACCGAAATGGTGACCGCGATCTGGAACATGAAGATGCTGATCTCGTTGGTTTCGCCAAACAGGTTGGGCAGGAACACGATGCAGTGGCACAGCGTGCCGGCACTCAGCGCGATGGCCACGTGGCGCGTGCCGAGAATGGACGCCATCACGGGCTTGTCGGGATGCTTCTCGCGTTCCTGGTAGATGCTTTCCACCACCACCACCGCGTTGTCCACCAGCATGCCCACCGCCAGCAGCAACCCCATCATGCTGAGGATGTTCAGGGTGACGCCGGCGAAATGCATGAATCCCAGGGTCATGACGAAGCAGATCGGAATGGCGAGGGTCACCATCAGCGTGGACGGCCAGTGGCGCAGGAACAGGTACAGCACCAGGATCGACAGGACCAGTCCGATCAGCCCGGCCTCGGCCAGTTCCAGCAGCGAATCGGTGACGGCGGCACCCTCGTCGTCCATCACCTTGAACTGCACGCCGGACAGGGCCGCTTCGCCGCTGATGCGATCCAGTTCGGCCAGTGCATCGCGCGATACCTGCACCAGATTGGCGTTGCGCTCCTTGTAGATGTCGATGCCCACCGCCGGACGGCCATCCAGGCGGCGACCGTAATCCATGCGCGTGGGCGCCAGGCGCACGTCGGCGATGTCGCCCAGCCGGGTACCGCGCCGGTCCAGCACCAGGTCGCGGAACTGGGCCAGCTCGGTGATCTCGCCCACCGGCTGCACGCGCAGGCGCATGCCCGCGTCCTCCACCTGCCCCGCGGATATCGAGAAATTCAGCGTCTGCAGTTGCCGGGTCAGATCGCTCAACATCACGCCATTGGCTTCCATGCGCTGCGGATCGATGGCGATTTCCACCTCGTTCGGCGGCGCACCGGACACTTCCACGCGAGCCACGCCGTTGATGCGTTCCAGCGGGCGCTTCAGTTCGCGTTCTATGGTTTCGTATGCGCCGGTCAGGTCGCGCTCGCTGGCCAGGCGCACCCGCAGGATCGGCTGGTCGCTGGTGGAAAACTTCATGACGAAATAGCGCTGCAAGTCGTCCGGCAGTTCGCTGCGGATCGCGTCGAGGCGCTCGCGCGCGTCCGATGCGGCGATGGCGATGTCGCGTTCCCAGTCGTCGAACAGGATGAAAATCTGCGCGGAATCGGCACTGGCGCTGCCGTCGATGCGGTCGATGCCGGCTATCGTGGCCAGCGCTTCCTCGGCCGGACGCAGCACCGTGCGCTCCACTTCCTCCGGGGTCGAACCCGGGTACGGGAACTGGATGAACATGCCCGGAAACGTGATCGACGGGAACGCTTCCAACGGCAGGCGCATCGAGGCGATCAGTCCGATCACCACCATCGACACGAACAGCATGATGGTGGTGACGGGCCGGCGGATGCTGAGCTCGGCGATGCTCATGGGCGCGCAGCCTCGCCATCCAGCGGGTCGTTGTCGTGCTGCATGTGCTCGGCCAGCGCGGCCTCGCGTTCGGCGATGCGTTTCGCGCGCTGCCGGTCATCGGCATCGGAACGGCGGTCCAGACGGTCGTACACCACCGGAATCACCAGCAGCGTCAGCAGCGTCGATACCACCAGACCGCCGATCACCGTGATCGCCATCGGACTGCGCACTTCCGCGCCCTCGCCCACGGCCAGGGCCAGCGGCAGGAAGCCGAACAGCGTGCAGGCGGTGGTCATCATGATCGGGCGCAGCCGCGAGCGGGCGCCTTCCACCAGTGCCTCGCGCTTGCTGCTGCCGGCCTCGCGCAGCTGGTTGACCTTGTCGATCAGGATGATGGCGTTCTTCGTCACCAGCCCCACCAGCAGGATCAGGCCGATGAACACCACCACCGACACCGTGGAACGGGTCAGCCACAGGGCCAGCACCGCGCCGACCAGCGCCAGCGGGATGGTGAACAGGATCACGAACGGATGCAGCAGCGATTCGAACTGCGATGCCATTACCAGGTACACCAGGAAAATCGCCAGCGAGAAGGCGAACAGCAGCGAGCGCAGCGACTGGTCCAGCTCCTCGCCCTGACCGCCGATGCGCAGGCCGATGTCGGCGCCCAGCGGCTGTTCGCGCACCATCTGCCGCACCTCGTCCACGGCCGTGCCCAGGTCGATGCCGTCCAGATTCGCCGACACCACCGCCACGCGGGTCTGGTCGGACCGGTGGATCTGGCTCGGGCCGGTGGTGGCCACGACCTCGGCCACCGCCGACAGCGTGACCGGCGTGCCGGTGCCCGGGTTGATCACCAGATCGCGGATCGCCTGCACCGAGCCCCGATCCTGCTCGGCGACGCGCACCAGCACGTCGATCTTGCGGTCGCGGAAACTGTAGCGCGTGGCCACTTCGCCACGCACCTTCTTGACCACCGCATCGGCGATCTGGCGGGTGGTCAGGCCCATGGCGGCGGCGCGTTCCTGATCGAAGCGAATCTGGATTTCCGGAAAGCCTTCCTCCACCGTCGAAGTCACATCGGTGTAGTGCGGATTGGCCCGCAGCATCGCGGCCATCTGCTGGCCGGCGCGTTCGATTCCAGCCAGGTCGTCGCCGCTCAATTCGATTTCCAGCGGCGCCGAGAAACTGAACAGTTGCGGCCGGCTGAAATCGGCCTGCGCACCGGGAAATGCCGCCAGACTCCGGCGCAGCTTCGCGGTTTCGGCCGCTTCCAGCGCACGGCTGCCGCCGTTGTCCATCACGATGGACAGCTTGCCGATGTTTTCGCCGCTTTCGGTGGGATTGGCATCCAGGCGCGTGCCGGTCCCGCTGACCCCGAAAATGGCGTGGATGCCGGCGTCCTCGGCATGGTTGCGTTGCAACTCGCGCACCATCGCATCGGTGCGCCGCAGCGGCGTGCCCGGCGGCAGCTTCACCGTCATCTCGAACCGGTCCTGCGCCAGCTGCGGGATCAGGTCCGCACCCAGCAGCGGCACCAGCATCATGCTGCCGGCGAAGGCCAGCGCGGCGAACAGCAGCACCGGCCACGGATTGTCCAGCGCTTTCGGCAATATCCGCAGATAACCGCGCTCGGCACGGTTGTACGGCGCCATGGCCAGGTCGCTGGCCTTGCGCATCACCGGGCCAACCACCCGCACCAGGCCGCGCCACACCCGTACCATCGCCCAACCGATGCCAAACACGACCGTGCGTACCAGCCAGCCGATGCCGCGACCGGTCGCCGCGATCGGCTTCTGCCAGGCGCGGGTCGGCTCCCACGCTGGGCGTGCCGGTTCGGCGGCGTAGGCCAGTGGCGCGGTCCCTTTCAGCGCGCTGAGCATGGGAATCAAGGTCATCGACACCGCCAGCGAGATGGCGATGGCGATCGCCACCGTCAGTGCCTGGTCGCGGAACAGCTGTCCGGCGATGCCATCCACGAACACCAGCGGCAGGAACACGGCAATCGTGGTGAGCGTGGAAGCCACCACGGCCATGCTGACCTCGCGCGTGCCGGCAATGGCCGCCTGCACCACGCCCAGGCCGCGTTCGCGCGCCTTGGCGATGGATTCCAGCACCACGATGGAATCGTCCACCACCAGGCCGGTGGCCAGTGCCAGGCCGCCCAGCGACATCACGTTCAGGCTCAGGTCCAGTTGGCCCATGAAGAAGAACGTGGTGATGATCGACACCGGCAGCGACAGTGAAATGACGAACGTGCTCCAGCCATCGCGCAGGAACAGGAAGATCACCAGGATCGCCAGCAATCCGCCGATCACCGCATCCAGTTTTACGTCGCTGATGGCGTGGCGGATGAACTGCGACTGGTCGTCGATCACGGTCAACTGCATGTTTGCAGGCAGGCCGTCGCGGATGGTCTTCAGACGCTGCTCGACCGCATCGGCCGTGGCTACGGTATTGGCATCGCCCTCCTTGTACACCGCCAGTTCCACCGCTTCCTTGCCATCCAGCCGGATGATGGCCTCGCGTTCCTTGTAGCTCTGACGCACGCTGGCCACGTCGCGCAGCCGCACCGGCAGCCCGCCGGCGACTGCACGCTGCCCGCCGCCGGAGGCATTCTGCACCGATGCCGCGGCTGCCATCGCGCTGGCATCGCCGGTGGCCGCAGCCACGCGCGCCATCTGCTGCGCCGCGCTTTCCGCGTCGCTGGCGCCTGCGGTGCGCGTGGTCAGCAGCATGTCGCCGATCTGATCGACGCTGGCAAATTGGTTAACCGTGCGCACCAGGTAGCGCTGCGCGCCTTCCTGCACACGTCCGGCGGAAATGTTCACGTTTTCCTGCTGCAGCCGCTGGATCACCGTGTCGATGGGCATGTTCAGCTGGGCCAGCTTGCTCTGGTCGATGTCCACCTGCACTTCGTCTTCCAGGCCGCCGCCCACCTTGACCGCGGCCACGCCTTCCACCGGCTCCAGCCGCCGTTTCAGGTCCTCGTCGGCATAGCGGCGGATCACCGTCAACGCCTGTATGGCGGCATCGTCCTGCAGGTCTTCCTTGGGCGTGATGGCCAGCCGCAGGATCGGCTCGGTCGACGGATTGAAGCGCAGCAGCACCGGCGCCTTGGCTTCCAGCGGCAGCTGCACGATCTCGATCTTGTCGCGCACCTCCAGTGCGGCCTGGTCCATGTCCGTGCCCCAGGCGAATTCCAGCACCACGTCGCTCTGCCCGGTGCGCGACACCGACTTCATCGTGCGCAGGCCCTTCACCACGCCCACCGATTCCTCGATCGGCTCGGTGATCAGCGTCTCGATTTCCGACGGCGCCGCACCGGTGTATTCGGTGCGCACGGTCAGCGTGGGATAACTGAGATCCGGCAGCAGGTTCACCTTCAGCGCGTTCAGTGCGATCAGCCCGAACAACACGAAGGTCAGCGTGATCATCGCCACCGTCACCCGGCGCCGGGTGCAGAATTCCACCAGACTGCCGCCACGTGTCGACGCGGACGATGCCGGCGTGTGGATATCCTGATTCACGACTGCGCGTCCGGCTTCTTCGCCGGCGCATCCTTTGCACCACCGATCACCTTGCCGGACGCGTCCAGGATCTGGATGCGCATGCCGTCGCGCAATGCGGACTTGCCGGCCGTCACCACCTGCTCGCCTGCTTTCAAGCCGTCGCGGATCTCGACGAAACCACCATCCACGTAACCGGTCTTCACGGGCCGACGGGCCACGGTGTCGCCGCTGACCACGAACACGCCGGAAGTTGCTTCGTCCTCCAGCAACGCCGCACGTGGAATGGCCAGCGCATCGGCGCGCTGGTCGTAGTCGATGCGCAGGCGGCCGAACATGCCCGGCTGGAGCACCCCGCCGCCATCGAACACCGCGATCACGCGGAAGGTGCCGCTGCCCGAATCCACCACCGGCGCCACGCGGTCCACCTGGCCGTTGAATTGCCGTCCCGGCAAGGCATCCACCGCCAGCACCACCGGCTGGCCGGGCTTCAGCGTGGCCAGCTCGCGCTCGGGCACGTTCAACGTGGCCTCCAGCCGCGCGGTATCGACGATGCGGAAGATCGGCGTGTTGATCTGCACGAAATTGCCGGCCTTGATCGAGCGCGTGGCCACCACGCCGCTGATCGGCGCAGTGACGTTGGTATAGGTCAACTCCAGCTGGGCTACGCGCAGAGTGGCGCGGGCCGCCTCAAGGTCGTAACGCAGCTGGTCCAGGTCGCTGGTGCTGACCATGCGCTGCTCGGCGAGTTGCGCTGCACGGCGATGATTGGCCTCCAGCTTGTTCACCTGCACCTGTGCCTGCGCCAGTTGCAGGCGGATGCGGTCGTCGTCCAGCTTCACCAGCGTCTGTCCGGCACGCACCGCCTGGCCTTCCTCCACGTACACCTGCAGCGCCACGCCGGAAGTCTTGGCGACCACCTGCGATTCGGCACGCGGCTCCAGCGCGGCCGTGCCGGTGTAACTGGCGGAAATCGAGCGCGCCGCAGCCGCGGCCACTTCCACCGGGACCGGCGGCGGTTGGTTGGCCGTGCCGTCGCCGGCCCCGTCGGGCTTGGCATCGCCCTGGCCTCTCGAACAGGCCGACAGGGTGACGGCCAGCAGAACGGGCAGCAAAAAGCGACTCCACTGCCAGCCGGCCTGCAGGATGGAACGGAAAACGCGCGATACGGGGTGGGTTGACATCGTGGCAGGCCAGGCGGGTGTTGTATCAAGCTATAGCACCTGCCGGAACTTGCCATGCTCCAAAGGTCATGCATGCCTTCGCGTGTGTCCGCCAGCCGTGGCATTCCGCGGCATGCCGGGCGCAGGCTATACTTCGGCGTTGCTGCGCATCCGTTGCGCATCCACCCGACCACCTTGACGAGACGATCCCGATGCGAGCCGTGTTGATTGCCGCAGCCGTGTTGCTTCTGCCCCTGCTTGTCCAGGCCCAGTCCGCCACGGCACCCGTGCAGGGGTCCGCCGAACGCGGAAAGGCGCTGACCTACACCTGCCAGGGCTGCCATGGCGTGTCCGGCTACAAGAATGCCTATCCCAATTACCACGTGCCGTACATCGGCGGCCAATCGCAGCGCTACCTGATCAATGCCCTGACCGAATACGGCAAGGGCACGCGCAAGCATCCCACCATGCAGGCGCAGGCGCAGAGCTTCAGCGAACAGGACATCGCAGACATCGCCGCCTATCTGTCCGGATTGAAGTGAGGCCCGCCATGACCACCCTGTTCCGCCCCGCCATCCTGGCAACCCTCGTGCTGCTGGCCTCGGCCTGCAGCCAGGAAAAGGAATCCGCCGAACATCCGATGCCCGCCAGCGAACTGGCGCAGACCTCCTCCTCTGCCGGCCTGCCCGCAGGACGCATCGCCGAAGGCGAGAAGCTGGCCACGACCAAGGGCAAGGCCACCGGCCAGTCGTGCATCGATTGCCATGGCGCGGACGGCAATGCTCCGATCGACGCCACCTACCCGAAACTCGGTGGCCAGCACGGCGATTATCTGGCGCATGCCATGACCATGTACCGCGACAGCACCCGCGAACATGCGTTGATGGGCCAGCAGGCGAAGGAACTCACCGACCAGCAGGTCGCCGACCTGGCTGCGTATTTCGCCTCGCGTCCCAGCCAGCTGGTCGATCTGCACGGCAAGCGCTGATCGGGCATCCGTTCCCGTCGCCCTGCGCCGGATGGCCAGCCCGACCGTGCACGCAATGCGTCTGCTGATGACCGGGGTGGGCGCATGTGCGCTCGCCGCGGCGTCGTGCTCGATGCAGTCTTCGTTGTCGGATGCAGACATCGCCAGCTGCGTGTGGAAAGCGGGAGGGCCGCCGGCGCTCGGGGATGGCCTGAGCTTCGGGGCATCCGGCTTCGCCATCAAGGATGGGATTATCCATCGCGACAGCATCGTCGTCGCGCAGATCACGCAGAGAAAACCCCGATGGTTCGCGGATGACAAAATCATCGTCCGCAACCTCGACACCGGAACGACCGGTCCCTACCACGAAAAAGGATGCCGATGACGGCGCCGGCTTGCCGGCAACCTGTCTCAGGCCACGAACTGCTCGCTGAGGATGCGCTCCTCCAGATTATGTTCCGGATCGAACAGCAGCGTCACCGTGTGCTGGCGCGATTCGCGGATGGTCACCTCGGTGACATCGCGCACTTCGTGCGAATCGGCGGTGGCGCTGACCGGCCGCTTGTAGGTGTCGTTCACCACGAAGCGCACTTCGGTATCGGCCCTCAGCACCGCGCCGCGCCAGCGCCGCGGCCGGAAGGGCGCGATCGGAGTCAGCGCGATCACGTTCGAGCCCAGCGGCAACATCGGCCCGTGCGCTGAAAAATTGTAGGCGGTGCTGCCTGCCGGGGTGGACACCAGCACCCCGTCGCAGATCAGTTCGTCCAGTCGGCGCACGC
Organism: Pseudoxanthomonas suwonensis; assembly: GCA_003240695.1. Lineage (GTDB taxonomy): Bacteria > Pseudomonadota > Gammaproteobacteria > Xanthomonadales > Xanthomonadaceae > Pseudoxanthomonas_B > Pseudoxanthomonas_B suwonensis_A. The sequence continues at coordinate 127,919 of QFNC01000004.1, read as the reverse complement.
CGTTCAGGTCGATGCCGATGTGGGCGGTCTGCCGGGTCTGCCGCAGCAGCGACACGTCGTTGTAGGCCAGTGACGACACCGTGGCACCGGACTCGGTGTGCGCGATCATTTCCAGCGGCCGCAACACCGCAGGCTCGGCGAGCTGCAGGCGTTGCAGCAGATCGTCGGTGCGGTACTGGTTCATCAGGAAACCGACCGTGCCCAGTTTCATCCCGTACACCGGCTTGCCCAGATCGCCATGCCGGTGCAGCGTCTGTAGCATGAAACCATCGCCACCGAGTGCGCAGAGGATGTCGGCATGTGCCGGCGCGTGCTGCCCATGCCGGGCCACCAGTTCGTCCAGGCCGGAGCGGGCATCGTCGGCGGGGCTGGCCAGGAATGCGATGCGGGGCGGAGTCATGCCGGCAGCATAGCGCAGGGTCGGTCAGGCGCCGACCCCGCGCTGTCCATCATCCGCGACTGGCCAGCTGCGACAGGCGCTGCACCGCCACCGATGCGGTGGGATAGTCGAGCGCCTTGTGGGTGGCCAATTCGTCCAGCATCGACAGGGTGAAGCGCAGGTTGGGATCGTCCCGTTGCAGCCATGCCGCCACCTTGGCGTCGGCGGACTTGGCCGGCATCTTCAACACCTGACGGGTCAGTTCGCGCAACTGCGTGGCCAATTCGTCGGTCAGCACGCCGCGCGCCACCGCATGCCAGCGACCATCCACCACCAGACCGGCGATCTGCTCGCTCAACCAGGCGCCACGCACGGCATGCGACAGGCGGAAATACACCTTCGCCACCTCGACCACCGGCATTTTGGTTTCCAGTGCCAGCTCGATGATGTCCGGCGAGGATTCCAGGTACGGCAACGCGGCCAGCTGCATCGCCAACGGCTGCGACAGCCCCTGGTCGACCCAGTTTGCGTAGGCGGCATCATAGGCCGGCCGCTGCGGATCGGCCAGGATGCTGCTGCCCACGCGCACGGCCTCGAAACCGGCCTGGTAGCGCTGCACGGCTTTGGTGATGTCCGGAATGCTGCCCGGTCGCGACAGCAGCCAGCGGGTGAAGCTGCGCTGCAGATGCCAGATCACCTGCAACGCATCGATCTGCACCGCCTCGGGCACCCGTGCATCCAGCGCGTCGATCTGCGCCCACAACTCGCGTGCCTGCAGGGTCTCGCGGGTGATGGTGTAGGCCTTGGCGATGTCGGCCACGCTGCGGCCACTGTCTTCCTGCATGCGGAGCAGGAAGGTCGCACCCATGCGGTTGATGGTGGAGTTGGTGACCGCGGTGGCGATGATCTCGCGGCGCAGCTGGTGCTGCTGCATCGGCTTGGCGTAGCGCTTCTGCAGCGGCTCCGGAAAATAGCGCTGCAATTCGCGCGACAGGTACGGATCTTCGGGAATGGCCGAATCCAGCAGCTGCGGATACGTCACCAGCTTGGCGTAGGACAGCAGCACCGACAGTTCCGGCCGGGTCAGGCCGAGTCCGCGCAGCTTGCGTTCGTCCAGCTCGGCATCGCTGGGCAGGAACTCGATCTGCCGGTCCAGCAGACCCTGGGCCTCCAGGGTGCGGATGAAATGCGCCTTCGACCCCAGTCGGGTCAGGCTCATCCGCTGCATCAGGCTGATGGTCTGGTTCTGCCGGTAGTTGTCGTGCAGAACCAGCTGAGCCACTTCATCGGTCATCGATGCCAGCAACGCGTTGCGATCCGGCAGCGACAGCTTGCGCTGCTTGACCTGCGCGTTGAGCAGGATCTTGATGTTGACCTCGTGGTCGGAGGTGTCCACGCCGGCGGAGTTGTCGATGAAGTCGGTGTTGAGCAGCACGCCGTGCAGGGCAGCCTCGATCCGGCCCAGCTGGGTGAAGCCCAGATTGCCTCCTTCGCCCACCACCCTGCAGCGCAGGTCGCGGCCGTCCACGCGCAGGGCGTTGTTGGCGCGATCGCCGACATCGGCATTGGATTCGCGGCTGCATTTCACGTAAGTGCCGATGCCGCCGTTCCACAGCAGGTCGACCGGCGCCTTCAGGATGGCCGCCATCAGTTCGCTGGGCGTCAGCGATTCGACATCATCGCCAAGGCCCAGCGCATGCCGCACCTGCGGCGTGATGGCGATGGCCTTGGCACTGCGCGCATGCACGCCACCACCGGCGCTGATCAGCCCGGCGTCGTAATCGGCCCAGCTGGAGCGCGGTAGCGCGAACAGGCGCTGGCGTTCGCGGAACGACGCGGCCGCATCGGGATCGGGATCGAGGAAGATGTGGCGATGGTCGAACGCGGCCACCAGCCGGATGTGCGGCGACAGCAGCATGCCATTGCCGAACACGTCGCCGGACATGTCCCCGATGCCGGCACAGGTGAAATCCTGCGACTGGGTGTCGTGGCCCAATGCACGGAAATGCCGCTTCACCGACTCCCAGGCGCCGCGTGCGGTGATGCCCATTCCCTTGTGGTCGTAGCCCACCGAGCCGCCGGAGGCGAAGGCATCGTCCAGCCAGAAGCCGTGCGCCTGGGCGATGCCATTGGCGGTGTCGGAAAACGTGGCGGTGCCCTTGTCGGCAGCCACCACCAGGTAGGGATCGTCGCCGTCGTGACGCACCACGCCGGCGGGCGGCACCACGACACCGTCCACCAGGTTGTCGGTGATGTCCAGCAGCCCGTTGATGAAACGCTTGTAACAGGCCACGCCTTCAGCGAACCACGCATCGCGATCCACCGCAGGATCCGGCAGCTGCTTGGCGACGAAACCGCCCTTGCTGCCGACCGGCACGATCACCGTGTTCTTCACCATCTGCGCCTTCACCAAGCCCAGCACTTCGGTACGGAAGTCCTCGCGCCGGTCGGACCAGCGCAGGCCGCCTCGCGCCACCGGTCCGAAGCGCAGGTGCGTGCCTTCCACGCGCGGACCGCACACCCAGATTTCACGGTACGGACGCGGCCTGGGCAGGTCGGGCACCAGCGACGGATCCAGCTTGAAACTCAGATAATCCGCCGGTCCGCCATCCTTGCGCAGGCCATCGGCATAGGCGATGTGGTAATTGCAGCGCAGCGTCGCCTTGATCAGGTCGATGAAGCTGCGCAGGATGCGGTCGTCGTCCAGGCTGGTGACATGCTCCAGCAACTGGCCGATGGCGGCACGCAACGCATCGAAACGCGCCTGCCGCGATCCGCTCAATCGCGCCGGCAGGCCAGCGACCAGGTCGGCTCGGGCCGCAGGATGCTCCGACAATGCCGTCAGTGCGGCCTGCAGGGACGCGCTGCGGTCGCGATCGGCGGGCTTGCTGCCGATGGCCGGATCGAAGCGGGTTTCGAACAGTTCCACGATCAGCCGCGCCAGCAGCGGATGCCGCGCGAAGGTCTGTTCGATGTAGGCCTGCGAAAACGGCACGCCGATCTGCTGCAGGTACTTGCCGTATGCGCGCAGCACCGCGACCTGCCGCCAGTGCAGCCCGGCGGCCAGCACCAACCGGCTGAAGCCATCGTTTTCCGCATCGCCGTTCCAGGTGCTCAGGAAGGCTTCCTCGAACAGTGGAGCCAGCGTTTCCAGTTCGCCGACGCCGCGCGGCAGTTCCACCACGAAATCCTGGATGTGCACCGGCTCGATCATGCCGCCTTCGCACTGCAGTTCGATCCGGTGCGGGTGTTCGGCGATCACGCGCAGACCCATGTTCTCCATCACCGGCAGCACGTCGGACAGCGGAATGTCGTCGTGCAGGCGGAACAGCTTGAAGCGCACGTCGTCATCGCTGCCGCGGCGCTTGCCGATCCGTACCGCCAGCGGCCGCTCGGGCGTGAGGGCAGCCAGTTGGCGCACATCCTCGGCCGCGCGCTCGGGCGAGACCTGTTCGATGTAGCCGGCCGGCAGTGCGCGTCCGTACTGCTGTGCCAGCGCCAGGCCATCGTCCTCGCCACTGACCCGGATCAGCTCCTCGCGCAGGTCGTCCTGCCAGTTTCGCATGATCGTGGCCAGACTCGCTTCCAGTTCGGCCGGGTCGATGTCCACGTCGGCATCGCCGCGCGGTCTCACCACGAAGTACAGCTGCGCCAGCCGAGATTCGCCGAACTGCACCACCGAGTCGACGGCATCGGCCTGCAGCCGGTCCTTCAGCAGATGCTCGATGCGCACGCGCACTTCGGTGTTGTAGCGATCGCGCGGGATGTACACCAGCACCGACCAGAAGCGGCCGAACTTGCTGCGCCGCAGGAACAGGCGACTGCGCGCACGCTCCTGCAGGCCCAGGATGCCGCTGGCCAGGGCGGTCAATTCGTCCACGTCGGACTGGAACAGTTCCTCGCGCGGCAGGGTTTCCAGGATGTGCTTGAGTGCCTTGCCGCTGTGCCCGCTGCGGTTGAGCCGCGAGCGGGCCATCACCTGTTCGAATCGCTGGCGCACGATCGGGATGTCCCACGGTCGCCGGTGATAGGCCGCGGAGGTGTACAGCCCGATGAAGCGGTGCTCGGCGATCGGCTCGCCATCGGCGTCGAATTCGAGCACGCCGATGTAGTCCATGTAACCCGGCCGATGCACCTTCGAACGCGAATTGGTCTTGGTCAGGATCAGCGGCTCCAGTTTGCCTGCCAGGCGCATCGCGTTGGCGCCCAGCGACTCCAGCGGACGCCGCGCGGAGGCGTGTTCCCGCAGCAGCCCCAGGCCCGTGTCCGGAACGGCCGCCAGCATGCGCTGCTCGCCACGACGACCGACCTTGTAGCGACGGTAGCCGAGGAACGTGAAGTGATCGTCGGCGGCCCATTCCAGGAACGCCTGCGCTTCGCTGATCTGCTCGGCAGTGAATCGCGCACCGGCACGGGCGGGAAGTTCGGCTGCGGCCTCCAGCATCCGCTGCTTGATCCCGGGCCAGTCGCGGACGGCCGCTCGCACCTTGTCCAGCACGTCGCGCAGGACTTCTTCCATGCGTGCGCCGTCGCGCGCCGACAACCGGTCGATTTCGATGTGCATCATCGATTCGAGCGCACCGCTGCCAACGGACTCCAGCTTGCCGGCGCTGTCGCGCTGCACGGCGATCACCGGGTGACCAAGCGCATGCACGCCCACGCCCTGGTCGGCCAGCGCCATGCTGATCGAATCCACCAGGAACGGCATGTCGTCGTTGACGATCTGCACGACCGAACGCGGACTTTCCCAGCCGTCGCGACGGGGGTGGGGATTGAAGATGCGCAAGGCCAGCTGGCCGGGTTTCCGCTGCCGGGCGAATTGCAGGAAATCCGATGCCAGCGCAGCCCATTCCTGCGGCGAGCGCAACCCGGCTTCCTCCTCGCTGAGCCGCTCGAAGAACAGCTGGGCAAAGGCTTTCGCGCCGGGCGAGGGGGTGTCGGCGTCCAGAACGCGCAGGATCCGTGCGGACGGCGCCGCATCGGCCGGTTTCGAACGTGGCGTGCGCGATGCGGATGCTGCTGATTTGCGGGTCATCGGATGGTCTCCATCATGCAGACGCCCGGACTGGCCGGGCGGTCGGGTCGTGCATACCGGGTGCAGCCGGCGGCATGTCAGCGCAGGCCGGTCTCGTTGCGGGCGATCACGAGGCGCTGGATCTCGCTGGTGCCTTCGTAGATTTCGGTGATCTTGGCATCGCGGAAATATCGCTCGATCGGCATTTCCTTCGAATAGCCCATGCCGGCATGGATCTGCACGGCCTGGTGGGCGATCCACATCGCTGCCTCGGATGCGGTCAGCTTGGCCACGGCAGCCTCGGTGGTGAAGCGTTCGCCTTGGGCCTTCTTCCAGGCGGCACGCAGGGTCAGCAGCCAGGCGGCGTCCAGCTTGCACTTCATGTCGGCGATCTTGGCCTGGGTCATCTGGAACGCGCCGATCGGCTGACCGAAGGCCTTGCGCTCCTTCACGTAGGCCAGTGTGGCCTCGTAGGCGGCACGGGCGATGCCGATGGCCTGGCTGGCGATGCCGATGCGACCGGCGTCCAGCACGCTCATGGCGATCCTGAAGCCTTCTCCTTCCTTGCCCAGCACCTCGTCGGCCTGCACCACGTAATCGGTGAATTCGATCTCGCAGGTGGCCGACGCGCGGATGCCCAGCTTGGGTTCGGTCTTGCCGCGATGGAAGCCTTCGCGGGTGGTATCGATCAGCAACGCGGTGATGCCCTTTGCGCCCTTGTCCGGCTCGCTCATCGCGAACAGCACGATGTATTTCGCCACCGGGCCGGAGGTGATCCAGCTTTTCTTGCCGTTGACCACGAAACTGCCGTCGGCCTGCTTCACCGCACGGCAGCGCATGGCCGTGGCGTCGGAGCCGGACTGCGGCTCGGTCAGTGCGAAGGCGCCGATCTCGCGGCCTTCGGCGATCGCGCGCACGTACAGCTGCTTCTGCGCCTCGGTGCCGTGGGTCAGGATGCCGTTGCAGAACAGCGAGTTGTTCACAGACATGATGGTGCTGTGCGCGGCATCGGCGGCCGCGACCTCGATCATCGCCAGCACGTAGGCCACCGGATCCATGCCCGCGCCCCCGTATTCGGCCGGCACCTCGATGCCCATCAGGCCGTTCTCGCCCAGGGTGCGGATGTTGTCCAGCGGAAACTCGCCGCTGCGATCGAACTGCTCCGCGGTTGGCGCGATCACCTCCTGGGCGATGCGACGGGCCACGTCCTGGATCATCAATTGTTCGTCGGTGAAGCTGAAATCCACGGTCATCTCCTGCAGGCAGCAGCGCATTGTACCGGTCGACCCGCGTCGGCACAGCCTGACGTTGACCGCGCCGCCTTTCAGCGCGACAATTATCTTTGAATCCGGATAAAGAGATGAATCGTGGACCTGGAAGGCTGGTCGGCACGGCTGAAGGTATTCGCCGATGCCACGCGAGTGCGGCTGCTGTCACTGCTGCAGCATGAGGAATTGACGGTTGCGGAGCTGTCGGCCATCACCCGGCTGGCGCAGCCGCGTGTGTCCACCCATCTCGCCCGCCTGAAGGAGGCCGGACTGGTCCGCGATCGCCGCGCCGGCGTTTCGTCGTACTACCGCTTCGACGATGCCGCGCTGGATGCAGCGCAGCAGGCGCTGTGGCGATCGATCAGCACCGGCAGCGACGATCCGCTGCTGCAGCAGGATGCCGCGCGCGTCCCGGCCGTGCTGGCCATGCGCGCCGCCGACCAGAACTGGGCCGACAGCGTGGCCGGCGACATGGAACGCCACTATTCGCCGGGCCGCACGTGGGAAGCACTGGCACGTTCCGCGCTGCCCTTGCTGGCGCCGGGCGATGTGCTGGACATCGCCTCCGGCGATGGCGTGCTGGCCGAACTGCTGGCTCCACACGCGCAGCGCTACGTGTGCGTGGATGCCAGTCCGCGCGTGGTGGCCGCCGCCAGCGAGCGGCTGCGCCGCTTCGCCAACGTGCAGGTGCAGCAGGGCGACATGCATGCCCTGCCCTTCGCCGATGCCGCGTTCGACCTGGTGGTGATGATGCATGCGCTGACCTATGCGGATCAGCCGCAGCAGGCCGTGCTGGAAGCGGTTCGGGTGCTGCGCCCGGGCGGTCGCCTGCTGCTGTCCAGCCTGGGCCGTCACGAGCACCGCGCCGAGGTGGAACGCTACGGCCACGTGAATCTGGGTTTCAGCGAGAAGGAACTGCGCCGCCTGCTGGACAAGGCAGGCCTGACCGTCACCGAAGGCGGCACGGTGACCCACGAGAAGCGTCCGCCGCACTTCGACGTGATTTCACTGATCGGAACCAAGCGATGACCGCTTTGCCCTGGCATGATCCCGCACGCGTCGCAGCACTGGAACAGGCGCTGCAGCAACGCCTCCTGGTCCTGGACGGCGCGATGGGCACGATGATCCAACGCCATGAACTCGACGAAGCCGATTTCCGCGGGGAGCGCTTCAAGCAAGGCTACGATGCCCTCTTCGGCGAAGACGCAACGCATGCCCATGGCCCGGCCTGCGGCTGCCAGGGCCACGATCAACGTGGCAACAACGATCTGCTCTCGCTGACGCGTCCGGACATCATTTCCCGCATCCACGCGGATTATCTGGATGCCGGCGCGGACTTGATCGAGACCAATACCTTCAATTCCACCTCGATCTCGCTGGCCGACTACCGCCTGCAGCATCTGGTGCGCGAACTGAATCGCGAATCGGCACGCCTGGCGCGGGCTGCCTGTACGCTTGCGGAGGCAAGCACGCCGGACAAGCCGCGTTTCGTGGTCGGCGTGCTGGGGCCGACCAGCAAGACCGCGTCGCTCTCGCCCGATGTGAACCGTCCGGGCTATCGCGCCACCTCCTTCGACGAGTTGCGCGATGCCTACCGCGAAGCTGCCGAAGGCCTGATCGAAGGCGGTGCGGACCTCCTGATGGTGGAAACCGTGTTCGACACCCTCAACGCCAAGGCGGCGGTGTTCGCCATCGAGGAGGCGTTCGACGCGCTCGGCGCGCGGCTGCCGGTGATGATCTCCGGCACCATCACCGACGCCTCGGGCCGCACCTTGTCCGGCCAGACCGCGGAGGCCTTCTGGTATTCGCTGCGGCACGCGCAGCCGCTGGCGATCGGATTGAACTGCGCGCTCGGCGCCAGGGAACTGCGCCCGCATGTCGAAGCCCTGTCGGCCATCGCCGATGCCTACGTCACCTGCCATCCCAATGCGGGCCTGCCGAACGCCTTCGGCGGCTACGACGAAACCCCCGAGGACATGGCCGCCGTGGTGGGCGAATTCGCCCGCTCGGGACTGGTGAACGTGGTCGGCGGCTGCTGCGGTACCACGCCGGAGCATATCGCCGCGATCGCGCGGGTCGTCGAAGGCATCGCGCCGCGCCGGCGTCCGCAGCTGGAAGCCGCCGCATGAGTGCGCTGCTCCGCCGGACCCGGCTGTCGGGCCTCGAACCGCTGGTCATCACGCCCGAGCTGAATTTCATCAACGTCGGCGAGCGCACCAACGTGACCGGCAGCGCGCAGTTCAAGAAGATGATCCTGGAGGGCCGTTACGACGATGCGCTCGCGGTCGCGCGCCAGCAGGTCGAGAACGGCGCGCAGGTCATCGACGTCAACATGGACGAAGGCCTGCTGGATTCCGAGCAGGCGATGGTGACCTTCCTCAACCTGATGGCCGCCGAGCCGGACATTTCGCGCATCCCGGTGATGGTGGATTCGTCGAAGTGGAGCGTGATCGAGGCGGGGCTGAAGTGCCTGCAGGGCAAGGGCATCGTCAACTCGATCTCGATGAAGGAAGGCGAGGCCGAATTCCTCCGCCAGGCACGGCTGGTGCGCCGTTACGGCGCGGCAGTGGTCGTCATGGCCTTCGACGAGGCCGGCCAGGCCGACACCGCCGAACGCAAGATCGCCATCTGCTCGCGTGCCTACGCGTTGCTGACCGGAACCATCGGCTTCCCGCCGGAAGACATCATCTTCGATCCCAACTGCTTCGCCATCGCCACCGGCATCGAGGAACACGACAACTACGCGGTCGATTTCATCGAGGCCACGCGCGAGTTGAAGCGTCGCTTCCCGCTGAGCCACATCTCCGGCGGCGTATCGAACGTGTCGTTCTCGTTCCGCGGCAACGAACCGGTGCGGCAGGCCATCCACGGGGTGTTCCTGTACCACGCGATCCAGGCGGGCATGGACATGGGCATCGTCAATGCCGGTGCGTTGCCGATCTACGACGACCTGGACCCGGAACTGCGCGAGCGCGTGGAAGACGTGGTGCTGAATCGCCGCACCGATGCGACCGAGCGGTTGCTGGAGATCGCCGACCGGTTCAAGGGCAGGAAAGGCGAAAGGAAGACCGAGGATCTGCGCTGGCGGCAGCAGCCGGTGGCCGCGCGGCTCTCGCACGCGCTGGTGCACGGGATCGACCAGTACATCCAAGCCGATACCGAGGAAGCACGGTTGCAGGCGAAACGCCCTCTGGACGTGATCGAAGGGTCGCTGATGGACGGCATGAGCGTAGTCGGCGACCTGTTCGGCGCCGGCAAGATGTTCCTACCGCAGGTGGTGAAATCCGCGCGGGTGATGAAGAAGGCCGTGGCCTGGCTGTTGCCCTACATCGAGCAGGAGAAACTGCGCACCGGCGATGCGGGAAAAAGCAACGGCAAGATCGTGATGGCGACGGTCAAGGGCGACGTGCACGACATCGGCAAGAACATCGTCGGCGTGGTGCTGGCCTGCAACAACTTCGAGGTGGTCGACCTCGGCGTGATGGTGCCGGCGCAGACCATCCTGGACCGCGCGAAGGAAGAGAACGCCGACCTGATCGGCCTGTCCGGACTCATCACCCCGTCGCTTGAGGAAATGAGCCATGTGGCCAAGGAAATGAAACGCCAGGGCTTCGTCATGCCGCTGCTGATCGGCGGTGCCACTACGTCGCGCGCGCATACGGCGTTGAAGATCGATCCGCACTACGACGCGCCCACGATCTGGGTGAAGGACGCATCGCGCGCGGTCAACGTGGCGCAGTCGCTGATTTCACCGGATTTGCGCGGCCAATTCGTCGCTGCCAACCAAAGCGACTACGCCGACATCCGCGAACGCCACAAGAACAAATCCGACGCCAAACGGCTGATCGCGCTGGCCAAGGCGCGTGGCCAGAAGTTCGATGGCGACTGGGCCAACTACACGCCGCCGGCGCCCACGCACCCCGGCATCCACGTCTTCGACGATTACGATCTTGCGGAACTGGTGCCGCTGATCGACTGGACACCGTTCTTCAACGCCTGGGAACTGGCCGGCCGGTATCCGGCGATCCTGACTGATGACGTCGTCGGCAAGCAGGCCAGCGATCTGTTCCGGGATGCGCAAGAGATGCTCAAGCGCATCGTCGACGAGAAATGGCTGAGCGCGCGCGGCGTGATCGGGTTGTTTCCTGCGAATTCGGTCGGCGACGATATCGCAGCGGAAACCGGCAACGGCTGCGTGATGCTGCACCACCTGCGCCAGCAGGTGGACAAGCCGGTGGAACGCCCGGATTTCTGCCTGAGCGATTTCATCGCTCCGAAGGACAGCGGAAAACAGGACTGGATCGGCGCATTCGCCTGCACCGCCGGCATCGGCATCGATGCCCACGTCAAGCGTTTCGAAGCCGCCTTGGACGACTACAACGCGATCCTGCTGAAGTCGCTGGCCGACCGCCTGGCCGAAACCTTCGCCGAACGCCTGCACCAGCGCGTGCGCACCGAATTCTGGGGCTATGTGCCTGCCGAATCGATCAGCACCGAGGAGTTGATCGACGAACAGTACCAGGGCATCCGCCCTGCCCCCGGCTATCCCGCCTGCCCGGACCACAGCGAGAAACGCACGCTGTTCGACCTGCTCGACGTGGAAGGACGCATCGGCATGCAGCTGACGGAAAACTTCGCGATGACGCCGGCGGCAGCGGTGTCCGGCTGGTACTTCAGCCACCCCAACAGCCAGTATTTCGTGGTCGGTCGGGTGTCGAAGGAGCAGGTCGATGACTACGCAAGGCGGAAGGGTGTCCCCCTGGCGCAGGCCGAACGCTGGCTGGCGGCGAATCTCGACTACGACCCGGAATAGGCGCTACCAGACCAGATCGTCGGGCACCTGGTATTGCGGATCGGCGTACGGATCATCGGTCGCGGGCGCGTCCGGATCGACCTTCAATGCCACCGCTTCGGCGAAGATGCCTTCCGCTTCCAGCAGGGTTGCGGCAGTCACCAGCAGATAGCGGCCATTCTGCTGCAGCACGCCGAGTTCGCCGGCATTCAGGGCCTTCAGCTGGTCGGCAGTCACGTAGATGCGCTTGATCTTGCCGCCATACTCGAAATGGCGGGCGATCTCGGCATCCGCCTCGTTCAACACCTTGTCGGCCACGAACGTGGCCAATGCCGCGCGCGCTTCGCGGCGCAGACGCGCGGCCTCCTGTTTCTGCCGTTCGGCCTCGATGCGCTCTTCCTTTTCGGTCTGCGCACGGATGGCATAGGCCCTGGCCAAGTCCATGCCGCCGGCGTCGCGAGCGCGGCGTTTGCCCGATCGGGTTGCGGACCCCGAGGCAGGCTGCGGTCTGGTGCCGCTGCCCTTCTTCGCTGCGTGCGTCGACGGCTGGCGCGATGCGGGTGGCGATTTCGGTTTTTCCGGCTTGGGGCTGGGCTTGAACCCCAATCCCAGCAACTGGTCACGCAGCGAATCGCTCATGGCCTGGAACGTGGCGGATGGAACGGGTCGACAGCATGCCCTGCCACGGCGATGCTGGCAATGCCTCAGTAATGCGGCGGCGGCGGTTCGCTGGCCGGGTCGGCAGCGACCGGATGCGCCGCCAACGCGCGACGCATCTGCAGCAGTTCGTCACGCATCCGGTGCAGCAGCAGCGCGTTGCGCGATTCTTCGCCGCGCGCGGCGGCCAGCGCGTCGCTCAAGTCCTGGATGGCCTGTTCCTGGAAGGCCAGGCGGACTTCCAGCTCGGCGATGCGTGCCGGCAGATCGGCATCGGGACCGGCAGCGGTCATGGCTGGCCACGCACGGAACGGCCGCGACCGATGCCGTAGTAGGCCAGCCCGGCAGCTTCCAGTGCGGCCGGCTCGTACAGGTTGCGTCCATCGAACAACACCCGGTCGGCCAGTGCCTCGGCAACCCGTGCCGGATCGACGGCGCGGAACTGCTTCCATTCGGTGATCACCACCAAGGCATCGGCACCGTCCAGTGCCTGCAGGTCGTCTGCGGCGAAGGTCAGATCTTCGCGCTCGCCGTACAGACGCCGGGCTTCGTCCATCGCCTGCGGATCAAACACCTGCACCCGCGCCCCGGCCTGCCACAGCAGGTCCAGCAGGCGTCGGCTGGATGCTTCGCGCATGTCGTCGGTTTCGGGCTTGAACGCCAGCCCCCATAGCGCGAACACCTTGCGGCGCAGGGCATCGGCATCGCCGTAGTGGCGCACGATCAGCTCGAACAGATGCGTCTTCTGGCGGTCGTTCACCGCTTCCACCGCCTGCAGCAGCTGCGGTCGCACGCCGTGCTGCTGGGCGGTGCGGGCCAGCGCCCGCACGTCCTTCGGAAAACACGAACCACCGTAGCCCGCACCGGGATAGATGAAATGCCACCCGATGCGCGGATCCGAACCGATCCCGCGGCGCACCTGCTCCACGTCGGCGCCGACCTGCTCGGCGATGACGGCGATTTCGTTCATGAAGCTGATCTTGGTCGCCAGCATCGCGTTGGCAGCGTACTTGGTCAGCTCGGCCGAGCGCACGTCCATGGTCACGATGCGGTCGCGGTTGCGGTTGAACGGCGCATACAACCGGCGCAGCACGTCCATCGCGCGCTCGTCATCGGAGCCGATGATGATGCGGTCCGGACGCATGAAATCCTCCACCGCCGCGCCTTCCTTCAGGAACTCTGGATTCGACACCACTGCCACGTCGATGGCGACGCCACGCGCCTGCAATGCCGATGCGATGGTGGCTTTCACCCGGTCGCCCGTTCCCACCGGCACCGTGGACTTGTCCACCACCACGGCCGCCCGCTGCAGATGCAGGCCGATGCTGCGGGCCACGGCCAGCACGTACTGCAGATCGGCGCTGCCGTCCGCGTCCGGCGGCGTTCCCACCGCGATGAAGACGACATCCGCATCGACCAGCGCCGCTTGGGCATCGGTACCGAAACGCAGTCGGCCCGCGCGATGATTGCGCTGCAGCATCGGCGCCAGCCCGGGTTCGAAGATGGGCACCTGGCCGGCATTGAGCCGTTCGACCCTGGCCACATCCACGTCGATGCAGTGCACGCGGTTGCCGACCTCGGCCAGGCACGTGGCCGTGACCAGGCCGACATAGCCCGCACCGAACACCGCAATGCGCATCAGCCTTGCGGCGGCTTGACGATGTCGATCAGTTCCACTTCGAACACCAAGGTCTCGTTCGGCCCCAGCGGCGCACCCGGCGGCGGCGTTTCGCCATAGCCCAGGTTGCCCGGAATCCACAGCTTGTACTTGCTGCCGACCGGCATCAGCTGCACGCCTTCGGACCAGCCCGGCACCACGCCGGCTAACGGGAACTCCACCGGCTCGCCACGATCGTAGGAGCTGTCGAAGGTTTCGCCGTTCAGCAGGGTGCCCTTGTAGTGCACGCGCACCGTGTCCTGCAACGTCGGCTTGGGGCCCTTGCCTTCGGTCAGCACCTGGTACTGCAGGCCGCTGGCGGTGGTCTTCACGCCCCGCTTGCCCGCATTGGCGGCCAGGAAGGTCTTGCCGGCAGCCTCATTATCCTGGGCCTTCTTCTGGGCGGCTTCCATCTGCTTGGCCTGCATGCGCTGGCCGAACTGCTGCTGCACCTGCATGGCCTGTTCGGGCGTCATCAGCAGCTTGCCGCCGGCCATGCTGTCGCGCACGGCCTTGAACACCACTTCCGGATCGACGTCATCCTTCACCTGCTGCAGCGCACGGCCGATGTCCATGCCGATGGCATAGCTCACCTGCTCCTTTTCGGTCGGCAGTCCTGCGATGGTCAGTGCGGTCGTGCCGTTGGCCGCGGCTGTCGACGCTGCGGCGTCGCCGCCTTCGCTGGCGGGCGTGATCGGCTTGTTGGCCGAATTGCATGCAGTGATGGCCACCAGCGATGCCGTCAGCAGCGCGAAGCGAACGGTCGGAGCCGGAAAATGGGTCATGATCAGGAAATCCTCGAACGGGTGCAGGCTGTGCTGCGGATGAAGGGAAGAAAAACCGGGGCGATCAATGCACGATGTCCAGCAGCTCGACTTCGAACACCAGGGTGGCATTCGGACCGATGCTGCCGTCGGGGGTTCCCGATTCGCCATAGCCCAGGCGGGCCGGAATCCAGAAACGATACTTGGCACCGATCGGCATCAGCGCAACGCCTTCGGTCCAGCCGGGAATGACCTGGTTCAGCGCAAACTGCGCCGGCTCGTTGCGCTGGTAGGAACTGTCGAACACGGTTCCATCCAGCAACGTGCCCTGGTAGTGCACGCGCACCGTGTCGCTGGCGGCCGGTCTGGCGCCCTTGCCGGCGCGCAGCACCTGGTATTGCAGGCCACTGGCGGTGGTCTGCACGTCCTTGGCTGCCTTGTTCCTGGCCAGGAAGGCTTCGCCATCGGCCAGGTTGCGGCGACCGGCATCGCGCGCGGCCTGTTCTGCGCGCTGCTTCAGCAATTCGCGCACATGCCCGGCATCGGCCTCGCCCAGCAACGGAAATCCGCCATCGAACTGGGTCTTGATCGCCTGCATCAGCACGCCCACGTCCAGCTGCTCGGGCACGCGACGCAGCGAATGGCCCACGTCGCTTCCGACCAGGCGGCTGGCCTGCTCGCGCGACAGTTCCGGCATGCCGCCCGGCACCTGCTGACCGGCGCGCGAGGCCACGCGCTTGCCGATCGTCTCGCCGATGCTGCGTGCCTGCTCAGGCGTGAATCCCGACTCGGTGCCAGCCAAGCCACCGGCAATGGCTGTCTCGAGCACCGCCAGGTCCAGATCGGGGGCCACCGGTTTCAGTGCGCGACCGACATCCATGCCGACGAAATAACTGATCTTCTCGCGATCGGTGGCCAGGGCGGTCTTGCCCTGGGCCCAGCCAAGCACCGGGAGCACGGCCAGCGCCATGGCCAGCATCCAACGCCAACGATGATTCATGCTTAAACCTCCCACAGATCGGGTCCGGGCCCGGACAGCCGCCTATTGTCAACCGACTCGCCCGGGTTCGGCAAACGTCGGCAAGGGAATCCTGATTGGGGATTGCCAATCGCCGCATTGGTGTTATAGTTAAATACAACACCACGCAGACAGGCCTCCACCATGATGCTCCAGCGACTGCTTTCTGCCCTGCCATCTGTACGGACAGCCTGGCTGGCGCCAGCCGTGACCTTGCTGGCCTTGCTGGTTGCCGCAACCGTGCAGCGCCCGGGCAACACGACCGGCAACGCCTGCACCGGAACTGCCGCCTGCGCAGCCCACGACGAGCGCACCGGCACGGGCAACCGCCGCCATGAACGCATCCTGCACTGGATCCGCATGCCGTTCTTTTCGTTCGCGCGCCCGCTGCGCGGTGGACGCCGGCCGTGAACACCGTCCCCTTGCATCCACGCGGCGCGACCGGGTGATCGCCATGCAATGGAACGACACCACACCGATTTACCTGCAGCTGAAGGAACGGGTGATCGCCATGATGCTGGACGGCCAGCTGAAACCCGGCGACGCCCTGCCCTCCGTGCGCCAGGTGGCCGCCGAATACCGATTGAATCCGATCACCGTGTCGCGCGCCTACCAGGAGCTGGCCGACGAATCGCTGGTGGAAAAGCGGCGCGGGCTTGGGATGTTCGTTACCGAACAGGCGGCCAACCGCCTGCGCAACAGCGAACGCGCGAAATTCCTGTCCGAAGAATGGCCACAGGTCCTGCAGCGCATCGCCCTGCTGGGCCTTGATGTGGCCGAACTGATGGACCCTTCGAAGAAATGGGGTGTGAAATGAATACCGTCGTCAATGCCAGCGGTCTTCGCAAGGCCTACAGGAACGCGCTGGCGCTGGATGGTGCGACCTTCCGCATTCCGCCGGGCCGCATCGTCGGCCTGATCGGCCCCAACGGTGCCGGCAAGACCACCGCGCTGAAGGCGATCCTGGGCCTGACCCCGTTCGAAGGCCACCTCGATGTGCTGGGGCGCGATCCGCGGCGCCAGCGCGACGAGCTGATGCAGGATGTGTGCTTCATCGCCGACGTGGCCGTGCTGCCACGCTGGATCACCGTGGAACAGGCGATGCGTTTCGTGGAGGGCGTGCACGCGCGTTTCGACCGCGCCCGCTTCGACCGTTTCATCGCCGGTACCCAGCTCACCCGGACGCTGAAGGTGCGGCAGATGTCCAAGGGCATGATCGTGCAGCTGCACCTGGCGCTGGTGATGGCCATCGACGCGAAGCTGCTGGTGCTGGACGAACCCACCCTGGGCCTGGACATCCTGTACCGCAAGCAGTTCTACCAGCGCCTGCTGGAGGACTATTTCGACGAGGACAAGACCATCGTCATCACCACCCACCAGGTGGAGGAAGTGGAACACATCCTCACCGACGTGCTGTTCATCCGCGATGGCCGCATCGTGCTGGACGCGCCGATGGACACGCTGGCCGAGCGCTACACCGAAGTGCTGGTCGATGCGGATCGTCTGGATGCCGCCCGCGCCCTGCAGCCGCTGGACCAGCGCAGCCTGCCCTTCGGCAAGACCGTGATGCTGTTCGACGGCGTGCCGCGCGCGCAACTGCAATCACTGGGCGACACCCGCACGCCCGGCCTGGCCGACCTGTTCGTGGCCACGATGAAAGGAACCTACGCATGACTGCCGTGATCGAAACAAGCGCCGCCCCCGCTTCGCGCCCGGTCGGCGGCCTTCAGACACTGAAATGGCTGCTCAAGCGCGAATTGTGGGAACACCGCGGCGGCTTTGTCTGGGCACCGCTGATCGCGGGGATCGTCTCGCTGTGCTTCACCCTGCTCGGTGGCGGCATGGGCCAGTACGCGATGAACCGATTCGGTGGCAAAGTGATGATGGTCAACGGTCGGGAGATCCCGCTGTCGCAAGTGGACTGGAACCAGTTGCTGGCCGACGCATCGCCGGAGGATCTGCAGCAATACGGCGAGGCGATCAATCTGGTGACCTTGATGTCGTCCACCTGGCCGCTGCTGGTGTTCGCCTTCGTGGTGTTCTTCTACCTGCTGAGCAGCCTTTACGACGAGCGCAAGGACCGCAGCGTGCTGTTCTGGAAATCGATGCCGATCTCGGATGCGCAGACCGTCCTGTCCAAGCTGCTGACCGCGCTGCTGGTCGGGCCGCTGATCGCGCTGGCGATCACCGGGTTGGTCATGCTGGCCACCGGCCTGATGATGAGCATCTTCATTGCCATCAACGGCGGTAACCCGTTCAACCTGTACTGGTCGCATCTTTCGCCGTTCAAGCTGTTCATCGGGACGTTCGGCTGGCTGCCGATCTACGTACTGTGGGCGCTGCCGACTGCGGGCTGGTTGATGCTGTGTTCGGCCTGGGCCAGGCGCATGCCCTTCCTCTGGGCCGTGATGCTCCCGATCTTCGCGGGCGTGGCAGTGAGCATGGTCAACGGCATCGTCGACGCCTTCGGCGGCACACGTGGCCACGTGGTGGGCGAATGGTTCTGGCAGCATATCGTGCTGCGTGCGTTGACCGGCACCTGGCCGGGAAGCCACCTGCTCGGCTATATCGGCACGCCGCATCTCGAGCAGCTGCCAGGCAATCCGGATACCCTGTGGCAATGGGATGGTCTGACCACCGGGCTGCCCCTGTTGGCCACCCCCCAGCTGTGGATCGGTGCGCTGATCGGCATCGCGATGATCTTCGCCGCCACCCGCCTGCGCGGCTGGCGCGATGATGCATGATCAGGACCATTCAAGAGGCCATGCCATGACCATTCGCAGACTGCTCCCCACCTTGCTGGCGACCGCATTGCTGGCAGCATGCAACCCCGATCCGCAGCCGTCACCCGCCACCGGGTCGCCCGGCGCGGTGAATGCGCCGCAGACCGCGATCGGCAAGGCCGCCGAATCGGCACTGGAGGACATGCGGCAGAAACTGGCCAGCGAGGATCTGCAACTGGGCGGCAACGGCAACGTCAACATCAACGGCACCCGCATCGGCGGCAATGCCAACCTGCCCGACGCCCACATCACGCCAACCGGCGACTTCGTGGTCGACGGCCAGCAGATCACGCTGGATGCGCGGCAACGCGAACTGGCGCTGACCTATCGCCGACAGATGCTGGGTGTGGCCGAGGCGGGCCTGTCGCTAGGCGTGCAGGGCGCGGATCTGGCCGGCAAGGCCCTGGGCGAGGTGGCGCGCGGCCTGCTGAGCGGCAATACCGAGCAGATCGAGGAACGCATCAAGCAGGAAGCGAAGGGCATCGAAACAGACGCCATGAAGTTGTGCGCTCAGTTGCCGGCCGTGCTGTCCGCGCAAAACGACCTGGCGGCATCGGTCGCGGCCTTCCAGCCCTACGCCACGCTGACCCAGCAGGACGTTGACGAATGCGGCCGCGCTGGCGGACAACTGGGTGCGCAGGTCGGCCAACAGGTGAACCGGCAGGTCACCCAGGGCGTCCAGCAGGCGATCCAGCAGGTGGCCGCGTCGGTCTCGGCAGCCGGCGGCGCCAGCAGCACGGTCACGGTGAATGGCGTGCAGTTCGTGTTCCCACCCGGTTCCACCACGGTGGACAGCCGCAACGATGTGACCCGCATCAGCCATGCCCAAGGGCCATCGGTGGAAATGAATGCATCCGCGCTGATCGTGGACGGCCGCAACTACCCACGCCCGGCGTCCGGCAGCGTGGTGGACCTGCGCACGCGCGACTTGGTGCAGATCGACGAAGGCACCGACGCGGCGCGGCCCTGACCGGCATTCGCCCCGTTCAGCCGCCGGCCGAAGCGGCACCCTGCAGCCCGCCTCGGGTCAGGGCGACTGGGTCGAGCAATCGGCGCAACGTGGCCTCGGGCAGACCGCTGTCCTCGATGGCCACGTCCAGCACCGGACGCTGTTCGGCATAGGCGCGCTTGGCGATCGCCGCAGCCTTCTCGTAGCCGATCACCGGATTCAGTGCTGTCACCAGGATCGGATTGCGCGCCAGCGCGGACCGAAGCACGTCCTCGCGCACGCGCAACCCGGCGATCGCCCGGTCGGCCAGCAGGCGCATGCCGTTCGCCAGCCACTGCATCGCATCCAGCAGATTGTTGGCGATCAGCGGCAGCATCACGTTCAGCTGGAAATTCCCGCTGGCACCGGCAACGGTATTGGCCGCATGCAGGCCCATCACCTGCGCGCACACCATGGCCAGCGACTCGCAGATCACCGGGTTCACCTTGCCCGGCATGATCGAACTGCCCGGCTGCAGGTCGGGCAGTTCGACCTCGCCCAATCCGGCCAGCGGCCCCGAATTCATCCAGCGCAGATCGTTGGCGATCTTGGTCAGGGCCACCGCCAATGCGTTCAACTGGCCGGACAGTTCCACCAGATCGTCCTGCGCGGCGATCCCTTCGAACAGATCCGGTGCGGAGGTGAACCGCAGTCTGGCCGCCATCGACAGGGCGGTGGCCATCTTCGCGCCGAAACGCGGGTGCGCGTTGATGCCGGTGCCAATCGCGGTTCCGCCCAGCGGCAACCGTCGTACCCGCGCCAGGGTGTCGGTCAAACGCAGCTGTGCCGATGCCAGTTGCGACGACCAGGCGCCGAATTCCTGCGCAACCGTCAGCGGCATGGCATCCATCAGATGGGTGCGGCCGGTCTTCACCACCTTGCCAAGCCGTGCCGCGCGCCGATCGATGGTCCTGCGCAGATGCGCGATGGCCGGCTGCAGCTCGTTTTTCGCGGCCAGCGCCGCCGCCACGCGCATGGTGGCGGGAATCACGTCGTTGGAACTCTGGCCCAGGTTGACATGATCGTTGGGATGGACCGGGCGGGTTTTCGTCGAAGCCAGTCTGGCGATGACTTCATTGGCATTCATGTTGGTGGAGGTGCCGGAGCCGGTCTGGAAGCGGTCCAGCGGAAACTGCGCATCGTGTCCACCCGCAGCCACCTGCCGCGCCGCCCGCGCGATGGCTGTCGCACGTGCAGCATCCAGCAGGCCCAATGATGCGTTCACCTCGGCCGCGGTGGCCTTCACCAGACCCAGGGCATGGATGAAGCCCGGATGCATGGGCAAGCCGGACACCTGGAAATTCTGCAGCGCACGCTGGGTCTGGGCGCCCCACAAGGCCTCGCTTGGTACTTGCAGCGCGCCCATGCTGTCGTGTTCGATGCGACTGCCCGGTTGTTTGGCCATGACATGGACTCCTGCGGTGGACAGGCAGCCTACCCTGCCGGCCGTTTAGAATTGGCGAACCCCACTGCGCTTCCCCGCCATGTCCCATCCCCTCACCGCCTTGTCCCCGCTGGATGGCCGCTATGCCCGCAAGGTCGACGCCCTGCGCCCGATCTTTTCCGAATACGGCCTGATCAGGGCTCGGGTCAAAGTGGAAATCGAGTGGCTGCTGGCACTTGCGGACGCGCCGGGCATCGGTGAATTGAAGGCTTTCTCCGACACGGGCAAGGCCACCTTGCGCACGCTGGCTGCCGACTTTTCCATCGACGATGCCGCGCAGGTCAAGCAGATCGAGGCCACTACCAACCACGACGTGAAAGCCGTCGAATACTGGATCAAGCAGCACCTGCAGGACGACGCCGAGCTGACTGCGGCGCTGGAATTCGTGCATTTCGCCTGCACCAGCGAGGACATCAACAACCTGTCCTACGCGCTGCTGCTGCGCGATGCCCGCGACAGCGTGATGCTGCCGAAGCTCGACGCACTGATCGCGGCGCTGCGCGCACTGGCCCATCGGCATGCCGCCCTGCCGATGCTCTCGCGCACGCACGGGCAGACCGCATCGCCCACCACCGTCGGCAAGGAAATCGCCAATGTCGTCGCGCGCCTGCAACGCCAACGCGCGGTGCTGGCGGGTGTGCCGATGCCGGGCAAGATCAACGGCGCGGTCGGCAACTACAACGCGCATCTGGCCGCCTATCCCGACCTGGACTGGCCGGCGTTCTCCAGGACGTTCGTGCAAGCGCTGGGGCTGGACTGGCAGCCCTATACCACCCAGATCGAGCCGCACGATGGCATCGCCGAGCTGTGCGATGCGATCAAGCGCATCGACACCATCCTGATCGATCTGGCCCGCGACATCTGGGGCTACATCTCGCTGGGCTATTTCAGGCAGAAAGCGAAGGAAGGCGAAGTCGGTTCCTCGACCATGCCGCACAAGGTCAATCCGATCGACTTCGAGAACGCGGAAGGAAACTTCGGCATCGCCAACGCGCTGTTCGAACATTTCGCGGCCAAGCTGCCGATCAGCCGCTGGCAGCGCGATCTCACCGATTCCACCGTGCTGCGCGCACTGGGCACCGCCTTCGGCCATGCGCTGGTCGGTTTCGATGCCCTGGCGCGCGGCCTGGACAAGCTGGAAGCGAATCCGCAGCGCCTCGCCGCCGACCTCGATGCGAGCTGGGAAGTGCTGGCCGAAGCGGTGCAGACGGTGATGCGGCGTCACGGTGTTCCGAACCCCTACGAACAACTGAAAGCACTGACACGCGGCAAGGGCATCACCGCCGAATCGATGCGTGGTTTCATCGAACGACTCGACCTGCCGGCGGACGACAGGCAGCGGCTGATCGAGATGACGCCGGGCACGTACACCGGGCTGGCGGAACAACTCGCCAGAGACATCTGATCCTCCACCCGTTCGCGAACAATCCATGAACCTGCACCGCATCGTCCCACCGATCTGTCTGGCCGGCCTGATTCTCGGCGGTTGCCAAGCGTCCACGCCCGACCCGAATGCCGCCGGTCATCCGGCTCCTACAGATGCTGCATCGACACCAGCTGCGCCAAGTCCAGGCAACGTGCTGACCGATCCGGGCAACGGCACGCAGTGCGCAGGCCAGAACGTGCACATCACCCGCGATGATTTCCGCGTGGTGCTGGAGGGCGATTGCGGCGACATCGTCGTGACCGCCTCGCAGGGTTCTCTGAATGTCGACCGCGCGCGCAGCATACGGGTGGAAGGCAGCCAGGTCACCGTGCTGAACGAGGATGTCGATTCGCTGACCGTGATCGGCAATGGCAATACCTTCAACATGACCCGGGTCGGCAGCGCCGAGATCCAGGGCGATGGCAACGGCCTGCTGGGCAAGGAGTACGGCAAGGTGGTATTCGGCGGCAGCGACAACTATGTCAATGCCGACAACCAGCCTGTCGTGGAAGATCAAGGCAGCCAGAACCGGGTGATATGAGCATCATGGGCACTCCCATCCTCATCGAAGTGCATGCCGACGGGAACGGTGTTCTGGGCATGCCGGCGGCGCAGTTCCTGCGCGATTACTGGCAGAAGCGGCCGCTGCTGATCCGCAACGCGTTTCCGGCATTCGAATCGCCGATCACGCCGGAGGACCTGGCCGGACTGGCCTGCGAGGAGGGCTCGCTGGCCCGCATCGTGCGCCACGATCCGGCCACCGATGCCTGGGAGGTGCGCAACGGGCCGTTCGAGGAAGCCGTGTTCCCGGCCCTGCCCGACCACGACTGGACCGTGCTGGTGCAGGATGTGGACAAGTGGGACGCCGACGTCCGCGCACTGCTGGCGTCGTTCGATTTCCTGCCGCGCTGGCGCATGGACGACATCATGGTCTCGTTCGCGGCGCGCGGCGGCTCGGTCGGCGCGCACATCGACAATTACGACGTGTTCCTGCTGCAGGGCATCGGATCGCGCCGCTGGCAGATCGACACCAAGCCGGATCCGGACCAGCGCTATCGCAACGATGTGCCACTGCGGCTGCTGCAGCAGTTCGATCCCGATCACGACTGGATGCTCAACCCCGGTGACATGCTGTATCTGCCGCCCGGCGTGCCGCATCACGGCGTGGCGGTGGACCATTGCCTGACCATTTCCGTGGGTCTGCGCGCGCCATCCAGCGCCGAGCTGGTGGAAGACTATCTGGACACACTGGTGTTCGACGCGGACGAACGCATTCGCTACGCCGACCCGGACATAGGCCTGCCAGCCGACGTGCATGAAATCGACGATGCCGCGCTGGATCGCGCCCTGGCCGCGCTGGACCGCCTGCGCCTGGCCGATCGTGATGCATTGGGCGACTGGTTCGGGCGCTTCGTGTCCGGCTACCGCGTGGCCGCGGGCATGGCACCCTCGCCGGACATGGCCAGCGGCCTGCCGGTGGCAGACAGCGTGGCAACAGGCGCCATCTGGGAACGCCATCCCTACACCCGCATGGCCTGGCGTCGCGCCAACGATGGCCAGGCGCGGCTGTTCGTCAACGGCGTGGCCCATGCCTGCAGCATGAACGATGCCCGCCTGCTGGCCGCAGCCGAACAGGTGGATGCCGACCTGCTCGCGGCACTGACGAGGCATGGCCGCACGCTGATCCAGACCCTCGCCGACGCCGGCCATTACCAGATCGTGGAGGATGCATGACCGATCCCCGACAACCGGATATCCCCGTCCGCCGCTGCGACACCCGCGACGCGCTGCTGGAAGCCTTGGCCGAACTGGCCGATGGCGCCCTGCGCCGCGTGCAGGTGTACGCACCGGCACTGGCCGACGGCTTCTGGTCCTCGCTATCCGCCGTGGACACGATGCGCCGATTCCTGACTGCACGCGGCCAGCGCGAGTGGCAGTTCCTGCTGGAACACATCACCGGACTGGCCAGCGAGCATGCCGCGCTGGTCAGCCTGGCCCAGCGCCTGCCCAGCCTGCTGCAGTTCCGCCAGGCCGATCCGGACCATCCGCTGCCGGCACGACAGGCCTTCGCGGTCAGCGATGCCGGCGCATTGCTGCTGTTCGACGCCGACCAGCGCCCGGGGGCCGTATTCACCGGTGCCGATCCCGGTCGCGCCCGGCAATTGGCCGAAGCGCATGGCCAGGCTTGGGAGCGCGGCCGCCCCCTCACCGAGCTGCGGCAGCTGGGCCTGTAGACATGCGGTGAGCTGAAGTTCACCCGCACGCAGGCTATACTTGCGCATTCATCTTGAACCCCTGCGCATGCGTGTCGCGGGCGGTTCCAACGCCAGCGCAGACCGGATCAACCGCCTCCGTGGACAGTCTTTTCAATCAGTTCGCCCAATCCTCGCAGCTCGGCGCCAATGCCGCCTTCATCGAAGACCTGTACGAGCAGTATCTGGTCGATCCGGACAGCGTCGGCGGGGAATGGAAGGCCTGGTTCGACGGCTTCAAGGGCCGCGAGGCCGGCGACGTGCCGCATTCAGTCATCGCCGATGCAGTCGCCGCCGCCGGACGTGCCGCGTTGCGTTCCAGCGCTACGGCCACCGCCCCCACCGGCGAGGGCACGGGAGACGAACGCGAACGCAGCGTCGGCAAGCTCATCACCGCCTATCGCTCGCGCGGGCACCTGGCGGCCGGCATCGATCCGCTCGGCATGCTGGAACACCCGGATGCACCGGATCTCAGCCTCGGCTTCCATCGCCTGTCCGATGCCGATCGCGGCACCGAATTCTCCACCGGCGGCGTGGCCGGGCAGCCGCGCCTGCAGCTGGACAAGCTGCTGGACACGCTGAAGGCCACCTATACCGGCTCCATCGGCGCGGAATTCATGCACATCGCCGATGCCGAGCAACGGCGCTGGATGTACGAACGCCTGGAAGCCGCCGCGGGCCGCTTCGACATCCCCAGGGACGACAAGCTGCGCATCCTCGAACGGCTCACCGCGGCCGAAGGCCTGGAACGCTATCTCGGTACCAAATATGTCGGCCAGAAGCGCTTCTCGCTGGAAGGCGGCGAGACGCTGATCCCGATGCTCGACCACCTCACCCAGCACGGCGGCGAGCAGGGTGTGAAGGAAATGGTGATCGGCATGGCCCACCGCGGCCGCCTGAACGTGCTGGTCAACATCCTGGGCAAGCCGCCACGGGTGCTGTTCGACGAATTCGAAGGCAAGTTCGAGCACCACCACGACGCCCACCGCGCCCACACCGGCGACGTGAAGTACCACATGGGCTTCTCGGCCGACATCGCCACGCCGGGCGGACCGGTGCATCTGGCGCTGGCGTTCAATCCCTCGCACCTGGAAATCGTCAATCCGGTGGTGGCCGGCAGTGTGCGTGCGCGCCAGCTGCGCCGCGGCGATGCCGAACGCAAGACCGTGCTGCCGGTGCTGCTGCATGGCGATGCCGCCTTCGCAGGCCAGGGCGTGGGCATGGAACTGCTGCAGATGTCGCAAGCGCGCGGCTTCGCGGTCGGCGGCACGGTGCACATCGTGATCAACAACCAGGTGGGCTTCACCACCAGCGAGCGCCAGGACGCGCGCTCCACCCTGTACTGCACCGACGTGGCCAAGATGGTCGGCGCACCGGTGCTGCACGTGAACGGCGACGATCCCGAAGCGGCCGTGTTCTGCATGCAGCTGGCCTTCGATTTCCGCCAGCGCTTCGGCAAGGATGTGGTGATCGACCTGGTCTGCTACCGCCGCAATGGCCACAACGAGGCCGACGAACCGGCTGCCACCCAGCCGCTGATGTACCAGGTGATCCGCGCCCGCAAGACCACCCGCGAGCTGTATGCCGATGCACTGGTGGCCGAGGGCGTGCTGTCTGCCGATGAGGCCAAGGCGATGGCCGAAGCGTATCGCGACAAACTGGATGCAGGCGAGGTGACCGCCGACGTGGTGACGGTGAAGCGCGACGAATTCGTGCCCGACTGGAACGGCCTGCTGAAAGGCAAGCTGGACGATGTCATCGACACCACCGTGCCGCGCAAGACGCTGGACACGCTGGCCACGGCCATCAACACCATTCCCGCCGAGGTGACCCTTCACCCGCGCGTTGCCAAGATCTACGACGACCGCCGCAGGATGGTCGCCGGCGAGCTGCCCGGCGACTGGGGTTTCGCCGAAAACCTGGCCTACGCCACCCTGCTGGATGCCGGCTACCGGCTGCGTCTGGTCGGGCAGGATTCCGGCCGCGGCACCTTCTTTCACCGCCATGCGGTGCTGCACGACCAGAAGACCGACCGCGACTACATCCCGCTGCAGCAGCTGGTCAAGAACCCCGAGGACGCGCTGATCATCGACTCGCTGCTGAGCGAGGAAGCGGTGTTGGCCTACGAATACGGCTATTCCACCACCGATCCGAACACGCTGGATATCTGGGAAGCGCAGTTCGGCGATTTCGCCAACGGCGCGCAGGTGGTCATCGACCAGTTCATCGCCTCCGGCGAGGCCAAGTGGGGCCGCCTGAGCGATCTGACACTGTTCCTGCCGCACGGCTACGAAGGCCAAGGCCCCGAGCACAGCTCCGCCCGTCTGGAACGCTTCCTGCAGCTGTGCGCGCTCAACAACATGCTGGTGTGCGTGCCGACCACGCCGGCACAGGCCTTCCACATGATCCGCCGCCAGCTGCTGATGACCACGCGCAAGCCACTGGTGGTGATGACGCCCAAGTCGCTGCTGCGGCACAAGCTGGCCGTGAGCACGCTGGACGAACTGGCCGACGGCAGCTTCCGGCACCTGCTGCCCGACGACGCGGCCGATCCGGAACGGGTGAAACGCGTCATCGCCTGTTCCGGCAAGGTGTACTACGACCTGCTGGAAGACGCACAGAAGCGCGAGCAGTCCGATGTGGCGCTGATCCGCGTGGAACAGCTGTATCCGTTCCCGCGCGCGCTGCTGAAGGCCGAACTGGCCCGCTATCCACTTGCCCGCGACGTGATCTGGTGCCAGGAAGAGCCGCAGAACCAGGGTGCCTGGTTCCAGATCCAGCATCACCTGCGTGCCTGCCTGGCGCAGGGACAGTCGCTGTTCTACGCCGGCCGCGCACGCTCGCCTTCGCCGGCTGCCGGGCACTTCAACGACCACGTCGAGGAGCAGAAGAAGCTCATCGCCGACGCGCTGGTCAACCCACCGGGTGTCGACCCGGGCATCGAATAATCTCCTCTTTCTCTCATCATTTCCGGACATCCCATGGCCACCGAAATCAAAGTCCCGGTTCTGCCCGAATCCGTTTCCGACGCCACCATCGCCAGCTGGCACAAGAAAGTGGGCGATGCGGTCAAGCGCGACGAAAACCTGGTGGATCTGGAAACCGACAAGGTGGTGCTGGAAGTGCCCTCGCCCGCCGACGGCGTGCTGAAGGAGATCAAGTTCAACACCGGCGCCACGGTCACCAGCCAGCAGGTCATTGCTGTCATTGAAGCGGGCGCGGTAAGCGAGGAAGGCGCGCAGGCATCGGCACCGCAACCGGCTGCTGCCGATGCCGGCAAGGCTGCACCGGGGGCTACCGCTGCCGCGCAACAACCTGCCGCCGGCGCGCAGGAAGTGCAGCCGAAAGCGCAGGCTGCCAAGGCAGACGCCGCCGCACCGGCCTCCACCAAGCCCGCACCGGTCGCGGGCGGCACGCCTGCGGCGCATGCGCAGCCGGCAAACGCCGCCGACACCAGCCAGCTGCCGCCCGGCGCCCGTTTCACCGCCGAAAGCCAGAAGATCGACCCGGCGCAGGTGCAGGGCACCGGCCGCCGCGGCGCGGTGACCAAGGAAGATCTGGTGAACTACGCCAGCGGCAAGACTGCCGGCATCACCCAGAACACGACCGCCGGCACTGCCGGCGCGCGCCCGGAAGAGCGCGTGGCGATGACCCGCAT
The DNA here is from genome assembly GCA_003240695.1 of Pseudoxanthomonas suwonensis. GTDB lineage: Bacteria > Pseudomonadota > Gammaproteobacteria > Xanthomonadales > Xanthomonadaceae > Pseudoxanthomonas_B > Pseudoxanthomonas_B suwonensis_A. Next base: position 99,819 of record QFNC01000004.1, on the reverse strand, counting down.
CCGCAAGACGATCGCGAAACGCCTGATGGAATCGAAGGAATCCATCGCCATGCTCACCTCGTTCAACGAGGTCAACCTGGGCAAGGTGATGGCGATGCGCAAGGAACTGGGCGAGCAGTTCGAGAAGGACAACGGCATCAAGCTCGGCTTCATGAGCTTCTTCGCCAAGGCCGCTGCCAACGCGCTGGCCAAGTACCCGGTGGTGAACGCCTCGGTGGATGGCGAGGACATCATCTACCACGGCTACAGCGACATCTCCGTGGCCATTTCCACCGACCGCGGCCTGGTCACGCCGGTGCTGCGCAACGTGGAGCGGATGACTTTCGCGGACATCGAGAAAGGCATCGCCGGCTTCGCCAAGGCCTCGCGCGAGGGAGGCCTGAAGCTGGAAGACCTGCAGGGCGGCACCTTCACCATCACCAACGGCGGCACCTTCGGTTCGCTGTTCTCCACGCCGATCGTGAATCCGCCGCAGTCGGCCATTTTGGGCATGCACGCCATCAAGGAACGCGCGATCGTCGAGAACGGCCAGGTCGTGGCTGCGCCGATGATGTACATCGCGCTGAGCTACGACCACCGCATCATCGACGGCAAGGATGCGGTGCTGTTCCTGGTCGACATCAAGAATCAGCTGGAAAATCCGCATCGCATGCTGCTCGGCATGTAATCCGCTTCAAGCCCCTCTCTTGCCGGGAGAGGGGTTGGGGTGAGGGTTCGACCCTTTCCTTCATCCTCTGCACTCATCCGGCGCTGCGCGCCACCATCTCCCAAGGGGAGAAGGAACTGGAGACACTGAAATGTCCGAACAACAGACCGCCTCCCAACAAGCATTCGATGTCGTCGTGATCGGCGGCGGCCCCGCCGGTTACCACGCCGCCATCCGCGCCGCGCAGTTGGGCCTCAAGACCGCCTGCGTGGATGCCGCACTCGGCAAGGACGGCCAGCCGGCGCTCGGTGGCACCTGCCTGCGCGTGGGTTGCATCCCGTCCAAGGCGCTGCTGGATTCCAGCCGCCAGTACTGGAACATGGGCCATATCTTCAAGGAACACGGCATTTCCTTCGCCGACCAGAAGATCGACGTCGGCACCATGATCGGCCGCAAGGACAAGATCGTGAAGCAGTTCACCGGCGGCATCGCGGCGCTGTTCAAGGCCAACAAGGTCGCCTCGTTCTCGGGTTTCGGCACGCTGCAGCCGGGCAACGTGGTTTCGGTGAAGCAGCATGACGGCAGCACGCTGGAACTGAAAGGCAGCAACGTGATCATCGCCGCCGGTTCCGACTCCATCGAGCTGCCGTTCGCCAAGTTCGACGGCAAGCACATCGTCGACAACGTCGGCGCGCTGGATTTCGAGGCCGTGCCGAAGTCGCTTGGTGTGATCGGCGCCGGCGTGATCGGGCTGGAACTGGGCAGCGTTTGGAACCGCCTCGGCGCCAAGGTCACCGTGCTGGAAGGCATGCCCGATTTCCTCGCCGCCGCCGACAAGGAGGTGTCGAAGGTCGCCGCACGCGAATTCAAAAAGCAGGGACTGGACATCAGGCTGGGCTGCAAGTGCACCGCCGTCGAGGTGAAGGACGATGGCGTGCACGTGAAGTACACCGATGCCGGCGGCGAGCAGGAGCTGGTGGTGGAGAAACTGCTGGTGGCCGTGGGTCGACGCGCCGCGACCAAGGGCCTGCTGGCCGAAGGCACCGGCGTCATGCTCAACGAGCGCGGCCAGGTCGAGGTGGACGAGCACTGCCACACCGGCGTCGATGGCGTGTGGGCGGTGGGCGACTGCGTGCGCGGCCCGATGCTGGCGCACAAGGGCTTCGAGGAAGGCATCGCAGTGGCCGAACTCATCGCCGGCCTGCCCGGCCACGTCAACTTCGACACCATCCCGTGGGTGATCTACACCGAACCGGAAATCGCCTGGGTCGGTCGCACCGAGGAGCAGCTCAAGGCCGATGGCGTCGAATACAAGGCCGGCAGCTTCCCGTTCGCGGCGGTGGGCCGGGCGGTGGCGATGGCCGAGCCGATCGGCTTCGTCAAAGTGCTGGCCGATGCGCAAACCGACCGCATCCTCGGCATGCACCTGGTCGGCCCGAACGTGTCCGAACTGGTGCACGAAGGCGTGATCTCGATGGAGTTCAAGGGCAGCGCCGACGATCTCGCCCGCATCTGCCACGCGCACCCGTCGCTGTCCGAAGCGGTGCACGACGCGGCGATGGCGGTGCACAAGCGCGCCATCCACAAGGCGAACTGAAGCAGACGCACATGGCGCTTCCGGAAACCGACGTCGCCCAACGCAGGGCCATGCAGGCCGCCTGCACGCAGGTGGAAGCCGATGGTCAGGTCCTGCGCGACGTCGCTGCGATGCTGGAGGAGATCCGGGCACGCTATCGCGCCTTCTCGTACGCGTACCAGGCCGACTGGCTGCGGCTGGCTGAAGACCAGGAACCAAGCAATGCCCAGAATGCCGCATTGCCGGCGGAGGTGGCCGATGGTGCCTACCCGATCCTGGGCCAGCACAAGATCTGGAACGCGCTGGAAGATCTGCGCTCGGAAGTCCAACCGCTTCGACAGGCATGGCCGCTCCACTTGATTGACGGGCCTGCCAGATGAAGCGGCATCGTCCGCATCACACGGGCGGCCTCGGTTGCGCTGGGGCGGTCCGGCATCGCCGGATTCGGCTGCACGCGCCTCGCCGCAGCTGTCCATGACCCATTCCGACAGGACCCTGGCATGAAAACGATCTGCGTGTACTGCGGCTCCAATCCCGGCACCAGACCGGCCTACGCAGCCGCGGCGCGTGCACTGGGCGAGCGCATCGCGCGCAGCGGCCAGGCACTGGTGTACGGCGGCGGCAGTGTCGGCCTGATGCGCATCGTGGCCGACTCCGCGCTGCAGGCCGGCGGCGAAGTGATCGGCGTGATTCCGCAGCAGCTGGTCGATCTGGAGGTGGCCCACCACGGCGTGACCCGGCTGGACGTGGTCGATTCCATGCACGCGCGCAAGCTGCGCATGTTCACCCTGTCCGATGCCTTCATCGCCCTGCCCGGCGGCTTCGGCACGCTGGACGAGATGTTCGAGATGCTGACCTGGCGCCAGCTCGGTTTGGGCCGCAAGCCGTGCGCATTCCTGGACGTGGAGGGCTACTGGCAGCCGTTGATGACGATGCTCGACACCATGGTGGTCGAGCGCTTCCTGCACCCGGAACAGCGCCAGGACCTGTGGCACGGCAACGACATGGACGCCTTGTTCGCCTGGATGCGCGACTATCTGCCGGGCCAGTCCGAGAAATGGCTCGATGAAAAACGCCGCAGCCAGGCCGTGCTGCAGGAGGCCTCATGACCCTTCCGCAACGTTTCGACGCCTTCCGCATCCACGACGATGCCGATGGCTACCGCAGCGGCATCGAACAGGTGTCGATCGACGAGCTGTCGCCGGGCGAGATCGTCATCCGCACCGCCCACTCGTCGGTCAACTACAAGGACGCACTGGCCGGCACCGGCAAGGGCAAGATCCTGCGCCGCTTTCCGCTGATCGGCGGCATCGACGTGGCCGGTCACGTGGTGCAATCGCGCGATCCCGCTTTCCGCGAGGGCGATGCGGTGCTGGTCACCGGCTGCGGCCTGTCCGAAACCCGCGATGGTGGCTACAGCCAGTACGCGCGCCTGGAATCGAAATGGGCTGTACGACTGCCGCAGGGCCTGAGCCTGCGCGAAGCGATGATTCTGGGCACCGCCGGTTTCACCGCCGCACTGGCACTGCTGCGCTTGCAGGACAACCGGCAAACGCCCGACCTCGGCCCTCTGGCCGTGACCGGCGCCAGCGGCGGCGTCGGATCGCTGGCCGTGGCCATTTTCAGCCAGGCGGGCTACACGGTGCATGCCATCAGCGGCAAGACCGAACAGAAGGAGTATCTGCTCTCGCTGGGTGCGGCAGCGGTGCTGGGGCGCGACGCACTGGCCACCACCGCGGCAATGGCATCGGCGCGATTCGGCGGCGGCCTGGACAACGTCGGCGGCCCGATGCTGGCCAGCCTGCTGGCGCAGACCGCCCCCTACGGCAACGTTGCCAGTGCCGGGCTGGCCGCATCACCGGAACTGGTGGCCACGGTAATGCCGTTCATCATCCGCGGCGTGTCGCTCGTCGGCGTGGCCTCGGCCGGCACCGCGCGCGACATCCGCGACAGCGTGTGGGCGCGCCTGGCCAGCGACTGGAAACCACGCGATCTGCAGCGCATCTGCACCGCCGAAACCGACCTGCAGGGCCTGCCGGCCGTGTTCCATCGCATGCTGCGCGGGGACTCGCTGGGGCGCACGCTGGTGACGCTGTAGCAAGCAGCCCGCAAGGCTGTACAATCGACCCGCAACCGCGAGGGGACTGGACACACATGGCACGCATCCTGATCGTCGACGACTCGCCCATCCAGATTGCCGGCATGCGCCGCATCGTGGAAGCGCTGGGCCACGAAGTCTCCATCGCGGAGGACGGGGCATCCGGCGTGGAACGGGCCAAGCGCGATCTGCCCGACCTGATCCTCATGGATGTGGTGATGCCGAACCTGAACGGGTTCCAGGCCACCCGCATGATCAGCCGCGAAGCCACCACCAAGCACATCCCGATCGTGATGGTCACCACCAAGGACCAGGACACCGATCGCGTGTGGGGCATGCGTCAGGGCGCCAAGGCCTACATCAACAAGCCGATCAAGGAACCGGAACTGGTGGCTATCATCCGCCAGATGCTGGGCGAGGGTGTCGCGACCTAGCGTTGAACCATCCTGCAGGGGATGCTTCACATGATCCAGCGCTCCATGCGGGCGTGCTGATGCACAGGCGCCGTTCCGCATTCGGATCGCTCATACCCAGCAGCCTGATGTATCCGCGCATCGTCGAGCAGGCCCGGCGTTACATCGAGGATGGACGCCCCGACCGTGCCCCGGATTGGCTGCGCGCCGAAGTGTTGGGACGTGCCGCCGGACTGGCCGTGCACGAGGCCTACCACGACCTGCTGTCCGGGGAGCCGTGGGACACACGCCAGGCCGGGCATTACCGCCTGTACATCGGCCGACTGCTGACCGATCAGCAAGGCGCGCGCGCTCGTCCTGCTGCGCAAGGCCCTGGAAACCGATCCCGGGTCAGTGCCGGGCGGGACCGAACAAGGCAACGCACCGGCCGATCTGGCGGAGCGTAGCGACCAGCCACGCCTGCTTGCCGGGCTGCGCCTGGCAATGCTGCAGGGGTGGCCGGATGATGCGCAGTCGCCGAACTGGGTCTTGCAGGCAGCCAGCCTGCTGCACGATCACAGCAGCAATGCCGTCAAGGCACTCGCGGTACTGCGCAGCGTCGAACACGCACACATGGATGCCGAGTCGAAACGGCGCTTCATCCAGTTGCGCACGGCGATCCAGGACATCGGGCGCTGACCGATCCCGATCAGGCGCGACGCCAACCGCTGCCGTCGAAGGCCGCCTGCAACTCGCGATAGGCTTGGCGCTGCGCTTCGGTGCCGGCCCGCGGCGCCAGCACTTCCAGCTCCACGATCTGGTCGCCGGCCGCACCCGTCGCCGATGGCAGGCCGCGGCCGCGCAATCGCAGCTTGCGCCCGGCTTCGGAATCGGCCGGGATTTTCAGTTCCACCGGACCACCGAGGGTGGGCACGCTGATGGTGGCACCCAGTGCCGCCTCCCACGGTGCCACCGGCAGCACGTGGATGATGTTGCCGCCATCCACCTCGAATTGCGGATGCGCCGCGTAATCCACTTCCAGCAACAGATGGCCGCCGCCCGCCCCCTGTCCCGCCAGCCGGATCACCTGCCCCGGCCGGATGCCCTTCGGCACGCGCACGTCCAGGGAGCGGCCGTTCACCGCAATGCGCACGCTGTCGCCTTGATACACCGCCTCCAGCGGCACCGCCAGCTTGGCGCGGGTGTCACGCGGCACGCCGCCCGGCCGACCGCCTTGTCCGAAGCCCGGACCACCCGATTGTCCATGCGTACCGGCACGTCGACCGAACAGCTCCTCGAAGAAGTCGCTAAAACCGCCACCTGCCCCGCCGCCGGAAAAGATCTCGCTGAAATCCACATCCGGATGTCCGCCCCCCCCGAAACCGCCCTGCGGCGGCACCTCCTGCCCGGGCCGGTAGCCCTGTGCGCGCAGCTGGTCGTAGGCCTTGCGCTTGGCCGGATCGCGCAGTGCCTCGTAGGCCTCGTTGACCTCCTTGAAACGCTCCTCCGCGCCGGCTTCCTTGCTCACATCGGGATGGTACTTGCGCGCCAGACGACGGTAGGCCGTCTTGATCTCGGCCTCGCCGGCGTTCGGTTCCACGCCCAGGATCTGGTAGTAATCCTTGAATTGCATCGCTGCTCCGCCTGCGGCCGGAGGCGGCCGCCATCGCCTTCCAGTGTGGCACGAACCGCTTCCCTGCGGCATTGACGCGGCATTCGCATGCGCCCGTCCACACTGATGCTTTCTCCTCCACGGATTCTCCATGACCATCCAGATCGGCGAACGCATTCCCGAAGTGGTGCTGCAGCGCATCGGCGATTCCGGCATCGAGCAGATCGATACCGGCAATCTGTTCGACGGCCGGCGCATCGTGCTGTTCGGCGTGCCTGGCGCCTTCACCCCGACGTGCTCGGAAAAGCACCTGCCCGGCTACATCGAGCACTTCAGATCGTTTCAGGATCAGGGCGTGCAGGTGGCGTGCCTGTCGGTCAACGACCCGTTCGTGATGCAGGCCTGGGGCAAGGCCAGCGGTGCGCCATCGGGCCTGATGATGCTGGCCGACGGCAATGCCGCGCTGACCAAGGCGCTGGGTGTGGAAATGGACGCCAGCGCGTTCGGCATGGGCCAACGCTGCAAACGTTTCGCGCTGCTCGCCGACGATGGCGTGGTGCAGGCCATCGCGGTCGAGGATCCGGGCGAGCTGCGCGTGTCCACGGCCGAAGCCATGCTGCAGCACGTCGCCTGATCAGGCGTTTTTTTTACCTCCCAACGGAGTTTCCATGAACAGCGATCACGGCAAGCACAAGCACGGCAATGACACAGACAAGGCCAGGGCCGGAAGCGGCGGCACGAGTGCGAACCCGGCAGGCGGCGCGACCTTCACCGACGTTGCCACCCTGCGCCGGAATGCGCGCAAGCAGGTGGAGGATGGCGCCATCACAGAAACGTATCGTGCGGACCGCGAGACGGTCATCCGCAAGTTGAACGAGGCATTGGCTACCGAGTGGGTCTGCGTGCTGCGCTACTATCGCCACTACTTCATGGCCCAGGGCATGCTGGCCGACGCGGTGAAAGGCGAATTCCTGGAGCATGCGCAGCAGGAACTGGAACATGCCAACGAAATCGCCGAGCGCATCGTGCAGCTTGGCGGCGAGCCCGACCTGAATCCGGACACCCTGACCGCCCGCGCGCACGCCGAATACCAGCCCGGCACCGACCTGAAGGACATGGTGCGGGAGGACCTGATCGCCGAACGCATCGCCATCGACAGCTACCGCGAGATGATCGATTTCATCGGCGACAAGGACACCACCACCAAGCGCATGCTCATGCACATCCTGGCGCAGGAGGAAGAGCATGCCGACGAATTCGCCGACCTGCTCAACGGCTGGATCGGCGAATCCTGAAACGACCGCCGGGCACCGCTTCGCTCAGCGCCGCTCAGGCGGTGCTGATGCCGGCGGGAGGCTGCGCTGCATTCGGCCGGAATCCGAACCGGCCGCTCGACGGGCGCGATACCACCAGTTTCACCATGTTGGTCGGCACCATCAGCTCCACCATCTGCACCGTGCCCTGCGCATCGACCGACTGCACGGTCAGCTCGACGAAGGCACCGGCGGTGTCGATTTCCTCGCATATGATGTACGGTGCCGTGTCCGGATCGGTCACGTAGGGCTTGACCGGATCGCCCAGGGCTTCCAGCGCCTGCGGAAAGAAATACACGGCGTAGGTATCGGGATCGGAGGTGGTCGACACGGCGGATGCGCAGGCAGTCGGAGACACGACAGTGTAGCGATCCGGCGTGACGGTCGCTGCGCGGATTCCACATGCAGCGCCGATCTGCCAAGCTGTGGCGATGACGCAGCTTTTCCCCCGTGCCGTCGCCGCACTGTTCGCCTGCACGTGGCTGCTGTGCGGATGCGGTGCCAATGCCGACGCGCCCAGCGTGCGTCTGGCAGGCATGGTGATGGCGGAACAGCTGGACGAGATCAGCGGCATGGCCACGTCCCGCCGCTACAGCGATACGCTGTGGGTGATCAACGATGGCGGCCACTCGCCGCATCTGCATGCCATCTCGCGGCTGGGACGGCTGCTGACCAGCGTGCGTGTGGATGCCGTCCCGCATACCGACTGGGAGGATCTGGCTGCCTTCGAACTGGATGGCAGGCCGTATCTGCTGATCGCCGACACCGGCGACAACGGCGGTCTGCGCAAGACCCTGCAACTGCACGTGCTGCCCGAACCGGACCGGCTGCAGGCCGGATCGCTGAAGCCGGCATGGTCGATCGTGTTCCGCTGGCCGGACGGCCCACGCGACTGCGAGGCCGTGGCCGTGGATGCCGAACGCGGGCTGGTGCTGTTGCTCACCAAGAAACGCCAACCGGCCGAACTGTATGCGCTGCCGTTGCGGCCCGGCGATCCGCGCACGGTGCTCACCGCCCGGTTGCTGGCGCACCTGCGGCCGGCCGAAGGCGTTCAGTCCGATGCGACCGTGGGCGGCGTTCCGGCCAACCAGATCACCGCCGCCGACGTGTCGCCCGATGGTTCGCGGCTGGCAGTGCTGAGCTACGGCGCGATCCTGATCCACGCCCGCCATCCGGCCACGGGTTGGGCCCAGGCTGCCGCCAATCCACCGCAACGCATCCCGATTCCGCTGGTGCCGAAGGCCGAGGCGCTGACCTGGAGTGCAGGCGGCGGCGGGCTGTACGTAACCGGCGAATTCAGCCCGGCGCCCATTTTTCACGTGATTCCATAGGCCGTTGTCGGAGTCGATGTCGGGTTGCAGGGCTTGGCACGACGCGGCTTGACTTCCATATTTAATTTGATATCTTTTTGATATCTTTTTATCAACGACACGAGTCCGTGCAATGAAAGAGAAGCCGATCCGTTCCCTGCCCGGCATCACCACCCTGTTGGCGCTGCTGATTGTCGGCTTGGCGATCGGCGTGCTGATGCTGAAAACGCTGGCCTCGCCACCGATCTCGTTCCCGATGCTGGTCGGATTGGGCGTGCTGGGCGCCGTGGTGTTCTTCTGCCTGATGGGGTTCTACATGCTGGAGCCGAACCAGGTCGCGGTGTTGAACCTGTTCGGCAAGTACGTCGGCACGGTGAAGGACACCGGCCTGCGCTGGAACAATCCCTTCTACGGCAAGAAGCGAATCAGCCAGCGCGTGCGCAACTTCGAAAGCAGCAAATTGAAGGTGAACGAGCTGGACGGCAGCCCGATCGAGATCGCCAGCGTGATCGTGTGGCAGGTGGTGGATGCCTCCGAGGCCGTGTACAACGTCGACGACTACGAGAGTTTCGTGCACATCCAGGCCGAATCGGCATTGCGTGCGATGGCCACCAGCTACCCCTACGACCAGCACGAGGACGGCCAGCTGGCGCTGCGCAGCCACGCGGTGGAAGTCGGACAGCATCTGAAACAGGAATTGCAGGAACGGCTGGCCGATGCCGGCGTGCAGGTCATCGACGCGCGCATCAGCCATCTGGCATACGCCCCGGAAATCGCCCAGGCCATGCTGCAGCGGCAGCAGGCCAACGCCATCATCGCCGCCCGCACCCGCATCGTGGCCGGCGCGGTGGGCATGGTGGAAATGGCGCTGGACGAACTGCAGAAGAAAGGCACCGTGCAGCTGGACGAGGAGCGCAAGGCGCAGATGGTCAGCAATCTGCTGGTGGTGCTGTGCGGCGAGCGCGCGACCCAGCCGATCGTCAATGCCGGCACGCTGTACTGAGCCATGCTGGCGATCCTGTTCGCGCTGACTGCCCTGCCGGTCCTGCTGTCCGGTCTGTGGCTGGCCAACCGACCACGGTTGCCGGCGTCGCGGCTGCTGGCCGTGCACGTGCTGCTGGCCGGTGCCGTGCTGCTGACGGCGGCCGTGGCACTGCATCTGTCCGGCAGCACAGCGCGGCACGCCACCGGCATCGTGATCGCAGCAGCGGTGCTGGTGAATGCCTTGGGCGTGTCGGCGTGGCTGCGGCTGCGCGCCGCACGCACCGGTATCGGGACGCGCCGCGCATGAGCGGCAAGAAGGCCTATCCGCTGCGCATCAGCGTGGAGGTGCTGGAGGCCGCGCAACGTTGGGCCGACGACGAATTGCGCAGCCTGAACGCGCAGATCGAATACGTGCTGCGCGATGCGCTGCGCAAGGCCGGGCGCTTGCGCACATCCGATGCAACCCAGTCGACGGAGCAAGCCGATGATGCCGATTAGGTCTTTCGAGATCACGCCCGTCGCCAACCCCATGGCCGGAGCGATTCTGCTGGTGCCGGTCGGAATCATTGCTGCGTCCACCATGGCCATAGCCCGCAACGAACCGATTGCGCTGGCCTGGCTGGTGCCCTTGCTGGTGTTGGTTGCGTGGATCATGTGGCTGACATGGCGGCGGCGCAGCGTGACCGTTGCCGATGGCATGTTGCATGTTCGCGCGGGCGTGCACACCCGAATGGTGCCATGTGCTTCACTCGACATCGATGCGGCCCACGTCGACGATCTGGACGAACGCACCGAGCTGCGTCCCTTCGTGAAGACGTTCGGCACCTCGCTACCGGGATTGTCGATGGGCCATTTCCTGCTGCGCGACCGCAACCGTGCCTTCGTGCTGCTCACCACGCACCGCAAGGTTCTGCTGCTGCCCGCGCACGACGGACGTCGCCTGCTGTTGAGCGTGGAACATCCGCAGCGGTTGCTTGAAGCGCTGTCGGATGCGGCCGCTGCGCGGTAATCTGCCCGAATGCACGTTCGCCCGCATAGTCTGCTGAATGCCGCCGACATCGAGGCGTGTCCGGCGTGGCTGTGCCCGGCGCGGCGCAGTCACGATGCCCGGCATCTGGCCCGTGCACGCTGGCTGCTGCGGCGCAAGCACGATGGCCGCTATCTGGCAGCCGCTGGCGACAATGGCATCACGGGTTTGATGCCGGATTGGCAACGCACCCCCGGCATCGTGACCCTGCTGGATCGGCTGGACGAACGCCTGCCGCGCGACCCTGCCGCCACGTTGCCGCTGCATCGGCTGCAGCAACGTCTGGACTTGCTGGGCATCGATGCCGAAACCTATGCCACGGACAGCGGCCTGGCGCTGGAACCCGAGCCGGCACGGCTGCAACTGGCCGGGTTCGATCGCTACAGCCGCCCGTTGTGGCTGCGCCGCGACGCCGCGCGCGCCTGGCAGGCGATGCACATGGCTGCCCTGCGCGATGGCGTGCCACTGGACGCGATTTCCGGCTATCGCAGCCACGACTACCAGCTGGGCATCTTCGCCCGCAAGCAGGCACGCGGCCTGTCGGTGTCCGACATCCTGAGCGTGAATGCAGCGCCCGGCTTCAGCGAGCACCACGGCGGTCGGGCGCTGGACATCGGCACGCCCGGCGAACCGCCGGCCGAGGAATCATTCGAAAACACCGTCGCATTCCGCTGGCTGATGGACAACGCAGCCGCGTTCGGCTTCCACCTCAGCTATCCGCGCGGCAACCGGCACGGCATCGTGTACGAGCCCTGGCATTGGTGCTGGCGGTCCGCTCCGTTAAGCTGATGCGTCCGTCGCTGCCGGCATCGCCATGAAAACCTTCCAGTCGCGCCATCCGCTGGTCAAGCACAAGCTGGGCCTGCTGCGCGACGTGAGCACCGATCTCCGGTGGTGCCCGGCAAGGTCCAGGCGTGGTGTGGCGAGGTGGATGTGGATTGCGTGCACGGCGATTCGTTGACCCTGGTGCCGATCCTGCGGGCCGGCCTGGGCTTCCTGCCGGGCGTGCAATCGCTGCTGCCATCGACGCCGGTCAGCGTGATCGGCCTGCGCCGCAATGAACAAACCCTGCAGCCGGAAGGCTATTACGAACGCCTCGCCGACCGCATGGACCAGCGAACCGCGCTGCTGATCGACCCGATGCTGGCCACCGGCGGCAGCGCGACTGCCGCCGTGACGATGCTGAAGGACGCCGGTTGCCGCCGCATCAAGGCGCTGTTCCTGGTGGCCGCGCCGGAAGGGCTGCAGGCGCTGGAAGCCGCGCATCCGGACATCGAGGTGTACGTGGCCGCGATCGACCGCGGCCTGAACGAGCACGGCTACATCCTGCCCGGCCTGGGCGATGCCGGCGACCGCCTGTTCGGCACGCCGGCGGTGTAGTTGCTCAGTCGCCCATGGTGGCGCAGTCGATCACGAAGCGGTATTTCACGTCGCTCTTGACCATGCGGGCATAGGCGGCATCGATGCCGTCGGCGGCGATCAGTTCGATGTCCGACACGATGCCGTGCTGCGCACAGAAATCCAGCATCTGCTGGGTTTCGGCGATGCCGCCGATCAGCGATCCGGCAATGGCGCGACGCTTGAAGATCAGACCGCCGACGTTCGGCGACGGGTGTGCATGCTCGGGCACGCCGACCAGCACCAGGGTGCCGTCGCGTTTCAGCAAGGTGGTGTAGGCATCCAGATCGTGACTGGCGGCGACCGTGTCCAGGATCAGGTCGAAGCTGTTGCGGTGCGCGGCCATCGCCTCCGCATCGCGCGATACCACCACCTCGTCCGCACCGAGATGATGGGCATCCTGGCGCTTGCCCTCGGAGGTGGTGAAGGCGACCACGTGCGCACCCAGCGCGTGCGCGATCTTGATGCCCATGTGTCCCAGCCCGCCGATGCCGACCACGCCGACCTTCTTGCCCGGCCCTGCCCCCCAGTGCCGCAGTGGCGAATAGGTGGTGATGCCCGCGCACAGCAGCGGCGCAACCGCGGCCAGCTGCTCGCGCGGATGGCGGATGGCCAGCACGAAATCGGCATCCACCACGATGCGCTGCGAATAGCCGCCCAGCGTGTGTCCGGGCGCATCCGCGCTGGGCCCGTTGTAGGTGCCGACGAAGCCGTTCTCGCAATACTGCTCCAGTCCGTCGTTGCAGGCGGCGCAGTGCCTGCAGCTGTCGACCAGGCAGCCCACGCCCACCAGCTCGCCCACCGCGAAGGTGGTCACATCCGAACCGACGGCACTGACCGTGCCGACGATTTCATGCCCCGGCACGCAGGGATACAGCGTGCCGGCCCATTCCGAACGCGCGGTATGCAGGTCCGAATGGCAGAGGCCGCAGTAGGCGATGTCGATCTGCACATCGCGCGGGCCCGGCGCACGGCGCTGGATCGGCATGGACACGAAAGGGGCATCGGCGGCGGTGACGCCGTAGGCGCGGGTGGTCATGGGAGGTCTCGATGATGCGGGGGATGTGCAGTCTACTGCGATGCCGATCAACCCTGCGCACCGGTGCCAGGCGCAGGCAGCGCGTCCAGCAGCACCTGTTCCAGCGAGCGCTGCGGATCGGCACGGATCGCCGCAAGCGTTGCGGCATCGCATTCCGCGGCCAGACGTCCATCCAGCAGGACCAGCGCACGGGTAGCATGCCGTTCGGCCGCATCCAGCGCATGCGTGGCCATCAGCACGGCCGTTCCATCGGCCACGCGTTGCCGCAAGTGCTGCTTCAACGCGGCCGCGCTGCGCAGGTCCAGGCCGTTCAGCGGCTCGTCCAGCAACATCAGCGGCGGTTCGCCCAGCAAGCCCAGTGCGATGCCGAGTTTCTGCCGGCCACCCAGCGACAGCGAGCCGACCCGCCAATCCAGCCACGGCATGAACCCGAGCGCTTCCAGCAGATCCAGACTGGCCTGCGGAACGGTTCGCAATCCGCGCGCGGCTGCAAACAGCTGCAGGCATTCGCGCGCGGACAGCAGCGCCGGCAAGGCCTCCGGCGCGATCGCCATGCCCAGTCGGTCCTTGGCCTGCAGTGGCTGCGTGCGCAGGTCGTGGCCCAGCACGCGGATGTGGCCCGCATGCAGTGGGTGGATGCCGGCGATGCAGCGCAGCAGCGTGGTTTTTCCGCAGCCGTTGGGGCCGATCAGCGCGAGCCATTCGCCGGCGTCGAGCCGCAGCCGGATGCCTTCGTCCGCGGTATCCCCGCCCAGCACCGGGCGATGGCCGTGTCGCGCCTGCACGTCTTGGACCTGCAATACCGGCGCACGCATCGCCATCACCCGCCGACGGCCGCCAGCAGAGCGAGTGCCATCCACGCCGCCAGCCAGACGAATGACACGTCCGCCAACCAGCATGCCAGGCCGGCCATCGCCAGGCCGGCCAGCGCCACGAACAACGGATAGCGCCACGCGGCAGCACGGATGCGAACCGGATCGCACGATGTTGCCGCCAACAGCCGGGTAAGCGCTTGTCGGGTCTGCCACGCAGCGCGCAATCCTCCCGCACACCAAATGGCCGAACCCAGGCCCAGCATTGCCCCGATCAACGTGCCCGGGGGCGTGCTGCCCGGCATCGCCAGCAGCGGCAGCACGATCCACGCCGCAGCATGGCCGGTGCGCCAGTGTTGCATCGCCTCACGCTGCTGCCAGTGCAGCACGGCCGGCAGGGACGGTCCTGCTCCCTGCAACCACCCGATGCCGAACACCGGCGTGCGCCGCGGGATCAGGCCCGAACGAGGCCGCGTCGATGCCGGGCGCAGCGCCATCGCGATGCTGGCCACGCTGCCGATCACGATCCCCAGCAACAGCAAGGCCAGCAGCCATCCCGATGCGGATTGCGGATGGCGCCATGCAACTGCAGCGAACGGCAACACCATGCCGGCCATCAGCGGCAGCGCCAGCAGCATCGCCAGCAGGCCCATGGCGATGCCATGCACACCGGCAGGCAACGGCTGCGCTGCCCACCAGCCAGCACGCCACGCGTGCCACGCGGCCTGCAACCGCCGCTGCATCCACAGCCATGCCATGCCGGCGCCCACGCCCACGCACAGCAACGGCCACTGCAGGCAGCGTTCGATCCAGCCAAAGCCGGCAGCTTCCACCCAGCCGAACAGGATGCCTGCCGTCAGCGCCACGCTGCAGGCGGCCCACCATCCGATGCGCCAGCGCCGGCCGGCCTGGCGGTGCTGCAACCAGCATTGCTCACGCCGACGTGCGTTCAAGGCCGACTGCAGGCCGATCATGCGCGCCAGCGCCGCCACAGCAGCCAGGCCGCGGCTGCAAGCAACAGCAACCAGCTGCCCCGGCGCGGCCAGGACCAGCCGAATCCGACCACCGCGACAGGCTCGGCAGCAGCAAGCGGACTGTCCGATGCCGCTGTCGCACCGGCAATCAGCACCCACCGCCCCTGGTGCAGGTTCAGTTTGTCGGCCAGGGGCGGCAAGCGCAACTCCTCCCATTGGATGCGCAGATCGCCGATCGCCGGCGCCATCGGGTTTTCGGCACTGCCCAGGCCGTCGCCCTCGGGCTGGAACGTGGCGGACTGGCGCCCGGACAGCCGCGAAAACCCGGGACGGAAGCGCTGCCAGCGTCCCAACTGCCGCACGGTGTCCGCATCCAGCGGATGTCCATCCAGGGTGATGCGCTCGGCCATCCAGCTGCGGCCTGCAATGGACGGCGCCGGCGGATTGGCATGCGCGCGGTCATGTCCACTCGACTCGATCCAGCGCTCGCTCCACAGCGCGCGATAGCCAACCCCATCGCGCTGCCACTGGTACATCTGCACACGACGCCGCAGACCCGGCTGCCGGGTCGACACGCCGAAGTCGGCATCGACCAATGCCGATACAGTGCTGGGCTGCCCTTGCGGCCGCACCCGCTCGTCGTCAGCCTGCGCGGGCCCTGTCGCGCAGGCGAACAGCATGGACATCGCGCAGGCCAGCCGGGCAGCGAAGCGCCATGCCGGCGCGGTCATCCCAGACTCCGCGCCTGCAACCGCTCCTGCTCGTGGGTGGTGCCGAAACGGCCCTTGGCATCGCAGGTCAGCTGTGCCAGCGCGCAGCCCGGATCATGGGTGAAGAACAGATGCACCTCGCGCGCCAGCATGTCCTTCAGGAAGGCCTGTTTTTCGTCGATCAGCAGTTCGGCATTGCGGTCGTAGCCCATGGTGATCGGCACGTGCACCCAGGGCCGCCCGGGAACCAGGTCGGCGCAGAACACCACGCCGCCGTGCGGCTGTCCGTCCACCGTCAGCGGCCCGACAATCTCCGACAGCAGCAGTCCCGGCGTGTGGCCCTGGCTGTAATGGAAGCGCACCGATTCGCCCAGCGCGGGGCAATGGACGCCGTCCACGATCTGCAGGCGCCCGCTGGCTTCCAGCAGCGCCGGCAGTTCGGGGATGAAGCTGGCGCGGTCGCGCGCGTGCGGATGACGGGCGCGCTCCCAGCAGGCGGCACTGACCACGAAGATGGCATTGGGAAACAGCAGCCGCGGCGGTTGCCCGTCCTGCCACGCGGCCAGCAATCCGCCGGCATGATCGAAATGCAGATGGCTCAGCACCACCACGTCGATCTGCTCGTGCGAAAAACCGGCTTCGGCCAGCGAATCCAGCAGCACGTGCCGGTCTTCCACCACGCCGTAGCGCTGCCGCAGATCCGGTTCGAAAAATGCGCCGATGCCGGTTTCGAACAGCACCGTCCTGCCGTTCAGCGGGCTGGCCAGCAAGGCCCGGCAGGCCAGGTCGATGCGGTTGGCGTCATCCACCGCGGTCCAGCGCGACCACAGCGCGCGCGGCGCGTTGCCGAACATGGCGCCGCCATCGAGTTTCTGCGAATTACCGATGATCGACCAGAGTTTCATGCGCCGATTCTACGCCGCACGGCGCGGCTTGCCAGCATCGGCACCGGCGCGATCTAGGGCGTTGCCGCGGTTGCCGACGCCATCGGCTGCAGATCCAGATAGAAGGTGAACGAGCCGCCCGAGTCCTCGGCCGCCTTCACCACCACCGGCAGGCTGCCCTCATTGCCGGACACCACTGCCTGGCCGGTGACATCCGGGGTGTCGGTGGGCGTGCGCAGGCGGCTCAATCGCCAACCCTGCACAGTCACGGTAACAGTCTGCCCCGGCAGCAGGCGCAACTTGGCATGCGCCTGCTCCGGCACGGCGATGTTGCTGCCGGCCACATCGTTCAATCCATCCTGCTGGAAGGCGAACAGCGGTTCGCCATTGGCCACCACGGTGAAACGCCAATCGGTGGTACCGGGCGAGCCATCCTGCTTCACTGCAATCCGGTCGATGGCGATGCGATACGGCACTGGTGCGGTGACCACAGGTGCCCGGATCGGCGCGACAGCCGGCTGCTGCGGGTTCGCGACCGGCGCCGGCGGGGGCGCTGCTGCGGGGGCGTCCGGCG
Organism: Pseudoxanthomonas suwonensis; assembly: GCA_003240695.1. Lineage (GTDB taxonomy): Bacteria > Pseudomonadota > Gammaproteobacteria > Xanthomonadales > Xanthomonadaceae > Pseudoxanthomonas_B > Pseudoxanthomonas_B suwonensis_A. The sequence continues at coordinate 82,470 of QFNC01000004.1, read as the reverse complement.
CGACGACATGCTGGCGCTTTTCGTTCAGCTCGAACAGGTTGCCCAGCAGCGTGGTCAATGCCACCAGGAACACCACCATCGCCGCCAGTTTCGGCGGCAGATGGTGATACCAGCGATGGCCGGATTTGCCGTCGGAGTCCTCACTCATCCCCTGATCCCTGCCCTGCCTGTTGCCCGGTGCGGATTATGGCCGGGAACCGGCCATCACGTCAGCCTTGCCGACCGGGTTGCGCGGGTCGGTGCCGGCATCCAGGGTATCGGTGTGCCGGTCCCAAGCCACGGTCTGCAGATTGCCCCAGGCATCGCTGGAGCGGCGGCCATCTGTGGCTTCGCCAGGCACGTTCACGGTGTGGCCCATGCTGCGCAGCGCTTGTACCACCTCGGCCGGTAAGGCCTGTTTTTCGATGTCCAGCGCATCCGGCAGCCATTGATGGTGATAGCGCGGCAACGCCGCCACTTGCTGCGCGGTCAGCCCGTCGGCGTAGCCCAGAATGCCCAGCAGCACCATGGTGATGATGCGCGAACCGCCAGGCGTGCCCAGCACCGCGACGGTGCGGTCGGAGGCGAGAAAGGTGGGCGTCATCGAACTGAGCATGCGCTTGCCCGGCTGCGGGGCATTGGCGGCGAAGCCCATCACGCCGAACGCATTCGGCGTGCCCGGACGCAGCGCGAAATCGTCCATCTCGTTGTTCAGCAGCACGCCGGTACCGGGCGGAATCAGGCCCGAGCCGTACAGCAGGTTGACCGTCTGGGTGGCACCGACTCGGTTGCCCTCGGCATCGATGATGGAGAAATGCGTGGTCTCGTCGTCTTCCAGCGGCGTGGGCTGGCCTGACAGCAGCGCGCTGGGGGTGGCCTTGTCCGGATGGATGGTCGCGCGCAGGCCGGCGGCGTAGTCCGGGCTGGTCAACGTGCGTATCGGGATGCGCACGAAATCCGGATCGCCCAGATAGAAGGTGCGATCCCGATACGCACGACGCATCGCCTCGGTGACCAGATGCACCCGCTGCGCCTGCGGCAAGGCCGGCAGGTCGTAGGGTTCCAGGATCTGCAGCATCTGCGCCAGCGCCACGCCACCCGACGACGGTGGTGGCGCGGTCACCACCTCCCAGTTTTCATAGCGGAAGCGGATTGGTTCGCGTTCCACCACTCGGTAACCGGCCAGTTCCTGCGCGGTCCATTGGCCACCTTCGGCCTTCACCCCGGCCAACAGGCGACGCGCAGTCACGCCGCGATAGAACCCATCGAAGCCGCCATCGGCCAGGCGCTGCAATGTGGCCGCCAAGTCCGGTTGGCGCAGGATGTCGCCTTCTTCCGGCGCACGACCGTTCGCCAGAAACACTGCGCGGGTTCCGGGATAGCGTTCCATCACCGCCGCACGCTGGCTGTAGCCGCGGGCCAAGCGTCCGTACACCGGAAACCCGTCCCTCGCCAGGCGGATCGCCGGTTCCAGCGCCGTTTTCAGCGGCAGCCGGCCATAGCGTTCGGACATGTGCACCAGCCCGGCCGGCAGACCCGGAATGCCGGCGGCCCATGGACCGTTTTCGGCGCGGTCGCGGTCCAGTTGGCCGTCCTTGTCCAGGTACGCCTGCGGGGTGGCCGCTGCCGGTGCGGTCTCGCGCGCATCCACGAACACGTCCTTGCCGTTGCGCGCATCGTGCAGCAGGAAGAAGCCACCCCCGCCAAGCCCGGAACTGATCGGCTCCACCACCGACAGCACCGCCGACACGGTGACCGCCGCATCGAAGGCATTGCCGCCCTTGCGCAAGGTGTCCATGCCGGCATCGGTAGCCAGCGCATGCGCCGAGGCAATGGCCGCACCGGATGGTTTGGCCGCCAGCGGGCCGTCCGCTGCGTACAGACCGCTGACCGGCAGCAGCAGTGCGAACAGCAGGACGGCACGGCGAATGAAGGTCATCATCATGCCGCCTGGTCCTGCAGCCGTGCCAATTTGGCCAGCAGCACGTCGCGGCTTTCCGCATGCGCCGGGTCGGGATCGATGCACTCCACCGGGCACACCATCACACACTGCGGTTCATCGAAATGGCCCACGCATTCGGTGCAGCGGGCCGGGTCGATCACGTACACGGTGTCCCCCTGCGCGATCGCCTGGTTCGGACAGGCCGGCTCGCACACGTCGCAGTTGATGCAGCTGTCGTGGATGATCAGTGCCATGGCTGAACCGGTGCCCGGCGACAGACCCGGCACGCAGGCGGATTACTTGGCTTCCACGAACACGTATGTGGCGCCCGATGGCGTCACCACCGGCCGCACGCGCGCATCGTCGGCGACGTTGCCGATGAACAGTACCTTCACCCCCTTCATCGAGTCGGGCTGCACGCCAGTGAAAGCATTCACCATCATGTCTGCGATCTTGGCCGATGCCGGGCCGCCGTAGGCCAGCATGTTGCCCGGCAGCACGCGGTTCTGCACGTCGGCGAAGGCCTTTTCCTTCTGCCGTTCGAACGCGCCTTCAAAGGTCGGATCGCTGTCCGGCGGCAGCGTGTACACGTAGGGCGTGTTGTTCACGCCGTCCATGTTGCGTTGCACCACGTCGCTGAGATAGGCATTCCAGCCCTCGCGGTCGGCGGGCTCGGCCGGTGCGGTCAGCGGCGCCTTCACGGTTTCCTGCGGCGCGGCCTCTTCGGCCTGCTTGCAGGCGGCCAAGGACAGCATCAGGCAGGCGGCAAGCAGCAGGGCGGTGGTGCGGATCATGGCGAATCTCCAGGCAAGCGAAGGGTTGGATCAGGAGGGAAGGCGCTGGCGCTCGGCTTCCAGCGCGCGGGCGACCGCCGCGGGCACGAAACCGGCCACGTCGCCGCCCAGGCGCGAGATTTCCCGCACCAGCGTGGACGAGATGAAACCGTACTCCTCGGCAGGAGTGAGAAACAGGGTTTCCACCTCGGGAATCAGGTGCCGGTTCATGCTGGCCAGCTGGAATTCGTATTCGAAGTCCGACACCGCGCGCAGCCCACGCAGCAGCACCCCGGCACCCATCTCGCTGACGAAATGCGCCAGCAGCGAATCGAAGCCGTGCACCTCGACGTTGGCATGCGCGGCCAGTGCCTCGCGGGCCAGTTCCACCCGCTGCGCCAGCGGCAGCGCCGGACGCTTGGCCGGACTTTCGGCCACGCCGACGATCAGGCGTTCGAACAGCGGCGCGGCGCGATCCACCAGATCGACATGCCCGTTGGTGATGGGATCGAAGGTGCCGGGATACACGGCGATCCGGTTGCGGGCCACGCTCATGGGCAGGTGTCGAGTGACGGCATGGAGGATGAAACGAGTGTAGCAGCCGCATCGCCGCTGCGGCGGTACAGGGCGCAATGAGCTTGGCGGGTGCGACTTTCGCGGTGCAGCAGCCAACCGGGGCCGGCCGGCTGGGGTGCGTCCGCTGCGGATTCCAGATACAACCAGGCTTGCGGCGCCAGCCAGGGCGTCAGCAGCGGCAATACCTGTGGCCACAGTTGCGCGTCGAAGGGTGGATCGAGAAACACGCCATCGAAACGGCCGAACAACGGTGCTTGCAGCCAGGTCAACGCATCGGCACGGATCACCTGCACGGCATCGGCGGCCTGCAGACGTTCCACGCTGGCACGCAGGGCCTGCACCAGCCGCGCGTCGCGTTCCACCAGCACGGCCTGCGTCGCCCCGCGCGACACCGCTTCCAGCCCCAATGCGCCGCTGCCGGCGAACAGATCCAGCACCCGGGCGCCTGACAGCCATGGCTGCAGCCAGTTGAACAGCGTTTCGCGCACGCGATCGCTGCTGGGGCGCAGGCCGGCCACATCGGCCACCGGCAGGCGGGTGCCGCGCCAGCGGCCGCCGATGATCCGCACCGCACCGGCAGTGGTTGTCGCGACTGATGAACGGCCTGAGCGACGCTGCGCCGTCATGCGTGCCGGGGGGCTGGAAGAAGGTGCGGTGCTACCATGCGCGGCATTGTCCGTCATTCCCGTGCCATGGTCAGCTGGTTCCGCAAGAAGTCCGATTCCGGGTCCGATTCCGAGGGTGCCAAGCCGCGCTACAGCGTGGATGAACTGGCGGCCGCCTTCCCCGGTGCGCGTCCGGCGGAACCGGTGCCGACAGCGTCTCGCCCGGTCGCCGAACCTGCGACGATCGAACCACCGCACAGTGATGGCGAAGCGGCGCAACCGACCGTGGCTGAAGCGGCATCGCCACCCAAACCGCCAGCTGCCGCGCCCGCGAACGATCCGGCAGCGGCGTTCGCGGTGGCGCTGGCCGAATCCGAGGCCCGCAGACAGGCGCAGCGCGCCGCAGAAGCCGCGGAACGGGCCAAGACCTGGCGCGAGCGTCTGGGCGACACCGGTTTCGCGCGCAACCTGGGCGGGCTGTTTTCGCGCAATCCGAAACTGGACGACGATCTGCTGGAGGAGATCGAAACCGCGCTGCTCACCGCCGACGTGGGCGTGGCCGCCACCACCGACCTGGTGGAGGACCTGCGCAAGCGCATGCGCGCGCGCGAATTCGCCGATGCCACGGCGCTGCTGAAAGCCCTGCGCGAGCAGCTGATCGGCCTGCTGCGCCCGGTGGAACAGCCGCTGCACATCGATGTCGCGGCCAAGCCGTTCGTGATCCTCACCGTGGGCGTGAACGGCGTGGGCAAGACCACCACCATCGGCAAACTGGCCAAGCGCTACACCGACGACGGCCACAGCCTGATGCTGGCCGCCGGCGATACCTTCCGCGCCGCCGCCGTGGCCCAGCTGCAGGCCTGGGGCGAACGCAACGGCGTCGCCGTGGTAGCGCAGGGACAGAATGCCGATGCGGCCTCGGTGGCGTTCGACGCATTGCAATCGGCGCGCTCGCGCGGCATCGACGTGTTGATCGCCGACACCGCCGGCCGCCTGCACACCCAGCAGGGGCTGATGGCCGAACTGGGCAAGATCGGCCGGGTGCTGGGCAAGATCGACCCCGCCGCGCCACACGAAGTGCTGATGGTGGTGGATGGCACCACCGGCCAGAATGCGCTGTCGCAGGTGCGCCAGTTCAATGCCGCGGCGAAGGTGACCGGGCTGGTGGTGACCAAGCTGGACGGCACCGCCAAGGGCGGGGTGGTGTTCGCGCTGGCGCGGGAATTCGGCATCCCGATCCGGTTTGCCGGCATCGGCGAGCGTCCGCAGGATCTGCGCACCTTCGACGCCGAGGCTTTCGTGGACGCGCTGCTGCCCGAATCGCTGGGCGCGTGAACGCCAGCGACGATGTACGTCAGGCCGACGCACCGCGTCCGCGTCACCCACTGCGCTGGTTGGTCCTGCTGATTACCCTGTTGCTGGCCGGCGGCGTCGGTCTGCACTGGCTGTCAAGGCCGCAGCAGCTGTCGGGACTGATCCTGCAGCAGGCCGGCAAGGCGCTGGGCCTGATGATCACCGCCGGCAGCGCCGACTACCGCCTGCGCGGCAGGCCGATGCTGGAACTGCGCGACGTGGATGCCCGCCAGCCCGGCGCGGCCGTGCCGGTGCTCACGACGCAGCGCGTGCGCATCGACTTGCCGTGGTCCACGATCCGCTCGCGGGGTGCACAACTGGCGATCGAACGCATCGAGCTGGACGCACCGGTATTGCATCTGGCGGCGTTGCAGGCGTGGTTGGCCAGCCGCCCGCCCAGCGACATGCCGTTGCGCATTCCCGATCTCGATGACGGCCTGCAGGTGCGCGACGGACGGCTGGATGGCGGCGACTGGCAGATCGAGGCCATCCGCATCCACGTGCCCGAGTTGCACCCGGGTCAAGTGCTGCAGGGCAGCGTGGCCGGCCAGTATCGCGATGCCGGCACCAAGGTAGCCACCGAGCTGGCCGTGACGCTATCCGAACCGTCCTTCGATACCGAATTGAAAGCCACGGGCCCGCTACGCATCGAACAGAAGACTTGGCGAATGGAGGGTCACGCACAGCTGTCCGGGCCGTTGCGGATGGACGACGGCGCGGTGCAGATTGCACCGACCACGTTCGGCTACAACGCCACCATCCACAGCAGCGATACCCGGCTGCCGCTGCGACTGGGTGCGCATGGGCCGTTCGGCTACGGCGATGGCATCGTGCGCTGGGGCTTGTCCAGCCTGCTGCTGCGCAGCGACGAGCCGGACAGCCTGATTCCCGATCTGCAATCCAGCGGCTCCATCGCCTTCGGACAGCGACTGGTGCTGCGACTGCACGGGCAACTAAATGACTGGCCAGCCGCCTGGCCAGCGCTGCCGCCGCCGCTGGGCAATCAAACAGCGCCGCTGCCCTTCGCGCTGGACTACGTCGGCAAGGCCAATCTGGGCGATGTCGCTTCGTTGCGGTTGCAGCGCGAAGCCACCACCTTCGCCGCCCGTTTCCGCCTGCCGCAGGTGCTGGATTGGGCGGATGCACCGGCCGCAGGCTCGCCGCTGCCGCCACTGGACGGCCAGCTGGACACGCCCGAACTGCAGATCGCCGGCGCCACCCTGCAGGGCGTGCAGATCACCCTGGACGATCCGGACATCTCCGATCCATCTGCACCAGCCGCAGACACGGCAACCACGCCGTGACGAGCCGCGACACCTTCGCACACCAGCTGCTGGCGTGGTTCGACTGCCACGGCCGCCACGACCTGCCCTGGCAGCACCCGCGCAGCCCGTACCGGGTGTGGCTGTCGGAAATCATGCTGCAACAGACGCAAGTCGCCGTGGTGATGCCGTATTTCCAGCGCTTCGTCGCTGCCCTGCCCGACCTGCCCGCGCTGGCCGCCGCCGACGAAGATGCGGTGCTGGCACTGTGGTCCGGCCTGGGCTACTACAGCCGCGCGCGCAATCTGCACGCCACCGCCCGATCGTGCATGCAGCGCCACGGTGGCGAGCTGCCCCGCAATGCCGAGGCGTTGATGGCGCTTCCGGGAATCGGACGCAGCACCGCCGGCGCGATCCTGGCCCAGGCCTGGGGCGACCGGTTCGCCATCCTGGACGGCAACGTGCGCCGCGTGCTGTGCCGCTACCACGGCGTGGACGGCTGGCCAGGCCTGCCGACGGTGCAGCAACACCTGTGGGAACTCGCCGAATCGCACCTGCCGCGCACGCGCCTGGCCGATTACACCCAGGCACAGATGGACCTGGGCGCGACCGTGTGCACGCGCCAGCGGCCCGCCTGCGCGCGTTGCCCGCTCGCCCGGCGTTGCGTGGCCCATGCCACGGGCCGCACGGCCAAGCTGCCGACTCCCAAGCCCGGCAAGGCCATTCCGCAACGCGAGGCCATCGTGCTGCTGCTGCGCGATGCCAAGCGGCGCGTGCTGTTGCACAAGCGCCCGACCAACGGCGTGTGGGCGGCGCTGTGGTCGCTGCCGCAGTTCGAAACCTTCGATGCAGCCGCGGATTGGCATCGCGACCGCTTCCACGGCACATTCGACACGCATGCGGCATTGCCCGCAATCCGCCACGCCTTCACCCACTACCGCCTGCATCTGCAACCACTGCAGCTGCTGGTGGGCAAGCCCACCCGGACACTGTCGGACGACGCCGCGCTGCGCTGGTTCGCGACGAACGAACTGCCCGACCTTGGAATTCCCGCGCCGATCCGCACATTGCTGAATGCCGTCCTCGACGACTGATGGAGACCGCCCCATGACCCGCACCGTGTTCTGCCAGCTCGACCAGCGCGAAGCCGACGGCCTGGACTTCCCGCCATGGCCCGGCGAGATCGGCCAACGCGTGTTCGAGCACATCGGCAAGCCGGCGTGGGACCGCTGGCTGGCCCACCAGACCATGCTGATCAACGAAAACCGCCTGTCGCCGCTCAACCCCGAGCACCGCAACTACCTGCAGGAGCAGATGGTGCGCTTCCTGTTCGAAGGCGGCGTGGACCGCCCCGACGGTTACGTACCCGACGCTTGAGCGCGCGTCACCTGCCGCAATTCGTGCTGCGCCTGCTTCAGCGCTGAGACATCCAGCGGGCGGATGGCGGTGATCTGGCAACTGCTGCCCATGCCGCCCGTATCGCGCACGTGCACCCGATCGAACCGCGCACTGACGCGACCGGTCGAATCATCCAGGCTGATGGCCTGGGCAAAGCGGATGCCGGAGCAGCCTCCATCCAGATCCAGCAGCCAGGCCTCGCTGGGGCGCGTCCACACCGCGATCGCCTGGTCCGTCAGCGGCGTCCAGCCGGTGATGCCGCTGCCCACGGTACGGAAACTGTCCACCGGTTCGCCGGCATGGCTGCGGTACAGCGCCAGCTTGTCCGCATCGCTCATCTTGCCGGTGCTGGCGCACGCAGCCAGCAAGCCCGCCAGCAGCACGACCGCCAGTCGCGGACCTGCCGTGCGCATCGCTGCCGTTGTCGTGTCACGCATCGGTCCGATCTCCCTGTTGAACAGGCTTCGAGCATGCACCGGCATGTCCGGCGAATGCGAGCTGTCGCACACCAACGCTCAGCCGCCGGACAGCTTGCCGTCGCACCTGCATCCACGTATCATCCCGCGCTCGCCCTGCAACGGGGCGATGTGGCCGGGTAGCTCAGTTGGTAGAGCAGGGGATTGAAAATCCCCGTGTCGGGGGTTCGATTCCCTCCCCGGCCACCACTTGCGGTGGCAGTGCACGAATCAACCGCCCTGAACGCCTCGTCACACCCTGCGGCAATCGCCGGCGCGGATGCTCTTGCCCTGCATTGCACGCACGGCATGGCCTGCGCGGGCTGCATCGCGAATCCCGACGAGGCGATGGCGAGCAAGGCAGCATTTTCCGATCGGCAGGCAATCCGGAAAACAGGCAGCGAACGGTTCTGCCCCTCGTCACTTCGAACGTCGCGCTGCGGCGTCGGTGGTCGCAGCGCGGATCGCCAGCGGCGCGCGCTGAACGGCTGCGCCGCGCTTCGCAACCCACATGCGCTGCCCATCACATTTCGTTCACCGATTCGGTCGAGTGCATCCAAACTGCAAAGCCCGTCAGGGTTTGCAGCGCGGTGTTGCCCTACCGTGGCTGCCATCCCCCAGCAGGCAGATCGCACCCATGTGGGCCTCCAACAAGCAGCAGCGTCAACTCAATCACCGATTCCAGGTCCGTTACGGCGCCAGCAAGGGCGGCCTGCGCTACGAGCCCACGCCGTTCGGATTGGCACGCCAACCGGCCGTGGACGCCAGCAGTGTGCGTGCGCCGGTCTCGGCTTTCGGCACCAACACGGCGGGACAGTCCACTGCTGCGTCCAGTACCGGCACGGCGGCAGCCGGCCAGCGCGTGGTGGCCCAGGCACTGACCATGCCGCCGTTTGCCGTACGCATGCTGAACCACATGACGTACGGGGCGACACAGGCCAGCATCGCCGCCTTCAATGCGCTGGGTTCCACCGATGCCGCACGGCTCACGGCCTACGTGAACCAGCAGCTGAATTGGCAGTCGATCGACGATTCGGCCATGCAGGCGATGTTGAACGGTGCCGGCTACAGCACCTTGGCGAAGCCGCTGTCGCAGCTGTGGGCCGAGCATGTGCGTCCGGATCCCGCCTACGAAACCCGCATGCGTCCGGCCTGGGAAGTGCAGCGCGCCGCGCTGGCGCGCGCCGCCTATTCCAAGCGGCAGCTGCTGGAGCGGATGGTCGATTTCTGGCACAACCACTTCAACGTGACCGTCACCGACTACGTGGCCGGCCCGGTGTATCCGCATCTGGACGGCTTGATGCGCCAGCATGCCTTCGGCAACTTCAAGACCCTGCTCACCGAAGTCACCAAGAGCACGGCGATGATGTACTACCTGGACAACCGCTCCAACACGCGCTCCGGTCCGAACGAGAACTTCGCCCGCGAATTGCTGGAGCTGCACACGTTGGGCGCCGAGAACTATCTGGGCTTCGTCGATCCCTTCCAGGTGCCGAAGGCGCCGGAAGACGCCAATTTCCCGATCGGCTACACCGACATCGACGTGTACGAGGTCGCCTCGGCGTTCACCGGCTGGTCGGTGAAGGATGGCCACTGGCAGTTCCCGAACGACAACGACGGCACCTTCGTGTACCGCCAGCAGTGGCACGATGCCGGGCCCAAGTTCATCCTGGGCAAGTTCTTCTATCCCGAACAACCGGCGATGAAGGACGGCCTGGACGTGCTCGACCGGCTGGCGCGTCATCCGAAAACGGCGAAATACATCTGCATGAAGCTGATCCGCAGCTTCCTGACCGACACTCCGCCACAGGCGCTGATCGACAGCGCAGCCGCGGTGTTCCGCCAGAACGTGGACAGCAACGAGCAGATGAAGCTGGTGATGCAGCACATTCTCACCTCGTCGGTGGCTCAGACCGTGTGGGGCGAGAAACGCCGGCGCCCGTTCGAGGCGATCGCATCCGGCCTGCGCATGCTGCAGAGCCAGTGGGTGCCGCGCGTGGGCGATGCGCGCAGCAACGACCTGTTCTGGCTGATGGGCTTCACCGGCCACATGCCCTACGACTGGCCGGCGCCGAACGGCTACCCCGACGTGGCCGGTCCGTGGCGTGGCACCAATGCCTTCGTCGCCACGTGGAAGGTGCTGGGCTGGCTGACCGAGGCCAACAACAGCGGCGCCTACCTGTGCCCGATCCTGCAGAAGGCGCGCGAGACCATCCCGGCCAGCCAGTGGACCGCCGACCGTCTGGTGACCGAAGCCTGCACGATGCTGTTCGGCTACCAACCGGATGCCGCACGCAAGCAGGCGGCTATCGCGTTCCTGGCCCAGAACGGCGATCCCAACATCTACGTGATCACCGATACCAACACGTGGGCGGGCAGCGACATGAAACGCCACTACAACCAGGAACGCATCCGCAGCACCGTCGCGCTGCTGCTGATGAGCCCCGACTTCTTGAACCGCTGAGGCCACGCCATGTCATCTCCCGAATTCACCCGCCGCCGCTTCCTGCAGGGCGCCAGCGTGGCCGCCGCGGCCGGCATGGCCGGTCCCGGCATGCTGTTTTCAGCCGACGCCCTGGGCGCAGCCAACAGCTACGACACCATCATCCACGTGTTCCTGCGCGGCGGCATCGACGGCCTGAACCTGGTGGTACCGATCAGCGGAAACGATCGTGCGCTGTACGAGGATGCCCGTCCCACTCTCGCCATTCCCGCCACCGGTGCCTATGCCGCACTGCCGTTGACCCTGTCCAGCGGAGCCCAGACCGGTTTCGGCCTGCACCCGTCCGCCAGCGGCCTGCGCGACCTGTGGAACCTGGGCAAGCTGGCGATCGTGCATTCCTGCGGCATCAAGAACACGGTCACGCGCAGCCATTTCGATGCCCAGCTGTACCTGGATTCGGGCACGCCGGGGCGCAAGGGCACCGGCACCGGCTGGCTGGCACGCAGCTGGAATGCGCAGGCCGCCGCCGCATCGATGCCATTGCTGGCGGTCAACAGCCGGCAACCAGCGTCGCTGATGGGATCCGCCGCTGCGCTGACCATGGGTCGTCCGTCCGATCTCACCTTGAACACCACCGCGTGGCAATGGCAGACCTATCGCAGCAGCATGCCGGCCGGCACCAAGGGACTCAGCGAAACCGTGGCGGCGATGTGGGGCGGCAGTTCCGTACTGGAAACCGACGGCCGCAACGCCGACGCTTCGCGGCGCCTGGTGGGCGGGCAGGCGTACACCGACACCCTGCCCTCCGGTTTTCCCACCTCCAGCTTCGCTCGGCAGCTGTGGACCGTGGCGCAGTCGGTGCGTTTCAACCTTGGGCTGCGCTATGCCACCGTCGACCTCGGCGGTTGGGACACCCATGAAGGCCAGGGCACGGCCGGCAGCGGCTACCACTACTACCAGAACATGGTGGCAGAACTGTCGCAGGCGTTGACCGCGCTGTACGTGGAACTGGCCGCCAGCGGCCACGCCGACCGGGTCACCGTGATCGTGCAGTCCGAATTCGGGCGCCGCGTGCGCCAGAATGGCAGCGGCGGCACCGACCACGGCTACGGCAACCCGCTGCTGGTGCTGGGCGGGCCGGTGAACGGGCGTCGTTTCTACGGCCGCTGGGACGGCCTGGCGCCGGAAATCCTGTCGCCCAATTTCGGCGACATCCCGGTCAATACCGACTACCGCCAGGTGCTGAGCGAAATCCTGATCCGGCGCATGGGCAACAACAAGATCAGCAGCATCTTCCCCCAGTACGACCTGGCCACCTACACGCCACTGAACGTGGTGAGCGGCACCCACGTCGCGCCGGTCTGATCCTGCAGCTATCGGCAGCCTGCCACGGCGCATCCGGTGGATGCGCCGTTTTCTTTCCTGACGATGCCGCTTCTAGATGCCAGCGCGTCCGCCGATGCGCGCCACGGCATCATGCGCATGCAGGCTTTCCAGATGCGCAGCCGTCACGTCGAACCGGTCGATGCCGGGGAACCGGCGCAGCACGTCGGCCATGCGCCGCGCGGCGTCCTCGCAGAACAGCAGATTGGCGGCATTGCGTTCGGCGAAGGCCTGTTCGTCCTCGCGTTTCACCACGGTTTGCACCGGCGTGGCCAATGCGGCTTCCATCGCATCGATCAATGCCTGCAGCGGCCATTGCTCTGCAGCATCCTGCAGCCAGACCTGCACGGTGGCGCGGCTGCGTTGCGCGTGCGGCGTGGCCGCCATGCCGCGTTCCGATGCCAGCCAGTCGTGCACGGCCTGCCGATCCGCGGTAGTCGCGGTGAAATCGGCGAAGAACCGCTGCGCATTGGCCTGCCGCGACAATGCCGCCGAGGCCGGACAGGTGCTGGAATAATCGATGCCCACCTGCAGCGTGATCTGCGGCATCCCGTCTTCGACGTGCACGGCTTCCACCTGCACCGGATACGCTTTCCAACCGCCGTGTGCACTGACCAGCGCCGGACGCAACAGCAGATGGTCCCAGCGCAACTGCAGTCGTGCACGCGTGCTCAAGCCGTTCTGCGACTGCACCAGTGCGTCCAGCATCTCGGCCAGCAGCTGCGGCGTGAGTGGCGTCCGTGCCAATCGCTGCTGCAGCAACAGGTACAGCCGCGACATGTGGATGCCGCGCGCCCGTGCATCGACCAGATTCACCGCCACGTCGACCGTGGCCGCAACCGTCTGCATGGCACCCCCGGCCGTGTCCGGCTGCAACGGCAAGGCCATGTTGTCCATGCCCACCCAGTCCAGCACGCCATGACGCGCGGCCTGTTGCAGGGCCACGTCGGGCAGGGTTCCGGCAGATGCGGCGGCTGGCGGGAAATCGGTCAAGGCGCGCACGTCGTCTTTCATGGTCCGCGCATTGTATCGATGCGGACTCCGCCACCCTGCACCGACCTCGGCAACGCTGCGTTGCGGGCCGCCCGCCAGCCCGACCACAGCCACCGCAGCGCCTGCAGGCGCCCTCGCCGGCGCGAAGGCGCATGCAGACCGCGCAGGGCCGAGTGCTGCAGCGCCGCCCACTGGCGACGCGCGGCACTGGCTCGGCCGGCGCCGGGCCACTGCATCAGCACCTCATCGGCCACGGCCGTGCTTTGACCGTGCAGCACGGCCTGGGCCAGCAGCCATGTCGACATGTCCGACGTGGATACGTCGCGCCCCGGCCACAGTGCCGATTCCGCGGTGGCTGCGGCCTGCGCAAATGGCATGATCGCCTCGGCAAACGTCCGCGCGTCGTCCTGCAACTGTTCACGATGACGCCAGACGGACAGGCCGTCGGCCAACCCGGCCCAGTCCACCGACTGACGCTGCAAAGCAGTCCCGAGCGGATGCCGACGCGCGCCGCGGGCCCAGCCGCGCAATTCCTCCTGCCACCAGGCCAGTTTGGCCAGTCCCGGCGCCGGGTCGTCCCCGCCCAGCGCCGCCTGCCGCCATTCCTCCAGCAAGGCGAACCAGGCCATGGCCATGTCGCGTTCGGATAACGGCACGAACACCTGCACCACGTCCCAGCCCGGCCACTGCGCACGCCATTTGCCCAGGAAGCTGCGCAGGTCGGCAGCGTCCGCCGTCACGGCCATGCGTCGGGCTGCAGCAATTGCCGGACCTGCTGCACGGACACGTCGCCGCCCCACAGCGCGGGATCGTCGTGGCGCAATCGATATCCCCACAGCGCCACCACCGAACGCATGTCGGCGGCGCGTGCGGCAGCGATGTCGCGGGCATCGTCGCCCACGTACACGCACTGCTGCGGCGACACGTCCATGACCTGCGCCGCATGCAGCAGCGGCAACGGATGCGGTTTGCGCTCGGGCAGGCTGTCGCCACCGATCAGCACGGCACAGCGCTGTTGCCAGCCCAGCAGCGGCAGCAAGGCACGCGCCAGCGCTTCCGGTTTGTTGGTCACGATGCCCCAGCGCGTGCCGGCGGCTTCCAACGTTTCGAGCAAGGGTTCGATGCCCTCGAACGCGGCACCGTGCCCACCCAGTTCCTCGGCGTAGATCGACAGGAATTCCGGCACTGCATCCGCTACCTGTTCCACGGTCCAATCTGGAAACGCCGCCTGCGCCATCGCACGTGCGCCGCGCGACACGTTCGGCCGCAAGTCCGCCAATGCCATCGGTGCATGGCCACGCGTGGCACGCATGCGGTTGACCGTGGCCAGCATGTCCGGCGCGCTGTCCAGCAGGGTGCCGTCCAGATCGAACAGAACGCCGACGGGGAATGGTCTGGCCGTCATTCCGGTTTGCGTGCGCAGGCGAGGTAGTTGATGTCGGTGCGCGCGGTCAGGCGTGCGCTGTTGCGCCACGGTTCGTACATCAGGCCGCTGACGTCCTGCAGCTGCAGGCCGGCGGCACGCAGCCAGGCGCCCAGTTCGGAAGGCTTGATGAAGTCGCGGTAGTGATGCGTGCCTTTCGGCAGCAATCGCGCCACGTATTCGGCGCCGACGATGGCCAGCGCGAATGCGGCCGGCGTGCGATTCAGGGTGGACACGAACAGGCGGCCACCGGGTTTCAGCAGCGTGGCGCACGCGGACAGGATCGACGCCGGGTCCGGCACGTGTTCCAGCATTTCCATGCAGGTCACGGCATCGAAGGTGCCCGGCTGCTCGGCAGCCAGATCTTCCACCGCGATCTGCTGGTAGGTGACTTTCACCCTCGATTCCAGGCCGTGCAACCGCGCCACCTTCAGCAGTTCCGGTGCCAGGTCGATGCCGGTGACCGTGGCGCCGGCAGCGGCCATGGCTTCGCTCAGCAGACCGCCGCCGCAGCCCACGTCCAGCACGGCAGAGCCGGACAGCGGGACGCGCTCGGCCACGTACTGCAGGCGCGGTGCATTCAGGGCATGCAGGGCTTTCTGCGGACCATCCACGTCCCACCAGCGCTGCGCGAGCTGGTTGAACTTGTCGATCTCGGCCGGATTGGCATTGGCGTGGGTTGCGGTGGTCATGTGCATGTCCTCAATGCGCGCTGGACGGCTGGATGCCGGCGATGCGCTGGCGCCACTGCCGCGCGTTGGCGATGATGCCCGCTTCGTCCATGTCCACCAGCTGGCGGTCGCGCAGCTTGCGCTTTCCGGCGATCCACACGTCGCGTACCTGCTGGCGACCGGCCGCGTAGATCAGCTGCGACAGCACGTGATGCAGTGGCTGGGTTTCCAGCGCCGCCAGGTCCACGCAGACCAGATCGGCCTGCTTGCCCGGCTCGATGGAACCGATGCGCTCGCCCAGCCCCATCGCCCGTGCGCTGCCCAGCGTGGCCGCATGCAGCGCTTCGGCGGCGTTGAATCCGGCCGCATCGCCGGCCACGGCCTTGGCCAGCAGCGCCGCGGTGCGGGTTTCGCCCAGCAGGTCCAGGTCGTTGTTGCTGGCGGCGCCATCGGTGCCCATGCCCAGTGTCACGCCGGCCTGCAGCAGCGCACACGCCGGGCAGAATCCTGAGGCCAGCTTCAAGTTGGATTCCGGGCAGTGCACCACGCCGACGCCGCGCTCGGCGCACAGATGGATCTCGGCATCGGTGAGCTGGGTCATGTGGATGGCGATCAGGCGGTCGTTCAACAGCCCGAGTCGATCGATGCGCGCGATCGGCCGCTGGCCGTGCTCGTCGATGGACTGCTGCACTTCCTGCGCGGTTTCGTGCAGATGCAGGTGCACCGGGATGTCCAGCTGGTCGGCCAGCATGCGCACCCGCCCGAAATTGGCATCGTCGACCGTGTACGGCGCGTGCGGCGCGAAGGCGGTGGAGACCAGCGCATGGCCGCGCCAGGCATCGTGCACCTCGCCGGCCTTGTCGAAGTATTCGTCGTCCGACTGCGCCCAGGCACTGGGGAAGTCGATCACCGGCAGCCCCACCCGCACGCGGAAACCGTGACGGGCATAGGTGTCGGCCTGCACGTCGGGAAAGAAGTAGTTCTCGTTGCAGCAGGTGGTGCCGCCACGCAGCATCTCGGCGATCGCCAGGGCGACGCCGTCGGCGACGAACTGCGGACCGATCACCTGCGCCTCGATCGGCCAGATGTGCTGCTGCAGCCACACCTTCAGCGGCAGGTCGTCGGCCACGCCGCGCAGCAGGGTCATCGGGTTGTGCGTGTGCGCGTTCACCAGTCCGGGAATCAGCACCGCGTCCGGGCGCTGCACGGTCTCGCCGGCACGGAACTGTTGCCGGGCCTCGGCTATCGGCAGCATGGCGACGATCACCCCGTTGCGCACGGCCACGGCATGGTGTTCCAGCACGATGCCGTGCGGCTGCACCGGCACGACCCAGCCGGCTTCGATCAGCAGGTCGCAGACGTCAGGCGGGCGGTTGCCGGAATCGGTCATGGTTTGGACTCCGGATCGCTCCAGTGGAACAGCGATTCGAACGGATCGAGCTGGTACAACGTGCCGTTGTACCGGAGCGTGCGATGAGCCGTGCGCCGGTCGTGCGGCGTGTCGGCGCCGGCTTCGCGTTTCACGCGGGTGCTCAGGGTGATGTCGGCCCAGCCGTGCTGCCGGGTCGGTTCGATCCGCAGCACGGTATGGCCCGTGTCGATCACCGCATCGCGTGCCGATCCGCAGACACTCCCACTGACGACCCTCCACGCATCCAGATACGTGGACAGCACCGGCCGCAGCCGCGTGCCTTCGCGCACGAACAGGGTCAATTGGTCATCGAAGCCGCCTTCCGGGCAGCTCGGCCCTCGCGCACTGCTGTCGAACACCACGCCGAACGCACGCATGCCATCGGCCAGATCATAACGGGCGGTATCCAGACGATAGGCGCCTTCCTGCACGGCCGTGGTTGCATCCTCCTCGATTTCCTCGACATGGCTTGCCAGCACGTCGCCATCGGCAGCGGACAGCATCGCGACCGTGCCATGCAGTCTGCGTTCGCCGGGAATGCCTTCCGCATCGCCGAAAGCGGCCACGGCCAGCACGATCGACTCGTCGAATGGCCAAGGCTTGCAGGCCGACGCCACCACATCCATCCGGGCCCGATCCTCGACCGTGCCGAGGCGATGCCGTTTCAGCCGGGCCAGAGTATCCTGGTCGCACGGCGCGGGTTCGTCAGGCTGCGCAGCCAGTGCCGGCAGGCCGGCCGCGACCAAAGCACCCATCAGAAGCCCCGTAAACAGCCAGCGGCGCATCGGCTCACTTCACCCGGCTGACGTATTCGCCGCTGCGGGTATCGACCTTGATCACTTCCTCGTTGCCCACGAACAGTGGCACCCGCACCACCGCTCCGGTTTCCAGCGTGGCCGGCTTGCCGCCGCCGCCGGAGGTGTCGCCGCGCAGGCCGGGGTCGGTTTCGGTGATCTGCAGTTCCACGAAGTTCGGTGGCTGCACCGCGATCGGGGTGCCGTTCCACAGCGTCACCACGCACTCCTCCTCGCCCTTCAGCCACTTCTCGGCGCCGCCCATGCCGGCGGCATCCGCCTGCACCTGCTCGAAGCTTTCCGGGTTCATGAAATGCCAGTACTCGCCATCGGAATACAGGTACTGCATGTCGGTATCGACCACGTCCGCCACTTCCACGTTGTCGGTGGCCTTCATGGTGATTTCCTGCACGCGGCCGGACTTCACGTAGCGGAACTTGACCCGGGTGAAGGCCTGGCCCTTGCCGGGCTTGACGTATTCCGTGTCGGTGATCACGCATGGCTCGTTGTTGACGAGGATCTTCTGCCCGGATTTCACATCGTTCATGCCAAGGGTGGCCATGCTGACTCCTGCTGGGCCGCCGGTTGGGGCGGCTAGAATGAAGGGACGAACGGAGCCGCCGGCCGCGGATTCCGCCCTCTGGAAAGCCCGACATGATACCCGCTGCTCCGTCAACGCCCACAATGCAGGCCCCTTTCCGATCCGACTGGCGCCAGGCCTGGCGCGATGCGGTGCGCGACCCGCGCGAACTGCTGCGGCTGCTGGACCTGCCGCAGCTTGCCGAACGGCTGTCGGATGCGGCGGCGGCGCAGTTCCCGGTGCGGGTTCCGCGCGGCTTCGTCGCCCGCATGCAGCGCGGCGACCCGCATGACCCGCTGCTGCGCCAGGTCCTGCCGCTGGACGATGAAGACCGCATCGTCCCCGGTTTCGGCCTGGATGCAGTGGGCGATGCCGCTGCCACCGCCGCGACCGGGCTCATCCACAAGTACCGGGGTCGCGCCCTGCTGGTGGCCACCGGCAGCTGCGCGGTGCACTGCCGCTACTGCTTCCGCCGGCATTTCCCCTATGCCGAACAGACCGCCGCCCGCGACGGCTGGGCGCAGGCCATCGCGCATCTGCGCGCTGATGCGAGCATCCACGAGGTCATCCTCTCCGGCGGCGATCCACTATCGCTGGCCAGCCACAAGCTGGCCGAACTCACCGACGCACTGCGTGCGGTGCCACAGCTGCGCCGGCTGCGTATCCACACGCGCCTGCCGGTGGTGCTGCCGGAACGGGTGGATGACACTCTGCTCGCCTGGCTGTCCGATCTGCCGTGGCCGCTGGCCATCGTGCTGCACGCCAACCACGCCAACGAATTCGATGCCGATGTGGATGCCGCCCTGGCCCGGCTGCGCGCCACCGGCGCCAGCCTGCTCAATCAAGCCGTGCTGCTGCGCGGGGTCAACGACAGCGTGGATGCGCAGGCCGATCTGGCCGAACGCGGCTTCGCCGCCGGCGTGCTGCCCTACTACCTGCACCAACTGGATCGCGTGGCCGGCACCGCGCATTTCGAAGTGCCAGACCTGCAGGCGCGGCAGCTGCACGCTGCGCTGGCCGCACGTCTTCCCGGCTATCTGCTGCCGCGGCTGGTGCGCGAAATCCCGGGCCGACCGGGCAAGCAGCCGCTGCCCGGATTGGACGAACCCCCGCACGGCATGCCATAAACCGCGCCTGACACAGGAGAACCGCAATGGCCCCAGGCAACGACACCCTGCGCCTGATGATCGTCGATGACCATGTTGAAGATGCCGAAGCCATCGTCAGCACACTGCGCAACGCGGGCATCACCGTGCGCCCGTCGCGCCCGTCCAGTGCCGAGGAACTGGCCCAGATGCTGGAAAAACCCGTCGACATGGTGATGGCCTACGACAAGGCCGCGCAGATTCCCTTCGCGCAGGTGGTGCAGTCGGTGTCCTCCAGCAGCAAGGACGTGCCGATCCTGGCCCTGCTGAACGAATTGAACGAGGACATCCTGGTCAACATCCTGCAGGCCGGGGCCACCCGCATCGCGCTGCGGCACAAGCCGGTGCAGATGCTGATCGCGGTGCGCACCGAGTGGCAGGACGTGGAAGCCCGCCGCCAGCTGCGCCGCTACGAGGCCCAGGTGCGCGAGACCGAACGCCGCTGCGATGCGCTGATCGAATCCTCGCGCGATCCGATCGCCTACGTGCACGAAGGCATGTTCATCCGCAGCAACAGCGCCTTCCTGGAGATGTTCGGCTTCGAAAGCGACGAGGACATCGAAGGCATGTCGCTGCTGGACCTGGTGGCCTCCTCGCACGTGGATGGCTTCAAGGCGCTGCTCAAGTCGCTCGGCAAGGGCGAGGCGCCACCGCCGCGCCACGAGCTGACCGCCATCGACGCCAGCGGCGGCGAATTTCCGGCCGTCATGGAGTTCACCCAGGCCATGTACGAAGGCGAGCCCTGCGTGCAGATCGTGTTCCGGCGCCAGGAACTGCTGGCCGATCCGGAACTGGCGCGCGAGGTGGAAGCCCTGCGCCAGCGCGACCAGGTGACCGGCCTGTTCAACCGCACCACCTTCCTGCAGCATCTGGAAAATGCCATCGGTGCCGTGGTGGATGGGCAGGCCCGCTACGGGGTGCTGCTGCTGGAACCGGACCACTACCAGACCCAGCTGCAGACCGCCGGCCTGAATCATGCCGACGAATTCCTGCTGGCCGTGGCCAGCCGCGTGCAGGATGCGCTGGGCGCCGATGCCGTGGCCGCGCGCTTCGGCGAACACACCCTGGCGGTACTGGTGCAGGGCGATCACACCGTGACCGAAGGCGCGGCCGCCACCATCCTGCGCGCCTTCACCAGTGACGTGTTCGAGATCGGGAACCACTCCATGCCCGTCACCGCCAGCATCGGCGGCGTGCAGATCGGCGAGAAGAACGCCAGCCTGAACCAGGTGCTGGGCAAGGCCAACGAACGGCTGCAGTCTGCGCTGTCGCTGGGCGGCAACCGCAGCGACATCTTCGACCCGGGCGCGGTCGACCGTGCCGAGGTGGAACGCATCCAGCAGTGGGTGCTGCGCCTGCGCCAGGCCATGGCCGAGGACCACTTCCTGTTCCACTACCAGCCGGTGATCAGCCTGCAGGACGAACCCGGCGCGGTGTACGAAACCTACCTGCGCCTGGATGCCGGCGGCGAATTGCTGCAACCGCGCAGTTTCCTGCCGATTGCCGAGGAAAACGGATTGCAGGGCGAACTGGACCGCTGGGTCATCCGCCATGCCATCCAGGTGATCGCCGAACGGCAGCAGGCGAACAAGCCGGTGACCCTGCTGGCCAAGATCAGCGACGATTCGCTGGTTGATCCGGGCCTGGCCGACTACGTCGCGCAGATGCTGCAGACCTACGTGGTGAGCGGCGAACGGCTGATCCTGCAACTGGTGGAATCGAAGGTGTTCTCGCGGCTGCGCGAAACGCAGGCCTTGTCGGAGGCGCTGGGCAAGCTGGGCGTGCGCATCTGCATCAACCAGTTCGGCTCCGGGCTGGATTCGGCACAGCTGCTCAACCACTTCCGCCCGGCCATGCTGAAGGTGGACCGCAGCTTCACCGAAGATCTGGCCAGGAACACCCAGAACCAGGAGCGCATCCGCGAGATCACCGCCCGCGCGCAGGAGCTGTACGTGAAGACGATGGCCGAATTCGTGCAGGACGCGGCCAGCATGACCATCCTATTCATGGCCGGCATGGACTTCGTGCAGGGCGACTTCCTGGCTCCGGCCGGCCCGCTGATGAACTACGACTTCCCCTGATCAAGCCGCCGCATGCACGATCGGCACGGGCGGCTTCGAACGATCGGCGTCCGGCCTGTGTGTGGGTCAGGCCACGACGCCTTGTCGCACGGCATCGGCTTGTCCGCCCGCAGCCGCCCGCAGCGCCGCGATGCGCTCTTCCATCGGCGGATGGCTCATCAGCAGGCGCTTCAGGCCACGCCCCACCCCACCGCTGATGCCAAATGCCGCGACCTGCTTGGGCAGCGTGCTGTGGCCATAGGTCTGCGCCAGCCGCTCCAGCGCGGCGATCATCTTGCCGCGACCGGCCAACGCTGCGCCGCCCGAATCGGCACGGAATTCGCGGCGCCTGGAAAACCACATCGCGATCATGCTCGCCAGCAGGCCGAACAGCATGTCCAGCACGAACACGGTGATGTAGTAGCCGAAGCCCGCGCCTTCGCTGCGGCCGCCGGACAGGTAACCGTCCACCACCCGCCCGACTACCCGCGCCAGCACGATCACGAAGGTGTTCAGCACGCCCTGCAGCAGCGCCATCGTCACCATGTCGCCATTGGCCACATGACTGACTTCGTGTCCCAGCACCGCCTCCACCTCGTCGCGGTGCATGGCGCGCAGCAGCCCGGTCGACACGGCCACCAGCGCGTTGTTGCGGTTGGCGCCGGTGGCGAAGGCGTTGATCTCCGGCGCGTCGTACACCGCCACCTCGGGCATGCCGATGCCGGCCGCCTGCGCCTGGCGCTGAACGGTGGCCAGCAGCCATTGCTCGGCTTCGTTGCCGGGCTGGGTGATCACCCGGGCCTTGGTGGACCACTTGGCCATCGGCTTGGACAGTAGCAACGACACCAGCGAGCCGCCGAAGCCCAGAATGGCGGCGAACACCAGCAGGCCGCTGCCGGTACGCGGATCGATGCCGAAAACGGCCATCACCACGCTCAGCAGCAGCAAGACCGCTAGATTGGTGGCCAAAAACAGCACAACGCGCTTGATCATGCGACCCACTCCACTCTCGATAGTCGGGAACCTGCCATTAGATGTGCACACGGCGGCACGAAAGCAAGGCTGCAACATGAACACCGGCTATCGCGGTCGCTTCGCGCCCTCGCCCACCGGCGACCTGCATGCCGGGTCGTTACTCGCGGCACTGGGCAGCTGGCTGCTGGCACGCCACGCCGATGGTGCATGGCTGATCCGCGTGGAGGACATCGACCCGCCGCGCGAAGTGGCGGATGCCGCACGACGCCAGGTGCAGACGTTGCAGCGCTTCGGCCTGGGATCGGACGAGCCGGTGCTGTTCCAGAGCAGCCGCGATGCCGCCTACCGACAGGCGCTTCAGCAGCTGCTGGACGCCGGTCATGCCTTCGCTTGCCATTGCAGCCGCACCGATCTGGCCGCGACCGGCGGCATCCATCGCCAGTGCGTGGCGGGGGCGCGGCGCCGCACACCGGCGATCCGACTGCGCATTCCCGAAGGCCTGCGCATCGGTTTCGATGATGCGCTGCAGGGTCGCGTCGACCAGGATCTGGCCGCCGCGGTCGGCGATGTGGTGCTGCGCCGCGCCGATGGTTGCTGGGCCTACCAGCTGGCGGTGGTGGTGGACGATGCGGCACAGGGCATCACCCACGTGGTGCGCGGCGCCGACCTGCTGGAGTCCACCCCGCGGCAGATCGCCCTGCAGCATGCGCTGGGATTGCCGACGCCGCAGTATCTGCATCTCCCGCTGCTGGTGGATGCGGACGGTCGCAAGCTGTCCAAGTCGGCCGACGACGCGCCGGTGGACGGTCCCGATCCGATGCAGACCCTGCTGCAGGCATGGCAGCAGTTGGGACAGGATGCCGAAGCGGTCGCGGATGCCGGCAGCGTGGATGCGTGGCTCGGGGCGGCACGTGCCGCATTCGACCCGTCCCGCCTGCCGCGCAGCGGGGTGGTGCACTGCACCGCAGCGCACAACACGCCACCGGCTGCCTGCCCCTAGAATGACTCGCATTCCCCCTGACACTTCGGAGCGAGGCATGACACAGCGCGTGGCATTGGTTACCGGCGGCACCGGCGGCATCGGCACCGCCATCGTCAAGAAACTGGCCGACATGGGCCACAAGGTCGCCACCAACTACCGCCGCGAGGAAAAGGCACGCGCCTGGCAGGACAGGATGAAGACCGACGGCTACGACGTGTTCCTGGCCCATGGCGATGTCACCTTGCCGGAAGACGCCGAAAAGATGGTGCGCGAGGTGGAAGCCGCTCTCGGGCCGATCGACATCCTGGTGAACAACGCCGGCATCACCCGCGACGGCACCTTCCACAAGATGAAGTCCGACCAGTGGGCGGAGGTCATCAACACCAACCTCAACTCCTGTTTCAACGTGACCCGTCCGGTGATCGAGGGGATGCGCGAGCGCAAGTGGGGCCGCATCATCCAGATCAGTTCGATCAACGGCCTGAAGGGCCAGTACGGCCAGGCCAACTACGCCGCGGCCAAGGCCGGCATGCACGGCTTCACCATTTCGCTGGCGCGCGAAAACGCGAAGAACGGCATCACCGTCAACACGCTCTCGCCCGGTTACATCGCCACCGACATGGTGATGGCGGTACCGGAAGAGGTGCGCGCCAAGATCGTGGCCGACATTCCCACCGGCCGCCTCGGCACGCCGGAGGAAATCGCCTACGGCGTGGCCTTCCTGGCCGACGAGCAGGCCGGCTGGATCACCGGCTCCAACCTCGACATCAACGGCGGGCACCACATGGGCTGGTGACCTGCGGTTGCCCGCGCACCGATGTTGCAGCACAGGAAACCCGGCCATGCTGCCGGTTTTTCCGCATGCGCAAGCGTGACGGCGGTTGCAACCGCTGCTGCAGTGCGCCATGCTGCAGGGACGCATCCGAGACCCGCACCATGGCCAGCACCCGCATCATCAAGAAATACCCCAACCGGCGCCTGTACGACACCGAGATTTCCAGCTACATCACCATCGAGGACGTGCGCCAGCTGATCGTGGACGGGGAAAACTTCGAGGTGCGCGATGCCAAGAGCGGCGAGGATCTCACCCGCCAGGTGCTGCTGCAGATCATCGCCGACCAAGAACAGGACGGCCAGCCGATGCTGTCCACCCAGCTGCTGAGCCAGATCATCCGCTTTTACGGCGACTCGCTGCAGGGCTTCATGGGCAGCTACCTGGAGCGCAGCATGGCGCTGTTCCTGGAACAGCAGAACCAGTTCCGGCAGCAGCTGGGCGGGATGCTGGGCCAGTCGCCCTGGACCATGATGAACCAGCTGACCGAGCGCAACCTGCAGCTGTGGAAGGATTTCCAGAGCAACCTGATGGGCGGCATGGGCAGTCCCGTCAGTCCGTCGCGTGGCGGGCGCGAAGCCGACCGGGACGACGACACCCCGGGCAAGCCGCACCGCTGATCCAACCCACCGCCCTGCCTGCATGACGCGACCGCAACGGTCTGCGCGGGCGTTTTTCGTCCCTTCCATTCCGAACTCAGGATTCCCCACATGACCACACGCATCGCCGTCGTCACCGGCGGAATGGGCGGCCTCGGCACGGCCATCTGCATCGGACTGGCCCGCGCCGGCTGCACGGTGATCGCCGCCGACCTGCCCGGCCCGGCAGAACGCGACGCTGCCTTCGCCGCTGCGGTGGCTGGACTGGACGTGCACGCGCTGCCGCTGGACGTGAGCGATTTCGAGGCCTGCGGGCGATTCGTGGCCGAGGTGCAGCAGCGTTTCGGCAGCCTGGACGTGCTGGTGAACAATGCCGGCATCACCCGCGACAGCAGCCTTCGCAAGATGACGCCGGAACAGTGGCATGCGGTGCTGGATGTGGATCTGAACAGCGTGTTCAACCTGTGCCGGCACGCGGTGGAGGGCATGGTCGCGCGCGGGTTCGGGCGCATCGTCAACATCAGTTCGGTCAACGGCCAGACCGGCCAGTTCGGACAGACCAATTACTCCGCCGCAAAGGCCGGCATCCACGGTTTCACCATGGCACTGGCGCGAGAAGTGGCCAGCAAGGGCGTGACCGTGAACTCGGTGTCGCCCGGCTACTGCGAAACCGCGATGGTGATGGCAGTGCCGCAGGCGCTCCGCGACGACATCGTCGCCAAGGTGCCGGTGGGCAGGCTGGGCAAGCCGGACGATATCGCCCGCACGGTGGCCTTCCTGGGTGCGGACGATGCCGGTTTCATCACCGGCGCCAACATCCCGGTCAACGGCGGCCTGTTCATCAGCTTTTGAAAGAAACGGGCACGGCTGGCATCAGCCGCCCGTGTTCCGGCAGAAGCGCTCGCGATAGGCCATCGCCTTGGGCATCAGTTCCTGCAGGCGCTGGATGCGGGTGCCGGCGCTGGGGTGGGTGGATGCAAATTCGGGCGGATTGCCTCCACCGGACATCTGGCTCATCCGCTCCCACAGCGGGATTGCTTCCTGCGGGTTGAAGCAGGCCGCCGCGGCCAGCATCAGGCCGATCTCGTCGGCCTGCGATTCCTGTTCGCGCGCGTACGGCAGCGCGCTGCCGTAGCCGTAGGCCGACATCACCGCCTGCAGCGTGCCATGGTCCATGCCGCTCATCGCACCGGCCATCTGCCCGATCTGTTCCAGCTTGCCCCGGCTCATGCGCTGCGCCCCGTGGCGCATCAGCGCATGCGCGATTTCGTGCCCCATCACCACCGCCATGGCATCTGCGTTCTGCGCCACCGGCACAAGACCGGTGTACACCGCCATCTTGCCGCCGGGCAGGCAGAAGGCATTGGCCTGTTCGGAGTTCAGCACCGCCACGTCCCACTGGAAATGCTGGTCGATGGTGCTGGCCTGCAGGCCGTGCTCGGACGCCAATGCGCTGCTGACCGGCGGGATCTTCTCGATCAGCCTGCCGGCGATGCCGCGGATCTGCTGAGCGATCTGCGAATTGGGATCGACCGGCTGTTCCTGCTGCAGGATTTCGTTGAAGGCCTGAAGCCCCAGCGCGTTCTCCTGGTCGGGGGTGATGCTGCGGTCGATCAGCACGGTTTCGCCGGTGAACGGATCGGTGGTGCGATTGGCGAAGTAGTAGTAGATGCCGTAGGCGGCGAACAGCACCAGGATCAGCAGCCGCGGATTGAATCCGAAGCCGCGTCGGCGCGCGGATTGGCCGCCGTAGGGGTCGCCTTGCATGTTCATCGATGTGATCTCCCCCGGCAGCACCGGTTTGCAGGTTACAGGTCGCGCGCCACGCGGAAACCGATGTGCGCATTAGTGGTGTCCACGTCGGCCGGGGCACGCCACGCCGAACGCATCTGCGGGGGCGCGCTGGACCACGACCCGCCGCGGATCACCCGCGTGCGGCAGCCCGGATTGAACCAGGCGGCCACATCGCTTGGTGCGCGGCGGTAGCTGTGATGCCAGCAATCGGCCACCCACTCGCTTACATTGCCGCTGACGTCGTGAAGACCGTATACATTCGCGGGGAAGCGGGCCACCGGCGCGGGACCCCAGTAGCCATCGGCATAGCCGGCAAAGGCGTTTGCCCAGCTGCGGCCGCCGGGAGATCGTTCGCGCGCGCCGGTCATGTTGCCGCTGCCGTCCGGCGGCCTGCCGTCACCCCACGGATAGCGGCTGGTGGTCCCGGCCCGCAGGGCGTATTCGAATTCCGCCTCGCTGGGCAGACGGTAGCGCTGCCCGGTCTGCGCGGCCAGCCAATCGGCATAGGCATCGGCATCGCGCGGGCTGACGTGCAGCACCGGCATGGTGTCCGCGGCCGGCGCGCCGGCATGGTCGGTGTGCCAGTCGGCGCCGCTGCGACGCACGAAGTTGCCGCTGCGTTCGTCCCATACCAGCGAATAGCCGCGCCGCTCGGCACGGGTGCGGTGGCCGGTGGCTTCCTTGAACCGGCGGAACTCGCCCACCGTGACTTCGTGCACGGCCAGACCGAAACCGCGATCGAAGCGCAGGTAGCGCGTGGGTTGCTCGGCTTCGTCCGCGCCGGGTTCGCCGTCGGGTGCACCCATGTGGAAGGCGCCATGCGGCACCACCCGCATCTGCGGTCCGCGCCCGCCGCCGGACAGCGCATCGGTGAAGGCCTGGCCCGGCCGGAACAGGCCGTAGTGGGTGGCCAGATCGATGCGCTGGCGCAAGTCGGCCGCCACGGCATCGCCGGGTTCGGCGATCTGCAGGATCGCATCCAGATGCCGCCGAGCCCTGGCCAGCCCGTTCAGTTCGAACAGGCCGGCGATGGCCTCGTCGTTCAGACGGCGGATGCGCTGCTGGCGCAGGCCGTCGATCCGCTCTCGTGCATCGTCGATCGTCGGGCTGTCCTGCCTTGCCTGCGACGCGCGCTGCAGCCAGCTGCCGGCCAAGGCGAAATCGCCCTGCTCCGCGGCGACTTCGGCCTGGCGGATCGCGGCACTTTCCACCGCCGCCAGCGTCTGCAGGGCGCGTGGCTGGTCCGGTTCGAGTTGCAGCACACGCCGCAGGATCGGCATGGCACCGTTCTCGCCTGCGACACCGAGACGACCAGCCGACAGCTCGGCTTCGGCCTGCTCGTTCAGTTCCCAGATTTCCTCGGCCCGGTCCACGCGGGTCTGGTACGCCTGCACCGGCTGCGCATCGGCCGCTGCCACCCGTGCCACCGCTGCAATCGCGCGCGACAGCTGCAGCGCATCCCTGTCGTCGCCGGCGAGCTCCAAGGCGATGTCGCCGCGCTCCAGCAGGGACGTGACCGACTGGCGCAGGCCCTCGACCGCAACGGCATCCTGCGCATCCAGCCGCAGCAGTGCCAGATACAGCGGAATCGCCGCCTGGCCGTCTTCGTACAGATGCCCCTCGCGCAGGGCCTGGCGCGCCTGGCGCCGCGACTGCGCCGCGGTGTCCGCCGTGACATCCACCGCAGGCACGCGCCAGCTCAGCTGCGCAGCCAGGCTGTCATCGCCGGAAATGGTGACCTTGCCCTCGCGCAGTTCCACCGTGGACTGGACCGGTGCCGCAGGCGCGACCGGTGGCGATGGCGCATCGCGACAGCCTGCCAGACAGCAGCCTGCCAACATCGCACCACTCACGTACCACTGCCATCGCACCGCCATCCGGGCATGTTACCGGACCCCTGCAGATGGCCGTGCGCGCGTTGTTCGCGCTAGGCTAGCCATCCACCCGCAGGCGAAGTGCGCATGACGCTCTGGATCGACCAACCGCAGGCCTTGGCCCGGCATTTGCAAGACCCGCCCGATCGGGTGGGGCTGGATACCGAATTCGTGCGCGAACGCACCTACTGGCCGCAACTGGCGCTGGTGCAGATCGCCGTGGACGATGCCATCCTGCTGGTGGATCCGCTGGTACCGGGAATGTGCGAGGTGCTGGCAACGCTGCTGGACGATGCGGCCGTGCTGAAGATCATGCACAGCGCCAGCGAGGACCTGGTGGCCTTCCGGCATGCCTGCGGCACGGTGCCGAAGCCGCTGTTCGATACCCAGATCGCCGCATCGCTGTCCGGCCTGGCGGTCGGCATGGGCTACCAGAAACTGGTGCAGGAGCTCACCGGAAGCGTGCTGCCGAAGGGCGAAACCCGATCGGACTGGCTGCGCCGGCCGCTGTCGGATGCGCAACTGGAATACGCCGCCGACGATGTCCGCCACCTGCATGTCTTGCACGACACGCTGCAGCAGCGGTTGGTCGCGCAACAGCGCGAGGCCTGGGTACTGGACGATGCGGACCGGCTTGCCGAATCGGTACGCGCGGACGCGCCCGAACCCTGGCCGCATCTGGGATTGCGTGCCAGCCAGTTCCTGGATGCGCGGACACAGGCACGCCTGCTGCGCCTGCTGCGCTGGCGCGATGGGCAGGCCCGTCGCAACGACCGCCCCCGCAGCTGGATCCTGGACAACGAACTGGCCTTGCAACTGGCGCGAGAGGCTCCCGCCAGCGAAGCGGCCTTGAAGAAGCTGCTCGATCGCAGCCCGAAAGCGCCGCGCACCCTGCTCGGCAGCCTGTGGGCGGCGCTGGCAACGCCGCTGGACGACGAAGCCGGCATGCCGCTGGCCCGCAACAGCGAGGCCGACCGCAGGCAGCTGCGCCGTCTGCAGCACAGTGCCGCCGCACTGGGCAAAGAACTGGGACTGCCGGATGGCGTTCTGGCATCGCGGCGCTGGCTGGAGCAGCTGCTGCTGTGGCCGGAGCAGTGGCCTGCGGGCCTGGAAGGCTGGCGCAAACCGCTGCTGCAGGCACGGCTGACCAGTCTGCTGCACCAGGCTGACAGCGCCGAGCTGGCAGACGTATAATCCGCCGCATGGGGCGGTAGCTCAGCTGGGAGAGCGTCGCGTTCGCAATGCGAAGGTCGGGAGTTCGATCCTCCTCCGCTCCACATTTCAGGAACGCGTGTCGATCAGGATGTCGGGCGCGACCCGCAGCCGCATCACCGCTGCGGCAGGTACTGCGCCGGGTCCACCGGCTTTCCGTTGTAGCGGATCTCGAAATGCAGCATGTCGCG
Organism: Pseudoxanthomonas suwonensis; assembly: GCA_003240695.1. Lineage (GTDB taxonomy): Bacteria > Pseudomonadota > Gammaproteobacteria > Xanthomonadales > Xanthomonadaceae > Pseudoxanthomonas_B > Pseudoxanthomonas_B suwonensis_A. The sequence goes on along the minus strand of QFNC01000004.1, from coordinate 52,765 downwards.
GGCGGCGCCGGTGCGGCCCATCTCGGCGATCTGCTGGCCGGCCTTCACGATCTGTCCTTCATTGACCAGCCGGGCGCGGTTGTGGCCGTAGGCGGTCAACCATTGCTCGTCGTGCTTCACGATCACCAGCTCGCCATAACCCACCAGCCCGGAACCGGAATACACCACCGTGCCATCTGCCGCGGCGTGGATGGCCTGGCCGCTGCTGCCGGCGATGTCGATGCCCTGGCGGGTGGGATCGCCGGCGCGGTAGTCGCCGATCACCTGCCCGGCGGTGGGCCAGCGCCAGGAAAACGGCGCCTTCGCCGGAGCCGCTGCCGGTGGTGATGGGGTTGCCGGCGGGCGCGTGCCGGTGGATGGCGAACCGGCCGGCGGACGCGCCGCCACCGGCCCGCCCGGATACAACCGCAGGCGCTGTCCCGGATAGATGGTGTACGGCGGCGGGATCCGATTCCACAACGCCAGATCCAGCGGGGTGATGCCGTTGTTGGTGGCGATGCGGTACACGTTGTCGCCCCGCTGCACCACATGGGTGGCCCCGTATTTGGGCTGCGACACCTTGACGATGGGCTTGGCCGGCCGATGCCCGCCCCCGGTACTGCGCACCACCTTGCTGCTGCCGCACGCGGCCAGCAGCATGGCTGCCAGCAGCAGCGTGCCGATGGACACGAGCGGGGGAATTCGGGGGGCGATGCGATGCGTCATCGGGCGACGGCTCCTGCGAGGGTCATGATCCGGTGATCCGCTGCAGCGCTTCGCGGATGGCCACACCGCCGCTGCCGATCAGGATCGCGAAATACACGATGGTGCCGAGGTTGGCCAGATGCCCCAGCAGCACCGCCCCGCCATCGCGCTGCATGAAGCCGATCGCGTACAGCAGCAGGGCCAATGCCGGCAACGTGTTGGTGAACGGCACGACGCCGAACGGGGCCATCAACAGCAGCGCGGCCAGGATGAAGGCCAGATGGTTGAGGAGGGCGATGCCGCGGCCATCCGCCAGCGCAGGCAGGCGACGCGGGCGGCTGATGCGCTCCATCCGCTGCACCCAGCGCATGCCGGCCTGCAGCCCGGGGCGCAGTTTGTCCGCGGGCAGCGACTTGTGCCGGATGCGGTTCGGCAGCCATAGCGGCTTGCCGATCAGAAGGCTGATGCCCACCAGCAGGATCGCCGCGCCGAACACGGTGCTCACGCCCGGAATCGACACCGGGATCAGGAACACCAGCGTCAGCAGGATGGTCAGCAGCAGCAGGCCTTCATCGCCGAAGGTGTCCAGCAGTTCGCCCAGCGTGACGCGATCGGCAGGCAGGTTGTCGATGACCGCAGCCAACTGCTCGCGCAGCGATGCCACGTTGCCGCCATGCGGGGTCGCAGCCGTCCCGGAAGCCGCGTCGGAATCGCGCCCGTTCAATCCAGCACTCCAGGCAGCAAAGGCACGAACACCACGCTGGCCAGCTCGTCCTGCTGCAACGTTCCGGCGACGTCCTTGCGGATGCGCAGCAGCGACTGATTGCCGGCAGCACCGATCGGAGCGATCAACGTGCCACCCGCGGCGAGCTGTTGCAGCAGTTCCGGCGCCACGGCTGCGGCACCGGCGGTGACCACGATCGCGTCGAACGGGGCGTGCTCGGACCAACCCAGATGCCCATCGTCGTGCTTGCTGCGCACCTGCAGCCCCAGCGAGCGGAACCGCTTGCGTGCGGTACGCAGCAGGTCGCCGATGCGCTCCACCGTGTACACCTGCAACCCCAGCGCGGCGAGGATCGCCGCCTGGTAGCCCGATCCAGTGCCGATTTCCAGCACTTCCGGTGCGGCCTGCCCCGACGCGGATGCCGGCAATCCCGCCAGCACGGCTTCGGTCATGCGTGCCACCACCCACGGTTGCGAAATGGTCTGGCTGTGGCCGATCGGCAAGGCATTGTCCTCGTAGGCACGGCCGGCCAAGGCTTCATCCACGAACAGATGCCGCGGCACGCTGCGGATCGCCGCCAGCACGCGTTCGTCGCCGATGCCGGTGCTGCGCAGGCGCTCGATCAGGCGCTCGCGCACCCGTGGCGAGGTCATGCCGGTGCCCAGCGCCTCCGGTTGCAGGCGCAAACGCGGGGTCATGGCGAAGACCGCATCGCGGCAGTCAGGCCGCCCACCCAACCGGCCACCTGGTCCAGCGCGGTGTAGCGGGTCAGATCGACTTGGATCGGGGTGATGGAAATGTGCCCGCTACGCACGGCATGGAAATCGGTGCCGGGGCCGGCATCCTGCTCCGGACCGGCCGCGCCGATCCACCACCAGGCGCGCCCGCGCGGATCGGACTGCTGCACGCAGGGCTCGGCGCGGTGCCGGTTGCCCAGGCGGGTGACCTCGAAGCCGCGGATGTCGTCCCATGGCAGATCGGGCACGTTCACGTTCAGGATGGTGTCCGCCGGCAGCGGATCGGTGCGCAGCCGCGCCACCAGTTCCACCGCCGCGCGTGCGGCACTGGCGTAGTGCCGGCCGTCGTGGTTCCGTGTGACCAGCGACATCGCGATCGCCGGCAGGCCCAGGAAGCGCCCTTCCATCGCCGCCGCCACGGTGCCGGAATAGATCACGTCGTCGCCCAGATTGGCGGTGTTGTTGATGCCCGACACCACGATGTCCGGCTCCGGCTGCAGCATGCCTGTGATCGCCACATGCACGCAGTCGGTGGGCGTGCCGTACACGCACCAGGTGTCCTTGGCACGCTGCACCGTGCGGATCGGCCCATCCAGGGTCAGCGAATTGCTGGCGCCGGAGCGGTCGCGGTCGGGGGCCACGGTGGTCACTGCATGCCCGGCGGCGCGCAAGCCTTGTGCCAACGCGCCGATGCCGGGGGCATCCACGCCATCGTCGTTGCTGACCAGCACATGCATGAAGTGGCCGATGTCCCGTGTGATTGCGAAGGCGCATGATACCGGAACCGGTCCGGCGGCCCGGTGGTCACGGCAGCGAACGAGCCGCTGCGCTAGGCTGCAGCCATGCCAGTTCACGACGACCCGCCCGATCAGGACGATGCTGCGCTGTTCCGGGCCGCGATCGGCCCGGTGCGGTCGATGCCGCAGCAGCCTGCCCCGGTACGCCCGCCGCCACCGCGACCCCGCGCGCGCATGCGCGAAGCCGACGATCACGACGCCCGCAGCGACCTGCAGCGGCTGCTGCAAACCGGCGGCGATGCGCTGGAAGCGGGCGACCCGTTGCGCTACCGTCGCGATGCCGTGGCACCGCGGGTCCTGAAGAAACTCGCGCAAGGCCAATTCGCCGCCCAGGACGAACTGGACCTGCACGGACTGGATGCCCGTCAGGCCGAATCCCTGCTGCGCGCCTTCCTGAAACAGGCCCTGCACGACGGGCTGGGGTGCGTGCGCATCATCCACGGCAAGGGCCAGCGATCCGACGGCAACGTGCCCGTGCTCAAGAACCAGGTGGACCGCCTGCTGCGGCAGCGCGCCGACGTGCTGGCCTACCATTCCGCGCCGGCGGCGCAAGGCGGCACCGGCGCGGTGCTGGTGCTGCTGCAGACCCGGCAGCGTTGATCCCGCCGACCGCTATACCGGCGATGCCGCGTCGGTGATCTCGCCCAGTTCGCCCAGCACCGTGGTGGCATAGGCGCCGGGCGGCAGGGTGAATTGCAGCTGCAGACCGGCAGCGTCCAGCCACTGCCACTGCAATTCGCCCGGGCACAGGCGGGTGGCACGGCGTTCCTGTCGCAGCCCGGCACGCTCCAGTCCACTGCGAAGGCGCTGCGATGTCGCATCGTCCAACACCCTCCGTTCCAGATCGCGCGCAGCATCGGTGCTGCGCAAGTCGCCGGCACCCCACAGCGGTGCCGTAGGATGGATGTCCAAGGCGTCCAGACGCTGCTGCAGCTGCGGCGTGAACGGCTCCGGTCCGAACACGCTGTGGCTGCCGGCCAGCATCCACACCTCGCCGTCGAGGGGCAGGTTCCAGTTGCCGGCACGCACCCGTTCGGCCAGCACCGTGTTGAACAGTACCGAACGCGCTGCCGACAGCAACAGACTGCGCTGCTCGCGGCCCAGCTGCGGGCCGCGTCGACCCTGCTCCTGCGCGCCGAACCAGCGCAGCACCCGGTCGACGTTGCCGCCGTGGTGACCGAAGCGCTGCTCGCCGAAATAGTTCGGCACGCCGTTCGCCGCGATCGCCTGCAGACGCGCGTCGATGGCGACCCGATCGCCATCGCGCAGCTGCAGCCGGATGGTGAACCGGTTGCCGGCCAACGCACCGCGCGGCAGCTTGCGTGCATGCCAGTCGGCCGACAGCACCTGCAGGTCGTCGCACTGCAAGGCGTCGATATCGGGCGCGACCCGTGTCGGCAGCCACACCGAAAAGCGCTGCGTGGTGATGGCATGGCGATCCTTCAATCCGGCATGGCCGATGGCCGATTCCGGCACGCCCGCCCACTGCGCAATGCGCTTGGCGGCAAAGGCGGTGTTCATGCCGGTCTTGCGCACCCGCAACAGCAGATGCTCGCCTGCGCCGCTGGCGTCGAAGCTGTCCACTTCGTCCACCTGGAAGTGCTCCGGTGCATGACGGATGCCAGCCTGCAGCACGGCCGCACCATGCGCGCGCGGCCAGGCGGTCATCTTGGCAAGAGCAGGCACACGGCCTGGGCGACGATGCCTTCGCCGCGACCGGTGAAGCCCAATCCCTCGCTGGTGGTGGCTTTCACGCTGATCGCATCCACGTCGATCTGCAGATCCTCGGCCATCAAGGTACGCATGGCCAGCGCGTGCGGACCGATCTTCGGTCGTTCGCAGATCACGGTGACATCCGCATTGCCCGTGCGCCAGCCGCGCTCGGCCAGCAGCAGGCGGCAGTGACGCAGGAAGCTGCGGCTGTCGGCATCCTTCCACTGCGGGTCGCCTGGCGGAAAATGCCGGCCGATGTCGCCCAGTGCCAGCGCGCCCAGCAGCGCGTCGCACAATGCGTGGATGACCACGTCGCCATCGCTGTGCGCCATCAATCCGTGCGTGTGCGCGATGCGCACGCCGCCCAGCATCACGTGATCGCCGTCGCCGAAGGCATGCACATCGAAACCCTGGCCGATGCGCATGCTCATCATTCGACACCTTCGGGCTGCCGCGAGGCCAGCAGCCAGCGGAAATAGGCCAGATCCGCCGGCGTGGTGATCTTGATGTTGTCCTCGGCACCTTCCACCAGCAGCGGACGCGCCGACTGCAGTTCCATCGCCATGGCTTCGTCGGTGACGACGATGCCGGATTCGGCTGCCGATACCAGCGCGCGTTGCAGTTGCAGGCGGCGGAACAGTTGTGGCGTCAGCGCCCGCCACAGACCGTCGCGCGGCACGGTGCGGTCGATGCCGCCGTCGTCGCCGGCCTGCTTCAGCGTGTCGCGCACCGGCGCGGCCAGGATCGCGCCCACCGGATCGCCGCGGCCGTGTTCCAGCAATCGATCCAGATCGCCACGGCGCAGATTCGGCCGCGCGGCATCGTGCACCAGCACGAAATCGTCGGCGCGCACGCTGTCCGGCAGCGCGCGCAGGCCGGCCAGCACCGAATCGGCACGCTCGGCGCCGCCATTGCAACGCAGCACCGGTTTGTCCAGCAGTTGCGTCCAACCCGGCCAGTGCGGATCGTTCGCTGCCAGTACAACCATCGCGCCATGGATGGCCGGATGCGACAGCAAGGCATGCAGGGTATGCGCGATCAACGGCACGCCGCCGGCATCGCAGTATTGTTTCGGCAGTTCCGCGCCGAAGCGCTTGCCGCTGCCGGCCGCCGGCACGATCGCCCAGGTCATGGCACGGACTCCGGTTCGGCGGGCGGCCACGCGTTGTCCACCACGCGATAGAAGGTTTCACCCGGCTTGATCATGCCCAGTTCGCTGCGCGCGCGTTCCTCGATGGCGGCCTCGCCGGACTTCAGATCCTTCACTTCCGCCGCCAGTGCCGCATTGCGTTGCTGCAATCCGGTATTGGTGTGCTGCTGCTGCTGCACCTGCTGCTGCAACCGCTGCACGTCGCGCTGGCCGCCGGTGCCGTTCCACAGCCGATGCTGCAGCAACAGCAGCAACAGCCCGAGCACCGCGATCAGCAGCAGCCGCCAGCGCACCGGCCATCAGCCCCGCAGCGACACGAATGCCGCACGCCCGGCATAGCCTGCCTCGGCACCGAGCGCCTGCTCGATGCGCAGCAGCTGGTTGTACTTGGCCACGCGGTCGCTGCGGCACAGCGACCCGGTCTTGATCTGCGTGGCGGTGGTGGCCACGGCAATGTCGGCGATGGTGGTGTCCTCGGTTTCGCCGGAGCGATGCGACACCACCGCGGCATAATTCGCCGCATGCGCCATCGCGATGGCCTCCAGGGTTTCGGACAGCGTGCCGATCTGGTTGACCTTGATCAGGATCGCGTTGCCGACGTGCTGGTCGATACCCTTGCGGAAGATTGCCGGATTGGTGACGAACAGGTCATCGCCCACCAGTTGCACGCGCTTGCCCAGCCGTTCGGTGAGCAGTGTCCAGCCGTCCCAGTCGTTTTCGGCCATGCCGTCCTCGATCGACAGGATCGGATACTGGTCGCACCAGTCGGCCAGGAAATCCACGAACTGCTCGCTGGTCAGGCGCTTGCCCTCGCCGACCAGATGGTATTTGCCGTTCTCGAAGAATTCGCTCGAAGCCACATCCAGGCCCAGCAGCACGTCCTCGCCGGCGGTGTATCCGGCCTTGCCGATCGCTTCCAGGATGGTGTCAAGCGCCTCGCCGTTGCTGCGCAGGTCGGGTGCGAAACCGCCTTCGTCGCCGACCGCGGTGGACAGCCCCTTGCCCTTCAGCACCGACTTCAATGCGTGGAAGATTTCGGAGCCGGCGCGCAGCGATTCGGAAAAACTGTCGAAACCCACCGGCAGAACCATGAATTCCTGCAGGTCGACATTGTTGTCGGCATGCGCACCGCCATTGATGATGTTCATCATCGGCAACGGCAGCTGCACCGGCCCGCTGGCGCCGGACAGCTCGCGCAGGTAGCGCCACAGCGGCTGCCGGCGCGAGGCCGCCACCGCATGCGCGGCCGCCAGCGACACGCCCAGCAGCGCATTGGCGCCCAGACGGCCCTTGTTGTCGGTGCCGTCCAGGTCGATCAGGCGGCGATCCAGCGCCTGCTGGTCGGCCGCATCCAGGCCCACCACCACCTTGGCGATGGCCTCGTTCACGTTGTCCACCGCCTTGCGCACGCCCTTGCCCAGGTAGCGGGTCTTGTCGCCGTCGCGCAGTTCCACCGCCTCGCGCGAACCGGTGGACGCACCCGACGGCACCGCAGCACGGCCGATGCTGCCGTCGCTCAGGATCACGTCCGCTTCCAGGGTGGGATTGCCGCGCGAATCGAGAATCTCGCGGGCGTGGATCGAGGCAATGGTCGTGCTCATGGTCACCGCAAATCAGGGGAAGAAGGAAGAAAATCGAATGCGCGCGCGCTGCGGCACGGACTGTTCATGCCGTTTCGTCGAAGCCGTTGCGCTTTACCAGCGCATCCAGTTCGCGCAGCGTTTCCAGCAGCGCCGCCATGTTGCCCAGTGGCCAGGCATTGGGGCCGTCGCTCAGCGCCTTGTCCGGATCGGGGTGGGTTTCCATGAACACCCCGGCCACGCCCACGGCCACTGCCGCGCGCGCCAGCACCGGCACGAATTCGCGCTGGCCACCGCTGGAACCGCCCTGCCCGCCCGGCAACTGCACCGAATGGGTGGCATCGAACACCACCGGACAGCCGGTGTCGCGCATCACCGCAAGGCTGCGCATGTCGGACACCAGATTGTTGTAGCCGAAACTGGCGCCGCGCTCGCACACCATGATCTGCGTGTTGCCTGTGGACCGCGCCTTTTCCACCACCGGCTTCATGTCCCACGGCGACAGGAACTGGCCTTTCTTGATGTTCACCGGCTTGCCAGCGCTGCACACCTTGGTGATGAAGTCGGTCTGTCGCACCAGGAAGGCGGGCGTCTGCAGCACGTCGACCACGCTGGCCACCTCGTCCATGGGCGTGTACTCGTGCACGTCGGTCAGCACCGGCACGCCGATCTGGCGCTTCACCTCGGCCAGCACGCGCAGCCCTTCCTCGATCCCCGGTCCGCGGAAACTGCCCAGCGAGGTGCGGTTGGCCTTGTCGAAACTCGACTTGAAGATGAAGGGAATCCTCAAGCGGCCGGTGATCTCCTTCAACTGTCCGGCCACGTCCAGCTGCAGCTGTTCCGACTCCACCACGCACGGCCCGGCGATCAGGAACAGCGGCCGGTCCAGGCCGACCTCGAATCCGCACAACTTCATTGCATTGCACCTTGTCGAACGTGTCGAAGAAGAATCGCCATCAGGCGGCCGCATCGATCGGCAGCAGTCCGCCGGCCTTGTTCTCGCGCGCGGCGCGCACGAAACCGACGAACAACGGATGCCCCTGCCGCGGCGTGGACAGGAATTCCGGATGCGCCTGGCAGGCCAGGAACCACGGATGCACCGACTGCGGCAGTTCCACCATTTCCACCAGTCCGTCGTCGGCGGAGGTGGCACTGATCACCAGCCCCGCATCTTCCAGCGGCTGCCGGTAGCGGTTGTTGAATTCGTAGCGATGGCGGTGCCGCTCGGCCACCGTGTCGCGACCGTACAGCCGGTGCGCCAGCGTGCCGGGGCGGATGCGCTGTTCCTGCAGGCCCAGACGCATGCTGCCGCCCAGGTCGCTGCCGGCGCTGCGCCGCTCGATGTCACCCGACTGTGTCCGCCATTCGGTGATCAGGCCGATCACCGGATGCGGCGTGGCCGGATCGTTCTCGGTGCTGTTGGAATCCTGCAAACCGGCCGCATGCCGCGCCATGTCCACCACTGCGGCCTGCATGCCGTAGCAGATGCCGAAATACGGAATCCGTGCCTGCCGCGCGTACTGCGAGGCCAGCACCTTGCCTTCGAAGCCGCGATCGCCGAAGCCACCGGGCACCAGGATGCCATGCACGTCCGCCAGCAGCGACTGCGCGCCTTCGCGTTCGATGTCCTGCGATTCCACCCAGCGCAGCGTGACCCGCGTGCGCTGGCGCAGGCCGCCGTGCTTCAGCGCCTCGGCCACCGACTTGTAGGCATCCTTGTGGTCCACGTACTTGCCGACTACCGCAATAGTCACCGCATCGACCGGATGCGTGGTGGCCTGCACCGCATCTTCCCAAGCCGACAGGTCGGCGTCGGTGGCCGCTTGCTGGTCCAGTCGCAGACGCCGCACCACGATGCTGTCCAGCCCCTGCGCGTGCAGCCACAGCGGAATCTTGTAGATGGTGTCCTGATCCAGCACCGAGATCACCGCCGCTTCGGGCACGTTGGTGAACAGCGCGATCTTGCGGCGCTCGCTCTCCGGCAGCGGATGCTCGCTGCGGCACAGCAGCACGTCGGGCTGGATGCCGATCGAGCGCAGTTCCTTCACCGAATGCTGGGTGGGCTTGGTCTTCAACTCGCCGGCGGCGGCGATGTACGGGATCAGGGTCAGATGCATGAACAGCGCCATCTCCGGGCCGCGTTCGATGCGGATCTGGCGGATCGCCTCTAAGAACGGCAGCGATTCGATGTCGCCCACGGTGCCGCCGATTTCCACCAGTGCCACATCGAACCCGGCGGTGGCCTCGTCGATGCGTCGCTTGATTTCGTCGGTGACGTGCGGAATCACCTGCACGGTGCCACCCAGGTAGTCGCCGCGGCGCTCCTTGCGGATCACCGACTCGTAGATCTTGCCGGTGGTGATCGAGTTCCTGCCGGACAGCCGGGTGTTGACGAAGCGCTCGTAGTGGCCGAGATCCAGATCGGTCTCCGCGCCGTCGTCGGTCACGTACACCTCGCCATGCTGGAACGGACTCATGGTGCCGGGATCGACGTTGATGTACGGGTCCAGCTTCATCATGGTCACGCGCAAGCCACGCGCTTCCAGGATCGCGGCCAGCGACGCCGCGGCGATGCCCTTGCCCAGCGAGGACACCACGCCACCGGTGACGAAAACGAGCGGCGTGCGGAGATCGGCGGCAGTCATGGCAAGGACAGGCTGGAAACCGTCATTCTACCCGGATGCCGCTGCCCCGGCGAGCCTGCAGGAAGGCGGCTCAGCGCGGATCGTCCTCTTCTTCTTCCTCGCGCGCATCGCCGGTCTTGCTGGCGGCATCGCGGGCCTTGCGTTCGTCGCGGCGCTCGGCTTCCCGGCGCTTGTCCGAGTCGGACTTGGCCGACGGCTGCTCCGGCTTCGCCGTCTGCCCTGACGATTGCTGCGAGGTATCCGCTGGCGGATTCGCCGGCTCGGGCTGTTTTGGCTGCTGGGCTGCGGCAACCATGGCCACGGTTGCGGCTGCCAACCCGGCGAGCAGCAGGGCCAGCCGACGCGTGGTACGTGCGGTGATCATGAGAGACTCCTGTGGCGCAGTGTGTACAGTGACTGGAAGGATAGGAAATCGCGCCTGAATGGAATGTCGGCATCGCACACGCATAGGGGTATGCCAATTCCTGCTGGATTATGCGGAAAGCCATGGACTGGATGCCAAGCAGACCCTGGCGTGGCTCGACAGTCTGCCCGACTCCGCACAACTGGACGCGCTGGTGTCGATCAGCCCCAAGGACCATCGACGCCACTGAAGGCGATGCCACCAACCTGCCACCCACCGATCCGCAGACCAATGCCATCGCCCAGAACTCTCTGGACGAGATCGCCGACATGCCCAATGTTGAACAGCTGAACCGGACATCCCTGGCGCAGCTGGACATCATCCTGGATGTCTACGACGCCCCCTGCCCGGCTGATCGCTCGACCAGGCGGGGACCGGGCTTGGGCCGGCTGCTACCCTATGCAGCCGGTTTCCCGCAGTGCATGGCATGAACACCCGCTACAACGCCGCCGACATCGAAGTGCTGTCCGGGCTGGACCCGGTGAAACGCCGCCCCGGCATGTACACCGACACTACCCGCCCGAACCATCTGGCGCAGGAGGTCATCGACAACGCCGTCGACGAGGCCCTGGCCGGGCATGCCCGCAGCATCGACGTCACCGTGTTCCGCGACGGCAGCTGCGAGGTGGCCGACGACGGCCGCGGCATGCCGGTGGACATCCACCCCGAGGAAGGCATTCCCGGCGTGGAATTGATCCTGACGCGGCTGCATGCCGGCGGCAAGTTCAGCAACCACAACTACACCTTCAGCGGCGGCCTGCATGGCGTGGGCGTGAGCGTGGTGAATGCGCTGTCGACGCGGGTCGAGGTGCACATCAAGCGTGACGGCAACGAATACCGCATGGCCTTCGCCAATGGCGATCGCGCCTCCGATCTGGACATCGTCGGCAGCGTGGGCAAGCGCAACACCGGCACGCGGCTGCGGTTCTGGCCCGATCCGGGCTATTTCGACAGCCCGAAATTCGGCCTGCGCGCGCTGAAGCATCTGCTGCGGGCCAAGGCGGTGCTGTGCCCCGGACTGACCGTGACCCTGCTGGACGAAGCCAGCGGCGAGCGCGAACAGTGGCATTACGAAGACGGCCTGCGCGATTATCTGAAAACCGCACTGGCCGATGCCGAACGGCTGCCGCCGGACCTGTTCGTCGGGCGTCTGGCCCGCGACACGGAAATCGTGGACTGGGCCGCGGCCTGGGTGCCCGACGGCGAGCTGGTACAGGAAAGCTACGTCAACCTGATTCCCACCGCGCAGCACGGCACCCACGTCAACGGGCTGCGCACGGGATTCACCGAGGCGCTGCGCGAGTTCTGCGAATTCCGCAGCCTGCTGCCGCGCGGGGTGAAACTGGCGCCGGAGGACGTGTGGGACCGGGTCAGCTTCGTGCTGTCGCTGAAGATGACCGACCCGCAGTTTTCCGGCCAGACCAAGGAGCGGCTGAGTTCACGCCAAGCCGCCGGTTTCGTGGAAGGGGCCGCGCACGACGCGTTCACCCTGTGGCTGAACGCGCACACCGACATCGGCGAGAAGATCGCGCAGCTGGCCATCGATCGCGCCTCGGCCCGGTTGAAGACCGAAAAGCAGGTGGTGCGCAAGAAGGTGACCCAAGGCCCGGCCCTGCCCGGCAAGCTGGCCGACTGCATCAGCCAGGATCTGTCGCGCACCGAACTGTTCCTGGTCGAAGGCGATTCTGCCGGCGGCAGCGCCAGGCAGGCCCGCGACAAGGATTTCCAGGCGATCCTGCCGTTGCGTGGCAAGATCCTGAACACCTGGGAAGTGGCGAGCGGATCGGTGCTGGCCTCCACCGAGGTGCACGACCTCGCGGTGGCCATCGGCTGCGATCCGGGCAAGGACGACCTGTCCGGCCTGCGCTACGGCAAGGTGGTGATCCTGGCCGATGCCGACTCCGACGGACTGCACATCGCCACCCTGCTCAGCGCACTGTTCCTGCGGCATTTCCCGGCGCTGGTCGAAGCCGGCCACGTGTTCGTGGCGATGCCGCCGCTGTTCCGCGTGGACGTGGGCAAGCAGGTGTTCTACGCGCTGGACGAGGAGGAAAAGCGCATCCTGCTGGAGCGCATCGAGCGCGAGAAGCTGAAAGGCGCGGTGAACGTGACCCGCTTCAAGGGTCTGGGCGAGATGAACCCGCAGCAGCTGCGCGAATCCACCATCCATCCCGACACCCGCAGGCTGGTGCAGCTGACCGACCACAACCGCGAACTCACCCGCGGCCTGATGGACATGCTCCTGGCGAAGAAGCGCGCATCCGACCGCAAGGCCTGGCTGGAAACCAAGGGCGACCTGGCCACGCTGGAAGTGTGAATGCTCCGGCCGGCCACCTTGCAGTGGGTTAGGCATCATGCGATGGTCGCTGCAGACAAGTGACGATTGGTTGTCGATGCCCGGTCAAGCCGCCTGCCCGCATGCCATCGAAGCACGCTCGCTGCGCATCGTCGGTGGCCTGGCCTGCCACGATTTCTGGGTGCTGCGCGATGCCGACGGCCGTGCATTGGCGGAATTGCATGGACTGGCCACGGATCGGAACACGGGCCGCGTCGTGCCGATCGGCACCGATGCACGACGGCATTCGCTGCGGGTGTGGCATTTTCTGCACGAATCGACACTGGCGGACGTGTTTGACGTCGATCCAACCTCTGCACCGGCCCATTCCTTCATCCGCTCGCGGCAGCCGCATCGCATCGTGTTGAAGGATGCTGCGCAGGCCGTGCTGTCGCGCTGGGCCGAGGCGGTGATGTCAGTGGAAGCATTGAACGCGCTGGATCTGGATTATCCGACCTACGGCTTTCGGCTGTTCCGACCGACGATCAACAGCAATTCCGCGCATCGCACCCTGGGCGCGCTGATGGACGTGGAGATTCCACGGCTGTCGCGTGCGCTGCGGCCGGGATCCCGGCAATCCATGCCCGCCCCTGCACGATGATGCAGCCCGTCAGCCGGGCGACAGTGCCGCTTCCAGCAATCGCGTCAACAGCGTTTGCAACCGCTCCGCGGCAACCGCATTCCATTCGACACTGTCTTCATCCATGTAGCAGCGCTGGCTGATTTCCAGCTGCACGGCTTCCACCCCGTCGTCGGGGCGACCGTAGTGCCGGGTGATGTGGCCACCCTTGAATCGGCCGTTGACCACGTGGGAATACGCGGACTGCGCATCCAGCACGGCCTCGATGCGTGCCTGGGTGTGCGGCGTGCAGCTGGTGCCGCCGGCGGTCCCCAGATTCAGATCGGGCAGGCGCCCATCGAACAGGAAGGGCAATTCGCCGCGGATCGAATGCCCCTCCCATAGCAGCACGTGGCCGTATTCGCTTTTCAGACGCTGCAATTCATCCTGCAATGCGGCGTGATATGGACGCCAGAAGGTGTCCACGCGCGCGCGGATTTCCGCAGCATCGGGTTCGCAACCAGGCTGGTACACGGGTGTGCCATCGAACTGCACCAGCGGGCACAGGCCGGTGGTGTTCTGGCCGGGATACAGCGACACGTCGTCTTCGCCGCGATTCAGGTCGATGACATACCGGGAATAGCGCGGCACGATGAACGATCCACCCATCCCGCCCACGAAGTCGTACAACCGGGCGATGTGCCAGTCGGTGTCCGGCACACGCCGGGCCGACGCGGTCAAGCGGGTCGCGATGGCATCCGGCAGCGCGGTGCCATCGTGCGGCACGCTGACCAGCAACGGCAGGTGACCGCGATGCAGTCGGAAAACCGGCCCGGCATCGGCTGTTGGTTGCATGGCGCCTCAGGCAGTCTTGCAGGTATTGATGCCCAGCAGCCGGTACAGGCCGCAGAACCGGAACAGTCCGGTGGCCAATGCCGCCAGGCCGGCCACCAGGGCCACGTAACTCCAAGGCGGTGTCAGGAAAAAGAAGGCCGCGATCAGGCCGATGCCCAGCACGATGCGGATCAGGCGATCGGTACTGCCGACGTTGGGCTGCATGGCGCACTCTCGGCTCGTTGAACAAGCGCGAACCGTACCATCGCAGCCCGTGTCCCGGAGTGAAAATGCGACCGCTCAGCCCATCAACACCAGTTCCTCGGCACTGGTGGGATGGATGGCCAGGGTGTCGTGCAGATCATGCAGGGTGATGCCGCTGCGCAGCGCCACGGCGAAGCCCTGCAGGATCTCATCCGCGCCTTCGCCCAGCAGGTGGATGCCGACCACGCGCCGTTCATTGCCCACGCACACCAGCTTGAACAGGCTACGCTGCGGCGATTCGGCCAGTGCGTGCAGCATCGGCCGGAATCGACTGGTGAACACCTGCACGGCATCGCCATGCTGCTCGCGGGCCTCCGCTTCGGTCAGGCCGATCTTGGCCAACGGCGGATGGGCGAACACCACGGTCGGTACGGCATCCAGCTGCACGCACGCCTTGGCATCGCCGCCGAACAGGCGGTCCATCAGGCGCCGCGCCGCGGCGATCGCCACCGGGGTAAGTGCCACCTGGTGGGTGACATCGCCGACGGCGTGGATCCCGTCGATCGAGGTGTCCTGGAAGGCATCCACGCAGATGCGACCGCGATCATCCGTCTCCACCGCCAACGCCTCCAGACCCAGATCGGCCGTGTTGGCACGCCGGCCGGTGGCGAACAGCACGGTGTCGAAGGTGGCATCGGCACAGGCCGTGACGCCCTGCAGCTGCAACCCGCCTTCGGAGCTGCGCTGCAATCCGGACACGCGTTCATCGAAATGGATGCGGCTGCCGTGGTGGCGCATGTCGGCGGCCAGTTGTCCGGTCAGATCGGCATCGAACGCGGGCAACAGGCGCTCATCGCGCACGAACAGGTCGACCCGGCTGCCCAGCGCCTGCAGCTGGCATCCCAGTTCCACGGCGATGTAGCCGCCGCCGATCACCGCCACGCGCGGCGGCGCTGCGCACAGGCCGAAGAATCCATCCGAATCGATGGCCAACTCCGCACCGGGGATGTCGGGTCGGGTGGCATGGGCACCGGTGGCGATGAGAACGTGTGGGGCATTGAGCACCGTGCCGTCATCACCGATCACGCTGCGCGGTGACTGCAGGCGTCCGCGCATCGGCAGGGTGACGATGCCCGCTTCGTCCAGACGCGCGCGGTAACTGGCATGGATGCCGGCGATGTAGCGCTGGCGGCTTGCGATCAGTTCCGGCCAGTCCAATGTCACGCCCTGCGGCTGCGCAAAGCCGAGCCGCTCGGCCAGGCGCAGGCGATGGGCCACGTCCGCGGCCAGCCACATGGCTTTCTTCGGCACGCATCCGACATTCACGCAGGTGCCGCCCAGCGCGGCAGGTTCCAGCAATGCAACGCGCGCGCCGTGCCGGGCGGCCCGGAACGCACCGGCCAAGCCGCCGCTGCCACCGCCGATGACGATCAGATCGAACTGCAGAGACGCCATATCACCACTCCATGCAAGGTGTGGCCAGTGTGGGCGATCGGCAGTAGCCAACGTGTCAAACGAAGCGCAGTGGGCTGTACGGCAGCGGGTCAATGGCCGGCGACCGGCCGGTGACCAGATCGGCGATCATCTGTCCGGTGGCGGCGCTCATGCCGATGCCCATCATGCCGTGGCCGGTGGCCAGCCACAGGCCGGCACGCCCCGGCGCTGCCCCGATGATGGGCACGTCGTCCACGCACATCGGTCGCCAGCCCCACCAGCGTTCGCGCAGCACCGGCCCGACCGGCTGGTGCAGGAAAGCGGCCGCGCCGCGTTCCAGCGCCGCCAGTCGCAGCGGATTCAGGCCTTCGGTGTGGCCCGAAAACTCCATGGTGCTGCCCAGGCGGAAGCCATCCGGCCAGGCCGTGACACAGACCGAGCAATCCCGCAGCACCAGTGGCCGACGCGGCACCAGCGCCGGCGGATCGTAGGTCAGCGAATAGCCCTTGCCCGGCTGGATCGCGTGCCGCAACCACGGCAGCCGCAGCTGCCGCGCCAGCAACGGCGACCACGCCCCAGCCGCGATCACCACCTCGCGCGCCCGAAAGGCATTGCCGGCGGCGTTCGCGCACCAGCCGCCAGTCACCGGTTCCAGCGCGTGCAGCGGCGTGTGCGGCAGGATCGTGCCGCCCTGCTCGACCACCACCCGCGCCAGTTCGGACACGTAGCGGTCCGGACGCAGCATCGCGTCGCCATCGAAACGGATCGCGCCGGCCAGCCCGGGTTTCAGGGCAGGCTCGAGGGTGGCGTAGGCCCCGCCTTCCAGCAGCTGCACGGCCACGCCCAGTTCGCGCAGCAGCGGCAGTTCGCGCTGGGCATGGGCGAAGGCGCGCGGGTCGCGGAACACGTAGTCCTCGCCTGAAGGCGTGAAGCCGCAATCCAGTCCGAAGTGTTGCACCCACTCTTCCAGCCGCCGACGGGAGTCATTCAGGACCGCCGATTTCGCCAGCGCACTGGCCCGCCAATCGCGCCCGTTGCAGCGCAATGCGAAACGCGACAGCCACCACCACAGCGCCGGATTGGCGGTCGGTGGCACGTACAGCGGTGCATCCGGGGTCAGCATCCACTGCAGCGCGCGCCAGACCGTGCCCGGTGCGGCCAGTGGCGGCGCATGGCTGGGGGTGATGGTGCCGCAGTTGCCGTGCGAGCTGCCGCTGCCGGGCGCCGCCTGGTCGATCACCAGCACGCTGCGTCCGGCCTGCTGCAGAGCCACTGCACAGGCCAGGCCGATGGCGCCCGCGCCGACGATCAGCACATCGGAATCGGCAGCACTCATGTCTGCACGGATACATTCATGTCGATGGCCGGGAACATCGCCATCACCCTGATTGCTGCAGTCGCCGCAGCGGGGGACGCTGGCCATAGGTCGCCCAGCGCCACAGCCATTCCAGCGGTCCGTGGCGGAACAACGCCAGCCATGCGGCCCCGAACGCCATCTGCGACCCCACCACGATCATCACGACCAGCAGCTGCGCACTGCGATCCATCTGCCCCCACCAGCCCAGCCCGTAGCCGTAGAAAAGCAGGCCGAACAACAGCGACTGCATCAGATAGTGGGTCAGCGCCATGCGCCCGTAGCTGCGGAACGGCTGAAGCACCCAGCGTCCCGCCGCAGTCCCCCACAGCCCGCGCAGCACGGCCAGATAGCCCAGCGCCAACGGCAACGCACCCAGGCTGACGATGGCGCTGGCGAAGATGATGCGGTTGATGTCATCACCGGCGCGGATCATCTGCCAGACGCCGGCTGCAGTCGCCACGACCCCGACCAGGCCCGCCACCCACGGCCATGTCGGCGCGGCACGCTCCGCATGGTCATTGGACGGCAACTTGCCGGACTGCAGCAAGGCGCGCCCGAGCAGGAAGGCTCCAAAAGCCATCGGCAGCAGCAGCACTTCGTAGGACAGCAGCTGGAGCAGGTCGCGCAGCCGCTGCAGGGTCACATCGCCATACGTGCCGGTGGCATACACCGCCGCCGCGGCCTCGGCGTCGATCTGCACCGCCTGCCACCAGTCGCCGGCCGGGTCGGCGACCATCAACAGCACGCCACCGGCCAGCGCCAGCAGCGCCATTGCAATGTATGCCGCAGCGCCCAACAGCAGCAGCATCCGCGGCGTCATCGCCGGCCACGCCAGCAGCAACGCACCGGCCAACGCATAGGTGTGCAGGATGTCGCCGGGCCACAGCAGCAGCGCATGGGCGATGCCGATGGCGAACAGCACCAGCAGGCGGCGCAGCAGCAACGGCGTCGGCCGGATGCCCGCCTGCTGCAACCGCTGCTGCTGCAGGGTGAATCCGATCCCGAACAGCAGCGCGAACAGCACCCAGAACTTCCCCTGCACCAGCGCCACCACCGCCCACGACAGCACCCGTTCCGCACCTTGGGTATCTGGCGCCGGGCCCATGCCCAGTTCCTGGAACGGCCTGGTGAACCATTCCACGTTCATCAGGCCAATACCGGCCAAGGCCACGCCCCGCACCGCGTCCAGCCAGGGCAGCCGCTGCGGCCCCTCCGACGGCTGCAGTCGCGGCCCGGCCGGCAGAGGCGGCGGCGCGAGGCTCATCGCCGGATCACCGATTCGCCAGGGTCAGTGGTGATGGCCGCCGTCACCATGCACATGGCGATGGGCGATTTCCTCCTCGCTGGCTTCGCGCACCTCCACGATGTCCACGTCGAAATGCAGATCCTTGCCGGCCATCGGATGGTTCAGGTCCACGTCCACCACGCTCATGCCCACCTTCTCGATGGTCACCGCACGCGGACCCATGTTGGTGTTCAGCACCACCTGCATGCCCGGCTGCAGCTTCTGCGCGCCGAAATGCTTCTTGGGGATGCGCTGGCTCAGGCCGTCGCGGCGTTCGCCGTAGGCCTCGGCAGCGGTCACGTCCACGCCGAAGCTGTCGCCCGCGGCATGGCCCAGCATGGCCTTTTCCAGCCCCGGAATGATGTTGCCGTGGCCGATCAGGATGGCCAGCGGCTCGCCGGCTTCCTTCGAGGACTCCAGCGGCTCCTGGCCGACCTGCGACACGGTGTAATGAAAGCGAACCACGCTGTTGTTTTCAATCTTCATCAGAAAACCGCCTTAAGTACTTGATTTGTTCGAAAGGATCAGGCGACACTAGGCCCGAGCCACCGCATTATCCGGGGAGCCGTGCCATGACACCAGCCATCGCCATCGCCAAGCCGCTGTACCGCGTCCTGCGCAGCTCGGCGCTGATTGCCGCCATGGCCGCCGCACCGCTCGTGGCGATGGCATCCGAGGACACGCCAACCGATCCAGTCCCCACCCCACCCGCCTTCGACCCCATGGCCGCCAGCAACGTGCTGATCCGTGCCATCAGTCTGGTCGGCACGCCCTACACCTGGGGTGGCAACACGCCCGAATCCGGCTTCGACTGCAGCGGCCTGGTGAACTACGTGTTCCGCGACATGCTGAACCTGCAGCTGCCGCGCAATTCACGCGAACTGGCTGCCTGGGGCCGCCAGGACGTGGCCGCCACGCAGCTGCAGACTGCCGACCTGGTGTTCTTCGGCCAGAGTGGGGTCATCAGCCATGTCGGCATCTATGTGGGTGATGGCCGCTTCGTGCACGCGCCCAGCAGCGGCGGTACCGTGCGCCTGGACCGGCTGGATGGCAGCTACTGGAAGGCCCGCTATGCCGGCGCGAAGCGGGTTCTGGGGCAAAGCTGAATGCGGCTCTGCACAAAAAAGCGACATGAATGGGCACTTTTCACGCTTTCTTTCACGCATTCCGAATGCTTTTTTAACCTTCACACAGACTTCATGGTGCACCATCACGCCACCTTGACTGACGTGAATCACGCGTGACGACGAACGAACTGGCAACGCGCCACTCCTCCGCCGCTCCCCGCTCCCCCAAGGGATTCCTGTTTGCCTGCCTGCTGGCGCTTGCCGCAATGCCGTCCATGGCCCAGGCGACGTTGTTGACCACCGAAGCCGGCGACGGTGCGTCGGTCGATGCGGTGATCCAGCCGTTGCTGATGCCGGCGCTGTCGGTGTCCACCGACCCGATGCCGCAGGCCGCTGCCGACGTGAACCTGATGATCGCCAATCAGTCCGTTCTGGGCCAAGGCCAGGTGAAATCGGGCCGCGTGCAAGCCCTGCTGCAGCGGGCACTGGCGTTGCTGGGCACCCCCTACCGCTGGGGCGGCACCACCACCGACGGCTTCGATTGCAGCGGACTGGTGGGCTACGTGTTCCGCTCGGCGCTGGGCATCAACCTGCCGCGCGTGTCCCGCGACATGGCCAGCCAGGGCCAATCGGTCGCTCGCGAGCAACTGACCGAAGGCGATCTGGTGTTCTTCAGCCGCGGTGGCCGCCGTGTCGACCACGTCGGCATCTACGTCGGCAACGGCCAGTTCGTGCACGCCCCGCGCACCGGCAAGGACGTGATGGTCTCGCGTCTGGACGCCGGCTACTGGTCGGGCAAGTACATGCAGGCGCGCCGCGTCGCGATCTGATCGCCGCTGCGGCGATCCGCAGGCACAACGCGCCCCGCCCCAGCCCGTCCCGCAACAACGGCTGACTCCGCCGCCATCGAAGCACGCCCGCGAGGGGCGTGCTTCGTCGTGTGCTGATGATCACGCAAGTCGCCGGGTCGGATCGGACGTGCCGGCAGGCGCGGCGTGACCGCCCACGTGGCGACGCCGTCTACAAGCGCTATTCCACGATCGCCGGCAGCAGTTTCTCCGGCTCGGCACGTACGTCCAGCAACAGTTCGCCGTCGACCAGATCCACGTTCACGCGGCCGCCCTTCACCAGTTTGCCGAACAGCAGTTCGTCGGCCAGCGGGCGCTTGATCTGTTCCTGGATGACGCGGGCCATCGGCCGCGCGCCCATCTGCGGATCGAAGCCGTGCTGGGCCAGCCACTCGCGCGCATCCTGGCTCACGCTCAGGTTGACCTGCTTGTCGTGCAGCTGCGCTTCCAGCTCGATCAGGAACTTGTCCACCACCCGCAGGATGTGCTCGAAGCCCAGCGGCTGGAACTGCACCACCGCGTCCAGGCGGTTGCGGAATTCCGGGGTGAAGCTCTTGCGGATCACTTCCATCGCGTCGGTGCTGTGATCCTGCTTGGTGAAACCGATGGTGCGCCGCGATGCCTGCGCGGCACCCGCATTGGTGGTCATCACCAGAATCACGTTGCGGAAATTCGCCTCGCGGCCGTTGGTGTCGGTCAGCGCGCCGCGGTCCATGACCTGCAGCAGGATGTTGAAGATGTCCGGATGCGCCTTTTCCACCTCGTCCAGCAGCAGCACGCAGTGCGGGGTCTTCACGATCTTCTCGGTCAGCAGCCCGCCCTGGTCGAACCCGACGTAACCCGGAGGCGCACCGATCAGGCGGCTCACCGAATGCGGTTCCATGTATTCGCTCATGTCGAAGCGCACCAGTTCGATGCCCAGCTGCATCGCCAGCTGCCTGGTGACTTCGGTCTTGCCCACACCGGTGGGTCCGGCGAACAGGAAGTTGCCGATCGGCTTGTCGGGATTGCCCAGCCCGGAGCGGGCCAGCTTGATCGCCGAGGTCAGCGTGTCGATGGCCGGATCCTGCCCGAAAATCACCATCTTCAGGTTGCGCTCCAGGTGCTCCAGCACCTCCTTGTCGGAACTGGACACCTGCTTGGCCGGAATGCGGGCAATTTTCGCCACGATGGTCTCGATTTCCTCCACGTCGATGTGGCTCTTGCGCGTTTCCGGCGAGAGCAGGCGCTGGCGTGCGCCGGCCTCGTCCATCACGTCGATGGCCTTGTCCGGCAGCAGACGGTCGCCGATGTGCTTCACCGACAGGTCCACCGCCGCCTGCAGGGCGTCGTCGCCGTAGGTCACGCCGTGGTGGGTTTCGTATTTCGGCTTCAGTCCCTGCAGGATGGCGAAGGCTTCGCCCACGGTGGGCTCGACCACGTCGATCTTCTGGAAGCGCCGCGCCAGGGCACGGTCCTTCTCGAAGATGCCGCGGTATTCCTGGAACGTGGTGGACCCGATGCAGCGCAGCTCGCCCGAAGCCAGCGCCGGTTTGATCAGGTTGCTGGCATCCATGGTGCCGCCGCTGGCCGATCCGGCACCGATGATGGTGTGGATTTCGTCGATGAACAGCACCGCGCCGGGAATCTTCTTCAACGCGGTCAGCACCGACTTGAGTCGTTTCTCGAAGTCGCCGCGGTACTTGGTGCCGGCCACCAGCGCGCCCAGGTCCAGCGCGTAGATGGTGGCATCCATCAGCACCTCGGGCACGTCGCCATCCACGATGCGCTTGGCCAGACCTTCGGCCAGCGCGGTCTTGCCCACGCCCGCCTCGCCCACGTACAGCGGGTTGTTCTTGCGGCGGCGGCACAGGATCTGGATGGTGCGTTCGATCTCCTCGGCGCGGCCGACCAGCGGATCGATCTTGCCTTCCGCGGCCAACTGGTTCAGGTCGTTGGCGAACTCGCGCAGCGGATCGCCCTTGGGCTCGCCATCGGCCGATTCGGCCTTCTGCTCGGCACCGCCGTCGCTGGACGCCGAGGTGCCCTCGCCATCACCGCCATGCCGGGCGATGCCGTGCGAGATGTAGTTGACCACGTCCAGGCGATGGATGTCCTGCTGGCCCAGGAAGTACACGGCATGCGAGTCCTTCTCGCCGAAGATCGCCACCAGCACGTTGGCGCCGGTGACCTCTTTCTTGCCCGAGGACTGCACGTGGTACACGGCCCGCTGCAGCACTCGCTGGAAGCCCAGCGTGGGCTGGGTGTCGCGGCCGTCCTCGTCCGGCAAGCGGGTGACCGACGCGGCCATGGCCTGTTGCAGGTCGTGCCGCAGGCGGTCGGAATCGGCACCCATCGCCTTCAGCACGGCCGCTGCGGACGGGTTGTCCAGCAGCGCCAGCAGCAGATGTTCGACCGTCATGTACTCGTCGCGGTTTTCGCGTGCCCGCTTGTAGGACTGGCCGATGGTGAACTCGAGGTCTTTGCTGAACATGGGGCGTCGCCCTCCGGAAGTCTCTGCATCCACAATGGGGCAGCGGTGATCCGATTTCCAGTACCGGGCCGGCTCGGCCTGTGCCGGTTCAGCTGCCAGTGCCCAACGCGCAATGCAGCAGCTGCCGGCCTGGCGTTGCCATCATCGCCCGCAGCAGGCGCCACGCGCGGGCGAACGGCTCGCTCAGGCCTGTTCCATCGTGCACAGCAACGGATGCTGGTGCATGCGCGCGTATTCGTTGACCTGCGCCACCTTCGACTCGGCGATCTCGCGGGTGAACACGCCGCACACGCCACGCCCGCGGGTATGCACGTGCAGCATCACCTGGGTGGCCTTCTCCATGTTCATGGCGAAGAAGCGCACCAGCACGTCGACCACGAAGTCCATGGGGGTGTAGTCGTCGTTGAGCAGCAGCACCGAGTACAGCGGCGGGCGCTGCAGCTCGGGCTTGGCGGTTTCCACCACTGCGCCGCGATCGTGTTCGCTGTCGGTTTTCCGGGGCATCATTCATTATATAGCGCCATCGGCAACTGGGGTGCTTGATCCGGCGCGCGCCCGACCCCATGCTGTCGGTCGAACCAGATGACGGGAGATGCGGGTGAGCGAGGGCGACACCACCGACGGAGCCGCAACGGCATGAGCTACCGCGAAGGCCGCTTCTGGCAGCCGGACGTGACCGTGGCCTGCGTCATCGCCCGCGAGGGCCGCCTGCTGATGGTGGAGGAACGGGTGAACGGCGAGGTGGTGCTGAACCAGCCGGCCGGCCATCTGGAACCGGACGAGAGCCTTGAAGCCGCCGCCGTGCGCGAAACCCTTGAGGAGACCGGCTGGCAGGTGCGGCTGACCAACTTCATCGGTGCCTACCAGTGGAAGGCACCCGGCAGCGGCCGCCACTATCTGCGCTTCGCCTTCGCGGCCCAGGCCATCGCGCACGTGCCCGACCGCCCGCTGGACACCGGCATCGTCCGCGCGGTGTGGATGACACCCGAGGAGTTGATGGCCCAGCAGAAGCGGCATCGCAGTCCGCTGGTGTGGCGCGCGGTCGGCGATTTCCTGTCCGGATCGCGCTTTCCGCTCGACATGCTGCGGCAAGTGCCCTGACCGGTGAGCATGGACACCGGGATCGAGGTGGTGGTGGGCATGTCCGGCGGCGTGGACTCGTCGGTGGCGGCCCTGCTGCTGCAGCGCCAGGGCATGCGCATCGCCGGATTGTTCATGCGCAACTGGGACGACGACAGCGGCGACTGCCGTGCCGAGGACGACCGCCGCGATGCCGTGGCGGTCTGCGGCCGGCTTGGCATCCCGATCCACTTCCGCGATTTCGCCGACGCCTACCAGCGCGAGGTGTTCCGGCATTTCCTGTCCGAATACGCCGCCGGCCGCACGCCCAATCCCGACGTGCTGTGCAACCGGGAGATCAAGTTCAAGCATTTCCTGGATGCCGCCCGTGATCTTGGCGCGGCGCAGATCGCCACCGGCCACTACGCCCGGGTGGGGACCGATCCGGACAGTGGCCGCGCGCTGTTGCTGCGTGCCGTGGACCGGGCCAAGGACCAGAGCTATTTCCTGCACCAGCTGGGCGAAGCGCAATTGCGCGCAACCCGCTTCCCGCTGGGCGGGCTGCACAAGCCGCAGGTGCGTCAGCTGGCGGCCGAAGCCGGGCTGCCCACCGCTGCCAAGAAGGATTCCACCGGCATCTGCTTCATCGGCGAGCGCGATTTCCGCAGTTTCCTGGCGCAGTACCTGCCGGCACGGCCGGGCCCGATCGTCGATCCCGCCGGCCGCATGCTGGGCGAGCACGCCGGCGTGTTCCATCACACCCTGGGCCAGCGTGGCGGCCTGCAACTGGGCGGCATGCGCGGCCGTGCCGCGGCACCGTGGTACGTGGTGGGCAAGGATGTGGCCCGCAACCTGCTGGTGGTGGACCAGGGCGCACACAGCCCCTGGCTGCAGTCGCGCAGGCTGTGGTCGGAAGCCGCGCATTGGGTGTCCGGTGCCGCGCCGGCTCAGGCATTCCGCTGCACGGCACAGGTGCGCTACCGCCAGCACGAACAGCCCTGCCGGGTGCAAGTGCAGGACGACGGCAGCCTGCAGATCGATTTCGATGGCGCGCAGCGCGCGGTCACACCCGGGCAATCGGTGGTGTTGTATGCCGATGACATCTGCCTGGGCGGCGCCGTGATCGCCCGCACCGATGCTCCCTGCCCCGACGCACTGACCGAGGCCGCCGCATGAGCCGAACCCTGAACGACCGCG
The DNA here is from genome assembly GCA_003240695.1 of Pseudoxanthomonas suwonensis. GTDB lineage: Bacteria > Pseudomonadota > Gammaproteobacteria > Xanthomonadales > Xanthomonadaceae > Pseudoxanthomonas_B > Pseudoxanthomonas_B suwonensis_A. Next base: position 27,680 of record QFNC01000004.1, on the reverse strand, counting down.
TGCTGGCCCTGGCCGGTCTGGTGCAGGCATTGAAGCAGGTCCGTCGCGTGGCTGAGACCGGTCAGGCCGACATGGCCAGCCTCACCACCTCGCTGGACAGCATCTTCCGCATCGATGCGGCCACCACCGAGCTGGTGTATGGCGGCGCGCACGCACTGCGCCCCGGCCTCACCGCCCTGCGTGACTACTTCCGCAAAGACAGTCCCGACCAGCTGCTGCCGCGTCTGGCCTTGGCGGTGCTGCAGCTGGAGCGCAATTTCGTGCGGCAACCGGCCACCGTGGACAAGGTCGGTGACGGCATCGCCCGGCTGGCCCCGCTGGCCGGCGCGCAGGGCAGCAGCAGTGCGCCCGTGCTGGCCGGACTGGGCAAGCTGTATGCCGACACCCTCAGCCACCTGCGCCCGCGGGTGATGGTGCAAGGCAATCCGCACTACCTGGGTCAAGGCGATGTGGTGGCGGAAATCCGCGCCATGCTGCTTGCTGCGGTGCGATCGGCGGTGCTGTGGCGGCAGATGGGCGGCACGCTGTGGGACTTCCTGCTGCAACGTCGGCAGATGCTGCAGGTGGTGGACGAACTGCTGGGCTGAACGCGACATGATCGCTTCCGATCACGCGCGCGGGCGACCTGCGGCATAATCGTCGGCCTGAATCCGGCGTTTCCCGCCCGCATTCATCCATTCCCTTTCGCCACGGAGTCTCCAATGGCCGATTCCTTCGCCACCCGCGCGCAACTCGATGTCAACGGCAAGTCCTATACCTATTTCAGCCTGCCCAGGCTGGGCGAGCAGTTCGACATCAAGGCCCTGCCCTATTCGATGAAGATCCTGCTGGAGAACCTGCTGCGCCACGAGGACGGCGGCCAGACCGTCGGCAAGGAGCACATCGAGGCCGTGGCGACGTGGGATGCGAAGAAGGAACCCGACACCGAGATCGCCTTCATGCCCGCTCGCGTGGTGCTGCAGGACTTCACCGGCGTGCCCTGCGTGGTCGACCTGGCCGCCATGCGCGACGCGGTGGTGAAGCTGGGAGGCAAGCCCGAACAGATCAATCCGCAGATTCCCTCCGAACTGGTGATCGACCACTCGGTGCAGGTCGACGTGTTCGGCCGTCCCGACGCGCAGGACAGGAACACCGAGATCGAATTCGAGCGCAACAAGGAACGCTACAGCTTCCTGCGCTGGGGCCAGAAGGCGTTCGACAATTTCAAGGTGGTGCCGCCGGCCACCGGCATCGTGCATCAGGTCAACCTGGAGCATCTGGCCCGCGTGGTGATGGAGCGCGAGGTGGATGGCCAACGGCTGGCATTCCCGGACACCGTCTACGGGACCGATTCGCATACCACCATGATCAACGGCCTCGGCGTGCTGGGTTGGGGCGTGGGCGGCATCGAGGCCGAGGCCGCGATGCTGGGCCAACCGTCCTCGATGCTGATCCCGCAGGTGGTGGGTTTCAAGCTCACCGGCAAGCTGCCGGAGGGCACCACCGCGACCGACCTGGTGCTTACGGTCACGCAGATGCTGCGCAAGCTGGGCGTGGTCGGCAAGTTCGTCGAATTCTACGGTGACGGCCTGCAGCACCTGCCATTGGCCGATCGCGCCACCATCGCCAACATGGCCCCGGAATACGGCGCGACCTGCGGCATCTTCCCGATCGATGCCGAGGCACTGAATTACCTCAAGCTGTCCGGCCGCAGCGATGAGCAGATCGCGCTGGTCGAGGCCTATGCCAAGGCGCAGGGTCTGTGGCACGACGCCGACGCGCCGCACGCCACCTACTCCGCGACACTCGAACTGGACATGGGCGACGTCAAGCCGTCGCTGGCCGGCCCCAAGCGCCCGCAGGACCGCGTGCTGCTGCAGGACGTGCGGACGAATTTCAACGATGCGCTGCACGGCCTGACCGTGGGCCGCCACGCCACCAAGACCGAAGTGAAGCGGTTCGATGAAGAAGGCGGCGACCAGCCGCAGGCTGAGCACCTGGCCGCCAAGCCCAGGTCGACCATCAAGCTGGATGACGGCGAACACGTGCTCACCGACGGTTCGGTGGTGATCGCGGCGATCACCTCCTGCACCAACACCTCCAATCCGGCGGTGATGCTGGGTGCGGCGCTGCTGGCGCGCTATGCCGTTGCCAAGGGCCTGAAGCGTGCGCCATGGGTCAAGACCTCGCTCGCGCCGGGCTCGCTGGTGGTCACCGACTACCTGAAGAAGGCCGGCTTGCTCGACGACCTCGAGACACTCGGCTTCTACGTGGTCGGCTACGGCTGCACCACCTGCATTGGCAACTCCGGCCCGTTGCCGGATCCAGTCAGCAAGGGCATCGCCGAGAACCAGCTGGCAGTGGCATCGGTGCTGTCCGGCAACCGCAATTTCGAAGGCCGCGTGCATCCCGAGGTCAAGGCCAACTATCTCGCCTCGCCACCGTTGGTGGTCGCCTACGCGATTGCCGGCACGGTCGACATCGACCTCACGCGTGATCCGCTGGGCAAGGACGAGGCCGGTAACGATGTCCATCTCAAGGACATCTGGCCGTCCAATCGCGAGATCCACGAGACCATCATGGCCACCGTCGGTCCGGAGATGTTCAAACAGAGCTATGCCGACGTGTTCAAGGGCGACTCGCGCTGGAATGCGGTGCAGTCGCCGGATGGCCAGTCGTACGCGTGGGACGACACCTCCACCTACATCAAGAGCCCGCCCTACTTCGACGGCATGACCATGGAGGTCGGCTCGATCGAGGACATCGAAGGCGCGCGGGTGCTGGGGCTGTTCGGCGACTCGATCACCACCGACCACATCAGCCCCGCCGGCGCGATCAAGAAGGATTCGCCGGCCGGACGCTTCCTGATCGAACACGGCGTGCAGCCGGCCGATTTCAACAGCTACGGCAGCCGTCGCGGCAACGACGACGTGATGGTGCGCGGCACCTTCGCCAACATCCGCATCAAGAACCTGATGCTGGGCGGCGAGGAAGGCGGCAACACGCTGTACTACGGCAAGGATGGCGCTGGCGAAAAACTCGCCATCTACGATGCGGCGATGAAGTACAAGGCCGATGGCGTGCCGCTGGTGGTGTTCGCCGGCAAGGAATACGGCACCGGTTCCAGCCGCGACTGGGCGGCGAAGGGCACCAATCTGCTCGGCGTGAAAGCCGTCGTGGCGGAAAGTTTCGAGCGCATCCACCGCAGCAATCTGGTCGGCATGGGCGTGCTGCCGCTGCAGTTCAAGGATGGCGAGAACGCGCAGACACACGGGCTGGACGGCAGTGAAACGATCAGCATCACCGGGTTGCAGGATGGCCAGTCGAAGACGGCAACCATCACTGCCACCAAAGCGGACGGTTCGCAGAAGGCGTTCGAGGTGAAGGTGCTGCTGCTCACACCGAAGGAAATCGAATACTTCAAGAACGGCGGCCTGCTGCAGTACGTGCTGCGCCAGCTGGCGGCGAAAAAGGCCGCCTGACGGATCTCCCGGACCACGATCGCGACGGCGGCTTCGGCCGCCGTTGTCGTTTCGATGCAGCCAGCCGTTGGCGGCATGCGGGACAAGGAATGCGGCTATCATCCATGCAACGGCCGGCCAGTCCGGTCCATTCGCCACGGCCTTGTCATCCAACGGAGCACCCATGAGCAACGACGACATCCACAAGAACCTGCAGAGCATGCTGGACACCCTGAACCAGATCGCCGCCAATCCGAATCAGGGGCAGTCGATCTTCCTCAACAACGTGCTGACCCCGGATTTCATCGCTGCCAACAGCGAATTCAAGACCGCCGGCGAGTTCTTCCAGTCGGCCGGCATCGACTTCGCCGCCGCCGAGGAATTCGAAGCCGTTCCCGAGGAACGCCTGGATGCGCTGGTGCAGGAAAAGACCAAGTTCGCCGACTGGCAATCGATGCTGAATGCCGCCGCCTCGCAATGGGGCGAGCGTTCGCTGTCTAAGGATTGAGCAACCGTGCAACCTGCCGGAGCGCGTTCTCCGGCAGGCCTTGCCGCTACAGGGCGGGCTGCCAACTGGCATGCACCAGCTGCCACTCGCCTGCATCCAGCCGCCAGCCGGTCCTGATCGCATACACCTGACCGGATTCCGGCAACAGCGCGGCGCTGCCGCCAAGCAGGGCCGCCTGCACTTCGACCGTGGCCCGATCGCCGCCTTGCATCGTCACCTGCGGCGATGCCAGTTGCACGCGGGTGTTGCGATAGCGCAGGAACATCGCGGTGGCCAGACGTTTGACCTCGTCGTGACCCATTCCTTCCGGTCCGGCGAAATCGTCCGCCAGATGCGCGGCGATCGCATCCACGTCGCGCTGGTTCAGCGCGTGCTCCAGCCCGGTCATCGTCTCGCGCAGCGCCTGTTCGGGATCGGACGGCTTGCCGCAGGCCGCCAGCACCAAGGTCAGCATCCATGCCACGAGTGCGGTACCGATCGTGCGGGCCTTGCGCTTGCATCGAGTCGATGCGGACTGTCGAAGCATTCGGGTGTCCTTGACGGCAACAGCCCGCATCTTGCCGCACTGCAGCGCAACTTGCGAGTGCCCAGACCGTGTGCTCCAATCGGCATCGACATCACGCAGGGGGAGGAAACATCGATGAGTGCAGAACGTCCTTGGCTGGCCAGTTACCCACCGGGCGTGCCTGCGCAGATCAACCCGGACGAGTTCCCGTCGGTGGTCGGCGTGCTGGAAAGCTCGATCCGCCAGTACCGCGACCGCCCCGCCTTCTCCAATCTGGGCAAGGAACTCACCTACGGCGACATCGACCGCCTCAGCACCCAGCTGGCCGGCTACCTGCTGGGCGAATTGAATCTGCAGAAGGGCGATCGCGTCGCGATCATGATGCCCAACTGCCTGCAATACCCGATTTCCACCTTCGGCATCCTGCGCGCCGGGCTGACCGTGGTCAACGTCAACCCGATGTACACCCCGCGCGAACTCAAGCACCAGCTGGTGGATTCCGGTGCCAGCGTGATCATCGTGCTGGACAACTTCGGCAAGACCGTGGAAGACGCCCTGCCCGGCACCAAGGTCAAGCAGGTGATCACCACCGGTCTGGGCGACATGGCCGGTTTTCCGAAGGGTGCCATCGTCAATTTCGTGCTCAAGCACGTCAAGAAGATGGTTCCGCCCTACAGCATCGCCGGTGCGGTGCGCTTCAAGGACGCACTGACTTTGGGCCAGATGCACAAGCTGCCGCCGGTGCAGATCGATTCGAACGACATCGCCTTCCTGCAGTACACCGGCGGCACCACCGGCGTGGCCAAGGGCGCGATGCTGACCCACCGCAATCTGGTGGCCAACATGGAACAGGCGGCGGCCTGGGTGCGCGAAAAAATCAAGCCGGGCGAGGAAACCATCATCACCGCGCTGCCGCTGTACCACATCTTCTCGCTCACGGCCAACGGGCTGGTGTTCATGAAGTTCGGTGCGCTGAACTACCTGATCACCAACCCGCGCGACATGCCCGGCTTCGTGAAGGAGCTGAAAGGCGTCAAGTTCACCGCCATCACCGGCGTCAACACCCTGTTCAACGGCCTGCTCAACACGCCGGGCTTTTCGGAGGTGGATTTCAGCAACCTGCGCCTCACCCTGGGTGGCGGCATGGCCGTGCAGCGCGCGGTCGCGGAAAGATGGAAGCAGGTCACCGGCGTGCCGCTGATCGAAGCCTACGGGCTGACCGAAACCTCGCCGGCGGCCTGCATCAATCCGATGAATCTGGCCGAATACAACGGCGCCATCGGCCTGCCGGTGCCTTCCACCGATGCCTGCCTGAAGGACGAGGAAGGTCGTCTGGTGCCGGTCGGCGAGGTCGGCGAACTGTGCATCCAGGGGCCGCAGGTGATGCAGGGCTACTGGCAGCGCCCGGAGGAAACCGCCAAGGTCATCGATGCCGAAGGCTGGCTGCACACCGGCGACATGGCGAAGATGGACGAACAGGGTTTCTTCTACATCGTCGACCGCAAGAAGGACATGATCCTGGTGTCCGGCTTCAACGTGTATCCGAACGAGATCGAGGACGTCATCGCGATGATGCCCGGCGTGCTGGAAGTGGCCGCGGTGGGCGTGCCCGACGACAAGTCCGGCGAAGCGGTGAAGGTGGTCATCGTGAAGAAGGACCCCAACCTCACCGCCGAGCAGGTGAAGGCCCACGCGCGCGACAACCTGACCGGTTACAAGCTGCCCCGTTATGTCGAGTTCCGCGACGAACTGCCCAAGACCAATGTCGGCAAGATCCTGCGCCGCGAACTGCGCGACGAAGCCAAAAACTGATCGGCGCAACCGGAACCGAAAAAACCCGCCATTCGGCGGGTTTTTTCATGGCAATGCATCTGCGCCGGATCAGCGATTCTGATCCGGGGACGGTTGCGAAGGCTGGTTGGACTTGCTCGCCGCCTCGGCCTGCTGTTGCTGCACGGCCTGGCGGTTCATGTGCTCGCTCATCGCCTCCAGCGTGGGCGTGGGCGCCTGCAGGTCTACCCGGGCCTTGAATCCGGGAATGGTCGACATCACCAGCACGTCGTTGCCCTGCACGCCGACTTGGCCAAGCTTGCACACGGTCGGGATGCCGTTTTCCATTGCCTGCAGCGTCACGTTGGCCACCCCCGACGTCGGCGTGCCCTTGGGCAGCCGGTCCTTCAGCACATCGAACAGTGCATTGGCCGGATGATTGCGCTCGGTGACCAGCGGATGCTCCTGCGCGTGCTTCAACGCCTTCAGCGTGGTCTCGTCGACCTGACCGCTGGCTGCCAGGCCGTGCGCGGCCTGGAACTGCTTGACGGCATGCTCGGTCTTCGGACCATAGGCACCCAGCTTGGCTTCGAAGGGCTGTCCATCCGGACCGGTGTAGCCCAGCTTGTTCAGCATCTGCTGCACGTGGTTCACGGCCGACTTCGAATCGCGCTGGTTGATCACCCCGTCGCTAGCGGCCTGATGCGGCGCCTGCACCTTGCCCTGCGACTGCAGCAGGTCGCGTCCCTTGACCAGCGGATCGGTTGCGAACAGTTCGGTGCCCCGGGCATTCTTGCCTGCCAGGTACTTGTCGACCGGCATGAGATTCACGCCACGCGAACTGTCGGACTGGCTGATCATCAGTTCGCCACTCTTGGGATCCCTGACCACCATGGTGATGTGATCGATGCCCTTGTATCGCCCGGCATCCCACCCCTTCTTGCCATTGTCCTCGCCGATGATCATGCCTTCCTTCAGATTGGCTGCCGTCACCTGGCCGCCGGTCAGCAGGACGCCACTGGCCTTCTGCGCCTTCTCCACCAGGTGTCCGGCGCTGTTGCCCTCCCCGAGGTTGTGCAGGCCCATGCGATCCTTGGCGGCGAACACTTCGCGACCGGCTTCCTTGTTGATCTCGTGCATGCTGTCGCGGATCAGGGTGCCCACCCAGCCCGAACAATCCACCTTGCCCGACGTCACGTCCTTGGTACCGAAGCCGTAGGTATTGGCGTCGTACTTGATGCTGAGGTCGTATGGCGCATTCAACACGACGCCGGATGCGCTTCCGCCACGCGACTGCGGCGCAGCCGTGGCGGCGGGTTGCTCGCCATCGCGAGAAGGCAGCGGCCCAAGCTGGATGCCCCGGTCGGAGACCTGGATGCGCTCGTACTTGGTATCCCAGTAGTCGACGAACACCTTGGCGAACTGGCTGTCGGGCAATCCGGGCAGGTCGGCATGGCGCACGCCGGTCACCCGCTCCACATCGCGATGGCTGATGTTGTTCATCATGCGGTCGCGGCGCACGTCGGACAGCTCGCCGCCGGCCACGGCCACCTGGATGTCGCGGTAGCCGCGGGCCCCCTGCTGGTGGGCCATGTACATGTCCAAACCATCGGGCTGCGTGTTTCCGGACAGGTAGGCGAGGCCGTCGCGCGCATGCGCCGACACCAGCGACCTGCGGTTGTCCAGATACAGGCGGGCAGCAGCATCGGTATTGGCCACCGGATCGAGCTCGCGGCCGGCGATGCCGTAATGCCGCGCGGTATCGGGGACGAACTGGAACAGTCCCTTGGCGCCATTGGGTCCGCGCGAGGCCTGGTCATTGAAGGTGCCACCGGTTTCCAGGTAGGCGAAGCGCATGAAATCGGCGGTCGGGATGCCGCGCTCGCGTGCCTCGTTGGCGATGATGGCCAGATTGCGTTCGTAATTGGGATTGCGGGACATGACACGTGCTCCGTGGTGACCGCCGGCCGTGACCGGTCAGCCTTTCTTGGGGATATATCGCTTCTTGTCGACATCGAATACGTACACCCTGCCGTCCTCGGCCCCAAGTGTGCGCGCCTGCCCGGAGCCGGCCAGGGCCGTCCCGGAATACTGCACGTGGACATCGGGCGGTGCCGCCCCGCGATCCACGAAGGAAATGCTGCCGCGGCTGCTGGCCGCGGGAATGCCGTCGTCGCTGCCATCGGCCAGATCGCCGGTGTCGCTGCCGGTGAACACGTCGCCCACCAGGGCCCAGTCTCCCGATTTCGCATCGCGCAGGAACAGCTTGGCGGTGTGGATGTCCACGCCGGCCTGGTAGCCGTGCATCGGTACCGCGATCAGGCGGTCGCCACTGGCGGTGACATGCACCAGGATGCGGGCATCGGCCACGGGCTGATCGGCGCGCTCGAACGAGCCGGTTTCACCCAGATACTCGTTGTTGCCGACGAACAGCCAGGGCTTCGCGGAACCGGGTGCGGTACGCCGGAACGTGGCCTGACCCACGTACACGCGGTCGCCCGGACCCGGGTCGTAGCCGTCCGCCTCCTCGCCGAAGCGTTGGCGCGTGGCATAGGTGAAGCCCACGTACTGGTCGTGGCCGTCCTGCACATAGCGATAGCCGAACCAGAAGCTGGCCCAGGCATCGTTGCGCAGCTTGTAGGCGGTGGAACCGTCGCCCTCATCGAGATAGGTGAAATACAGCACCGAGCCGGGGCGCGGCGGAACGGCGGTGTCGATCGACCGGGTCTTGCCTGCACTGTCCACGCGGTCATCACCCCTTGGATTTGGAAACGAAGCGGATGCCGAGGATACCGCGCGCGGCTGCAGGCGCGTTAACGTCGCATCGGTCATGTCGCGGCACGGCGCCGGATCCGTCGGGTTCGACGCGAGCGCGGAAGGCGACACGACAGGGGAATGCGACTGATCCATGGAGAATAGGCGTACCGATTCGGAGAAAACCCGTGGGACACCGCGATGGCATCCAATGCCCGGTCGCTGGTAGGCAGATTGCAGCACGATTCGGCGCGGCACGCAAGGGGCAGACCGACATCGTTCAGAACGGTGCGCGACCGATCAAGGGCACGTGCAGCCACAGTGCGAATGCCGCACAGGCAGCCAGCCCGATCAGGATGGTGGCGATGGTCGCCGGCAGGGACCGCGGTGCGCTGGCGGCAGGAGCGGCGGGCCGAGCGCGGGCACTGGCGAAATCCGCCAATGCCCACAGCAGGAACGCACCGAACAGCACCATCGAGTGCAGCCAGCCGGACAGCAACAGGTGTGCGATCGACCAGGCCATGGTGCCCAGCAGCATGGAATGCTGCACGTGGGCACGGATGCCGTTGCGCGGCACATACGTCGCCACCAGCAGCACGAAGGCCACGGCCAGCAGCGCCGAACCGACATGCCGCAGACCGACCGGCGGCTGCCACAGCAGCACCGACTGCTGGCGTGCCTGGCCGAAGCCCCAGACGATCAACACGAAGAAGGCCAGCGACAGCAGGCTGTACAAGCCCTTCCACCGGTTTCACCCACGCGGCCAATCCGTTCGCCAGCCACAGCATGATCCGTGCTTCTGTCGGGGGATGGCGCATCCTTAACCCGGAATGGCCTGGATTCACCAGCATCGGCCGGATGGCATCGGATCGGTTTAGGCTGTCGCCGTCGTTTCCGCCACGTCGCTTCCATCACCCTGCCTGCATGGCCATGTCCCGATTGCCCCCCGTCCGTTTGCGCTGGCTCGGTGGCATCGCGCTGCTGGTGCTGATCGGCTGCGCCACACCCGGCCCGTCCGCACCGCAACGCACGCCGCAGCAGATCCGCGAACAGATCGCCGGAATGCTCCCGGCCAGCCTGCCCGACCGCGCCGGCTGGGCGGCCGACATCCAGAGCGCCTTCGCCGCACTGCAGATCCAACCGACCACCTCGCGTCTGTGCGCGGTGATCGCGGTGACGCAGCAGGAATCGGGCATGGTGAGCGATCCGGAAGTGCCGGGGCTGCCGCGCATCGTGCGCACCGAGATCGAGCGGCGTGCCGGCGAACGGCACATTCCGGCCTTTGTGGTGGGTGCGGCGCTGAAGCTGCGTTCGCCCGATGGCCGCACTTACGAGCAGCGCCTGCAGGCGGTGCGCACCGAACGCGACGTGAGCCGGCTGTTCGACGAATTCATCGCCGGCGTACCGCTGGGCAAGCGCCTGTTCGCCGATGACAACCCGGTGCAGACCGGCGGGCCGATGCAGGTGTCCATCGCCTGGTCGCAGCGGCATGCGCGGCAACGGACCTATCCCTACCCGGCGGCCGGCTCGATCCGCGACGAAGTGTTTTCGCGTCGCGGCGGCATGTATTTCGGCATCGCCCATCTGCTGGACTATCCGGTGTCGTACGACCGCATGCTGTACCGGTTTGCCGATTTCAACGCCGGCCACTATGCGAGCCGCAACGCCGCGTTCCAGGCCGCGGTGACCGCAGCCACCGGCATTCCGCTGGCCCTGGACGGCGATCTGGTGCTGGCCGGCGGTGGCAACGTCGGCAAGACGGAGAACGCGGTGCGCACCCTCGCCGGTCCGCTGGGTCTGTCGCCACAACGCATCCGCGAGCAGCTGGAACGCGGTGGCCAGCACGATTTCGAACAGTCGTCGCTGTACCAGGCCGTGTTCCGGCTGGGCGAAGCAGCGGCCGGCAAGCCGCTGCCGCGCGCGGTGGTGCCCGCCATCGATCTGCACAGCCCCAAGTTCACCCGCAAGCTGACCACCGAATGGTTCGCCACCCGCGTGGACCAGCGCTATCGCCGCTGCCTGGGCAGTGAGCCGATCCGTTACTGATCGGCACTCCGGTCACGAGCTGGCCAAGCGGCATCAATCCAGAGCGTCTGTCTCGGAGATGTCGTCGATGTCGATCGGCAGCGGAGCGGTCTCCAGGTTGCAGGCCTGCCAGCGCTCGCGGATCACCTCCAGGCGAAGGTCGGCGTGGCCGCCGGGGGACGTGCGTGCCTGCAGGCTGGTTGCCGGATCGCCCGGCTGCCAGCGTTCGGGATCGGCGGCCTGCCGGTAGGCCTCGCGGAATGGCATACCCTGCCGCGCAAGCTCCAAGGCCAGATCGGTGGCGTACAGCGATGGCTCCAGCGTGGCCTGCATCGCATCCGCATTCCACGACAGATTGCGCAGCAGGTCCGGCAGCAGCGCCAATGCCTGCAGCCCCTTGCCGAAGCCGTGTACCACGGCACCCTTGCCCGGTTGCAGATCGCGATGGTAACCGGATGGCAGCGACAGCAGCTGCTCCACTTCGGTGCGGGCTGCAGCCACGCTGGCATGGGTGGCACGGAGCAGTTCGATCACGTCGGGATTGCGCTTGTGCGGCATCAGGGAACTGCCGGTGGTGTATTCCGATGGCAGCCGCAGGAAACCGAATTCGGCAGTGGTGAACAGGCTGAGATCCCAGGCCAGCCGGCGCAGGTCCAGTGTGGCGCTGGCCAACGCATCCAGTGCGGCCAGTTCGAACTTGCCGCGCGACAGCTGCGCGTACACCGGTGAGACTTGCATGCGCGCGAAACCGAGCGACTCGGTGACGTGGTCGCGATCCAGCGGCAGATTCACGCCATACCCGGCCGCGGTGCCCAACGGATTCGCATCAAGCCAGCGACGGGCATCGGCGGCACGCACGGCGTTGTCCACGAAGGCCTCGGCCCAGCAGCTCCACCACATGCCCAGCGACGACACCACCGCGCGCTGCAGATGCGTGTAACCGGGCATCGGCACATCGCCTTCGCGCTGCGCCCGTTGCAGGGCCACGTCGGCGACCTCGCGGCACAGCCGATGCAGATGCAGCAGCTGGTCCTTCAGCCACAGGCGGGTCGCCACCAGCACCTGGTCGTTGCGGCTGCGGCCGGTGTGGATCTTGCGGCCGGTGTCGCCGAGATGTTCGGTCAGCCAGGCCTCGATCGCGGAGTGGCCGTCCTCGAAACGGGCATCCAGCACGAAGCGGCCTTCGGCGAATTCGCCTGCCAATGCATCCAGCTGCTGCTGGATCGCGGCCAGTTCGTCGGCATCCAGGATGCCGATCCGCTCCAGCCCCTGGGCATGGATGCGACTGGCGAAGATGTCGTGCAGGAAGATCTCGCGATCGAGCAGCACATCGTCGCCGGCCAGGAAGGCCTGGATCTGCGCGTCGACCTTCACCCCGGGTTTCTGCCACAGCAACTCAGTCATCGGTGGACTCCATGGCGATGCCGGTCCACTCGTCCAGGCCGAACGCCAGATTCAGGTTCTGCACGGCCTGCGTGGCCGCGCCTTTCAGCAGATTGTCCAGCACGCTCACCACCACCGCGCGGCGGCCATCGGCCGTCACGTGCACGCCGCCGATGGCCGCACCATGCCGGCCGGCGATGTGGCTGATCCACGGCGCATCGCGCTGCACCTGCACCAGCGGTTCGTGGGCGTAACGATCGGCATAGCGCTGCAGCAGCGTCTCGGCATCGCTGGCATCGCGCAACGGCAGGCTGGCGGTGATGCTGAGTCCGCGGAAATGCGCGGCCACATGCGGCATGAACTGCACCGGATGCCGCAGCTGCGCGCTCACCTCGCGCTCGTGCACATGCCCGGTCAGCGCGTACGGCATCAGGTTGTCGCGCAGCGACTCGGGATTGTTGCGATCCGACGGGGTGGTGCCGGCACCGGAGTAGCCGGACACGCCGAAACAGGTTGCCGGCCCGTCCAGCAGCGGCAGCAACGGTGTGATGGCCAGCTGCATGGCGGTGGCATAACAACCCGGATTGCTGATGCGTCGCCGACCCTGCATTCGGTCGCGGGTGAGTTCCGGCAAGCCATAATGCCAATCCGCGTCGAACCGATAATCGGCCGACAAGTCGATGATGACCGGATTCTGCCCGCTCGCATCGATCGCGTGCAAGAATGCGCCGGCTGTGCCGTTGGGCATCGCCAGCAGCACCGCGTCCAGCGTGGCGTCGGCCACGAGTTGCGGTTCCGACGCGCTGTAGCGCAGCTCGCCGGAATAATCGGGATGATGGTCGGCCAACCGCTGGCCGTCGCGTTCGCGCGAGCACACACAGGCCAGTTCCGCATCGGGATGCGCGGCCAGCAGACGGGTCAGTTCATCGCCCACGTAACCCCTTGCGCCGATGATGCCGACGCGAATCGGGTTCATGCGTAGGCCTCCAGCCGTGCCTGCAGATGCCGCCGCACTGCCGGCCATTCGGCATCCAGAATCGAGAACAGCACCGTGTCGCGGATGCTGCCGTCGCGGTGTCGCAGGTGATGGCGCATCACCCCGTCCTGTTTCGCGCCCAGCCGCGCCAGCGCCGTGCGCGAGGGCTGGTTGAACCAGCTGGTCTTGAAGCCGACCGCGATGCAACCCAGCGTGTCGAATGCATGCCCCAGCAGCAACAGCTTCGCCTCGGTATTGATGCCGGTGCGTTGCGCACGCCGGGCATACCAGGTGTAGCCGATGTTCAGGCGCGGCACGTCGCGGGCGATGTCGTAGAAACGGGTGGTGCCGACGATGGCGCCCTGCGCACCGCGCACCACGAACGGCAGCGCGGTGCCGCGCTGCTGCATCTGCAATGCGGTCTCGATGTAGCCGTCCATCGCTTCGGGATCCGGCACCGTGCCATACCAGCAGCGCCATAATTCCCCATCACGCACGGCGACCTGCAGGGCCGTGCCATGTTCCGCCTGCAGCGGTTCGAGACGCACATGCACCCCGACAAGCGCAGGCACCGTGGTCCAAGCGGCCATCGTCATCACGCTGCTCCCAGCAAGGTCGGGGGGCGGCTGCCGCACTGCTGCACGCAGCGTTCGATCACGGCGAAATCGTCCAGCCCGCACCAGAACACCCGCCACGCGCCGGCGCGGCTGCAGCCATCGGATTCGGCGAAGTAGAAGGCATTGACGGGATTGTCGTGGCGCGAACGCCAGAACAGCCGTGGCGTGTCGGCCCGCATGGCCTGCCAGATGGCGCGGCCGATGCCTTCGCCCTGGGCATCGTCCAGCACCGCGAACTTGTCCAGATACGGCAGCTGTGCATCGCCGGTCAAGATGACTGCGGCGCGATAGTTTTCGCTGACGTAGGCGCGCAGCAACGGCGTGTCGCGAAAATAGTCATCCACCAGCGTGCGAGCGAATGCCGATTCGATCAGGCTGCGCAGGCGGTGCCGATCCAGCGCGTCCCAGTCTGTGAACGACAGGATGCGTTCGCCACGCCGCACCAGCGTGCCCGAGCCGGTGTGTGTGAACAGCTCGCGGGCCAGCTCCGACGGTCGGGTGATCGACACCGACGACGACGGCGGCAAGCGGTCCAGCAGGTCCTTGATCTGCTCCAGTTTCAGGCGCATGCCGCCGTGCACCCACGCCTGCTGCATCAGCCCGGCATATTCGCTGGACAGGTTGATGGAATCGATCACCTCGCCGGCATCGTCCAATAATCCGCCGGTGCCGGTGAGGAACACGATCTTGTACGGCTGCAGCGCCTCTACCAGATGCCGCGCCCCATGGTCGGCATTGATGTTGAGAATCTGCCCGCCCACGGTTTCGCCCAGGCTGGCGATGACCGGAATGGAACCGGCATCCAGGCTGACCTGAACCGGGTCCAGGTCGATGCGGGTGACCTGGCCGACCAGGCCCAGCCGCTGCCGATCGAGATAATCGGCCTCGAACACGCCAGACACGATCGAGGTAGCACGCGCATCGGCCGATTGCAGCGCCTGCACCAGCCGCATGTTCTGCGCATGGAACACCTTGCGCACGATCGCCAGTGCCGCCTCGGAGGTCACGCGCAGGCCGTCGACGGTCTGTTTTTCGATGCCGGCATTGGCCAGTTCGGCATCCAGCTGCGGACCGGCACCGTGCAGCACGATCGGAGTCAACCCAACGTCCTGCAGGAACGCCAGCGACGAGGTCAGCGCATCCAGGTCGTCGCGCAGCACCGCGCCGCCCACCTTCACCAACGCGAAGCGCGCGGCATCCAGCTGCGAAAACCGCTTGAGGTACTGCGCGATCTCCTTCGCACCGGACATCGACGACAGCAGCCGCAGGATGGTCAGCCGGGTCTGCGGATCGTGCACGGCTTCGGGATAGGCGGAAGGCGTCATGGGGTGGCCAGCATGCGAAGGATGGAATCGGTGTAGTGCTGCAATTGGTCCAGCGCCACCCACTCGTCGACAGTGTGGGCCTGGGCGATGTCGCCGGGACCATACACCACGGCGGCCAGTCCCGCACGCGAGAACAATGCCGCCTCGGTCCAGAAATCCACCGCATCGCCGACCGGCAGCTGCCAATCCTCGGCCAGTCGCCGTGCGGCGGCATGACGCGATGCCGCCTGCGCTCCGCCATCGGGCAGCGCCGGCCCGCCGAACAGCGATATGTACTGCGCGGTGCTCGGCAATTCCGCGCGAAACGCGGCATGCAGTTCGGCCGGATCCTGCCCCGGCAGCGGACGGAAATTGAAACGGGCATCGGCCTGCGGGGCGATGACATTGCCTTTGATGCCGCCATCGATGCGACCGATGTTGAAACGCAGCCCCGACAGCGTATCGAAGCGGGCATGGTCCCAGCGGTCCACCGCATCCAGTGCTGCACTGCCCCAGCGCATCGCCTGATGCACGGCACTGGCCTGTTTCGCATCGGCCGCGGAGGCATGTCCGGCACGGCCATGGAATGTCACCTGTGCCGATTCCAGGCCACGATGTGCCAGCACCGCGCGGCAAGCGGTGGGTTCGGCCACCAGTGCATTGCGGAAACCGTGGTCCGTCGCCAGGAATCCGGCGATGCAGCGGGCATCGTTGGCTTCCTCGTCGCTGCTGAACAGCAGCGCCATGTCGGCATCGCTGGCTGCGGCGGCGGTCAGCAATCCGGCGGCGGCACCCTTGATGTCGCAGGCCCCCAATCCGGTCGCGCGGTCGGCGCCGATCCGCAATCGATGCGGATCGCCGCTCCAGCCCGGCGCATCTGGCACGGTATCCACGTGCACGTTGAAGACCGTCGCCGGTGCACCACGCACCGCGAGCAACGACACCGCGCCGGCACCGTGATCGGTGATGTCGCAGCGGAACCCGGGCAGCTGTGCACGCAGATAACCGAAAATGCCCTCGCAGTCGATGGCACGCGGCGGATTGCGGGTATCGAAGGCGACCAGCTGCTCGAGATGCTGCAGGATCGTCTGCAACGATGCGTCAATCATCGCGGCCGGCATTCACGGTGGCCCACAGCGTGCTGCTCATGCCGTACAGCTTGATGAAACCCTCGGCTTCTTCCACGCCCCAGTCGGCGGACTGCGCATACGTCGCACCGCTGCTGGCCAGGATGTGCGGCGATTGCACCTGCACCGCATCCACGCGCGCGCCACGGGTTTCCAGCAGCACATCGCCATTCACGTGTTTTTGCGTGGACGCGAGAAAGGCTTCCAGGTCGGTTTTCAGCGGGTCGTGGTAGAAGCCTTCGTACACCAGTTCCACCCATTTGCGCGCCACCTCGGGCTTGAAACGGTTCTGCGGCTTGGTCAGCACGGCTTCCTCCAGCGCACGATGCGCGGCCAGCAATGCGGTCAGGCCCGGCGCTTCGTACACGATGCGCCCTTTCAGTCCGATGGTGGTATCGCCGGTGTACAGGCCGCGGCCCACGCCGTAGGCAGCAAACAGCGTGTTCAAACGGGCCAGAATGGCCGGCCCGGCGATGCGCTCGCCATCCAGCGCCACCGCTTCGCCCTGCTCGAAACGGATGCGGACCCGCAACGATTCGGCAGGCCAGTCCTCGCGCGGCGCGCACCAGCCACGCGCACCGGCACCGGGAGCCTGCCAGGCATCGATTTCGCCACCGGACAGGGTCACGCCCAGCAGATTTTCGTTCATGGTGTAGGCCTTCTGCTTGGCCCGAACGCCGAAACCGCGCTCTTCCAGATAGGCCTGTTCGTAGGCACGGGTATGGCGATGGGCTTTCTGGATTTCGCGGATCGGGGCGATGATGCGGTAATCGCCGCTGGCCTTCACCGCCAGGTCGAAGCGCACCTGATCGTTGCCCATGCCGGTGCAGCCGTGGGCGATGACCCGGGTGCCCAATTCGCGCGCACGCGCCAGGGTGGCATCCACGATCAGGTAGCGGTCGGACACCAGCAGCGGATATTGCCCCTGATACCCTTCGCCCGCCCATACGAACGGTTTCACGAAACCGTCCCACAGCGCGCCGCTGCCATCCACGGTGACATGCGACGCCACGCCCAGTTCGGCGGCGCGGGTCTCGATGAAACGGCGCTCCTCGGCATCCACGCCGCCGGTATCCACGAATACGGTATGCACGGCCCAGCCCTGCTCGCGCAAGTACGGCACGCAGAAACTGGTGTCCAGGCCGCCGGAAAACGCCAGCACGACGGCCTGCGGATCGGCTGCGGAAGTGGGTGTGGACGTCATCGAGAATCTCCGCCGTCGGCAGTAGGGTCAATAGGGACAGGAAGTGGCGCTGATCAGCCGGCAGCGCTCGCCAGCGTGGCCATCACCGCTTTCTGCACGTGCAGGCGGTTCTCGGCTTCGTCGATGGCGATGCAGCGCGGCGAATCCATCACCGCATCGGTGGCCTTCACGTTGCGGCGCAGCGGCAGGCAGTGCGAAAACACCGCATCGTTGGTCAGTGCCATCTTCGCTTCGTCGACGATGAAATGCCGGTAGTGCTGGCGCTGGGCGATTTCCGGCTCCCAGTTGCCGAAATGCGGCAGCGCGCCCCAGCTTTTCGCATACACCACGTCCGCACCGCGATAGGCCTGTTCGATGTCGTGGCTGATGTGCAGCGCGCCACCGGATTCGGCCACGTTCTGCCGCGCCCACTGCAGATAGCGCTCGTCCAGCAGATAATCGGGAGTCGGGCACAGCAGGGTCACGTCCATGCCCAGGCGGGTGGCGATGGTCAATGCCGAATTGGCCACGGCCGTGTTCAGCGGCTTCGGATGCCAGGTCCAGGTCAGCACGTACTTGCGGCCGCGCAGGTCATCGCTGCCGAAGTGCTCGCGCAGCGCCAGCGCGTGGGCCAGCTCCTGGCAGGGATGGGTGATGGTTTCCATGTTGATGACCGGCACGCCCGCATGCCGCGCGAAGCCGTTCAGCACCTGGTCCTGGCGGTCGTGCTGCCAGTCCAAGAACTTCGGGAATGCGCGCACGCCGATCATGTCCACGTAGCGGCCCAGCACGCGCGCCACTTCGGCGATGTGCTCCTCGGCCTCGCCGTCCATCACCGCTCCGGTGTCGAAGGCGATCGGCCAAGCATCCTTGCCCGGCTGCAGCACCACGGCATGTCCGCCCAGCTGGAACGCGCCCAGTTCGAAACTGGTGCGCGTGCGCAGCGACGGGTTGAAGAACACCAGCGCGATGCTGCGTCCCTTCAGCGCATCGCCCAGCCGCTGCTGCTTGTAGCGGGCAGCCAGTGCCAGCAGATCGTCCAGTTCGGCACGGGTGCAATCCTGGGTGTTGAGGAAATGGCGCATCGGGCTTCGTCAATGGCAGTGCCTTGGACCGGAAGGGTCCATCGGCATGAGGTGGCAAGAACCATGCCCGTTGGGCATCCGGGCAGGCATCCAATCATCTCATAGGGCGTTGCGGCACGACAGGCGATCGGCAGCCATCGTTACGGTCGCTGCCCCCCCGGCAGCGGCGTGACCGACACCTTGATCCGCAAGCGATTGCCCGGGTCGTGCGGCATGCGCGAACGGTACTTGGTGCCCTTGTACACGTAGTCCACATCGTAGGCCACCGGCCGCCGCAGCTCCTGGCGCACCGGCACCGAGGTGCACTGCTTCACGGGCGGCGCACCGGCGTCGTCCTTGCCGAACACGCGCCGGACGCTGCCGACCAGTCGCGAAACGGCCGACCTCTCGCTGTCTTCCTCCGGCTCGTCCACCGGGACCTCGGTGCAGTGCTCCTGCATGCGCGTGACCCGCAGGGTTTCGTAGACCGGCTGCACGCGCAGCACCTGCGCGTATTCGATACTCACGTTTTCGGGCTGCGCCGGCGATGATTGCGCCATCACCGCGAATGCGGTCCACGCCAATGCTGCCGCTGAAACGCGGCAAACGGAACTGCGCAGACGGCGGATGCGTGGCATGCAGCTAGTGTATGCGTTGCCCGGCACGGCCTGCTGAATCGCTGCTGTCGTGTGCCGGGTTTGGCTAGAATGACCGGTTTCCGCCGGCCGGTGCCCATGTCCCTGCATCTGTACAACTCGCTCAGCCGCCGGGTGGAGCCGTTCCTGCCGGCCGACCCGGCCTGCCCCACGCTGTACGTGTGCGGTCCCACCGTCTACAACTACGTGCACATCGGCAATGCGCGCGGTCCGGTGGTATTCGGCGTGCTGGCGGCGTTGCTGCGGCGGCGCTTCGGCGGTTTGCGCTATGCCCGCAACATCACCGACGTGGATGACAAGATCAATGCGGCGGCGGCCGAACAGCGCGTGCCGATCGGAACCATCACCGAACGCTACGCCGACGCCTATCGCGACGACATGGCCATGCTCGGCGTGGATGGCCCGTTCGCGCCCGACATCGAACCGACCGCCACCGGGCACATCGCGCAGATGATCGCGATGATAGAAGACCTGATCGCCAGCGGTCATGCCTATGCCGCCGACGGCCACGTGCTGTTCGCGGTGCAGCGCTTTGCCGACTACGGCAAGCTGTCGCGGCGCGATCCGGACGAACTGCTGGCCGGCGCGCGCGTGGAGGTTGCGCCGTACAAGCGCGATCCGGGCGATTTCGTGCTGTGGAAACCGTCCAGTGACGAGCTGCCCGGCTGGGAGTCGCCGTGGGGACGCGGCCGTCCGGGCTGGCACATCGAATGCTCGGCCATGGCCGCCGCGCACCTGGGCACCACCATCGACATCCACGCTGGCGGCGTGGACCTGCAGTTCCCGCATCACGAAAACGAGATCGCACAGAGCGAATGCGCGCATGGTGGTGCGGTGTTCGCGCGCTGGTGGCTGCACAACGGCATGCTGAACTTCGGCGGCGCCAAGATGAGCAAGTCGCTGGGCAACATCGAGACCGTGCACGATCTGGTGCGCACGCATCCACCGGAAGCGCTGCGATACGCACTGCTGTCCGCACACTACCGGCAGCCGCTGGAATGGAGCGATGGGTTGATCGAGCAGTCGGTCCGCACGCTGGACCGGTTGTACGGCACGTTGCGCGACCTCGGCAACGTGCAGGCCGACCCGGTGATTCCGGATGGCATCGAAGCGGCATTGAACGACGATCTGAACACGCCGGCGGCACTGGCCGAATTGAACCATTACGCGGCCGAGGCGCGTCGTTTGCTGGCTGCGGATGCTGGAGCCAAGCACCCCGATTTCAGCCCGAAATTACAGACGCTGAAGTCGGTTCTGCTCGGAGCAGGGTCAACACTGGGTCTGCTGCAGCAGACGCCGGAGGTTTGGTTCAACCGCGGCGCTTCGGGTAGCGACGACGCGCGCATCCAGGCACTCGTCGATGAACGCATCGCCGCCAAGCAGGCACGCGATTTCGCCCGCGCCGATGCCATCCGTGACCAGCTGGCATCGGAAGGCATCGTGCTGGAAGACACTCCGCAGGGCGTGCGCTGGGTGAGGCGCGGTGTGTAGCCGACGCCACACGCGTCGGCTGCCGTGCAGAACGCCCGGCCAGGAACGGCCGGGCCGGGCGATCCGGCAGCAACGTCGTCACCCCATGGACGGCAGCCATGAACCAAAGTGAAGCCGATGACCGCATCCCCCTTCCCCATCGAAACCACCGCTGCCGAGGCGCAAGCCGCCATCGCCGAGGAATTCGCGCTGTTCGGCGACTGGTCCGAGCGTTACCAGTACCTGATCGACCTGGGCCGCAAATTGCCGCCGTTCCCTGATGCCTGGAAGACGGAGGACCACCGCCTGCACGGCTGCCAGTCGCTGGTGTGGATCGTGCCGTCGGGCGATGCGGATGCCCTGCACTTCGCCGCGGCCAGCGACTCGGCCATCGTGTCGGGCCTGATCCAGCTGGCGCTGCGGGTGTATTCGGGCCGCAGTGCCGCGGAGATCCTGCAGACCGAGCCGGCCTACATCGCCGCGATCGGCCTGGGCAAGCATCTGTCGCCGACCCGCAGCAACGGGCTGGCGGCGTTGCTGGCCTTCATCCGCGACACGGCTGAACGCGCTGCGGCGTGAACGGCGATCCGGACAGCGGGCAAGCCGTTTCCGAACGGAACGGACCCGGCGAACTGCTGCGCATCCCCGCGTTCCGCTGGTTGATGCTCTATCGCATCGGCACCATGCTGTCCTACCAGATCGTGGCCGTGGCCGTCGGCTGGCAGGTGTACACCCTCACCCGCAATCCGCTGTCGCTGGGCCTGATCGGCCTGGCCGAGGTGCTGCCGTTCTTCTGCGTTGCGCCATTCGCCGGTTATCTGGTCGATGTGCTGCCGCGACGCAAGCTGGGCATGCTGGCCTGTGGCGGACTGGGCATCACCGCACTGGTCCTGCTGTCGATCACGGCATCGGGAATGGGTGAGACGAGCGTGTGGCCGATCTACGCTGCCATCGCCTTCGGCGGCTGCTGGCGGGCCTTCCTCGGACCGGTCTACAACGCCCTGTTCGCGCGGGTGCTGCAACGCGAACAGTTCGTGCGCGGGGCCAGCCTGGGCAGCGTGATCTTCCAGACCGGACTGGTGCTGGGTCCGGCAATCGGCGGCAGCCTGGTCGGCTGGTCCGGACAGGCCAGCGCCTATGCCGTGGCCGCGGTCTGCGCCTGTCTGGCGGTCATCGCGCTGTGGCGGTTGCCGAGAGCCGCCGAGCCCCCGCCGATGCAGCAGCGCGAACCGGTGTTCGCCAGCATCCGCGAAGGGCTGCGTTTCGTGTTCGGGCACCAAATCCTGCTGGGTGCGCTGGCCCTGGACATGTTCGCGGTGCTGTTCGGCGGGGCGATTTCGCTGGCACCGGCGTTCATCCGCGAGATCCTGCATGCCGGCCCGGAAGGGCTGGGCATCCTGCGCGGCGCACCGGCGCTGGGGTCGGTGTCGGTAGCGCTGTGGCTGGCGCGGCGGCCGCTGCAGGCCCATGCCGGCGCCATCATGATGCTGGCCGTAGCCGGCTTCGGCTTGTGCATCATCGGCTTCGGGCTGTCCACCCATTTCTGGCTGTCGGCATTCTTCCTGCTGCTGTCCGGAGTCTGCGATGGCGTGTCGGTAATCGTGCGCAGCACCATCCTTCAGCTGTCCACGCCCGATGCGATGCGCGGCCGAGTGTCATCGATCAACAGCATCTTCATCGGTTCGTCGAACGAGCTAGGCGCGTTCTACGCCGGCAGCATGGCGCGGATGCTGGGGCTGGTGCACGCGGTGGTGCTGGGCGGCTTCGTCACCGTGACCGTGGTGGGTGTTACCGCCCGTCTGGCGCCGCGACTGCGGCGGCTGGACCTGCGCGATCTGGAATGAATGAGCCCATCTGCAACGCAACGATCCCGCCGCAGCGGGATCGTCGTCGATGGGACTTGATCAAAACGCCAGATCAGTCGCCGATCTGCTTCTGCAGATGTTCCCAGCGTTCCTGTTCGTCGATGGTGCGTTCGGCGGTCAGTCGCGCTTCCAGGCGATCCAGGCCGATTTCCTCGCCCGAATCCACGCTGTATCCGTACTCGCCCTCATCCACGCGACGCAGGGTGCTGTCGATCTTGGCGATCAACTTGCGGTAGCGGTCGCGGGTGCG
This sequence comes from Pseudoxanthomonas suwonensis, assembly GCA_003240695.1. Lineage (GTDB taxonomy): Bacteria > Pseudomonadota > Gammaproteobacteria > Xanthomonadales > Xanthomonadaceae > Pseudoxanthomonas_B > Pseudoxanthomonas_B suwonensis_A. The sequence continues at coordinate 4,783 of QFNC01000004.1, read as the reverse complement.
CAGTTCCAGCGAGTTCTCGGTTTCGCGGGTGGCGCGCTCGGCTTCGTCGCCGATGTCGCGCACTTCGTCCTTCAGGTTCTCGATGGTCTGCTTGGACTCCTCGACCAGGTCGGCGCGCCACTGCAGCAGGCGCTGGCGGAAGTATTCCAGCTGCAGCGGGCTCATGTATTCCTCGGCCGGATCGGGCTTGTATCCGGAAGGCACGACGGGGCGGCCGCTGGTGTCGGTCTTGTAGTCGATGGTCTTGTATTTGGTCTTGGTCACGGGTTTCTGTGCAGGTTTGCTCGCGACCGCAACGGCGACCTTGCCCGCCGTCCTGGTCGCTGGCGGTTGCTTGGCCGGCCTGGTTGCAGGTACAGGATGACTGGTGGCGGCTGGAACGGATGCAGGCGCAGTGGCCTTTGGCGCGGGTGCGGACTTGGCAGTGGATTTCGCTGCTGGCGCCGGCTTGGATGCGGATTTGGCGGATTGACCGGGCGTTGCCGACTTGGCAACGCTCGACTTGGGAGTGGCTGTCGCAGCGGCAGTCGACTTGACCGATTTCGCCGCAGCCGGCGCCTTAACGGGTGCCGTGGCCGCTTTTGCGGCAGGAGCTTTCCTTGCGGCTTTTTTCGCAGCCGGCTTGGTGGCAGTCACGGCTTTCTTGCTGGCATTCTTGACGACTTTGGCAGCCGGCTTGACTGGAGCGGCCTTCTTCGCGACGGCTTTCTTGGCTGCAACCTTGGCTGGCTGCGCGGCTTTCCTGCTGGCGGCTGCCTGATTGGCTGGCTTGCTCGCGGCTTTCGCCGGTTGCGTGGCGGAAGCCGCTTTCGCAGGCTTGGCGGGCGTTTTCTTCGCGGCTGCCTTGCCGGTGGCAGTTGCGGCCGCGGACTTTGAACCGGCGGCCTTCTTTGCCGCGGAAGCGAGCTTTTCGATGAGTTTCTTGACAGCCACGTGTATGAACCCCTGTTCCCTTGAGGCGGGAAAGCCCGCTGTTATACCCTGCTGCGCGTGTACCGGCAACCTCGTCCGGACGACTCCGTTCATCCACGTGCCATCGTGATCCAGTCAGTCCTCATCGCCACCCTGCGCGGCTACAAGCGTTTCATCAGCCCGATGCTGGGGCAGCGCTGCCGGTTCACGCCCAGCTGCTCGCAGTACGCCATCATCGCCATCGCCCGGCATGGCAGCCTGCGCGGCAGCTGGCTGGCCGCCCGGCGCGTGGCCCGCTGCCATCCATTCCATGCCGGCGGTCATGATCCCGTGCCGCCCCTGCCCGGCATGCTGCCGGAACCCTCCGGAGAGGATTGAATGTCCGACACCCTGATCGTCAACGCACGCCTGGTGAACGAAGGCCGCATCATCCAGGGCGATCTGCGCGTCCGCGGCGAGCGCATCGCCGCCATCGGCAGCGGCTTGCCGGCACATGCCGGCGATGTGGTGGTGGATGCGAACGGCGCCTGGCTGCTGCCGGGCATGATCGACGACCAGGTGCATTTCCGCGAACCCGGGCTGGAACACAAGGGCGACATCGCCACCGAATCGGCGGCGGCCGTGGCCGGCGGGCTGACCAGCGTGATGGACATGCCCAATACCCAACCGCCCACGCTGGATGCCGCCGCACTGGCCGACAAGTACCGGCGCGCGCAAGGCCGCAGCTGGGCCAACATCGGCTTCTACCTGGGCGCCAGCAACGACAACCTGGACGCCATCCGCCGGCTCGATCCGCGCCAGGCGCCGGGCGTGAAGGTGTTCATGGGCGCATCTACCGGCAACATGCTGGTGGACGATCCGCGCGTGCTGGACGGCATCTTCGCCCATGCGCCGGTGCCTGTGATCACCCATTGCGAGGACACCCCGACCATCGAGGCCAATCTGGCGCGCTTGCGCCAGCAGTACGGGGATGACATCCCGGCGCACTGCCATCCCGACATCCGCAGCCGCGAGGCCTGCCTGCATTCCACGCAGCTGGCGATCGATCTGGCCCGTCGCCACGGTACCCGCCTGCACGTGCTGCACATCAGCACCGCCGACGAACTGGCCCTCTTCGAGCCCGGCCCGATGATCGCCGCCGATGGCAGCCGCAAGCGCATCACCGCCGAAACCTGCGTGCATTTCCTGCACTTCGCGCGGGCCGACTACGACCGCCTGGGCCATCGCATCAAGTGCAATCCGGCGATCAAGGACGCGAGTGACCGCGACGCGCTGATCGCGGCGCTGGCCAATGACGTGATCGACGTGCTGGCCACCGATCACGCGCCACACGGGCTGGATGAAAAGCACCAGGCCTACACCCGTGCGCCCAGTGGCCTGCCGCTGGTGCAGTTCGCGCTGCAGGCGGCCCTGGAACCGGTACACGATGGTCGCTTGCGCATCGAGCAGGTGGTGCAGAAATTCGCGCATGCGCCGGCACAGTTGTTCGACGTGGCCGAACGCGGCTTCCTGCGCGAAGGCTGGTTTGCCGATCTGGTGCTGGTGCGCGATGCGCCGCACACCGTACAGCGCGAGGATGTGCTGTCGAAGTGCGGCTGGTCGCCATTCGAAGGCCATACCTTCCGTTCGCGCATCGCGGCCACCTGGGTCAACGGACGGCAGGTATGGGATGGTTCACGGCTGCGCGGGCATGCTGCGGGACAACGCCTGCAGTTCGATCGCTGATGCCGCTCTTCCATCGCACGCTCCGCATGCCGATGCTGCTGTCGCCGCTGGTCGCCATCACGTCTGCCTGCGGCACCGGGATGCAAGCGGCCGCCGAACCACCTGCTGGGCCATCGGGACCATTCCCCATGACCGACGCGCGCTCTGACTCCGTGACTCCCGCCTACTCGCAGCCCCGGCACGACGGTGATGCTGCCGCGCAGCGCCATCGCCGGTACGACCGTGACTGGTCGCGCGCCGCCCGGCAGGCAGGTGCAGTTCGATGTCGTCCGCCCGACCCTGCCGGCATCGGGCCAGTTCACGCTGCGGATGCCGGAGCAATCCGGACAGACATTGGCGGTGCGGGTGCAGCGCCCCAGTCGCACTGCGATGACCTTGCTGATCACCGTAGAGGCAGCACAGCCATGATTCCTGCCGCACGCCTGCTCGTTGTATTGCTGATGGCCGCCGCCGGATCGCGTGCCGCAGGGTCGCCGTTGCCTGCTGCCGAGGCTGCCAACGGGCCGATATCCGCATCGAAGCAGGTGGCTGGCCTGCCCACGACCGCGCAGCAAGGCAGCCTGATCCGCGGCAAGGTGGTCCCGGGCAGCCGCGTGGAATACGCCGGGCGAGTGCTGCGCGTGTCGCCCGACGGCACCGTGGTGTTCGGCATCGGCCGCGATGCCACCGGCACCGCGCAGCTGCGCATCACGCCACCTGGCCAACCCGTCGGACTTCATCCCATTGGCATCACCACGCGCGACTGGCCGGTGCAGCACGTGAACGGGGTGCCGCCGAAGACGGTCGATCCGCCGCCGGCCATCGCCGCCCGCATCGCCCGCGAACAGGCCGCCGTCAGCGCCGCCCGCCAGCGCGACGATGCCCGCACGGACTTCACCCAATCCTTCATCTGGCCGGTGCAGGGCCGCGTCAGCGGCCGTTTCGGGCATGGCCGCGTGTATAACGGCAAACCCGGCGCAGGCCATTCCGGCATGGACATCGCCGCGGCCACCGGCACGCCCATCAAGGCTCCGGCCGGGGGCGTGGTCACCTTCGCCGACCCAGGCTTGTATCTCACCGGCGGCACCGTGGTGCTGGACCACGGACACGGTGTCAGCAGCAATTTTCTACACCTGTCGCGCATCGACGTGCAGGTAGGCGATGTCATCGCGCAAGGCCAGGTACTGGGTGCGGTGGGCGCCACCGGCCGTGCCACCGGGCCGCATCTGCATTGGGGCATGAACTGGTTCGACGTGCGGGTGGATCCGCTGCTCGTGCTGGAAAGCCGCTGACTCCAAGCCGCATCCGTACGCACCCACATGCCGCACAGCCATGACTTGCGTCTTGGTTTACGAACGAAAACCTTTCTTCTGGCCTGCGTTGGTGGGCCGTGTCCGATGAAGGTCTGAGTGCAGGAGTTCGATCGACTCGTGGACGGGGTTGCTCTCCCCCCTTTCCCCTTCCCGAGATCATCTGCATGCACACACCGACACGTGCCCGACGCCCTGCCCCGTCGCCCAAACCCTCGCTGTTGTTCACCGCCGTGATTGCAGGGCTGTTGGCAACAACCGCATCACAAGCGCAGACCCGCCAAGAAGGCAGCGCCGCCGATATGCAGTCCGAAATCGACCGGGGCCTGCAATGGCATCGCCTGACCGGCTCCAGTTGGAGATGGTCGCTGCGGCAGACGGAACACACCGTACCCGGCAGGATCACGCAGGCCTCCGGTCCGCACATCGCACACGAAGCGGCACCCGCTATCGCCGCTGCGGTGACACCTGCGGCCTATATCAGGGAACCGCGCAACCCGGCGAGCCCGCCGTAAGCTTCCCAGTGCCAGGTTCATCACCGCCAACGACTTGTCGATGTCGCCATACAAGTCGTCGACGCTGTTGTTGGTATTGCTCACCACCGGCACGATCACATTGCCGACGCGATCGGTCAGGGTCTTGTACAGCTTGCCGGTGGTCCAGGCGAAGCCCGTGGCGATCAGGAACAGGAAAAACGCCCGCGAGGATTCCAGCACCAGCGCCATCATCGAGTCGCGGCTGCGACCGGAGATGACGCGTTAGGGAAGGTCTGAACAACTCCCCCCGTTGCGGGCGACAATAGCGCTACCTGAATTGGATGACGATCGATGCAACTGACGTTCGGTGATGCCGAAGGC
>QFNC01000003.1 GCA_003240695.1 Pseudoxanthomonas suwonensis | reverse complement strand
GAATACCGCTTCGATGCCGACGGCGGCAACTGGAGCGGCGACGGCAAGCCCGGCGCGGATGGCGAAATCGCCGACATCGGCTTCGCCACCGCGCAGCTGACATCCATGGAGCAGTTCTACGCCATGCTGAAGCAGGGCAAGACCTGGGACATCGCCAGCGGCCAGTGGGTGGCCAACGCCAGCGTGCAGCAGTTCGCAAACGGCATGGCCGATGGCAGCGCCAGCCTGACAGCCACCGGCTATTCGCTGGGCGCGCATCTGGCCACGTCGTTCAGCCTGATGCACCAGTCGGAACTGGCGCATACCTACACCTTCAACGCGGCGGGGGTGGGCGGCATCCAGACCAGTTCCCCGGCAGAGGATTTCGCCTATCGCCCGCCCACGGGCGAGGACATCCGCCAGATCGTGCAGTTCTACAACGACATGCGCGCATGGGACGGCACCTACGAAGGACTTCCCGTAGGCGGTTTCATCGACATGCGTGCACTGCATGCCAAGACTGAATACGAATGGCAGCTGTTCTTGCAGAACAATGAGTTTCCCCTCAGCGACGACGTGCAGCTGATGCTGAAGTTGCGTGCAGCCGCTTCGTTCCCCCGCGCGCCCCAGAACGGCAATCCGGCGGATTTGTACCAATCGGAATACCACAAGGTCGTCCAGAACCTGATCGACCTCCGCACCGTGGGCACCGGTCCCTATGCTGGGCAGATGGGCACACCGACTGCGTACGACATGGTGGAGAATTTCCTGGAAAACGGCATGCACCCCGATGCCTTCATGTCCCACCGCGGCGAGGTGCCCGGCTGGGACCAGCACATCACCCAGACCTTCGGCCGCGGCGCCTTCTTCGACATGGAATTCGTGGCCAACAGTGGCTGGCATGCCAAGCCGGCGCTGGACCTGGGCATCGCCACCGAAGACCTGCCCTTGTCGCGCTGGCTGGGATTCCTGGAAATGTTCGCGGATGCGCGCGGCGTGCTGGGCGACTTCGGCGAAACCCACAGCATCACCCCGTCGATGGATGCGTTGACCGTGATCGACGTGCTGCAGACATTGCAGCCGGACTTCGCCATTGCCGACTTCAAGTCGCTGCTGGCCGTGATGTCGAACCGGGTGGACACGGTGCAGACCAAGGTGCCGAGCAATGCGGCGAATTTCTTGATGAGCCTATTGGCTTCGGGCGTCATCCCGGGCCCGCTGAAGGATTTGATTCCACTGGCAGCCACATTGATGCAGAAGGACAACCTGTACGATGCCGATGCACTCGAAAATCTGGTCAATGCACTGGGCCGCATTTTCGCCACTGACTACGAACCGATGGCAGGCAACTATGCCGACCCCGAAGGGTTTTCCGACATCGTGGCACGGGAAAAACTGCACCAGAGTGTGCAGAAAATCCAGAATGGCATGACGTCGGTTGCAGGCAACGTGCAGCTGGTGATGCTGGCCGGGCTGTCGGCCGAGCAAATCGCCACGCGCGCGGAAAACGACATCGCCTATCGCTATGCCTTGCAGAACGGGTTACCGTTCGTGCTGACCGGCACCGGGATGGACGCGATCTATGCGCAGCACAACGCAGGTGGGCAACTGGATGCGGAACGGTATACGCACGAGTACCTGGTGGACAGGGCCGGTTTCCTACTCTGGAAGATCGCCTACGACTCCGGCAGCGAGGACAGCGATGACGGTGCCTGGCGGAAAATGGCGTCGATGCCCGTGCTGGACGCGGCCAAGGCGGCTCTGGTTGCGGCCAGCCTTGCGGACAAGCAATACGACTCCGAGTGGGACAGCGATGACGTGCAGGGTGATTGGCGCTACCACGCCATTGGCGCCAGCCTTTATGATGCGGACAGCAATGGCGCCAAAGACGATGTGGAATTCTTGATTGATGGCGCGGATGAGCGCTGGTGGCAATGGGGCGAGCAGCATGACCACAAAATCATGTTCGGCGATGGCGGCGACAATCGGCTCAATGGCGGCAGCCATTCCGACAGGCTATATGGCGGCGATGGCAACGATACATTCGCCGGCGGCGCGGGCGATGACCGCTACGAGGGCGGTCAGGGCGTGGATGTCTACTTCGCGGGCGATGGCGTCAAGACTATTTACGATAGCGACGGAGAGGGTCGCATTGAATGGTACAAGGGCGGTGGCGGCTCATTCGTTCCGCTGGGCAGCAATAGCGCTGGGGTTGCGGCGGCGGATTGGCTCCAGACTGGCGCCAATACCTATGCGGACAGAAAAAACAACGTTTATTACCAGTGGAACCGGCAGGATGGCAAATCCGTATTGACCATTTACAGCCCCACCATCAACGGCGGCAAAGGCACCCTACGGATCGAGAATTTCAAGAATGGCGATCTGGGCATCGCGCTTAGCGATCAAGCACCCGACCAGATCGACCAGGTCCCCGTAACGAAAACCGCTGCGCCGGAAGGCAGTTTCATTTACCAGGGCGCGGATAACCTGGTCAACTACCATGCCAAGGGGCTCGCGGGCAGGGATTATTTGCACGGCGCTTATGGCGCTGACCCGCAATCGCCCGTCTTCGAGCAAACCGGAACCATACTGGAAGCTGGGGGCGGCGAGGATTTGGTGGATGCCGCCTGGGCCGATGGCGCCCATGTCGATCTGGGCGATGGCGACGATGTTGCGGGGGGCGTGGGGGAGAACAGCCGGATTTTTGGCGGCGCTGGCAACGACATCCTGCTGCCCAGCATGATTGTGGGCGTGGATATCGAGGCGTTGTGGCACACCAATCTGAGCGCTTACTACCGGCAGAACTACAGGCAATTGCAGGGAACCATGGGCGAAAAGCCGCTGTTTTGGCTGGACGCCCAAAACAGGTTTTCCCTCAACTACGGCGCGCCGCACATGGTACTGGAAACACCCAATGGCACGGTAGACCTGTCACGCGACCCAAGGTCCTTTGATTATGCCTACGCAAGTGGTGTTTTTGCCGATGGCGGAGAAGGCAATGACGCGATTGAAGGCACGAAAGCCAACGATGTGCTGATGGGCGGCGATGGCGATGATGTGCTGGTTGGCGCCAGCGGCGACGACTGGCTGTCCGGCGGCGATGGCAACAACGTGATGGCGGCAGGCGCGGGTCACGACGTGATTACGTCCGATGCCGGCGCCGACCTCCTTTTCGGTGAAAGCGGAAACGACACGGTTGAAGCAGGCGCTGGCGATGACATGATTTACGGCGATTACGATTCGCCGCGCCACGACGCAGGGTTTGGTGACGATGTCATCAACAGCGGCGCTGGCAACGACAAAGCCATCGGCGGCGGCGGGAATGACCGCATCGATGGCGGCGCTGGCGATGATGTGCTTCTTGGGGATGGCGAGTCTGCTTTTTATGATCCCAGTGCAGGCAACGATGTCCTGACTGGGGGTGAAGGACGGGATTACCTGGATGGGGGCCAGGGGGATGACCTGTTGCGTGGCGGCAAGCATGGAGATGTACTGAATGGTGGTTTTGGCCGGGATGCATTGCATGGCGAAGAGGGCAGCGACCTGCTTTATGGAGAAGATGGAGACGATCTGCTGTATGGCGGCGCGGGCGATGACTGGCTCGATGGCGGGGATGGAGATGACATCCTGCAGGGAGGCGCCGGCAGCGACTGGCTCGATGGGGGTTCTTATGACAGCGACACGTATATTCTGGAGCCTGGGTTTGGCCATGATGTGATGGTCATGTCTGGAACCGACCGCATTCTGCTCAAGGGCAATAACAGCGATTATGGGCTCAGCATTGAATGGGGCGATTTGGTGATCCATGGTAAAGATGGATCACGCGCACAGGCAAAAGGGTTCTTCGACTCCAAATACAGCAAGGTGATAATGCCAGATGGCGTTGAGTTGACCGTTGCCGCACTCAAGCAGCAACTGAGTGTGCCAGAAGGTGACGATGTGTTGAAAGGAAGCCAAGGTCAGGATGTATTGAATGGGGGTAGTGGGAACGACCTGCTAAACGGTGATGATGTTAGGTCTGCCAGGAGCGATGTATTGATTGGCGGAAGCGGTGACGATGTTTACATCGTAGATTCCCGAGAGGGATGCTTTACTTACGAATCCAGCAAGGACTTGGATCAGGTCATCGAAGCCGCGGATGAGGGCAACGACACCGTCATTGCCTTGAACTACAGCTACCGCTTGCAGGCGAATGTGGAAAACTTGCAGATTGCCCACTACGTCGACCAGCTGTTTTGGTCGAATTGGGGAGCCCCGGATTGGCATCCACCTGCATACCGGATCATGCAAGGAAATGGGCTGGACAACCGCATTGAAGTGCTGCCGGCCGTATCCAGGTACAATGTGGACATTTCGAAAAGAACGCACGCTGGCCATTATTATGTTCTGGACGGCGGGGTGGGGGCCGACTGGCTTTCCGGCTCGGAAGCCAGCGAGATATACGTGGTTGACAACCTGGGCGATGTTGTCAATGAACCGGAATACGCCAAGTCTTTTGACCAGGTATTTTCATCGATCAGCTATTCCATCGAGAACAATCCATTGCTGGAAGCGATTGTCTTGCGCGGAAGCGATGCTATCAATGCAGTTGGCAATGCAGGCGCTAACGTGCTGGAAGGCAGCACCAATTCCGCAGCCAACCTCCTGAGAGGCGGCGCCGGTGACGACACCTACGTCATAGGCACGAACGATGTCGTGCATGAGGATTTTAATTCGGGTAACGACACGGTTGTCATCGATGCCGAGCCTGATACCAAAAAGTGGGCGGAAGTTAGTCACAAATGGTTCTCGGTGGACGATTATGAAAATGTCGAAAACCTGAAGGTCGGCAATTTCGAAGTATATCGAAGCGACTATACAAAACAGGACCTTTATTACAATGGCGGCTTTGGGGCGAACATATCGGGCAATGCAGAGAACAATGTCTTGGAAGGCAACGGTTATTCCAACCATATTCGCGCGGGTGCCGGCGATGATGTATTGATAGGCGGCGAGTTGAATGCAAATAGCGTCTTTAGGGCTGGAGATGACGTGCTGGAAGGGGAGTCTGGCGACGATATTCTGCGTGCGGGGACCGCTGGTGCCTCGTTGACGGGGGGCGTTGGCAATGACCGCATTGAAACAAGCAGTGGTCACGATGAGATTTTTTTCAATCTGGGCGACGGCAAGGATGCATTGGTTGTAGGCAAGCGCAATGTCGGTTTCAGAACGTCCAGCCCGGATCTGTCGGCTATTTATCAGTTGGGAGATGTCGTTTATTTCGGTTCTGGCATAGAAGCAGGCAAGACGCATTTTTCGCGCGAGGGCAGCGATTTGATCGTCGGTTTCGACGCTTCTGCCGCTGATGCCTTGCGGATCAAGGATTATTGGATCCTGGAAAATGATGCTGAGCGGTTAAGTGGAGCAGTGGGAAAGTTTATGTTTGCCGACGGCGCAGTGCGGCATGGCGACTTGGCTCAGCTTGCGGTTCCTAGCAATGCGCCTCCGATGCCAAACGATCAATATGAGTTTGAGTTAATTGGAAATGCCCGGGTAAATGTTGATTTGCAGCAATTTTTTGTGACCGATGATCCATTGCAAATTGCCGTGCTAGGCGAGCTGCCTACATTGCTAACCTACGATCCTGCGACTTCTTCTCTGGGAGGATTGGCCCCCGATGGCGGTGGCGAGTTTTACTTGAGTTTGCAGGCTGTTGATGGGTGGGGACAAAGGGCCACCCAATACTTGAATGTGAAGCTGGTTGACGGAACGCCAGACAATAGCCAATTGGCGGGCACGGATGCTTTGGATCTATTGCGCGGCGGCAACGGGGATGACGTGCTCAAGTCCTTTGGCTTTGGCGATCGATTGGATAGCGCAGAAGGAAACGACACATATAATGTGTTTGACGAGAGTGTAAAATTGCAAGAACTGTCCGTCCACGGCGGCGGCAGCATCAACCGTACGCGGCCGCTGCTGCAGCGATGGCACGACATCGGGCTGTCCGACCTGCCCACTGGCGGACGCTTCGGTGGCGGGTTCAAGCCACCACGGCCCGGTTGCGCCACGCCCGAGCATCACGAGGCACACTGGCCGACCGATCCGGGGCACGTGCATAAACCGTATGACCCGATCGATGTGGTGTGGGCGCCGGTGCTGGACGAAGTGACGATGCCGCCTGCGGTGGCAGCAGTGATGCGTCATTGGCCGACGCTGGATGCAGCGGGCGGATGGCCGTACCAGCAGGCGGTGGAACGATGGCCGCGCCCGGTTCCGCACGCTGCGGCGCTGTCCGGCGATCGCGGCCGATCACCGGAACCTGCGGGCATGGCGGCCGAATTGCAGCATCTGGTGCAGGTCATGGCCGGTGCCGATTCGGCGGCGGCCTCCGTGGAAACCGGACTGGCATCCCCGGCGACCGCACCGGACCTGATCAGCCGGCAGTTCCATCTCGGGCACGGCGGCATGTTGACGCCTGCTGCGCTGGCCTAGACGTGCATGCGCACTGCGAAGCCCGGTTCACGCCGGGTTTCGCAGTATCCGCACGGCCCTACTCCACCGTGACCGATTTGGCCAGGTTGCGCGGCTTGTCCACGTCGGTGCCGCGCGCCAGCGCGGCGTGGTAGGCCAGCAATTGCACCGGCACCGCATGCACGATCGGCGACAGCAGGCCGACATGGCGCGGGGTGCGGATCACGTGCACGCCTTCGGATGCGCCGAAATGGCTGTCGGCATCGGCAAACACGAACATCTCGCCGCCACGTGCGCGCACTTCCTGGATATTCGATTTCACCTTTTCCAGCAAGCCGTCGTTCGGGGCAATCACCACCACCGGCATCTGCGCATCCACCAGCGCCAGCGGCCCGTGCTTCAGCTCGCCGGCCGGGTAGGCTTCGGCATGGATGTAGGAGATTTCCTTCAGCTTCAACGCGCCTTCCAGCGCGATCGGGTAATGCACGCCGCGCCCCAGGAACAGTGCATGCTGTTTGGGCGCGAAACGCTCCGACCACGCGGCGATCTGCGGTTCCAGATTCAAGGCGTGCTGCACGTGTCCGGGCAGATGGCGCAGCGCGTCCAGCGCGGCGGATTCGCCAGCCGCATCCAGTTTGCCGCGCAATTTCGCCAGCGTGCAGGTCAGGATGAACAGCGCCGCCAGCTGGGTGGTGAAGGCTTTGGTGGACGCGACGCCGATCTCCGCGCCGGCGCGGGTCAGGAACACCAGCCTGCTGGCACGCGGAATCGCGCTTTCGGGCACGTTGCAGATCGACAGCGTGCGCTGCATGCCCAGCGATTTGGCGTATTTCAGCGCTTCCATCGTGTCCAGGGTTTCGCCGGACTGGGAAATGGTGACCACCAGCTGGCGCGGATCGGCCACCACCGCGCGGTAGCGGTATTCGCTGGCGATGTCCACCGCGCACGGCAGGCCGGTCATGGCCTCGATCCAGTAGCGCGCCACCGATCCGGCGTAATGACTGGTGCCGCAGGCCAGGATCTGGATGCCTGCGATATCGGAGAACACGTCGTTCGCCGCATCGCCGAACAGGACCGGATCGAAACCGCCGGCATCCATCACCCCTTCGATGGTGTCGGCCAGCGCACGCGGCTGCTCGTGGATTTCCTTCTGCATGAAATGCCGGTACGGACCCAGTTCCAGCGATGCCAGCGACACGTCCGACATGTGCACGTCACGGCCGACCGGTGCATCGGCCGCATCGAACACCTTTACGCCATCGCGACGCACGTCCGCCGTGTCGCCCTCTTCCAGAAAAATCACCTTGCGTGTGGCCTGCACGATTGCCGAGACATCCGAAGCGATGAAGTTCTCGCCTTCGCCCAAGCCCACCAGCAACGGGCAGCCCATGCGCGCGGCCACCATGCGCGCGGGATCGCGCTTGTCGATCACCGCGATGGCATAGGCGCCTTCCAGCTCCTTCACCGCCCGCTGCACCGATGCCAGCAGATCCAGTCCTTGGCTGCGGTAGTGATGGATGAGATGCGCGATGACTTCGGTATCGGTCTGCGAGGTGAACGCATAGCCCAGTGCAGCCAGCCGGTCGCGTTGCTGCTCGTGGTTCTCGATGATGCCGTTGTGCACCAGGGCCAGATCGCCGTGGCTGACCATCGGATGCGCATTGAGTTCGGTCACCCCGCCATGGGTGGCCCAGCGCGTATGGCCGATGCCGAGCACGGCCCGGAAATCCTCCGCTTCGGCCGCCGCCTGCATTTCCGCCACCCGGCCGGTGCGGCGCACGCGGCGCACGGCATCGCCATCGACCACCGCGATCCCGGCGGAATCGTAGCCGCGGTATTCCAGCCGTTTCAGGCCGTCGATCAGCAACGGAACGACGTCACGCTCGGCGATGGCACCGACGATTCCGCACATGGGGCAGGTCTCCTGGAGGGTTGCCTATTTTAAGCCGGACCGCTGTCCGATCATTCAGCCATCGCCGGTCTGCCTGTGTGGCCGCACCCACCCCTGCACCGTGTGCTGGCGCGCACGTGCCACGGTCAACTCCCCTGCAGGCGCATCCAAGGTGATGACCGAGCCGGCCGCGATAGTGGCCTGCGTACCGATGCTGACCGGCGCCACCAGCGCACTGTTGGAACCGATGAAGGCGCCGTCGCCGATGGTGGTCTTCGATTTGTTGGCGCCATCGTAATTGCAGGTGATGGTACCCGCGCCGATGTTCACCGCCGCACCGATCACGGCATCGCCCAGATAGGTCAGGTGATTGGCCTTGCTGCCCACGCCCAGCACGCTGTTCTTGGTTTCCACGAAATTGCCGACGTGCACGCCATCGGCCAGTACGGTGCCAGGCCGCAGCCGCGCGAAGGGGCCGATCACCACGGCGCCTTCGGTCACGGCGCCCTCGATGTCGCAATGCGCACGCACCTGCGACCCCATAGTCAGGCGACTGTCCCTGATCCGGCAGAACGGTCCCACGCGCACGCCTTCGCCCAGATGCACGGTGCCCTCCAGCACCACGTCCACGTCGATTTCAACATCGGTTTCCACCGTCACCGTGCCGCGGATGTCCACCCGACTCACGTCGGCAAAACGTACCCCCTGCTCGCACAGGGTCTTCACCTGACGCAGTTGGAAGGCGCGTTCGAGCTGCGCGAGTTGCCACGGATCGTTGGCGCCTTCGGTTTCGATGGCATCGCGCACGGGAACCATCTCGGCGGCGGCGTACTCCGCGGCGGCCTGCGCGAACACGTCGGTCAGGTAGTACTCGCCCTGGGCGTTGTCGTTGGACAATGCGGCCAGCCAGCGCTTCAGCGCCGTGGCGTCGGCCGCGACGATGCCTGTATTGACGATGCGGATCGCTCGCTGGTCGTCGCTGGCATCCTTGTGTTCGACGATCGCGCCCACGCGGCCCTCCGCGTCGCGCACGATGCGGCCGTATCCGGCCGGATCGGCCGGTTCCGCCACCAGCACCGCCAGTCGCGCATTCGCTGCCAGCAGGCGCTGCAGCGTGGCGGTCGTGATCAACGGCACATCGCCGTACAGCACCAGCACGGTCGCTTCGTCGGGAATCGCCGGGATCGCCTGCTGCACGGCGTGGCCGGTGCCCAGCTGCCGGTCCTGCAGCACCCACTGCAGATCGGCCTGATCGGCAAAGGCCGCCTGGACTGCATCGCCACCATGCCCATGCACGACATGGATGCCTTGCGGAGCCAATCCGCGTGCGGCATCGATCGCGTGTGCCAGCATCGGCCGACCGGCAATGGGCTGCAACACCTTCGGCAGGCGCGATCGCATGCGCTTGCCCTCGCCGGCGGCCAGGATCACGACATGGAGAGGTTTGCTCATGGCCATTCCGAAAACATGCGATCCGCGCATTCTAGAGCGTGATCGGCCGGCTCGTGGCAGCGGCCTGCTACCATGCGCCACCCCATGATGCAGCCGATGTCCGCCACCGTTTCCGACCGCTCGCAGCCGGCATCCTCAAGCATACCGTGGCCGCCCCTTCCAGCGCTGCCCGGATCCGCAATCCGATGCGGCTGCGCGCTGCCACCAGGCCGGCAGGCCGCACCATGAGCCTGAAGCGCCACGCCAGCCACTACCTGTTGATCGGCGGCATCCAGTGGCTGGTTGACTGGGGCCTGATGGTGCTGCTCAGCCACTGGGGGCTGCGCGTGGCCACGGCCAACATCTGTGGACGCATCAGCGGTGCGCTGCTCGGCTACTGGCTGAACGGCAAGGTCACCTTCGCCGCCGACGACACCAGGGTCGGACGCAAGCAGCTGCTACGCTTCGTGCTGATGTGGCTGGCCACGACCATCGCCAGTTCGTGGCTGCTGACCCATGTCAACGCCCAGTTCGGATTGAAATGGACCTGGCTGGCCAAGCCGGCGGTGGAACTGGGCCTGGGAGTGATCGGCTTCTTCCTGTCGCGGCACTGGGTGTACAAGCACTGAAGCCGCTGCACAGGCAGCGGCTTGCGCCAACATGTTAGTGCTTCAGGTTCTTGCGCAACCGCTCCAGCGCCTGCAATTGCGCAGTGACTTCCGCCAAGCGCTGCTGCGCTTCGGCCACGTCCATGGCCTCGCCGCGACCGGCCAGGATGCGCTCGGCCTCGTCCTTGGCGGCGCGCACGGCGGCTTCGTCGATGTCCTCGGCACGGGTGGCCGAATCGGCCAGCACCGTCACCAGATGCGGCTGCACTTCCAGGATGCCGCCGCCGATGGCGATGTCCACCTGGCTGCCGTCGGGCTGGTGCACGATCACCTTGCCCGGCTTCAGGCGGGTGATCAGCGGCGTGTGCCGCGGCGCGATGCCCAGTTCGCCCACTTCGCCGGTGGCCACGACCAGCGTGGCCTCGCCGCTGAAGATCTCGGCTTCGGCACTGACGATGTCGCAACGGATGGTATTGGCCATAGCTATGGATTCCCGTATTGATGCAGTCTTGCGATGCCGTCACCAGGCAGGTGACGGCGGGGCGACTCAGGCCGCCATCTTCTTGCCCTTCTCGATGGCCTCGTCGATGCCGCCGACCATGTAGAACGCCTGCTCGGGGATGTGGTCGCATTCGCCGTCCACGATCATCTTGAAGCCGCGGATGGTGTCCTTCAGCGACACGTACTTGCCCGGCGAGCCGGTGAACACTTCGGCCACGTGGAACGGCTGGCTGAAGAAGCGCTCGAGTCCTTCAGTTCCTTGTACTTCTGCAGCGTGGCCTGCACCCGGCGCGCGGTGTCGTAGTGCTCGTGGCCGATCACGTTCGGGTCGAGCTGGCGGCTGGTGGAATCCAGCGGATCCACCGCCGGGTAGATGCCCAAGCTCGCGATCTGGCGGCTCAGCACCACGGTGGCGTCCAAGTGGGCGAAGGTGGTGGCCGGCGACGGGTCGGTCAGGTCGTCCGCGGGCACGTATACGGCCTGGATCGAGGTGATCGAACCGGTCTTGGTGGAGGTGATGCGCTCCTGCAGCACGCCCATTTCCTCGGCCAGGGTGGGCTGGTAGCCCACCGCCGACGGCATGCGGCCCAGCAGCGCCGACACTTCGGTGCCGGCCAGCGTGTAGCGGTAGATGTTGTCGACGAAGAACAGCACGTCGCGGCCCTTGCCGCTGGCGTCCTTCTCGTCGCGGAAGTATTCGGCCATGGTCAGGCCGGTCAGCGCCACGCGCAGGCGGTTGCCCGGCGGCTCGTTCATCTGGCCGTACACCATTGCCACCTTCGATTCGGGCAGGTTGTCGATCTTGACGACGCCTGCTTCCTGCATCTCGTGGTAGAAGTCGTTGCCTTCGCGGGTGCGCTCGCCCACGCCGGCGAACACCGACAGGCCACTATGCTGCGTGGCGATGTTGTTGATCAGTTCCAGCATGTTCACGGTCTTGCCCACGCCGGCGCCGCCGAACAGGCCGACCTTGCCGCCCTTGGCGAACGGACACATCAGGTCGATCACCTTGATGCCGGTTTCCAGCAACTCGTTGGTGGCCGCCTGGTCTTCGTACGACGGGGCAGGACGATGGATTTCCCAATGGTCCTTGGCATCGATCGGACCGACTTCGTCGATCGGCGTGCCCAGCACATCCATGATGCGACCCAGGGTGGCCTCGCCCACCGGAACCGCGATGGCGCGATGGGTGTTTTCCGCCACCAGGCCGCGCTTCAGGCCGTCGGTGGAACCCAGCGCGATCGCACGGACCACGCCGTCGCCCAGCTGCTGCTGCACTTCCAGGGTGATGGCGGTGCCGTGCACCTTCAGCGCGTCGTACACCTTCGGCACGGCATCGCGCGGGAATTCGACGTCGACGACGGCGCCGATGATCTGGACGATCTTGCCTTGGCTGTTGGCGTTCATGGATGTGACCTCACAACGATTCGGAAATGCAAAACGAGGATGTGGAAATGGCGGGCGCTGTCATTCGCACTGCAGTTGCTGCGCCATCTGGTTGAATGCGGCATTGGCCTGCTCGCAGGCGGGCACCAGCGCGGTCTTGTCGGCGGCCTCGGCCCACTGCGCACGCATCTGGTCCAGCGACTGCTGGAACTGCTGCGCCGCCTGGTCGCCCTGGCGCTTGGCCACGCAACCCTTCACGCGGTTGATGTAGTCCTCGCAGGCCTTGGGCAGGGCATCCTGCGCGCTGACCGGATTGCCGGCGGCCGGCGCATCGGCCTGCTTGCCGCAGGCGGACAGCAGCAGGCAGGCCGTGACGACCGCGAGCGCAATCATGCGCATGGACATCGGGCTCCGGGTCATGGCCGTCATACCGCCGCCGCACCGCCGACGATTTCCGAGATTTCCTGGGTAATCGCGGCCTGGCGGGCCTTGTTGTAGGACAGGTTGAGGGTGTCGATCAGCTTGGTGGCGTTGTCGCTGGCGGCCTTCATCGCCACCATCCGCGCGGCATGTTCGGAGGCCACGTTCTCCATCACCGCCTGGTACACCAGCGATTCGATGTAGCGGGTCAGCACGTATTCCAGCACCGCAGCGGGGTCGGGTTCGTACAGGTAGTCCCAGTCGTGGCGAGAAGCACCGGTTTCGCTGGGCGGCAGCGGCAGCAGCTGGTCGAAGGCCGCGCGCTGCGTCATGGTGTTGACGAAATCGTTGTAGGCCAGGAACACCCTGTCCACGCTGCCGGACTCGTACGCGTCCAGCATCACCTTGATCACGCCCACCAGCCGCTCCACCGTGGGCGTGTCGCCCAGATGCGTGACGGTGGCCAGCATGTTCACCTTGATCCGGCGGAAGAACACCGACGCCTTCTGGCCGATGGTGACCAGATCGACTTCCACGCCCTGCTCCTGCCAGCTGCGGAACTCGGCCAGCAGCTTGCGGAACAGGTTGTTGTTCAGGCCGCCTGCCAGGCCGCGGTCGGACGACACGATGATGTAACCCACCCGCTTCACGCTGGTGCGTTCGGTCAGATACGGATGCTGGAAATCGGAATTGGCCTGGGCCAGGTGGCCGATGACCTGCTTCATCGCCTGCGCGTACGGACGCGAAGCCTTCATGCGTTCCTGCGCCTTGCGGATCTTCGAGGCGGACACCATTTCCAGCGCGCGCGTCACCTTGCGGGTGTTCTGCACGCTCTTGATCTTGGTCTTGATTTCTCTGCCGCCGGCCATCTCGTTTCTCGCCTGGGGCGAGCCCTGGCTCGCCGTCGTGACGCCCCACCGTCACCGTTTTCGGGAATGTGCTTCGGCAGGCGCATGCCTGCCGGGGGTTTTACCAACTGCCGGTCTTGCGGAAATCCTCGATGCCCTGCTTGAAGGCGGCTTCGATGTCGTCGTTCCAGTCGCCGGTCTGGTCGATCCTGCCGATCAGCTCGCCGGCGGTGTTGTCGAAGTGCGCATGCAGCGCCTCCTCGAACGCGCCGATCTTCGCCACCGGCACATCGTCCATGTAGCCCTTGTCGGCGGCATAGATCGACAGCGCCTGACGGGCCACCGACATCGGCAGATACTGCTTCTGCTTCATCAGCTCCGTTACGCGCTGGCCGCGCTCCAGCTGCTTGCGGGTGGCATCGTCCAGATCGGAAGCGAACTGCGCAAAGGCCGCCAGTTCGCGGTACTGCGCCAGCGCGATACGGATGCCGCCGGACAGCTTCTTCATGATCTTGGTCTGCGCCGCGCCACCCACTCGCGACACCGAGATGCCGGCATTCACGGCCGGGCGGATGCCGGCGTTGAACAGGTCGGTTTCCAGGAAGATCTGGCCGTCGGTGATCGAGATCACGTTGGTCGGCACGAATGCGGACACGTCGCCGGCTTGGGTCTCGATGATCGGCAGCGCGGTCAGCGAACCGGTCTTGCCGGTCACCGCGCCGTTGGTGAATTTCTCGACATAATCCTCGTTGACGCGGGCGGCGCGTTCCAGCAGGCGGCTGTGCAGGTAGAACACGTCGCCCGGATACGCTTCGCGGCCCGGCGGGCGCTTCAGCAGCAGCGAGATCTGGCGGTAGGCCACGGCCTGCTTGGACAGGTCGTCGTAGATGATCAGCGCATCCTCGCCGCGGTCGCGGAAGTATTCGCCCATGGTGCAGCCGGAATACGCCGCGATGTACTGCATCGCCGCCGATTCCGACGCCGAGGCCGCCACCACCGTGGTGTAGGCCATCGCACCGTTTTCTTCCAGCTTGCGCACGATGTTGGCGATGGTGGAGTTCTTCTGCCCGATCGCGACGTAGATGCACTTCACGCCGGATGACTTCTGGTTGATGATGGTATCCACCGCGATCGCGGTCTTGCCGGTCTGGCGGTCGCCGATGATCAGTTCGCGCTGGCCGCGGCCGATCGGGATCATGCTGTCGATGGACTTGTAACCGGTCTGCAGGGGCTGGCTCACCGATTTGCGCCACACCACGCCCGGGGCGATGGCTTCCACCGGCGCACTGGTCTTCGCCTCGATCGGACCCTTGCCGTCGATCGGCTCGCCCAGCGCGTTCACCACGCGGCCCAGCAGCTCGGGGCCGGTCGGCACTTCCAGGATGCGGCCGGTGGTCTTGGCCACGTCGCCTTCGCGCAGGTGTTCCCAGTCGCCCAGGATCACCGCGCCGACCGAATCGCGCTCCAGGTTCAGTGCCAGCGCATAGGTGGCGTTCCCGCCGGGAGCCGGCGGCAGTTCGACCATTTCGCCCTGCATCGCGTCGGCCAGGCCGAAGATGCGCACGATGCCGTCGGACACGCTGATCACGGTGCCTTCGTTGCGGGCCTCGGCCGACAACTTGACTTTCTCGATGCGGCTCTTGATCAGTTCGCTGATTTCGGAAGGATTGAGCGTGGACGTTGCCATGGGTTGTTTCCTTGGTTCGACGGACTCGCAGTCCGTCACACGTGTGGACAGGGCGACCCCGTCCGACGATTGCGAATTCAGTGCGTCAGCGCGGTCTGCAGCCGCTCCAGCTTGCCTTTCAGCGAGCCGTCAATGACCAGATCGCCGGCATCGATCACCGCGCCGCCGATCAGCGCCGGATCCACCGCGGTGCGTACCCGCACCTCGCGGCCGAAGCGTCGGCGCAGCGCAGCGGTGATGGACTCCAGCTCGCCATCGGACAGTGCGTTGGCCGAGGTCACCGTGGCGCGCACCACGTGTTCGCCGTCGGCGCGCAACTGCTCGAACAGCGCGGCGATGTCCGGCAACAGCGGCAGGCGCCGGTTGTCGGCCAGCAGTTCCAGAAAGCCCTGCCAATGCTCGACGGATGCACCATCGCTGAGCAGTGCCGCCGCATCACTGCGCGCGGTGCGCGGATCACTCAATGCCTGTGCGATGGCCGATTCGGAGGCCAGTGCCGCTGCCACGGCCAGCGCGCGCGACCACGCATCAGCCTGTCCGGCATCGCGCGCCAGTGCATATGCGGCGCGGGCATAGGGACGGGCCAGGGTCAGTGCGTCGCTCATCGGTCAGATCTCGGCAGCCAGTTCGTCCAGCAGCGCCTTGTGGGCGTTGGCATCGATTTCGCGGCGCAGCAGCTTTTCCGCACCGGTCACCGCCAGCGCGGACACCTGCCTGCGCAGGTCCTCGCGGGCACGGTTGGCAGACGCCTCGATCTCGGCTTGGGCCAGCGCCTTCTGCCGCACGCCTTCCTCGATCGCCTCGTTCTTCGCGGCTTCAACGATCTGGTTGGCACGCTGATGCGCCTGCTCGATGATTTCGTTGGCCTTGGCACGCGCGGCTTTAAGTTCATCGTTGGCCTTTTCTTCCGCCTGCGCCAGCGCCTTCTGGCTGTTGTCGGCGGCGGCCAAGCCTTCGGCGATCTTCTTCTGGCGCTCCTCAATGGCATTGAGCAGCGGCGGCCAGATGAAGGTCGCGATCAGCCAGATCAGCGCGGCAAACGCGAGCGCCTGGGCGATGAGGGTGAGATTGATGTTCATGTCGGTTTCTCGGCTGGAACTGCGGACATTCCGTCAACAGCAGGCGATGCGGGATGGCAGGCCGGACAGCCGCGAACGGCTGCCGACTGCGGCACGCATCAACCCAGGCGCGAGACGAATTCGCCGATGAACGGGTTGGCGAACGCGAACAGCAGGCCAACGGCCACCGAGATGATGAACGCGGCGTCGATCAGGCCGGCGGTGATGAACATGCGCACCTGCAGCACCGGGATCAATTCGGGCTGACGGGCCGAGGATTCGAGGAACTTGCCGGCCATGATGGCCAGGCCCAGACCGGCGCCGAGTGCGGCCAGACCGATCATGATGCCCACCGCCAGCGCGGTGAAGGACTGGACTTGGGCGAGGTTGGCAAGAGCTTCCATTGTGATCTCCAAAAGGTTCGGGAGGGTGTGGGAAAAGGAACAGGAATGAAGCGAGGTGGATCAGAGAAAAGTCAGTGGTGCTCTTCGGCCAGGCTCAGATACACGATCGTGAGCATGGTGAAAATGAACGCCTGCAGCGGGATGACCAGCAGGTGGAAGATCATCCAGCCGAAACCGAACACGGCGCCGCCGAGCAGGCCGGCGATGCCCGCACCGCCCAGCACCCAGATCAGCAGGAACACGATTTCCCCGCCGAACATGTTGCCGAACAGTCGCATCGCCAGCGAAATCGGCTTGCTCAGCCACTCGACGATGTTCAGGATCAGGTTGAACGGCACCATCCACTTGCCGAACGGCGCGAACAGGAATTCCTTGGTCAGTCCGCCGATGCCCTTGCCGCGCAGGGCGAAGAACAGCATCAGGAAGAACACGCTGAAGGACATGCCCAGCGTAGCATTCACGTCGGCGGTGGGTACCGGTTTCCAGTAGTCCACGCCCAGCAGTTCCAGCGGCTTGGCGATGAAGTCGGCGGGGATCATCTTGATGAGGTTCATCAACAGGATCCAGAAGAACAGGGTAATCGCGATCGGCGTGACCAGCTTGCTCTTGCCGTGGTAGGTGTCCTTGACCTGGTTGTGCACGAACTCCAGGCAGATTTCCACGAATGCCTGCCACTTGCCGGGCACGCCGGCGGTGGCCTTGCGCGCGGCCAGCCAGAACAGGAACGTCATGAACAGGCCCATCAGCACGGCAGTGATCACCGTATCGACGTGCAGCGTCATGAAGCTGCCTTCGCCCACATGCGCAGTGAGATTGTGCAGGTGATGCTGGATGTACTCGGTCGGGGTCAGATTGCCGCCGGGGGACGCGCTCACGTGGGATTCCTGACTGTTTGCATTGACACGATCACAAGGTAGGCCGACAGCGCCACCACCACGCCCGACAGCAGCGCCAGTGGCGGCAATTTCCAGGCCAGAATGGCCCCCAGCAGCACGCCGCCGAATACCAGCCAGCGCACAGCCAGCGCAAGAAACCAGCGCACGGCAACAGCACCGGCCGACAACATGCCCGCAGGCAGGGCGATCCGCGATGCCACCACATTCCCCAGCACGACAGCAAAACCGCCAGCGCAGACGCCAGCGGCAAAGCGCGCCCCGGAAGGCGCCAGAAGTGCGGACAATGCGGCGACGGCGATCACCGCCAACGCCTGCCGGAGAACGACCTGCTTGACCATTCGCTTGGATCGGGCGACGGGATCGAACATGTCAGTCCTGCAGCGGCCACCCGAACGAAACCGGACGGGTTAGCCTTGAAAGTATAGCAGGCGTGAAATTCCGGCGGCAAGCACCCGTTGCCGACCACGCCACCAGCTGCGCGAATTCCCATCGCGCATGAAAACGCCCGGCCGGGGAGATCCCCGGATCGGGCGCGTGCACGGTGTTCGTGCATCGGGGATCCTCCGAAGAATTCGGAGGATCCCCGGAACCATGGATGGTCGAACACGAATCGATCACTTGCATGATCGATTCGTGTGAGCCCGGTCCGGACATGTGCGGGACTGGGCGAGGGCTGGCAAGTCCAGGCTGGACTTGCTCAGAGCATCCTCACTTGCGCAGCTGCACGTCGTCGATGTAGGTATTGACCGTGTAGCTGGTGTTGGCGTGGTACAGCCAGATCGCATCCAGCTTGACCGAACTGGCGGTGATGCTGCCGTTGCCGCCAGCCCACGCATTCCACTGCGCGGCATCGGACAGCGACCATTCCACGTAGGTCCAGGCGTTGGCCGGCAGGGCGCGCGACACCGAGCGCTCGGTGCCATCGCTGTCATCGATGCCCACGCCCACCCTGACACCCGAACCGGCCGCGTACACCCAGAAGCCCACCCGGCCACTGCGTGCCAGCGACGCGTTGCTGCCGGGGTTGCCGGTGCCGGAGAGCAGGCGCACGTTCCAGGCGGCACTGCCTGCCCCATCCACCAGCCGCACCTGCAACGAACACGAGCCGTTCTTGCGCAGGCTGCAGTTGCGGGCAGCCGTTGAACTGGTCGAGATGCCGGTGGTGCTGCCCGAATAGGCCGGACTGGTGTTGAAGTGGCCCACGCTGGATTCGAAGCTGTCCAGGATCGTGGTACCGCCGCCATTGTTCGGATTCAGCAGGCTGTAATACTTGGTCCAGTTCCAGTACTTGCCAGGATCGGTGTGGGTGTTGTCGGTCAAGTGCTGGTGACCCTTGATGTCGACATGGTCACCGATCTTCGGACCAGCGTACGAGGTGGCCGCGCCCTTGTATGCGGTGGAACACGTGACCCCGCCATACCGGGCGCAAGCGTTGCGCACGATGCCGCTGGAGGCGTTGTACATGGCATTGGTGTACCACGACGGGTTGCTGACATAGCCTTCGTGCTCGATCCCGATCGAGTACGGGTTGTGCGACCGGGCATGCCACGCCTTGTTCGATTCGCGCACCAGCTGGCTGATCTGGCCATCGGAGCTGCGTACCACGTAATGGGCGCTGGCACCGGCACGGGTGTCGCGCAGCCACGACACGCAGCCGGAATAGCCGCCCTGGCAGGTGTGCACCACCACTTCGCGCACGGCAGAACCGCCGCGCGAGGAATAGTTGGGCGACGGCGCCCAGATGGCCGGGCCGTAATCGGCGCTCTGGATCGACACGTCCGTGGATGCGGCCTGCGCATCGACCGAGCCGGCCGATCGCGCCTGCGCGGCGCTGCTGGACTGCAGCTGGCCACTGACCGGATCGACACGGTAGCCGTCCACTTCGATGCTGTCGCGCTCCACGTCCAGGCGCAGCATGGGTGCATTCAACTTCACCAGCATCGGCGCATTGAAGGCCTGTTCCCACGCAACCGGACGTTCCTGCACCTGGATGCCGTTGTCGTTGACGCCGCGGTCCAGCGTCAGCAGCACGTCGAAGGCGAAGCTGGCACGTGCGTACGCGCCGATCTGCGATTGCGTGTCGCCAAATCCGGCATAGCGTTGCAGGGCCTGCGCAGCTGCCGCAGGATCGCGCGCGGCCGATGCCGCCGAAATGGCCTTGTCCGCGCGCAATTCGCGGTCAAGCAGGGCTGCAGCGGCAAGGATGTTGCTCCACGGATCGGTCTTCACCTGCTGCGGCGACTTGCCGATCAGCGCGGCACCCTCATTCACTTGCTCGGCGAAACCCTTTCCATCGTACAGGCCCATCACGCCCCAGCCCTGCGGCATGTGGGCATGGTCCTGGTTGACTTCCTCGGCAGTGGGTTGCACGTGATGCCAGCGCGTCTGCGCATAGGCGATCGCCTCCAGCGTTCCGGCCGGAATGGCCGGATAGCGCTGGTAGGCGGCACGGAACAGGGTTGGATAATGCTGCCGTTCGTTCTGCAGCCGTGCTTCCTGCGCTCGAACCGAGCGGTCGAAGGCCACTTGTGCCGAAGGAAGGTCGGTCGCCTCGCCCAGGGACGCCGATGGCGCGCGCGATTGTGCGGACATGGCAGAACCGAATGCCAGCGTGCATGCAGCCATCAAGGCCGCCTGCCGGTAACGAATACGCATCTTGGATGCACTCCCGAAAATGAATTCCCCTGCGGAGCAAGGAATACCTCGGACATGCGCGATGTGCACCGGGCAATCACGCGGAATGTGCGCAAAGACCCATTCAATGCCGCGATCCTGCACTGGCCGCACAGATTCTGCGGACTCCCTGCGCAGTTGGTCAGTGACTGCGGTTCCTATTCATGCTGCATTGCAACAACAGCGGCGCCGTGTCCGGTGTCCGTGAATCACGCAGAGGATCTCCGAAACGATGGAGGGTCGAGCACGAATCAATCATGACCGTGATTGATTCCTGTGAGCCCAGTGCGGACTGGCGCCGGATCGGGGCGGAGGCTGACAAGCCCAGGATGGACTTGTTCAGACATTCCTTCGGTCGGCTGATCGATCCGGGGACCGCACATCACCCGGGCTTGCGCTTCGGAATGTACAGATCGGTGATGGTGCCTTCGTGCACTTCCGCTGCCATGCCGATGGACTCGCCGAGTGTTGGATGCGGATGGATGGTGTGGCCGATGTCACCGGCCTCGCAACCCATCTCGATGGCCAGTGCGATCTCGCCGATCAATTCGCCGGCATGCACTCCGACGATGCCGCCGCCGATCACGCGATCGCTGGCCTGGTCGAAGATCAGCTTGGTGAAGCCTTCGGTGCGGCCCAGACCGATGGCGCGCCCGCTGGCCGCCCATGGGAACTTGCCGATGCCGACCTTCAGGCCCTTCGCCTTCGCTTCGGTTTCAGTCACGCCGACCCAGGCGATTTCCGGATCGGTGTAGGCCACGCTCGGAATGACCCGCGCGACCCACTCCTTCTTTTCGCCGGCGATGACCTCCGCCGCCAGCTTGCCTTCGTGCGTGGCCTTGTGCGCCAGCATCGGCTGGCCGATGACATCCCCGATCGCGAAGATGTGCGGCACGTTGCTGCGCATCTGCGCATCCACGTCGATGAAGCCGCGTTCGCCGACCGTTACGCCGGCCTTGTCGGCGGAAATCGTCGCGCCATTCGGGCTGCGGCCGACCGCCACCAGCACGCGATCGAACTGCTTCGTTTCGGGAACACTCTCGCCTTCGAATGCAACATCGATGCCCTTTTTCGCCGCTTTCGCCTCCACCACCCTGGTGCCCAGGTGCAGCTTCACGCCCGCCTTTTTCAGGCGATCCGCCAGCGGCTTCACCAGATCGGCATCCGCACCGGGAATCAGCTGTTTCGCCAGTTCCACCACGGTCACCTCGCTGCCCAGGCCGCGATACACGGTGGCCATTTCCAGCCCGATGATGCCGCCGCCGACCACCAGCAATGTCTTCGGCACGTCGGCCAGATTCAGCGCATCGGTCGAATCCATGATGCGCGCGTCGTCCCACGGGAAGCCGGGCAGCTTCACCGCCTGCGAACCGGCGGCGATGATCGCGTGCGCGAAGGACAGCGTTTGCGTCCTGCCGTGCGCATCGGCGATGGCCAAGGTGTTGGGCGAGGCGAACTGCGCATTGCCGGTGATCACCTGCACCTTGCGCTGTTTCGCCATGCCGGCCAGGCCGCCGGTAAGCTTGCCGACCACACTGTCCTTGTAGTCACGCAGCTTGTCGATGTCGATACCAGGCTTGCCGAAGGTGATGCCGAAATCGGTGGCGTGCGCGGCCTGTTCGATCACGTCTGCGGCATGCAGCAGCGCCTTCGACGGAATGCAGCCGACGTTGAGGCAAACGCCGCCCAATGACGCATGCCGCTCCACCAGCACCGTCTTCAGCCCCAGATCGGCAGCCCGGAATGCGGCGGTGTAGCCGCCGGGACCGGCACCGATCACCACCACGTCGCAGTCGTGGGCGTGGGTTGCGGGTGCAGCCGCAACTTGGGCTTGTTGCGAAGTTGCAGGAGCAGGAGCAGGAGCAGCATCTGCCGGTGCCTTCGGCGCTGCCGCAGCAGCGGTCCGCGGCGATGGCGCGGCTGGTGCCGTTGCAGGTGCACGGGCCTCAGCGGTTTCCAGCACCGCGATCGCGTCGCCGCTGGACACCGTGTCGCCCAGCTTGACCTTCAGCGTCTTGACCACGCCGGCATGCGACGACGGCACCTCCATCGTCGCCTTGTCCGATTCCAGCGTCACCAGGCCCTGGTCCTTCGCCACCGTGTCGCCGGGTTGCACCAGCAATTCGATCACCGGCACGCCGGCGTGGTCGCCGATGTCGGGTACGGTCACTTCGATGTCGTTGGCCATGGGGGTCGGACTCCGGTCAAGAGGTCGTGTCGGGATGGGATGCGGATGCGCCCAGCCAGCGGCTGGCGTACAGATCGTGGCGACGGTCCTGCAGATTCAGCACGCTGCCGCCGTCGCGGAAGCGGCGCAATGTGTGCAGCGGCAGATCGGCGATGACCGGCATCGGCATGTTTTCCGTGGCGGCACCGGCGATGCCGTCCGGCGGGAACGGGAAATCGCAGGGCGTGAATACTGCACTTTGCGCGTACTGGATGTCGAAATTGTCCACGCCGGCGATGTGACCCACGTTGCCGGCGGCCACCACGTAGCACTGGTTTTCCACCGCCCGCGCCTGGCAGCAGTAGCGCACGCGCAGATAGCCCTGGCGCACGTCGGTGCAGAACGGCACGAACAGCAGTTCGGCGCCCTGATCGATGAGATGCCGGGCCAGCTCGGGGAATTCGGCGTCGTAGCAGATCATCACCCCGATTGGTCCGCGGTCGGTGTGGATGACCGGGGCCGCATCACCACCCTGCACGCTCCACACGGCACGCTCGCTCGGCGTGGGATGCAGTTTTTCCCGCAGATGCACGCTGCCATCGCGCAGTGCCACTTGGCACACGTTGCGCACCGCACCGCCGTCCACGCGGGTGAGATGCGAGCCGCCGACGATGTTGATGCGATGGTCCACGGCCAGCCGGCGGAACAAATCGATCAGCCACGGCGTGTGGGTGGTCAGGCGATCGACGGCATCGGCCGGTTCTGCCGGTTGCAGAGGCAGCGACAGCAGCTGCAGCGTGAACAGCTCCGGAAACAGCACGAAATCGCAATCGTAATCCGCTGCCACCCGCACCCAATGCGTCACCTGGCCCGCAAACGCCTCGCGCCGCGCGATCGGCTGCTGCGGGTATTGCACGGCCATCACGCGGACATCGCTGGGTGGCGAATCGGCGTCGGTCATGATCCGGACGCCTGGTCCGACTGCGCATCGGCATGCGGCGGCTCGCCGGAGTCCGGCTCCGAGGCAATGTCACGCTGCGCATCCAGTTGCGCATCGTTACGCGAGAGATGCCTGCGTTCGTGCTCGGACAGCTGCACGGGACCTGGCCCGTCGGTCTGGGCTGGGAAGGCAGATGCCGGCACATCGGACCGATCGTCTCGATCACGCGAATCGCGCTGATGCAACGCGTCCCATGCCGCGCCGTCACGCAGTCCGAACAGCGAGCGCACGTGCAAGTCACGCTGTGGAAAGGGGAACTCCACGCCATGCTTGCGGAAGCTGGTATCCAGTTCCCACAGATAAGCCGCACTGACCGCCGCATTGCGGCGCGCGGCCGCTTCCGTCGTCCAGACCGCCAGGATGAACTGCACCGCGTTGTCGCCGAACCCGGTCAGCCAGACCTGCGGCGCCTTGTCGCCATCCATCGACAGGGTGAATGGCACGTTGGCGCAGGCTTCCAGCGCCGCCTTCTTCACCAGTTCCTTGTCGATGCCGTAGGCCACGCCGAACGGCACGCGGATGCGGCGGTTCACCGACCGGTGCGTCCAGTTGGTCACCCGGCCCTTGATGAACTGCTCGTTGGGCACCAGCACGTCGATGTTGTCGTTGGTGGTCACGCGCGTGGAGCGGATGTTGATGGCCTTGACCACGCCACGGGTGCCGTCGTCCAGCTGGATGAAATCGCCGACCTTGAGCGAGCGGTCGAACAGCAGGATCAGCCCGGAAATGAAATTGCTGAAGATCGCCTGCAGGCCGAAGCCCAGACCCACGCCGATGGCGCCGGCGAACACGGTGAACTTGCCCAGCGGAATCCCCACCACGTCCAGCGCGACGAGCACCGCGATCAGCAGCACCAGGTAGTGCGCGACGCGCGACAGCGTGTACAGCACGGCCGGATTGGTTTTCGGGTTGCGTTCGCCATAGCGGCGCAAGGCGGTGCGCACCAGCGCCGAGGCCAACCATCCCAACAGCAGGATCACCAGCGCCGTCAGCACGCCGCCCACCGTCACGGTGGCACCGGACAGGTTCAGCAATCTGTAGTCCAGCAACGGCTGCAGTTGCGGAACGGTCTGCTCGGCGACATCGTTGGCCGCTTCGCGCATGCGCTCGCCGGTGTCGTTCAGGGGCGTTGCCATCGCGATGGTTCGTTACAGCAGCGCGCGACGCAGATCGCCGAGCAGCTGCGCCAGATGCGTGGTGAACCGCGCCGCCAGTGCGCCATCGATCACGCGATGGTCGTAGGACAGCGACAACGGCAGCATCAGCCGCGGCTGGAAGGCTGCGCCATCCCAGATCGGCCGCATCTCCGACTTCGACACGCCCAGAATCGCCACTTCCGGTGCATTGATGATCGGCGTGAATGCCGTGCCGCCGATGCCCCCCAGCGAACTGATGGTGAAACAGCCACCCTGCATCTGCTCGGGTTTCAGCTTGCCCTCGCGTGCGAGCGCGGCCAGCTCGCCCATTTCGGCGGCGATCTGCGCCACGCCCTTCTGGTCGGCGTCGCGCAGGACTGGCACCACCAGGCCGTTCGGCGTGTCGGCGGCAAAGCCGATGTGCACATACTGCTTCAGCACCAGCTGATCGCCATCCAGCGAGGCATTGAAGGTCGGAAACTGCTTCAGCGCCGCCACGCAGGCCTTGATCAGGAAGGCCAGCATCGTCACCTTGCCGGCCTTGCCTGCGGCGATCGCCTTGGCGTTTTCGTCGTTCAGCGCAACGCGCAGCGCTTCCAGCTCGGTGATGTCGGCCGCATCGAACTGGGTGACATGCGGAATCATCGCCCAGTTGCGGGCCAGATTGGCACCGGACAACTTCTGGATGCGCGACAGCGGTTTCGTCTCGACCGGACCGAACCTGGCGAAATCGACCTTTGGCCATGGCAGCAGATCCAGTCCGCCACCGTCCCGTGCAGGCCCTGGCGCGGCAGTGGCACCACCGGACAATGCCGACTTCACGAACTGCTGCACATCCTCGCGAGTGATGCGTCCACCGCGTGCACTGCCGGTGAGTTGCAGCAGGTCCACGCCCAGCTCGCGGGCGAACAGGCGCACCGCCGGGCTGGCATAGGGAACCCGATCGGGCAGCACCGCATCACTGCTGAAGCGCACCGGCGGCAGACCGGCACCCATCGGCGCGGATGCGCCTGCAGTGGCTTGTTCCATTGACGCCCGCGCAATGGCATCCGGTTGCGGGTCGACGACCACCGGCTCGACCTTGGCTCCGGTTTCCGCTGCAGGCACTTGCGCGGATGCCGGCGGCGGCGACGCGGCTGCAGTGGTCGTTGCGGTCGCATCGGCAGCAGGCTCGATGATCGCCACCACATCGCCCTGCGAGACCGTGTCGCCCAGCTTCACCTTCAATTCCTTCACCACGCCGGCGACCTCGCTGGGCACTTCCATGGTGGCCTTGTCCGATTCCAGCGTGATCAGGCCCTGATCCCGCGCCACCGTGTCGCCGACCTGCACCAGCACCTCGATGACAGGGATGTCGTGATGGTCGCCGATCTCCGGCACACGCGACGGCTTGAGTTCGGACATGCGGGGCTCCACGCAGGACGGAGCCGCTATTGTGGGCCGGATGGACGGCACGTGCCAGTCAGGGCCTTTTGCCGCGGCAGGCAGGCCAGGCGGTCCGCACCGCGCGGCGATCGTGCCCGGTGTCGGTCATGACCGCGTTCGTCGCAGGATGCCGATGGTGGACAGGCCGTAATAGCCCAGCAACAGGCCGCCGGTGGCGAACAGCGAGCGCCCGTCCAGTGCATACGGGCCCAGCGCCAGCGCCGCAGGACGACCCTGCCACAGCATCCACGACTGCCATGCGAATGCCAGCAGCCGCGCAGTGACCAGCAACGTCAGCCCCAGCACAAGCCAGCGATTGGGCGTGATGTACAGCCGTCCCTCCACACGTTCGATGCGGGTCAGCCACACCCCTGCCGCACCCAGCGTGAAACCGGCGGCCACACCGACCAGTGCATGCAGCCAGGCAGGCCCGCGCGTTGCGGATGCCGACCATTCCGGATGCCAGAGGCCAGACAAGGACGCGGTCAGCAGCAGCGACCCTACCGACAGCAGCAACAGCACCGCATTCAGTCGCAGCGCCCAGCGTTGCACGCGTCGCCGCGCCTTGCCCGAGCGGTAACGCTGGAACAGCGATAACGGCAGCAGCAGCACCCACAGCACCAGCAGCAACGCCACCGCGCCCAACAGCAACAGCACAGGCATCAGATCGGCCCGTGCTGGCGCTCGCACAGCCGCTGCGACCATGACGACAGGTGCATGGAAGGGACCGACGATGACGGGAACATGCGGACAGCATGCAGTACTCTGTGGCATCCGTCATCCCCGTGTGCCGCCATGCCGTCCTTCGACATCATCTCGGAAGTGGACTCCCACGAACTGGTCAATGCCGTCGACCAGGCCAACCGCGAACTGACCACCCGTTTCGATTTCAAGGGCGTGGATGCCGCTTTCGTGCTGGACGACACCACCATCACCCAGTCGGCGCCCAGCGAATTCCAGCTGCAGCAGATGACCGAGATTCTGCGTGCGCGCCTGATCGCCCGCAAGATCGACGTGCGCTGCCTGGACTTCGGCGACATCCTGACCAACGTGGCCGGTGCGCGGCAGAGCATCACGGTGAAGCAGGGCATCGAACGGGAGCTGGCGAAGAAGATCCAGACGGCCATCAAAGACGCGAAGCTGAAGGTGGATTCGCAGATCAACGGCGACAAGCTGCGCGTGACCGGCAAGAAGCGCGACGATCTGCAAGCCGCCATCACCCTGCTGCGCGCTGCCGAATTCGAACGGCCGCTGCAGTTCGACAACTTCCGCGACTGACTTCGCCAGCCGATGCCCGATGTCGATCCTGCCACGGTGGAACAGGCGGTGCGACGCTGGCTGGAGCGCGTCGTCATCGGCCTGAACCTGTGTCCGTTCGCCAAGGCCGTGTACGTGAAACGGCAAGTGCGCATCGTGGTGTGCGATGCGGCGACCGAGTCGGATTTGCTGGCGCAACTGGATGCCGAACTGCGGCTGCTGCACGACGCCTGTCCGGATGCCATCGACACCACGCTGCTGGTGCACCCACGCGTGCTGCAGGATTTCGACCATTACAACCAGTTCCTGGATTCGGCCGATGCATTGCTCGCGTCGTTGCAGCTGGATGGCACCTTGCAGATCGCCAGTTTCCATCCGCACTATCGGTTTGCCGGGACCGGGCCGGATGATGTGGAAAATCTGACCAACCGCGCTCCGTACCCGCTGCTGCACCTGCTGCGCGAATCCAGCATCGACCGTGCCGTGGCCGCATTTCCCGATCCGGATGCGATCGTGACGCGCAACATCGCCAGCGTGACCGCGCTGGGTGCCGAGGGCTACGCGCGCTTGCTGTCCGGCGAGTGAGGTGCGAACAGGCGTTCGCGGTCGGATGCATCCAGCAGGCGCCACTGCCCTTCCGGCAAATCATCCAGCTCCAGGCCACCGATGGCCTCGCGATGCAGCGACAGCACGTGATTGCCCACCGCCGCGAACATGCGCCGCACTTGGTGATAGCGGCCCTCGTGCAGGAGCAGGCGCGCCTCGCGCGGGCCCAGCACCTGCAGTCGTGCCGGCAGCAATGGCGTTGTTTCGCTGTCCAGCAGCAGCGTGCCGCTGGCAAACACCGCAGCCTCGTCGCCGCGCAGATCGCGAGCCAATGCGGCGCGATAGCGCTTCGGCAGTTTCGACTTCGGCGCGATGATGCGGTGAAGCAGCGCGCCGTCGTCGGTGAACAGCAGCAGGCCGCTGCTGTCGCGGTCCAATCGCCCCACCGGCGACACCAGCGGGTGCCGCTGGCGGAAGCGCCGCGGCAACAGGTCGTACACCAACCGGCCCGGATCCTTCGTCGAACAGGTCACCCCGATCGGCTTGTGCAGCATCAACAGCAGTCGAGGCGCGGGATCGAGCGCCTCGCCATCGATGCGGATGTCGTCGTGCATGCGGACATCGTCGCCGTACAGCCGCTCGCCCGCGGCATCGGTGACACGCCCCTCGCCGAGCAGACCGAGTACCTCTCGGCGGCTGCCGTAACCGAGATTGGCCAGGTAGCGCAGCAGTTTCATCATGCGCCCTTTTCCGCGACCAGCACCTTGAAGCCGTCGCTGTCGGCCAGTACGCGATGCGAGCGGAAATTCGTGGCCAGAATCGCTTCGTAGGGCAGATGCCGGTTGGCCACCATACAGAAGCGCCCGCCCGGCCGCAACGCCGCGGCGGCCACGGCGATGAAGCGCTGCCCGATCGCGGGCGTGGTGGCGCCCTGTCCATCATGGAACGGCGGATTGCTGATCATGGCGTCGTATCGGCCGGACAATCCGGCAGTCGCGTCGTGCCAGTGATAATCGAGACGACATCCTGCCACATGCACCGCGAGATTGGCGCGTGCCAGCTCCAGCGCATGCCAATCGGCCTCGTAACAGTCCAGCAGCTCGATGGCGGGATTGCGCGACAGCAACCGGTCGGACAAATAGCCCCAACCCGCGCCGAGATCGGCAACGTGCCCATGCACGTCATCCGGAAAATGCTGCGCCAGCAATGTCGAACCGGGATCCACGTGTCCCGATGAAAAAACGCCGGGCCGCACGGCGTAGCGACCATCGGCGATGTATCGCACGTCATCCAGTGCGGCCCATGCGTCGCGCAGCGCCGCGTCGATGCGTGCCTGATCACGCCTGGCCCAGAACACGCGGCAATGGTGCTTGCTGAGATGACCATCCATGCCGAACAGAGCGGCAAAGTCGGCCTGTGCGGATTTTGCACCCTGCGCATTCGCCACGGCCGCCACGATCCAGCCGCCTTCGTTGCACAGCGCCGCCGCTCGCACCCACGTGGCCCGTGCCTGTTCGCGCTGGCGAGGAGGCAGGATCAGCACGCCATCGAACGTACCCGCGATGGATGGCGCTACGTTGTGGCCCGCCGCTTGCAGTGCATCTGCAGCCGGCTTGAAGGATTGCTCGCACGACAACCGTTCACGCGGCGCGGCGTGCAAAGCTGCTCCCTGTCGCGCATGCAGGAACGCGAGGTCGCCCTGCGGCCACTGCAGCATGCCCTGCGCAAACGGCAGCAGCAGCGCGTCGAGCGGTGGATCGGACGAGGACATCACGGCATGCAAAAAACAGCGGTACCGCAATTGTATGCGCTGCCGAATCATGCCGCCTGTCCTGCCCCGACTGCCACCCATCGCGGTTGCACTTGCGTTTTCGATAATGACTGCGTATCGTGCGCGCCTTCGCCGGCATGCCGGCACCCATCGATCATCACCATTTTCGCAATGCAGACCATCTTCCGCCCCACCGCTGCCGATCCGACATGGCCCTGCCGCCATGCGGGCACCGCATGCGCGCCGCGCGGCAAATGGCTGCGTGACGACCTGAATCACTGACCGATTCCGCCAGCGGCGGGTCGGCCACCCCGACCTGCCGAGGCACCGCGAACGCCCTCGGTTTCACCACCGGGGGCGTTTTGTTTGCGGCGTTCGCAAGGGACATCTTTCCGAGCCATTTCGGCCCCATTCGGCGATGGTGGCAACACCATCACCACCCCCATTGGCGTTTTTCGCAAGACGCCAATCCGCAGCAACGACGACCGGTTTTCAGCGGTACGGGTTCGCATGCCCGTCCGGTGCGCACGGCCCTGCCGCATGCGTATGCCGAAGGCCGCGGATCGCTGCTGCGCGAGCGGACGGTAGCTCAGCAAGGCAGAGCAGCGGCGCAGGCCGCAGGTCGCCGGTTCGATTCCGGTTCGTCCCACCATTGGATAGCTCAATCGGTTAGAGCATCGGACAGTTAATCCGACTGTTGCGGGTTCGACTCCCGCTCCAACCATGGCCTGTCACGCCATGACAACGGGAACGCACGTTCCCACTTCGGAACCGCCCCGCGCGCGTGGGCGATGGATCGGCAGCACAGCGCCGGTCCAGGGCAAACGCACAACGGGATCGCCAGTCGGGCCCATGCCCGGCCGGTGCGGGTCTGCGGGTCCGCCGCCACTGCAGGGATGCGACGGCGGTGCACCCGACAGGCCGCGCAGCGGCTGCGCCTGCGCTCCACGGTCGTCGCGTCAGGGGTGGTTCCTCCTTCTTGCTTCAGCCGGTGCGAGCCTCGACCCCGCGCACCGGTATCGTTTTTTTCGAAGGGTCGTCCACCAGAGCCAACATCAAATTGAGGGAGAACCCATCATGTTGTTCATCAAGCGGGTCGTGATCGGCGACGGCGAGCGCGGCCTGGTGTATCGCAACCGGCAATTCGAAGCCGTGCTGATGCCCGGCGTGCACCGCCGGTTCGATCCGCGCAGGCAGGTCGAGGTTGTCGTGCACGACATCCGCAATCCGGAATACGTCGGACGCGATGTCGATACGCTGATCGCCGCCCTGGGCGAGCAGCTCGACGCGCACTTCGTGCTGGCCGATCTGGGCACCGACGATGTCGGTCTGGTGCTGAAGAACGGCAAGCTGGACGATGTGCTGGAACCGGGCACCCGCAAGCTGTACTGGCGGGGACTGGTACCGGTGCAGGTGCAGCGCGCGTCTCTGGCTGAGAACATGGCGGTGGCGCCGGACGTGGCCGCGCGGCTGCGTCAGCTGGGCGTGTTGTCGAAGGTCGCGGTGACGCTGGAGGTGCCGGTGGAATCGGCCGGCCTGCTGTTCGTGGACAACACGCTGCGGCAGGTGCTCGGCGCCGGCAGCTACGCCTTCTGGAATTTCCGGAAGAACGTGGCCGTGGAGGTGATCGAGTTGCGCGTGCAGGCGCTGGAGGTGTCGGGCCAGGAATTGCTGACCCGCGACAAGGTGAGCCTGCGGGTGAACCTGGCCGCCAGCCTGCGCGTGACCGATCCGGTGGCCGCGCGGACACGGATCGCGAAATACGGCGACTTCGTGTACCGCGAACTGCAGTACGGCCTGCGCAAGGCGGTGTCCGCCAAGACGCTGGACGAACTGCTGGGCGACAAGGCCTCGCTGGATGCCGACATTTTCGCTTGGGTGCGCGGCCGCGTGAGCGATCTCGGCATCGAGATCCTCGGCGTGGGCGTAAAGGACGTGATCCTGCCCGGCGAGATGAAGGACATCCTGAACAGCGTGGTGCAGGCGGAGAAGGCGGCACAGGCCAACGTGATCCGTCGGCGAGAGGAGGCGAACGCCACCCGTTCGCTGCTGAATACCGCCAGGTTGATCGAGGACAGTCCGGTGCTGATGCGCCTGAAGGAACTGGAGGCATTGGAAAAGGTCACGGAGAAGATCGACACGCTGACCGTGTTCGGCGGCCTGGATGGCGTGCTGAAGCAGTTGGTGACATTGAAGCAGTGATCTCGTCTGCGGCGCCGGAATGCGTCGCAGGCGTTTCAAGACGAGCATGACGACCATGACGATGCAACACGATCCGCGATACGAACTCCTGCATGCCGAAGGCAGCGCCACGCCGATCAAGGGCTGGGTGCGCGGCGTGCCGCTGGAAGCACAGGCCCACCAGCAGCTGCGCAACATCGCCGCGATGCCCTTCGTCGGGCCGTGGGTGGCGGTGATGCCCGACGTGCATCTGGGCATCGGCGCCACCGTCGGTTCGGTGATCCCCACCAAGGGCGCGATCGTTCCCGCCGCTGTCGGCGTGGACATCGGCTGCGGCATGGCCGCGGTGCGTACCACGCTGCGTGCCGACGACCTGCCCGACGACCTTTCGCGCCTGCGCAGTGCGATCGAGCGCAGCATTCCGGTCGGCAACGGACCGGGCGGCGATCACCGCAAGCTGCCGGACAGCATCGACACGCTCATCGCCGGCTCCGGGCTGGTCCCGCGCCTGGATGCCATCAAGGACAAGCACCGCAAAATCCGCACCGACAAGCTGGACAGGCAGATCGGCACGCTGGGCGGCGGCAACCACTTCATCGAACTGTGTCTGGATGAAACCGGTGCAGTGTGGGTGATGCTGCACTCCGGTTCGCGCGGCACCGGCAACCTGATCGGCAGCTATTTCATCGAGCGTGCGCGCGAGGCGCTGGGCAAGCGCGTGCTGGGGTATCACGTTCCAGACAGGGATCTGGCCTTTTTCCTGGAAGGCGAGCCGCTGTTCGATGATTATGTCGAAGCCGTGGGCTGGGCTCAGGATTACGCACGCACCAACCGCGAGGCGATGATGCAGCGCGTGCTGGCCGAGTTGCGCAGCCAGCTGCCGAAATTCCAGCTGGAAAAACTGGCCGTGAACTGCCACCACAACTACGTGCAGAAGGAAACCCATGGCGGCGATGAGCTGCTGGTCACCCGCAAGGGCGCGGTGCGTGCCGGCGCGGGCGAGCTGGGCATCATTCCCGGCAGCATGGGCACGCGCAGCTACATCGTGCGCGGGCTGGGCAACGATGACAGCTTCCACAGCTGCAGCCACGGGGCCGGACGGGTGATGAGCCGCACCCAGGCACGCAAGTCGATCACGCTGAAGCAGCACCGCGAGGCCACCGCCCACGTGGAATGCCGCAAGGACGACGGCGTGATCGACGAATCACCGGCCGCCTACAAGGATATCGACGCGGTGATGGCCGCCCAGGCCGACCTGGTGGAGGTGCTGCACACGCTGCGGCAGGTGGTGTGCGTGAAGGGATGACATGCAAAGCAGGGCTCGGCGACCGCATGCGATGGCTCGCAAACTGCCGAGGGCCGGCAGCTGTTCAGCTGTCGGCCATCGCCAGGACTCCAAGTCTTACTGCGAATCCTGCATCCGCACTGTTCCCGGCACGGCGACATCGGTGCTTGTCGCATACATTTCCTGGATCAACTCCAGAGCATGATCGTCGCTCCGCAGCACATTGAAGATCTCATGCGGACCTTCGGCCACGGCCAATGCCTCCAGCGGATGTGCGCGATGGGTAAATTCGCCATCCTCCAACTGCTGCAGCCGGTCCTGTCCGTTCTGCACCACGATCCAATCCCGTGCCTGCTGGCGGAGCTGGAAAAGCTCTGCGGTCGTGTAGGCGGTCTGGATGTCCTGACTGCCGTCGATCAGGGTGCCGGACATGTCGAGGCGCGTAGCCTCGGCGTACAGTGATGCGGACGCGGGATTCACGTCAGGACGCTTGATTACCCATGTGGCGGTCTGGTAATCCGAGTCGCCAGATGCATTCGACTGCAACGTGACTTGCGACACGGCGCCCTCCGACGCGCTGTATGTCGAGACATAATCGCGTGCTCCATCGGCGTATGCGGTTTCGGCCTGGTAGCCCAGAAATGCCATGTCTGCGTTGTTCGGCACCGGGATCGTCTTGATCGCGTTGTAGGCCTGCTGCGGCGTGCAGGCCGCCGCGGCCGCGACAACCGGCGACGGTGGCGGAGCGGGCGGCTTGGATCGCGGTGCAACGGGCGGGGCAGCATACGCACCGGTCGGGCGCGATGGCTTGGCGGCATATTCCGCCGGATCTGGCGCGTCGTTGTAAGTCTGCGTCTGCTGCGGCTGCGGCTGCGGCTGCACCGACGGTAGCCGGAACTGGTCTTCAGGCGGCGGAATGGAACTGGAAACTGGAACTGGCATGCGGTTGGCTCCTGCGCGGATGGGAAATCGGCATCCCGCTCATTCGGGTTGCCTCACCTGCACACACCAGAAGGCGTGCCCGTCCCTGACATGCCTCCGCTCAGCGGCCAGCGCCGTCGTCTCTATTGCGCGGTTTCGCGCAGCACTACCGTGGGCGGCACCCGCACGATGCGGCGCGTGGCCAGCAATCCGGTACTCAATGCGGCCAGCATGCCAAGTGCGGCACCGGCCAGCGCCATGCGCGCGTTCGGCTGCCATGGCAACTCGAAGACGTGTGTGGCGATCACGCCACTCAACGCCGATGCCGCCACCGCCGCCACCAGTCCCGACAGCAGGCCGATGGCCGCGAATTCCGATGCCTGCGCCAACCGGAGTTGCCGGGTACTGGCGCCCAGCACGCGCATCACCGCACCTTCCTGCAGGCGTTCGTCCTGGCTGGCGCTGACCGCAGCCAGCAGGACCAGCAATCCGGCCGCCAGCGCGAACCAGAACACCACCTGCACCACCTGCGAGACCTGGTCGGCGGTGCTGCGCACCTGCTGAAGAACAGCATCCACGTCGATCACGGTGAGGTTGGGAAACCGGCGCACCACGTCGGCCGTGAACAGGCGGTCGCTGGCAGGAACCTGCAGCGCCGTGATGTGGCTGGCCGGATATCCATCCAGCACACCGGGCGAGACCAGCACGAAGAAATTCGGCTGGAAGCTTTCCCATTCCACGTCGCGCAAACTGGTGATGGTCGCCTCCAGCGGCTGCCCGGCGATGTCGAAGCCGATCCGATCGCCGATTCTCCAGCCGAGTGTTTCGGCAAACCCGGTTTCCACCGACAGTTCCGGCTCGACAACGGGACCGGACCAGAATGTGCCGGCCGTGACCGTGTTGTCATCGTCCAGCCTGTCCGCGGTGGACAGGTTGAATTCGCGTTCGGCCATGCGCTGCGCGCGCGGGCCGCGATCGGCGACCTGCGCGCCGGTCGCCGGCTGGCCATTGCGGCTGACCAGCCGGGCCCGCACCATCGGAAACAACGCAGGTTCGCGCAGGCCGCGCTGCAAGGCGAATTCGGCCAGTGGCTTCACCTGGTCGGGTTGTACATTGATGACGAAGCGGTTGGGTGCGTCCTGCTCCAGGACAAGCTGCCAGCGCTCGATCAGATCCGTGCGCACGAAGGTCAGCAGCAGCAGCGCCATGATCCCCAATCCCAGTGCCGTGATCTGCGCAATGCTGGTGGCAGGCCGTCGACCGACATTGGCCAGGCCGTAGCGCAGACTGCCGCGCAGACGGCGGCGCAGGCGGCGCATGCCATCCACCAGCAGCCATGCCAGCAGTGCAAGCACGAAGGCCGTGATGCCCACGCCCAGTAGCATCCACGTGCCCAGCACGGCAGAACCTGCCTGCCACCACAGCAGCAAGGCCAATCCGGCCAGCGCGGCCACCAGGACGATCCAGGCACTGGCTTCGGTTGCCGGCACGTCATGGCGCAGCACACGCAAGGCCGGCACGCGACGCAGTGCCAACACCGGCGGTGCAGCGAAGGCCAACAGCACCAGCAAACCCACCGCATACCCTTGCAGCAACGGCCATGCCGATGCCGGCGGGATGTCCAAGTGCAGACGCTGCGCCAGCCAAGCCGCCACACCCGTCTGCAGGCCCCAGGCCAGCGCAACGCCTGCCGTGCACGCCAGCAGCCCCAACAGCAGCAATTCGCCCACGTGGACGCCGACCAGCAAGCGTTGACTGGCTCCCAGACAACGCATTACCGCCGCTCCCGGCAATTGCCGCGCACTGTGGCGACGCGCGGCCATGGCCACGGCCACGGCGGCCAGAATCACCGAGACCATGGTGGCCAATCCCAGGAACCGGCCCGCACGATCCAGTGCGGAACGCAGTTCGGGACGCATCTCGCCCGCCGTTTCAATCCGCTGACCGCGCTGCAGACCGCGACGCGCCGCGTCGGTGAATGCCTGCACGGCCGCGGCCGGTCCGGCCACGATCAACCGATAGCGCAAACGGCTGCCCGGCTGCACCAATCCCGTCGATTCCAGGTCCGCTGTGTTCAGGAACACACGCGGCGCGGTGTTGAAATAGTCCAGTGCCGCACTCGGTTCGGACACCACCAACGCCGCCACCGGAAAATCCCGTTCGCCGATGGTGACCGCATCGCCCGGTTGCACGGCCAGCTGATCGGCACCGGCCTGGCTCAGCCACACCGTTCCGGCAGATGGAACGCCCTGCAGCTCGCGTTCGCCCAGTGCGTCGCGAATGCGGAACGCGCCCCGCAGCGGAAAGCCACTGCCCAGTGCGTGCAATTCGCCGAGACGCACGGCATCGCCGGCGCCGACCATGCTGTCCAGTTCCACCGTCTGCGCGTGTCGCAGGCCCGACTGCTGCGCCGCCTGCAGCACGCTGCCGGCCATCGGTGCGTCGCCACGCAGCACGGCATCACCACCCAGTAGCTTGTTGGCTTCCAGGGCAAGCGCGCGTTCGGCGCGATCGGTTATCAATCCCACCGCGGTCACCGCCAGCACGGCCAGCACCAGCGCAGCCAGCAGGATGCGCACTTCGCCGGCCCGGATGTCGCGGCGCAATTGCCGCCAGGCCAGCGCCAGCGTATTGCGCAGGGAGGTGCCGTTGCTCATGTGCAAACCAGCCGCCCTGCATCCAGCCGCAGCACCTGCCGGCAGCGCGCAGCCAAGGCTTCGTCGTGGGTGACCAGCACCAGCGTGGTACCCGACTGCGCATTCAATTCGAACAACAGCGCGATGACCGCATCGCCATTGGCCTTGTCCAGGTTGCCGGTGGGCTCGTCGGCAAACAGCAGTTTCGGGCGGGTCACGAACGCGCGCGCCAGGGCCACGCGCTGCTGCTCGCCGCCGGACAGCTGCCGTGGATAATGGCCCAGCCGTTCCTGCAGCCCCACCCGCCGTAGGATGTCGCGCGCCGGGGTGTCGGCATCGGCATCGCCGCGCAACTCCAGCGGCAGCATCACGTTTTCCAGCGCGGTCAGCGAGGGGAGCAGCTGGAAGTTCTGAAACACGAAACCCACCTTTCGCGCACGCACCGCAGCGCGGCCATCCTCGTCCAGCACGGAGAGATCCTCGCCATCCAGCAGCACCCGGCCGCTGCTGGGGCTGTCCAGTCCGGCCAGCAGCGACAGCAGCGTGCTCTTGCCCGATCCGGACGCGCCCACCACCGCCGCCGTGCTGCCCGGCGCGATGGCAAACGCCACGTCCTGCAGAATCACCAGCTCACCGTCGGGCAGCTGCACCCGCTTGCCGAGCGCCTCGGCTTGCACCATCGCTTGCATTCTCGTCCCGCGATCCCAATCTGGATGCCATGATGACAAACCACGCCATCGACGCGCCGTCACGTCCGGATCGCAGTGTTGCGATGCTGCTGTCCGCCGTTGTCGGGTTGTTGTTGTTGGTCATCGCCGGCGTTTGGCCCGCGCAGGCACAACCGGCATCGTCCAACCGCATCCTGGTGATGGGCGATTCGCTGTCGGCCGGTTACGGCATGGCCGCTTCGCAGGGCTG
The DNA here is from genome assembly GCA_003240695.1 of Pseudoxanthomonas suwonensis. Classification (GTDB taxonomy): domain Bacteria; phylum Pseudomonadota; class Gammaproteobacteria; order Xanthomonadales; family Xanthomonadaceae; genus Pseudoxanthomonas_B; species Pseudoxanthomonas_B suwonensis_A. Next base: position 94,854 of record QFNC01000003.1, on the reverse strand, counting down.
GGTGGCGCTGCTGGATCGGCGCTTGCGAACGCAACACCGCGGTTGGCGCGCGGTGAATGCCAGCATCAGCGGCGACACCACGGCCGGCGGCGCATCGCGCATCGTGAACGCGCTGCGGCAGCATCGCCCGCAGGTGGTGGTGATCGAACTGGGCGCCAACGATGCACTGCGCGGCCTGCCACTGGCACAGACGCGGCGCAATCTTGCCTACATGATCGGCGCCGCACATGGCGCGGGCGCGCAGGTACTGCTGATCGGCATGCAGATGCCGCCCAACCTGGGCATGCATTACACCAGCGAGTTCGCGCAGGGTTATGCGGATCTGTCGGCCCGCTTCGGCACTGCGCTGCTGCCTTTTCTGCTGCAGCCGATCGCCGCCGACCGCAGCCTTTTCCAGGACGACAACCTCCATCCGACGCCCGCCGCGCAACCGGCCATCCGCGACCACGTCTGGCCCGCACTGCAGCCCTTGCTGCAGCATTCTGCAACACGGCAGTGACCCCAACGGCCGCATCCACGCCCCCGTGTCGCCCGCTGCGGCAGACTGCATGGACCACGATGCATGATGGTGTCCACAGATGAAACCTCTGGCTGTCCTGCTCGGCGTGCTCATGCTCTGCGGATGTAGCACCACGCCAAGGGAGTCATCTCCATCCACGCCACTGCATGCGTTGCCGATCGATGGACCGGTCAACGTGCGTTGGCGCAATCCGGCCACGTTCAGCGAAGCGCGCGTCAATCGCGAGGAATTGCCGCGCCAACGCGACCACTGGGTGGACGCGCTGATGCGGTCGCTGCATGCCGAAGCCGGTCGGCGACTGCCGGCCGGCCACACAGTGCAGATCGAGGTCGTGGATGTGAAACGGGCCGGTGACGACGAGCCATGGCAGGGCATCGATTACCAGCACGTCCGCATCCTGCGCGACGTGTATCCACCGCGCATCACGCTGCGCTACATGCTGCGCGATGTCGCGGGCAACATGGTGTCCGAAGGCGAGGACCGCCTGTCCGGCATCAACCATCTGCAAGTCGGCAGCGCTGTCGACAGCGACCCGCTGCGCCACGAAAAGCGCCTGCTGCGCGACTGGGCGGCCCGCCGTCTCGGGCCGGCCCGCTGAGCATGGCCGTGTACGTGGACGATGCCGTGCACCTCTGGCGCGGCCAGCGCTGGGCGCATCTGCTGGCCGACACGCTGGACGAACTGCATGCGATGGCGCAGGCATTGGGCATCCCGCGCCGCGCCTTCCAGAACAAGACCAGCGGTGCCCACTACGATGTCACCGCACCGATGCGGCTGCAGGCCATCGCACTGGGTGCCGTGCCGGTGTCCCGGCATGGCGACCGCGCGCAGATGCGCCGGATCATCGCCCGGGCCCGTGCGCAGGGACGCGGGCTGGCGCCGTGACCCGTACAATCGCCCGCAACGTTTCCGCAGAGCACCCGCCATGACCGACGCCCCGCCCGACCGCCTCAGCAACGATCCCGGCAGCCGCTTCTACGATGAAGCCCTGCTGGCGCGCGGCATCGGCATCCGCTTCAACGGAGCTGAGCGCGACAACGTGGAGGAATACTGCGTCAGCGAAGGCTGGGTCCGGGTGGCCGCCGGCCGCGCACTGGACCGTCGCGGCCAGCCGATGACCATCAAGGTGAAGGGCAGCGTGGAGCCGTATTTCCGCGACATAGCAGCCGACTGAACAACGCGCGAGGAACCGCTGGCGCCGTCACGGGTTTGGTGCTATTGGATGCAGCATGGTGCATGGCGATTCCATTTCCATCCGCAAGCGTCCGTTCGCATGGCTGCTGTTCGCTTGGGTACTGGCGACGCCGGCGCACGCCGGGCAAACCACCTGCCTGCTGCAGTACGAAGCGTCCGGTGGCGGCTATTTCGTCAAGCGCACGGCCGGCAGCGGCACCATCCGCTGCGACAATGGGCAATCGCTCGACGTGAACATCGTCTCGCGCGGTGGCGGCCTGACCTTCGGCCACACCGACATCGCCAACGGCCATGGCGAATTCACCCCGGTCGCTGACATCCACGACCTGCTGGGCGCCTGGACCGAAGCGGAGGTGAGTGCCGGCAGCGGCCGCCGCGCCGGCAAGTCGCAGATCATGAAGAAAGGCCCGATCCGCCTGAAACTGACCGGCAAGGGCAGCGGCCGCAGCCTGGGCCTGGCCTTCGGCAGGTTCCACATCCTGCAGCGCGAAGATGCCGCCGAAGCGACGGATGACGCCCTCTGACCCCGGTTCGGGCTCAATCCAGCGACTGATTGACCTGCATGGCGATGGCGATGCTCTGCATCCGCGCATCGTGGTCGTGAAGATTGGCGGTGATGATCCATTCATCCGGCTGATGCCGCTGCGCCAGGTCGCGCCACTGGCTGCGCACCGCATCCGCATCGCCCACCAGCGAACAGGCCAGCGCCTGCTGCACGCCGGCACGTTCGGCCGGCGTGGCCCATGCCTCGAAGGCCTTCGCCGATTCCAACGGCGGCGGCAAGCGACCGGGTTCGCCGCGCCGCAGCCGCACGAACGACTGCTGCAAGGTGGTGAACAGGCGTCGTGCTTCGGCGGTGGTGTCGGCTGCAACCACGTTCGCCGCCAGCATCACCTTCGGTTGCTGCAGCTGCGGCGACGGCCGGAATTGCCGGCGATACGTGGCCAGCGCCTCGTCCAGCATGGCCGGGGCGAAATGCGATGCGAACGCGTACGGCAACCCCATCGCCGCCGCCAATTGCGCACCGAACAGGCTGGAACCGAGCATCCACAGTTGCACCTGCGCACCGGCACCGGGCACCGCCTGCACGGCCTGTCCAGGCTGCACGGGCTGGAAATAGTGCTGAATCTCGGCCACGTCCTGCGGAAACGCCTCGGCCGACAGGTGATAGCGGCGCAGCGCACGCGCCGTGGCGGCATCGGTGCCAGGCGCGCGTCCCAGGCCCAGATCGATCCGACCGCGGTACAGCGCGTCCAGCGTGCCGAACTGCTCGGCGACCTGCAACGGCGCATGATTGGGCAGCATGATGCCGCCCGCACCCACTCGGATGCTGGACGTGGCGCCGGCGACATGGCCGATCAGCACTGCCGTGGCGGCACTGGCGATGCCCGGCATGTTGTGGTGTTCGGCCAGCCAGTAGCGGCGGTAACCCAAGCGTTCGGCCTGCTGCGCCAGTGCCACCGTCTGCGCGAAGGTCTGCCGTGCCGATCCGCCCTCGGTGATGGGGGCCAGATCCAGAATGGATAATGGGCGCATGTGCTTCCGCCGTGCCGTTGTTGATCTCGATCATCGTGATGGGGGCGCGCGCGCCTGTATTCCAGTGCCGATGGCCCGACGATGCTGATCTCGTTCGTGGTTCCCGCCCACGACGAGGCCGCCTGGCTGCAGGATTGCCTGCAGGCCATCGCAATCGCCGCGCAGGGCCTCGATCATGAAGTCGTGGTGGTGGCCGATTCCTGCAGCGATGTCACCGCATTCATCGCCCAGTCGGCCGGCGCCTTCGTGGTGCATGCCCATCGCCGGCAGATCGCTGCCAGCCGCAACACCGGTGCGCGCTGGTCCACCGGCGAGCTGCTGTGTTTCGTGGATGCCGACACGCGCATCACCGCCGCTGCACTGCACGCTGCAGTTCAGGGCGTGGAAGAAGGTGCCGGCGGTGCAGGGGCACGCCTGCGTTTCGATCAGCGTTCCGACCTGCTGGAACGGCTGCTGGTCCGAATCGTCTCGCGCGGCTTCAGTCTGTTCGGGGTGATCCCGGGCTGTTTCCTGCTGTGCCGGCGCGAGACATTCGACGCCATCGGCGGCTTCGACGAGCGCTACTACGCCGCCGAAGACGTGCTGTTCAGTCGCGCCCTGCGCCGGCACGGCGGCATTCGCATCGTGCCGCATCCCATCGTGAGTTCCGAACGCAAGCTGCACTCGCACGGACCGCGCGCGCATCTGGCGCTGCTGTGGCGGCTGCTGCGATTCGGCCCGAAGGCGGTGCTGCAGTCGCGTCGGCATCTGGGCCTGTGGTACGACGGCTGGCGTGCGCGGCGCGACCGATCGCGTTGATGCCACCCGCCTGCCGGTAGCGGCGGTCCATCGGAAAGCGCTTGCATCGACATTCGTACCCTGTCACGGTTTGCCGCTTGTCCACCATTGAGTGCGTCCGACGATGAAACCGCTCCAGCTTGCCCTGATCGCCATTCTCGCCACCACCACGGCCTGCAAGCGCGGCGACGATGCCGCTTCCCCGGCAACGGACAGCCGAGCAGGCCCGACCACGAGTGCGCAGCCGGCCACCGACACGCCGGCCGCAGCCGCCGATGCCGGCGATGCTGGCGACGAGGCCTGGGACGAAAAAGTCGATGCCTACATCAAGGTCGGCAATCGCCTGCGCGGGTTTTCGTCCTCGGTCAACGAAACCTTCGCGAAATGGAAGGAAGAGGATCGCAGGAAGGTGGCCGCCGGAGATTTCAAGAAAATCCGCACGGACGACCATTATTTCTCCGACAACGACCTGAAGAACCTGAAGGACGCCATCGCCATGCCCGGTGCCACGCCGGAACTGGACCAGGCCGGCCAGCAACTGGTCGCAGCCGCTGAAGCACTGTTGCCCACCTGGCGCGAGCTGATCGACTACAACAAGGCCAAGCGCTTCGAGGACGACGCCGGCGCCAAGGGCAAGGAACTGCTGCCCAAATACGTGGCCGGCATGGACAAGCTCGAGACCGCGTTGACGGCGCTGGCCGGCCAGATCGATGCCGCATCGAAGATCGCCCACGACAAGTCCGTGGCCCGCTTCAAGGCCGAGGGACGGCTGCTGGAAATGCATACCTGGGAAGCGATGGGCTCGGCCGAGAAGGTGCTGGATCTGTTCGACAACGCCGACGACCTGAAGAATCCCGAGAAGATCAAGCAGGCCGATGCCCACATCGCGGCGATGGAAACCAGCCTGACCGCCATGAAGGCCGAACACCAGAAGCGCAAGGCAGAAAAGGATTCGCTGCCGATGATCGACCGTTACGACAGCATCGCGGACGAACTCACCGACTTCGCCGGCGCGTACCGCTCGGCGCGCAAGGATCCGTCGGAATTCAATGATGCGGCGGAGGCCTACAACGACGCGGTCGATGCGCTGAACATGATGAACCGCTGAGCCCGCACCATGCGTCGGCCTGCCGCAAAACGCGGCGCGGCGCAAGCTCGGCAAAGCGGCGGCGGTTGCGCATACTGCGCAGCACCGCCGCAGCCTTGCATCACCATGTCCGACCTGCCCCGCACCGCCGTCACCCGCATCCACGACACGCTGGCCAACGACATCGCCGCCACGCCCGGCCAGGTGCGGGCCGCAGTGGATCTGCTGGATGGCGGTGCCACGGTGCCGTTCATCGCCCGCTACCGCAAGGAAGTCACCGGGGGGCTGGACGACAACCAGCTGCGTCTGCTGGAAACGCGCCTGCTGTACCTGCGCGAGCTGGAAGAACGGCGCGTCACGATCCTGGACAGCATCGCCGAACAGGGCAAGCTGACCGATGCGCTGCGTGCCGACATCGACGCCGCCGACAGCAAGTCGCGGCTGGAAGACCTGTACTTGCCCTACAAGCCCAGGCGTCGCACCAAGGCGCAGATCGCACGCGAGGCCGGTCTGGAGCCGTTGGTCGATGCGCTGCTGGCTGACCCCATGCAGGACCCAGCAACGGTGGCGCAGTCTTTCGTGGATGCCGACAAGGGGGTTGCCGACGCCAAGGCCGCATTGGACGGCGCCCGCGCGATCCTGATGGAACGCTGGGGCGAGGATGCCGGCCTCATCGCCGCCCTGCGCGATCTGCTGCAGCGGCAAGGTGTGCTGCGCGCACGCGTGGTGGACGGCAAGCAGACCGAAGGCGCGAAGTATCGCGACTACTTCGATCATGCCGAAGCGCTGGCCACGATCCCCTCGCATCGGCTGCTGGCGCTGCTGCGCGCGCGCCGCGAGGACATCATCACCCTGGATCTGGAACCCGGTGCCGATGCCGAGGCCGGTCACCGCCATGCCGAAGGTCTGGTGGCCGTGCACGCCGGCCTGCGCTTCGCCGATCGCCCGGGCGATGCCTGGTTGCAGCAGTGCTGCCGGCTGGCGTGGAAGGCCAAATTGCATCTGCATCTCACCCTGGATCTGATGCAGCAGGCGCGCGAGCGCGCCGATGCCGAGGCGATCCGGGTGTTCGGCCAGAACCTGAAGGATCTGCTGCTGGCCGCGCCGGCCGGGCCGAAAGCCGTCCTGGGTCTGGATCCCGGCCTGCGCACCGGGGTGAAGGTGGCGGTGGTGGATGCCACCGGCAAACTGGTCGCCACCGACACCATCTATCCGCACGAACCGCGGCGGCAGTGGGATGCATCGTTGGCCACGTTGCAGTCGCTGTGCGAACGCCACGACGTGCGATTGATCGCGATCGGCAACGGCACCGCCAGCCGCGAAACCGATGCGCTCGCGGCCGATCTGCTGAAACGGCTGAACACGCCCGGCATCGCCAAGGTGGTGGTCAGCGAAGCCGGCGCCTCGGTGTATTCGGCATCGGAGCTGGCCGCGAAGGAATTTCCGCAGCTGGACGTGTCGCTGCGCGGCGCGGTGTCGATCGCCCGGCGCCTGCAGGATCCGCTCGCCGAACTGGTGAAGATCGAACCCAAGGCCATTGGCGTGGGCCAGTACCAGCACGACGTGGATCAGTTCCAGCTGGCCCGCGCGCTGGACGCCACCGTGGAGGACTGCGTGAACGCAGTCGGCGTGGACGTCAACACCGCGTCCGCTGCCCTGCTGACGCGCGTGTCCGGCCTGTCCGCGACGGTGGCGGAGAACATCGTGACGCACCGCGATGCGCATGGCGCGTTCGCCGATCGCAAGGCATTGCTGCAGGTCCCGCGCCTGGGCGAGAAGACCTTCGAGCAATGCGCCGGCTTCTTGCGCATCGCCAGCGGCGCCGAACCGCTGGATGCCTCGTCCGTGCACCCCGAAGCCTATCCGGTGGTGCAGCGCATCCTGTCCGCCTGCGGCAAGCCGATCCAGGCGGTGATCGGCAATGCCGCGTTGCTGCGCGGCCTGTCGCCGGCATCGTTCGTCGATGACCGCTTCGGCGAACCCACCGTGCGCGACATCTTGAAGGAACTGGAAAAGCCCGGCCGCGATCCGCGTCCCGCCTTCCAGGCCGCGCGCTTCGCCGACGGCGTGCACGACATCAAGGATCTGAAACCCGGCATGGTGCTGGAAGGCGTGGTCAGCAACGTGGCCGCATTCGGCGCGTTCGTCGATATCGGCGTGCATCAGGACGGGCTGATCCACATCTCGATGCTGGCCGACCGCTACATCAAGGACCCGCGCGAGGTGGTGAAGGCGGGCGACATCGTCACCGTGAAGGTGCTGGAGGTGGACGTGGCGCGCAAACGCATCGCACTGACCCGCCGCCTGCACGACACGCCTGCGGTCGATGCGCCGAAGACCGAGCGGACGCATCCGGCTTCGCGACGCGACGGCGGCAAGCCACCGGCACCCGCTGCAGCGTCACGCGCACCGGCCAACACCGCGCTGGCCGATGCGCTGAACCGGGCGCGAACATCGCGGTGACAGCCGGCGACCCGGGTCCGGGATGCATGTCGCTTTTCGTGACCGGAATGCGCATTCCCGATGCCATCACTTGACTAAATGCTCGAATTGTGATCAGGTAACTCCCAGCCGGACGCTTCGCGTCTCAGCCGATGGACAGCACAACGAGAAGGGGAGTGGCCGCATGCGGATGTATGTCGCAGCTTTGGTTCTGGTGTCTTCAATCGCCACCGCTTGCGGCTGGCTGATGCCGGTCTCCGCGCAGGACCACCGCTCCACCCATGCCTTGCCATCCACGCAACTCGGCGGTGACAACGCCGCGGCTCGCAGCGGCACGCAGGCCGCTCCCGGTTTCGCGCACGCGCGCGTGGCCGAAAACCCGGACGCGCCTGAAGCCCGCATGGTCGGTCAGGCCACCTGCACCGCCTGTCACGCCAGGGAAACCGAGCACTTCGCCCATACCACCCACGCGCTGGGCATGAACGTGGCCTACGCCGCCGACCCGGCCACGCCCACCTGCGAGGCCTGCCACGGGCCGGGCTCCCTGCATGCGCAGCAACCCACGCGCAAGGGCACGATCATCGCCTTCACTCATCAGGGCGGCACCGACGTGCAGACCCAGGCCGATGCCTGCCTGGGCTGCCACCAGGGCGGGCCGCGCAACCACTGGCTGGGCTCGGTGCACCAGCGCAACGACGTGAGCTGCAGCGACTGCCACAACCCGATGTCGCGCAGTTCCGCTGAAGGCCTGCAGGCGCAGCACAGCATCAACGACACCTGCGCTACCTGCCACCAGGACATCCGCCAGCAGTTCAACCAGCGCTCGCACATGCCGTTGTCCGAAGGGCAGATGACCTGCGTGGACTGCCACAATCCGCATGGCTCGATCAATGCCACGCTGCTGAAGACCGACACGGTCAACAAGACCTGCTACCAGTGCCATGCCGAAAAGCGCGGCCCGTTCCTTTGGGAGCACGCGCCGGCCCGCGAAAGCTGCCTGAACTGCCATACGCCGCACGGCTCCAACCAGCATGCGCTGCTGGTCGCGCCGGTACCGATGCTGTGCCAGCAGTGCCATTCGCACACCCGCCATCCGAATGACCTGTTCACCGAACAGCAGCTGGCCAGCGGCGCCACCCCCGACGAACGCCTGATGGGCCGCGGCTGCCTGACCTGCCACGCGCAGATCCACGGTTCCAACCACCCGGCCGGGCCACGGCTGCACAAGTAAGGGAGGACGACATGGCACACCATCCAGACCTGCGCCGCCCCGCCATCGCGCCGCTGGCGCTGGCGCTGCTGCTGGTCCTTCCCGTTGCCCATGCGCAGGACAGCGGCCTGGGGGTCGACCTGCATTTCGGCGACACGCTGGACCCCAGTGGCGGCACCGCCCTGCTCGGCTGCGACCCGGACGGCGCCACGTGGCTGTCCAGCGTACGCAAGCGCAATCCCACCGGTTTCCTGTACGCCTGCGTGCCCGATGCGCCCCAACCGCATGGCGAAGGCGACTGGAAGATGGCCGGCAGCGTCGGTTTCGGCTGGCTGCACGTCACTGGCGACCACGGCAACATGCACTGGCAACGCTTCTCGTACATCGACGATGGCGGCTTCCACCTGGCTGGCAACCTGCACCTGGTCAACCCGGGTGATGGCCGCTATGTCGATGTACGGCTGAGCCATCTGGACAGCGACAGCCAGACCCTGCGCGTGGTGGCAGGCCGCGCCGGCCAGTACCGGCTACAGGGCTTCGTGCGCAGCCAGGCCAACGTAACCAGCGGCAATGCCCGCTCGATCTGGAACGGCGTGGGCAGCAACCATCTCACCCTGAAGGCGCCGCTGGTGCCCGCCGGCAGCACTCCGGCGCAGGTAGCGGCCGTGTCCGCTGCGCAGCCGGAACAGGCATTGGTGGTGGTACGCGACAAGCAGGGCGTAGGCCTGAGCTATCTGCTGAATCCGCAATGGACGCTGTTCGGCAACCTCAGCCACGAAACCCGCAATGGCGCGCGTCCATTCGGCGGGCCGTTCTTCTTCAACTTCCCGTTCCCCAGCAACGGCGGCATCTACGAGATTCCGCGCCCGATCGACGACAGCACGGTCAACGTCAATGGCGGTGCGCGCTTCGCCGGCAACGTGTGGCGCATGGAGTTCACCTATTCCGGCTCGTTCTTCCGCCACGAAAACGCCGGATTCGACTACGAAGTGCCCTACGCGCTGCGCCCGGTGGTGCCCGGTTTGACCACACCGGCGCTGACCCAGGGCTCGTTCGCGTACGAGCCGGACAACGACTACCACGCCTTCAGCGCCAACGTCACCCGGCGTCTGGCCTGGAACGGCGACCTGTCGGTCACCGCGTCGGCCAGCCGCATGCGCCAGAACGACGAACTGCTGCCGCCGATCGGCTGCACCGGGCAGTTCGGCATCAGCGTCATTCCCGGCGCCATGCAGAATTGCGCCGACTGGAACACCACCGACGCGCTGTCGCGCAAGCGCGCGGACCTGGCCATCAACAGCCAGCTGGCCGATGCCACCCTGGTGCTGCAACCCAGCCGGGCCGTGACACTGCGCGGCAATCTCAAGTTCCAGCGCAACGATTACGCCGGCACTTATTTCGCCTACAACCCGCTGACCGGGCAGTGGGGCTATCCGGCCGAAAACGGCTCCCAGGGCAGCGTGGTGCCGGGCGAATCCGGCATCTGGGATCCGATCCTGGCGCCGGGCAATTTCACCCGCATCCGCAATCTGCCGCTGGACAACGAAACCCGCAGCGCATCCTTCGGTGCCGACTGGCGGCTGGGCCGAAGCAATACCCTCAGCGCCAGTTACGCCTTCGACCGGACGGAACGCACCCACCGCGAAGTGGCCCAATCGGACGATCACACGCTGAAATTCGGCTGGACCAACCGCTCGCTCGACTGGCTGACCCTGCGCGCCAATTACGTGTATCTGCGCCGCACCGGCAGCGAGTACGAATTCGATCCCTACGAATTCACCTTTTCCGGCAGCCTGCCCGGCTACGTGCCGCCACCCGGCGGCAATGCCGCGCACACCGTGGCCCAGCTGCGCAAGTACGACGTGGGCGAACGCACCCAGCACAAGGCCGATCTGATGGCCACGATCGTGCTGCCACACAACATGACGCTGTACGCCTCGCTGCGCGGCAACCGCAACGATTACGATGCCGAACTGGGTCGTCGGGATTACGACACCTTCAGCGGCAGCCTGCGCTGGGCCTGGCAGCCGCCGGGCAATCGCATGGCGGTGAATGCCTGGTACGGCCACGATCGCGCCACGCTGGACACTGCCAACGTCAATGATGGCGGTACCTTGCCGGATCCGAATCTCGGCGGCCCGACGTATCCCCTGGCCAACCGCTGGTGGATGAACGATCGCCAGCGCAACCATTCCGCCGGTGCCAACTGGGTCTATCGCGCAGGCCGTTTCACCTTCAACGCCGACTGGAACTGGCTGTATTCGCGCGGCACCACCCGCTACCGCTACGCCTCGCCCGGTGCCTTGGCCAATCCGGCCCAGGCACCGCTGCTGAACGGCCGGTTCCCCGACATGGTGCACCGTACCAATGCGCTGACGCTGGGCATGCACGTGGCCATCAACGACCGCCTGGGACTGCGCCTGTTCGACACCTACCAACGCGGCAACAGTTTCGACTGGCACTACCTCGGCTTCGAGAATGGCCAGGTGTACGACCACCGCGTGTACACCGATGGCGGCCCGGAGGCCTACAGCGTGAACATGATCGGCGCGATGCTGGAGGTGAAGCTGTGAAGCGATCCCTTCTGCCACTGCTGGTGACCGGCAGCAGCCTGGCCGGCCTGTTGGCACTGACCCAGGCTACGGCCCAAGACACCGCCGCGCCCACGGACACTTCGGCGCAGGCTGCGGTCAACACCCAGGCCCATCCCATCGCGGTGCAGACCGATCTGCGCCGCATCACCCCGATCCAGGGCGATGCCGCGGCCGGCAAGGCCAAATCCACCGTCTGCGCTGCCTGCCATGGTGCCAACGGCATGTCCATCGCCCCAACGTTCGCCAATCTGGCCGGACAACGCGCCGACTTCCTGTACTGGCAACTGCGCGACTTCCACGCCACCGCGCTGCCCACCTCGCCGATGACGCCGATGGTGGCCAAGCTCAGCGAACAGGACATGCGCGATCTGGCCGCGTACTACGCCAGCCTGCCAGCGTCCACGCCGGCGCCCGCCACGGCCGCCGGTGCCCCGACCGACGATGCCGTGCTGCAGCAAGGACGGTCCCTGTATCTGAACGGAAACCCGGACAGGGGCATTCCACCCTGCCAAGGCTGCCATGGTGCCGATGCCACCGGGCACCCCGATGCCCTGCGCGTGGACGCCAATGGCTACACGCCGTATGCCGTGTATCCGGCGTTGCGCGGACAGCCGTTCATCTATCTGCGCACGCAGCTGGGACATTATCGCAACGGCACTCTGCAGCACTCCACCACCGACCGCCTGATGAGCCCGGTGGCGCACCGACTGGACGATGACGGCATTGCCGCCGTCGCGGCCTGGTTGGCCAGCCTTCCGCCTGCAACACAGTGATTCAGCGCTGCTTCGGCTTGCGCCGAAAAACCCTGTTTTAATAACAGGTAGCGGCCATCGGCCGATTATCCGGAGTTTGTGCACATGATTCGTCAAGCCCTGATCGCCCTCGCCCTGTTTGCCGCCGCCCCTGCGGCATTCGCAGCCACCTGTTCGGTGAATCTGGAAGGCAACGATGCGATGCAGTTCAACCTGTCCAACATCGATGTCAGCAAGAGTTGCAAGACCTTCACCATCAACCTGAAGCACACCGGCACCATGGCCCGTGAAGTGATGGGCCACAACGTGGTGGTGGTGAAAACCGCCGACCTGGCCGCGGTGGATGCCGATGGTGCCAAGGCCGGCCTGGCCAACGACTACATCAAGAAGGACGATGCCCGCGTGATCGCGCACAGCAAGGTGATCGGCGGCGGTCAGACCACGTCGGTGTCGTTTCCCGTCGCCAAGCTGGCGGCCGGTCCGTACTCGTTCTTCTGCAGCTACCTGGGCCACGCCGCCATCATGAAGGGCACCATCACGCTGAAGCCCTGATCGCTTGCCAACCCTTGGCACGCAGTCACGAAAAACCCCGCCGAAGCGGGGTTTTTCCATTCCGGGAACGATGCGCGAACGCTCAGTCGTCGCCCTTCATGTCGTCGTCGGCCGACACCAGCTCGGCGGCGGCCCATTCCAGCGCCTCGCGCTCCTTGCGCTCGCGCTCGGCCTTCTCGACCGCGTCGATGTAGGGCTGGTCGATGCGGCGGCCGGCGATCTCGCGCAGTGCCAGCACGGTGGGCTTGTCGTTGGCTTCCCGGTTGTCCAGCTGCGATTGCACGCCGTTGGCCAGCTGGCGGGCGCGCTTGGCGGCCATCATCACCAGTTCAAAACGGTTGTCCACCACTTCCAGGCAGTCTTCGACGGTGATACGGGCCATGGCGGTTCCGCAGCTTGGGCTGCGCCTCGGTCGGAAAGGAAAGGGGCGAAAGCATAGTCCAGCCCTGCCCGCAATGCAAGCAAGCCGTTTCGAATCAACCGGTTACGGCTTGAATGCTCAGTCGGGGGCGTGCAACAGGGCGTGCAGCAGCGGCCCATGCCGCACCTGCTGCAGGTCGCGGCGCAGACGGCTGGCGCGAAAAATGGCGCACATGTCGTCCACCGCGGTGTCGAAATCGGCATTGACGATGATGTAGTCGAACTCGTCGTAGTGGCTCATTTCCTCGCGCGCGGCAGCCAGGCGGCGGGCGATGGTGTCTTCGCTGTCCTGGGCACGCTTGCGCATGCGCTCCTCCAGCGCGCGCCGCGACGGCGGCAGGATGAAGATGCTCACCGCATCCGGCACCTGGCGCCGCACCTGACGGGCACCCTGCCAGTCGATTTCCAGCAGCACGTCCTTGCCGGCAGCCAGCTGCGGCTCTACCGACTGGCGCGCGGTGCCCTTCCAGTCGCCGTGCACCAGGGCATGCTCGAAGAAATCTCCGGCATCGATCATGTGCTGGAAGTCGGCAGCCTGCACGAAATGGTAGTGCTCGGCATGTCGTTCGCCTGGGCGCGGCGCCCGCGACGTGAACGAGATCGACAGGCAGATGTCGGCATCGCGGGCCAGGCAGGCATTGACGATGCTGGACTTGCCCGCGCCCGACGGCGCGGCCACGATGAACAGCGTGCCGCGGCGGCTGGCGACGGGTGCGGGCAAGGAGAGGTTCATCCAGGCATCCTAACGCCCGCGTGCGGATCGTGGCGATGGCTCATTCCAGGTTCTGCACCTGTTCGCGGATCTGGTCGATCAGCACCTTCAGCTCCACCGCGGCATTGGTGCTGCGCGCGTCCACCGATTTCGAGCCCAGCGTGTTGGCCTCGCGGTTGAATTCCTGCAGCAGGAAATCCAGCCGGCGCCCGGCCGGTGCCTGCTGCTGCAGCACCCGGCGGATCTCGGCGATGTGGCTGTCCAGCCGGTCCAGCTCCTCGTCCACGTCGAGTTTCTGCAGCCACAGCACCAGTTCCTGCTCGACCCGACCGGGATCGGCCGGTTGCGCCAGATCGGCAAGCCGTGCCTGCAGCTTGCGGCGCTGGCCGTCGCGGATCGCCGGCATCCACTCGCGAACCTGCGCGGCGATCCCGGCAATCCCGTCCACACGCTCTGCGATCGCCGCCGTCAATGCCATGCCTTCGCGTTCGCGTGCGGCCCGGAACTGTGCCAGCGCGGCATCCAGCACCACCAGCGCAGCGCCCTGCAGTGCTTCGGCATCGGTCGCGGCCGCTTCCAGCACGCCGGGAAATTGCAGCAGCTGGGTCAGCTCCACCCGCAAGCCGGGGAAATGCCCGGCAGCCTGGGCCGCCATCGCACCGAGCTGCTGCAGGCGCGTCCGGTTGATGCGCAGGTCAGACGTAGTGGCTGCGTTGAGCAGGCGCAGCACCAGATCGACCTTTCCGCGCGACACGGCCGCTGCCACGCGTTCGCGCACGGCCGGCTCCAGGCTGCGCAGCTCGTCGGGCATGCGCACGGCCAGGTCCAGATAGCGATGGTTCACCGCGCGCAGATCGCAGGCCAGCACGCCCCACGGCGTGACCTGTTCAACGCTGGCAAAGGCCGTCATGCTGCGCAGGGACATGCAGTTCCCGGATCGGTGCGGCAATGCGCCATCGGCGGAACCGCGGGATGTCGATGGTAATCTAGCGCACCCCCACTTTGGCATCGCCATGCAGACTCGACCCAGCGGCCGGGCAGCGGACCAGCTGCGCCCCATCCGGATCGTCCGCGGCTTCACCCGGCATGCCGAAGGCTCGGTGCTGGTGTGCTTCGGCGATACCCAGGTGCTGTGTACCGCCAGCGTGGAGGCGCGCGTGCCGGCCTTCCTGCGCGGCAAGGGCGAAGGCTGGGTGACCGCCGAATACGGCATGCTGCCGCGTGCCACCCATTCGCGCAGCGACCGCGAGGCCGCGCGCGGCAAGCAGGGCGGACGCACCCTGGAAATCCAGCGCCTGATCGGCCGCAGCCTGCGCGCCTGCGTGGACCGCGCGGCGCTGGGCGAGCACACCATCACCGTGGACTGCGACGTGCTGCAGGCCGATGGCGGCACGCGCACGGCAGCCATCACCGGTGGCTACGTGGCCCTGGTGGATGCGGTGGGCTGGTTGCTGCGCAAGCGCACCATCGCCCGCGATCCTTTGCATGGCGCGATCGCGGCGGTGTCGGTGGGCATCCATCGGGGCGTGCCGGTGCTGGATCTGGATTATGCCGAAGACAGCAGCTGCGACACCGACATGAACGTGGTGATGAACGACGGCGGCGGTTTCATCGAAGTGCAGGGCACGGCCGAAGGCCACGCCTTCCGCCGCGAGGAGATGGACGCCATGCTGGCCCTGGCCGAATCCGGCTGCACCCAGCTGTTCGATGCGCAGCGCAGCGCACTGGCGGCTTGACATGCAGATCGTGCTGGCCAGTGGCAATGCCGGAAAACTGGCGGAATTCGAAACCCTGCTGCATGGCGGCGGACTGGTGCTGCGGCCGCAATCGGCGTTCGGCGTGGACGAGATCGACGAAACCGGCCTGAGTTTCGTCGAAAACGCCCTGCTGAAGGCGCGGCATGCCGCCCGCGAATCCGGCATGGCCGCATTGGCCGACGATTCCGGCCTGTGCGTGGACGTGCTGGATGGTGCGCCCGGTTTGCACTCGGCGCGTTATGCCGGCACGCATGGCGATTCGGCGGCCAACATCGCCAGATTGCTGGAACAGCTGCGTGCGTTTCCGGACGCCTCGCGCACGGCCCGCTTCGTCTGCGTGCTGGTGCTGCTGCGGCATGCCGACGATGCGCAGCCGATCATTGCCGAGGGCGTGTGGGAAGGCCGCATCCTGTCGCAGCCGCAGGGCGAGAACGGCTTCGGCTACGACCCGGTGTTCTTCGTCCCGGACCAGGGCTGCAGCGCTGCCCAGCTCACGCTCGAGGTGAAAAACCGCATCAGCCATCGCGGTCGCGCCTTGCAGCAATTGCAGCAACGCCTGCGGCAGGCCGGCCTGATGTCCTGACATGCCGGCGCTGGCGCCACCGCCGCTGTCGCTGTACGTGCATCTACCGTGGTGCGTGCACAAATGCCCGTATTGCGATTTCAATTCGCACACCGTGCCGGGCGCGGCACCGTTCGCCCAGTATGTCGATGCGCTGATCCGCGATCTGGAACACGACCTGCCGCTGGTCTGGGGTCGCAGCGTGCACAGCGTGTTTTTCGGCGGTGGCACACCCAGCCTGTTCGCACCGGAACTGATCGACCGTTTCCTGCAGCAGGCCAGTGCCAGGCTGCGGTTTTCGCCGGATTGCGAAATCACCCTGGAAACCAATCCCGGCACCGTGGAACACGGGCCGTTCGCCGGGTATCGCAGCGCCGGCGTGAACCGGCTCAGCTTCGGCGTGCAGAGTTTCGACGACGGCTGCCTGCAGCGGCTGGGACGCATCCACAACGCGAACGACGCCGAACACGCCGTGCGCGCGGCGCAGGCTGCCGGCATCGGCAACATCAATCTGGATCTGATGTTCGCCCTGCCCGGCCAGAGCCTCGCCATGGCCGAGGCCGACGTGCGGCGCGCGCTGGCGCTGCACCCGACTCACCTCAGCCATTACCAGTTGACCCTGGAGCCGAATACGCAGTTCGCGGCACGACCACCGCCCGACCTGCCCGACGAGGACAGCGCCTGGGACATGCAGGAGGCTTGCCATGCGCTGCTGGCCCAGGCCGGATTCGAGCATTACGAAGTCAGTGCCTTCGCGCGGCCCGGCCACAGGTGCGCCCACAATCTGAATTACTGGCAGTTCGGCGATTACCTGGGCATCGGTGCCGGCGCCCACGGCAAGATCACCTCCGGCGCGGAACAGGCCGTGCTGCGGCGCTGGAAGCTGCGGCATCCAGGCGCATGGCTGGCCGCCGCGGGCACGCCACAGGCCATCGCCGGCGACGAACGGCTTGGCGACGAACGGCTGGTCTTCGACTTCATGCTCAATGCATTGCGCCTGCACGAGGGCGTGTCGACCAGGCTGTTCGAAGCCAGGACCGGCTTGGGCCGGGAGCGCATCGCTACAGTACGGCGACAGGCCGAAACGCATGGATGGCTGCTGCCCGATCCGCACCGGCTGCAGACCACGCCGCTTGGCCAGCGTTTCCTCAATGACGTGCTGGCCTTGTTTCTGGCATGATTCCGCCGTGGTTTTCGTTGACTGGTCACCGGGGGCGGAGCGCCCGCTGACCGAAGGCGCAGATGCTGACAACCCTTTCCAATCCGGATTGCATGCGCCTGGATCAGGCCGCGCTGCCCGAGCGCGTGCGTGAGCTGCTACTGCATGCGCTGGATGCAGCGCGCCACCAGTTGACGCCGTTGCTGCGCGACTCGCTGCTGGACGTGTATCGCGGACAGTGGCAAGGCGCTCACGGGCCGTTGCCGGCATCCGATGCTACCGACCCGTTGCCGCACAGGATGCAACAGCAGCATGCGCAGGCAGCGCGGGGCATCGAACCGAGCTTCCTGCAACTGCTCGAATCGGGCCTGGCTCGATTGCGCCAGCCATCACCGGCAGCGACCGTGGTCGCGGCAACGGCACCCAGCGGTCCGTTGCAGCTGGTCAGCCTGGATGCACCGGACGCCGATACCCTGATCCAGGACCAGGCCATTCGCCTAGCGACCCGCGCCGCATTGCCCCTGCATCAATTGGGCTTGCGCATGGGCGTGCTGGCAGCGTCTGCGCCGGTGGATGCGGCTTGCAATCCGCTCGGTCCGCACCGGATCCTGGCCTGCTGCCGCCATGCCTGTGCAGCGGCCGATCTGGACGAGGCGCAGACGATCGCCCTGCTGCAATGCATGGAAAAGCGCCTGTTGCCGGTCTGCGTCGACGTGATCGAACGCATCAACACCGTCTTGCAGGAAGGCGGGCTGCTGGTCCACCTGGGCGTGGTGCATTACCGCGCGGCATCGTCGATGCCTGCGTGGGCAGCAGTTGCTGCCACGGCCGTTGCCGCGAAGGCCGCACAACCCGCCGCGACGCCGATCGAGGCCGCCGCGGCACGCCTTGAGCATCGCCCCGCGCACGCGCGCCTCGATCAAGCCTTGGCCCGACTGCAGCAGCGCGACGGCCAGGTTCCGGTGTCCGGCGCGGAAATCCGCCAGCTTCTGGCTGCCCCGGGCTTCGCTGCGGATGCTGGTCCAGGCCCGGCAGCGGATGGCGATGCGCATGCCGCGTTCGACATGATGCAGGCACTGTTCGATGCCCTGGACGACACGGACACCACCGGCGCGAGCCAAGGCATCCAGCTGCAGCCATTGCACATTCCGTTGTTGCGGGCGGCTCTGGATGATCCTAGCTTGCCCGGGCATGCGCAGCATCCCGCCCAGCGGCTGCTGGCCACGCTGCTGCAGGCCCGTCATGACTGGAACGATCCGGCCGACGGCGATCAGTCCGCAGCGCTGGCCATCCAGGATGCCGTGACGCAGGCCCGCGACGCCTATCAGGGCGATGCCCGGGTATTCGAGCGGATCGACGGCGAGCTCAGACAGCGCCTGCACACGCTGTCGCGTCGCGCCCAGCTGACCGAACGCCGCCACGTGGAGGCCGCGCGCGGCCAGGAACGCTTGGCCATCGCACGTCTGCACGTGGAAGAACTGCTGGCCCAGCTGACCGCAGACCTGCTGCTGCCGCCGCTGTTCCGCGCGCTGCTGGAGCAGTCCTGGCAGGACGTGCTGGTGCTGACACGTCTGCGTCATGCGCCCGAAGCGCCGCGCTGGCTGGAACAGGCAGCCCTGACCCGGCGGCTGGTCGATCGCCAATCCCGTCCGCAGGCGGAGGATGACCCGGAACTGCGAACCGTGGTCGAACTGGCCTTGGCCGACGTCGGCTATGCCGAGTCGGATGCCGCCGGCATCGCCCTGCAGCTGGTGCCGCCACCCGACATCGTGCCGGACCCCGACGAGGTCGAACTGATCGCGCGCCACCTGCGCAATCACCGTCCCGCACAGCCGCCAGCCGTATCCAAGGACGCTCCCTCGACCGCAGCACGCCCCCCGCGCAGCAGCGAGGAGGAGCACTGGCATGACCGCCTGCGGCAGGTGCCCTTCGGTGTTTGGCTGGAATGGCAGGATGAGGCGTCATCGCAATGGCTGCGCAGGCGGCTGGCCTGGTTCGGTACCGTCACCGACCGCGCCCTGATCGTCAATGCGCATGGCCACAAGGTGATGGACACCACACTGGACGAGATGGCGCGGCGACTGGCCGCCGGCACGCTGAAACTGGCATCCTCCGAACCGACCGCGCCGCGACTGCTTGAACGGGCCTGGCAGGCGGCCAGGCGCAGCCTGGGCATGTCGACCCGGCGCACGCCGGCAGCTGCATCGGACCCGCCGCCATGAACGAACGGCAACGCCGTACCCCGCGTCGTGCGCCGACCCACGCCGTCATCGTCACCGACGCGATGACCGGCCAGGCGATGGGCCGCATCGGCAATCTGTCTGCCGGGGGCATGCTGCTGATCGCCGATCAGGCCCTGCCGATCGGCACGCTGTACCAGGTGCAGTTCACCCTGCCTGTCACCGGTCACCCGTCACGGACATTCGAACTCGGCATGCAGTTGCTGTGGAGCGACGCCGGCCCTGGACAGCGGCCGGTCTGGGGCGGCTTCCGGTTCATCTCCATCGCCCCGGATCAGGCACAATTCTTGCATGCCTGGTCGCAGTCGCGTTCCTGACGGCCCGCCGAACCGGCGCCTCCGTCGAACAACGACCGCTTCCCGCATCCATGCACGCAACCGGTCCGCGCACCGGAACTTCCAGGAGTGTCGTTCGATGAATTCAGTCCATCCCCATGCGCAGCTGTACCCGCAGCACCTGCACCACCTGCAGACACGTGCCAACCAGGCCTTGACTCGGGGAGGATTCGACCACCTGGTGATTCCCTCGGGCACGCTGCACACCCAGGTGTTCGACGATCGCGACGACCCCTATGCCGTCAATCCGCAGTTCAAGGCATGGCTGCCGTTGCTGGATGCCCCGGGCAGCTGGCTGGTGTACACGCCGGGCAAGACTCCACGACTGATCTACCTGCAGCCGCACGACTACTGGCATTCCGTACCCGGCGAACCGTCCGGCGAGTGGGCGGATGCGTTCGAGATCATCGTGATCCGCGAGCCGGCGCAGGCACTCAAGCATCTGCCCGCCGATGCCGGCCGCTGCGCCATCCTGGGCGACCCCCGGAGCGCATTGGGTGATTATCTTCCGAACAACCCGAAGGCCGTGCTGGATTATCTGGAATACCACCGCGCCTTCAAGACGCCTTACGAAATCCAGATGATGCGCCAGGCCAACCGCATCGGTGCCCGCGCCCACCGCATGGCCGAACGCGCCTTCCGTGCCGGCGCCAGCGAATTCGGCATCCACATGGCCTACTGCCAGGCCGCAGGCCAGGATGCCAACGACCTGCCCTACGGCAACATCGTCGCCATCAACGAACATGCAGCCGTGCTGCATTACACCCGCCGCGACCGCGTACCCGCCCGCCCAGCGCGCAGTTTCCTGATCGATGCCGGCGCCAGCCACGCCGGTTATGCCGCCGACATCACCCGCACCCATGCCGGCGATACCGGCGGCGAATTCCAGGCGCTGATCGATGCTGTGGACCGCGTGCAGCGCGACCTGTGCGCACAGGTGAAACCCGGCGTGGATTATCGGCAGATCCACCTGTCGGCCCATCACCAGTTGGCCGACGTTCTGCATGCCGGCGGCCTGATTTCCTGCACTGCCGAGGCTGCCGTGCAGTCCGGCATCAGTTCGGCATTCTTCCCGCACGGCATCGGCCACGGCCTCGGATTGCAGGTGCACGACGTGGCCGGATTTTCCGCATCCGACAGCGGCGGCACCATTCCGAAACCGGAAGGTCATCCCTATCTGCGCCTGACCCGCACCCTTCAGGACGGCATGGTGGTGACGATCGAGCCGGGGCTGTACATCATCGACATGCTGCTGGACAAGGTGAAAACCGGCAGCCACCGCAACAGCGTGAACTGGGACAAGGTGGCCGAACTGCGTCCCTACGGCGGCATCCGCATCGAGGACAATGTGGTGTGCACCACCGGCGAACCTGTCAATCTGACCCGTGACGCATTTTCCGAACTCGCGGTGTCCTGATTCAAATCCGAGGATAATGACAGGGACATGTCGATGAAAATGCCTGCTTTGCCGCCGCGATCGGCGGGGCAGGCGATCCGGATGGAGGCAAGCGGCCATTCGAATCATTGCTTGAAACGGCAATCGACCGACGCAGCGTTCAGCAGCGCCCTGCACGCAAGGACGCAGTCATTGCACGGTGCCGACAGTTCGCCGGATCGGCAGCAG
This sequence comes from Pseudoxanthomonas suwonensis, assembly GCA_003240695.1. Taxonomy (GTDB): domain Bacteria; phylum Pseudomonadota; class Gammaproteobacteria; order Xanthomonadales; family Xanthomonadaceae; genus Pseudoxanthomonas_B; species Pseudoxanthomonas_B suwonensis_A. Next base: position 73,381 of record QFNC01000003.1, on the reverse strand, counting down.
ATCCGACAGCCTGCTGGCAGATCAGAACCGCCAGCAGCAACTGGCCCAGCAGGGGGCGTTCGTGCGATGAACGCGCCACGCAAATCGGCAGCCACGACGAGGCTGTCGCGCTCGGCCGCTTGACTCGGCCGGCGGCGCATGCAACGCTGCGAGCGCATCTGAATGCGTAAGGACACATCCTTGAACCCTGCCAGCCGCACTGCATCCGCAAACACCACGCCCTGGCTGCGGCGTAGTATCGCGGTTGCGTCGTGCCTGCTGCTGTTGACCGCCTGCGATTGGTTTCGCATCCCAGCGCCGAAGCCCGACAACTTTCCCGTGGTCGTGCCATTTCCATTGGACAAGGCCGGCAACACGGTGCGGGTGGAGTTCGAGCTGCCGCCGCCGAACGAGAATGGCAACCTGCGGCCGGTGTTCATCGGGTTCCGCACCGTGGCGCCTCCGCCGGAGGAGCAAACTGCCGAATTCGATGCTGCCCACACCGCGGCTCGGAAACACCTGGTGGACTCGGACGTGCCGATCCGGTTGAAGCTGTTGCGATTGGTGAATGGGGGCAAGGAGCCGCCCATCGAGATCATTCTGGATGAAAATCATGACATTCCTCCCAGCCAACCTGGCGATCCATGGCGATTCGAAGACCGCCCGAATCCTTCGGGCATATTCATCGACCATGACGGCGCCGGCACCGACAATGAAGAACTGATCGCTGCCGGCAAATATTCGATGGAACTGGTCTACATCATCTATCGGGTCGCCATTATCCCGATGCCGGAGCCCGGGCGCTACGTGCTTGAAGCCGAGAACATGGAATCCCATGAAGCCCTTCGAGGCATCAATGCGGAGCTTCTGGTTTCGCACTACTATCACAAATGATAAACCTTCCCTGCGAGGCTGCAAATGACGCCGGATGAACCACAGAAAGCACCTAAAAACACCCAACAGCCAATCTATACGGTCACCGTTTATGTGGCTGCTCCTGGCACGATCATGCTGGAAAAGGAGGGAAAGCCAAAGGACAAGCCATCAGGGCCCGGTCACATGTATTATACCGTCAGCGATGGGATCAATACGAAAGGGTATGGATTTGCACCGAAGAAATCGGAAATGAGTGGCCCAGGACATATCGTTGAAGACGAACAGGATGTTTATGCGAACCCCCTCTATTCCCGCACCATGCAGATTTCCAAGGAACAGTACGAGGCTCTGCAGAAGCATGGTGAAGACGGCTTGAAAAAGAAGGGTGACTTCAATCTGAACTACCATTTCCTGTCCAACAGCTGCGTCGATTTCGTCTGGAAGGGGCTGGCCAAGGCCAACGTGTATCAGACGACTGTCGACAAACAGGGCAACCGGGTGATCGACACGGACTACGAAGGCTCGTTGAAGCCTTCGCAGAACATCGACGACATCCGGTCCATCAAGGCACCTCTCAAGAACAGCCCCCATAATCGCGAGACGACCAACCCGTGGCCGAAGCGCACTTTCATTCAGGAACACATCCTGTCCGAAGAAAACAGCGATCGGCAACAAGCTGATACGGCTCTTGCATCAGAAGCGACGAGGAATCCAGGCACCGACCAGCGCGGCCCCTTCAACGACCCCGTTCTCGACAAGGCCTTCGCCGCGCTGATGGACGGCGACAGCGACGCGCTGGACCGAATCGCTACCGACTTCAGCCACTCGCCGGACGGGCAGCAGATGCGGCAGCTGGGCGACAGACTGCTGGCAGAACAGGACCGCCAGCAGCAATTGGCCCAGCAGGCGGCGTTCGTGCTATGAATGCGCCGCAGGCCGATCTGCAGGCGGCGGTGAAGGCGCTGCTGCTGCTGCGCTCGGAAATGACCGAGCGCGAGAACCGCATGCACAAGGCCATCCAGCAGGAAATGGGCACGCTGCGCTACGAGGTGTCGCAGGTCAAGCGCGAGGTGTCCACGCTGGTCAACGGCGCCGGCGCGCGGATCGTGGAGCAGGCGCGCGATGCGGTGGCACCCACGGCGGCGCAGTACGATCGCGCGGTGCAGGCGGCGTCATCACGGCTGCAGGGCACCGGCCGGCTGGTGTGGCTGTGGTTCGGCACGGCCATCGGTGTGGTGCTGCTGGTGCTGATGGCCGGCTGGGCGGTGCTGGGTTACTACCGGCGTGAGGTGGCGCAGGCGCGCGAAACGATGCAGCGCTACGAGAACGCGCTGCCGGTGCTGCAGGCCTACCAGGCCTCGGATGCCGTGCTGTGCAATGGCCGGTTGTGCGTGGCGGTGGATCGCAACGCACCGGCACTGGGCGACAAAGGGCGTTATCGCCAGGCCAGCGCGCGCCCGTCGCGCTGATCCATCGCGCCGAATCCTTTACAATGCAGGCACTTTGACGCGCCGCCTGCAGCATCCGTGAAAACCCGACTCCGCGCCCTCATCGAGCAGGGCATCGCCAGCTTGCGCCAGTCCGGCAGCCTGCCGGCCGACCTCGCCACCCCCGATTTCACTATCGAGCGTCCGCGCGAGCGCAGCCATGGCGATTTTTCCAGCAATGCCGCGATGCTGCTGGCCGGGCAACTCGGCAAGCGGGGACAGAAGGCCAATCCGCGTGTCATCGCGCAGGCACTGGTGGACGCCCTGCCGGCCGATGCGGCCATCGCCGGCGTGGAGATCGCCGGCCCCGGATTCATCAACCTGCGGCTGGCTCCTGCAGCCTGGCAGGCGCTGCTGCAGGACATCCACGCGCAAACCGCGCAGTTCGGCCGCAACAGCAGTGGTGCGGGACGCACGGCCGGCGTGGAATACGTGTCGGCCAATCCCACCGGTCCGCTGCACGTGGGCCACGGCCGTGCCGCGGTGATCGGCGACTGCATCGCCCGCGTGCTGGAAGCCAACGGCTGGGCGGTGAAGCGCGAGTTCTACTACAACGATGCCGGCGTGCAGATCGAGAATCTCGCCGCATCGGTGCAGGCACGCGCGAAGGGCTTGAAGCCGGGCGATGCCGGCTGGCCGGCCGATGCCTACAACGGCGACTACATCGCCGACGTGGCCGATGCGTACCTGCGCGGCGACCGCGTCGAGGTCGATGGCCACACCGTGGCCGGCAAGCACGATGCGGATGACCTCGATGCCATCCGCGCGTTTTCGGTGGCCTGGCTGCGCCGCGAGCAGAACGCCGATCTGGACGCCTACGGCGTGCAGTTCGACACGTATTTCCTCGAATCGTCGCTGTACACCGACGGCAAGGTGGACGAAACCGTGCAGCGCCTGTCCGCCAACGGCCACACCTACGAGGACGGCGGCGCACTGTGGCTGCGCACGACCGCGTTCGGCGACGACAAGGACCGGGTGATGCGCAAGTCGGATGGCAGTTACACCTATTTCGTACCGGACGTGGCCTACCACCTGTCGAAATGGCAGCGCGGCTACGAGCGCGCCATTACCGAACTGGGCGCCGACCACCATGGCTCGCTGGCCCGCGTGAAGGCCGGGTTGCAGGCGCTGGATGTCGGCATTCCGCAGGGTTGGCCGGAGTACGTGCTGCACCAGATGGTCACGGTGATGCGCGGCGGCGAGGAAGTGAAACTGTCCAAGCGCGCCGGCAGCTACCTGACCCTGCGCGACCTGATCGACGAGGCCGGCCGCGATGCCACGCGCTGGTTCCTGGTGGCGCGCAAGCCGGATTCGCAGCTCACCTTCGACATCGACCTGGCGCGCTCGCAGTCGCTGGACAACCCGGTGTACTACGTGCAGCTGTCGCACGCGCGCATCTGCGGGGTGTTCCGGCAGCTGGCCGAGCGTGGCCTGGCCTTCGATGCCGACAATGGTCTGGCGCAGCCGCTGGACCTGGAGGATACCAGCCTGCGCGAGCTGCTGACCGACCTGTCGCGCTGGCCCGACGTGGTGGCCGCGGCCGGCACCCAGCTGGAGCCGCATCTCATCGCCACCTATCTGCTGGAACTGGCACAGGCCTTCCAGACGTATTACAACGATCACCAGTTTCTGGTGGATGATGCCGCGCTGCGTGATGCGCGACTGGTTTTGGCGCAGGCCACGCGGCAGGTTCTGGCCAATGGCCTGGCATTGATGGGCGTGCACGCCCCGGAGGCGATGTAAGTGGCGGCACGAGGCGGAAAATCGCAAGCACGGCGCAAGGGTGGCAGCAACGCCGCCGGCTTGCCCGGCTGGGCCTGGCTGGTACTGGGCGTGTTGCTGACGCTGCTGGTGATTCTGGCATTGCCGAGAGTGCTGGGCGACGACGAGTCCGGCGGCTTTCTGCGGCCCCGCCCGAACCCCGATGCACAGCCGCAACCGGTGACTGCCGAGGATGCCGCGGTGGTGAGCGAGCCGCGTGGACCTGCCGCATCCACAGGCAAGCCGCCTGCTGCCGCCGGCACTGGCGAGGACTACGACTTCTATACCCTGCTGCCCGGCCAGGAAGTGGAATTGACCGATGCCCAGCTGGCTGCCGCTGCACGCGATGAAGCCGCACGCAAGCAGCGTCTCGCACAGCAGCAGGCCGCGCAAACCGCTGAGCCCGATGCCACGCCGCCGCAGGCCGTCGACACCGCCACGGCCGCTGCCGACGGCGCAGTGACGAACAGCCCGTCTGCGGCAACCCCACAGCCTGCGCGTCAGGCAGATGCCACGACCACCGCGACCCCAACGTCAACGCAAGCAGCCACATCAACCACCGAGGCCACGACCGACACGCGCATGCAAACGCCCTACGTACTGCAGGCCGGCTCGTTCGCGGCCAGCGGCGATGCCGAGGCGGTGAAGGCGAAGATCGCGCTGCTGGGTCTGAACGCGCGGGTGGAGTCGGCGCAGATCAACGGCAAAACGATGTACCGCGTCCGCATGGGGCCTTACGGCACTGCCACCGAATTGGCCGATGCCAAATCGAAGCTGGCCTCCGGCGGCCTGCCGGCGATGGCGATCAAGGCGCAGTGACCGGCCGCGGCCGGCGTCGCCGCCGGTGAGATGCCTTCGGCCTACACTGCAGGGCCAACGGAGACTCCTCCCATGCCGATCGAAGCCGCACTGATCAAGCCCGTCGTCGATGCGCTGATGGGGCTGTTCCGCCAAGGCGAACATCTCAAGCTGAAGCATGATGCCGACAAGGCCGTGCGCGAAGCCATCCGCGAATTGCTGCTGGCCAATCCCGACGAGAACAAGGCCGCCGCCCGCATCGCCATCGCCAGGGCCGCGGGGATCCTGTCCGAGGACGTGCTGCTGGCCGAGGACATGCTGAAGCAGCATCGCGCCACCAAGTCGCGCACCTCCGGCAAGGCGGCCAGTTCGCGCAAGCGCAAATCGGTCGCGCCAACTGGCGAAGCGGCATCCAAGCCATCGGCTGCAGCCAAGGCGACGACGCCGCGCAAACGCAAGCCGGCCGCCCAGACGGCATCGCCCGACGACACGGCCTGATCTCTTTCCCATTCGAGCACCCATGGATTCTTCCGTCGAACCGCCATCCCACGACCTGAGCCAGATCCGCCGCGCCGGCGTGGACCTGAGCGGCCTGATGTCGGTGCTGAGCAAGCATCTGTATTCCACGCCGATGGTGGCGCTGCGCGAACTGGTGCAGAACGCGCACGATTCGATCCTGCGGCGGCGGCTGGAAGATGCCGACTGGGCCGCACTGGGGCAGCCGGGACGCATCGACCTGAGCGTGGATCGCGCCGCCAACGTGCTGCGCATCATCGACACCGGCGCGGGGCTGACCGAAGCGGAAATCCACCAGTATCTGGCCACCGTGGGCGTGGGCTACACCCGCCAGCTGCGGCAGTCGGGCCACGAGGACAGCGGCCTGATCGGCATGTTCGGGCTGGGATTCCTGTCGGCATTCGTGCTGGCCAAACGCGTGACCGTGCGCACCACCTCGTACCAGCAGCCCGATGCGGGGCACAGCTACGTGTCCAGCACCGCCGAGCAGTACGTGGTCACGGCGATGCCGGCGCGGCCCGTGGGCACGGAAATCGTGCTGGAACTGCACGACGACTACGCCATGCTGACCCAGCCAGCACGCCTGCACGAGATTCTGGAACACTACTGCGCGCTGCTGTCCGAACCGATCTTCATCGCCGGCAATCCGCAGGCAATCAATCCGGACCCGCCGCCGTGGCGACAACAGGATGCCGTCCCGCTGCATCCATTGCAGCAGCGCCGGCGCGATCTGGAATTCGCCGCGCGCTTCGAGCACCACTTCGAGCCGATCTGCACGCTGCCGGTCGCCCCGCGCGAGGACAGCGACGCCACCGGCCTGCTGTGGGTGCAAGACGGTGCCACCTACGGCACCAGCGACAACCGCAATCTGTCGGTGTTCCTGCGCGGCATGCTGCTGGACGACAACGCCCGCGACCTGCTGCCCAGCTGGGCGGGTTTCGTGGGCGGGGTGATCGAATCCACCCGCATGACCCCCACCGCCAGCCGCGAAGATCTGCAGCGCGACCGTCATTACGAAGCCACCCGTCACGCCCTGCTGGAAACCCTGATCGACGGCCTGGCCCAGGTGGCCCGGCAGCAACCGGAGGCGTGGCGTCGGGTGCTGTCGCGGCATAACGAGGGGCTGCTGGGAGCGGCCCTGTGCGACGAGCGCCTGTTCGACCTGCTGAAGGACAGCCTGCGCATTCCCACCTCGCAGGGCGACCTGCCGGCGGCGGAGCTGCTGGCACGCGGCGCGGTGCACGTGGTGCTGGACAACCAGGTCGGTTTCGAAGGCATGCTGTTCCGCGCGCTGGGCATTCCGGTGGCGCACGGCAATCGCTATGCGGTGGTGCCGTTCCTGCGCCGCTGGACGCAATCGCGCGGCGTGCGCCTGGTGGAACTGGGCACCGAACAGGGCAATCGCCAGCTGTTCCATGCCGCCACGCTGCCGCAGGCCGAACTGGACTGGTTGCAGGCACGGTTGGGAGATGGCGAAGCACTGGTGGCGGCGCGGTTCAGTCCGCACGATCTGCCGCTGGTGGTGGTGACCGACCGCGACAGCGAACTCAAACGACGCCTGGACGAGGACGCCAGCGACAAGCAGATGTCGATGGCGGCGCTGCGGCTGGCACGGCAGTTCACCGCCCGCATCGACGACGCCCCGGCCAGCCGGCTGTACGTGAACCTGGACAACCCCGCCATCGACGCGCTGCTGAAGGCCATGCGCGCCGGCAATCCGCATGCCGACGATGCGGCGGTGCTGCTGAAAGCCTTCAAGACCATCCTGGGCCACAACAGCCATGGCGATGGCGGGCCGTCGCTGAATCGCGCCCTGCAGCAACTGGCGGCCTCGGTGCAGCGGCTGATCGATCCGTCGTCCCGGCCAACGGACGCATCGGCATGAACATCTGGCAATGGGTGATGAAACTGCAGGACGACCTGACCGAAGCCGGCCAGGCCCACAACGCCGAGCTGATCGAACGCCTCACCAACGACGTGTGCGACCTGGAAGTCGCCCGCGCCGAGGCGCTGCTGCCGGAAGCCAAGGCGCTGTGCCGCACCTTGGACAATCCGTGGCTGGAAGTGTTCGTGCGGCACTGGGAAATGCGCAACCGGCTGGGCAATCGGGGCGAAGGCGACATGGCCCTGGCCGATGCCACCGCGCTGTTCGAGTTCGCGCATCGCCCGGACACCATCCAGTGCCCGCAGTCGGTGTGCGTGACCCAGGACCTGTCGGCCTGCTACGCCAACATCGACGGCCCCGGCTGGGTGGAGGAGCGCATCGCCGTGTGCGATGAAACCCTGGCCCGGATCACGCCGAGATGGGGCTGCTTCCAATGCCTGAGCACCGAAAAGGCCGAAGCCCTGCGCGATGCCGGCCGTTTCGACGACGCCCTGGCCTACCTGCAGGCGCAGATGCAGCTGTCCGAGGATGCCGGCGAAGAGGTCAATGCCGGCATGCTGGAAATCCGCAACAAGCTGCTGATCGAACTGGGCCGTTTCGACGAAGCGCTGCAGCACATCGCCGCCGAGGAAGCCAGGACCGAGGGTCCGGAATGGCGCAACATCGCCCAGCCGCGCGACGTGATCAAGGCGCATGCGCTGGCCGCAATGGGCCGCGACGAGGAGGCCTTCGCCTGTCTGCCCGATCCGCACGAACTGCATCCGGCCGAATTGCTGCGCTGGGCGAAAGCGGCAGCGCCGTTGCTGCAGCGCCATCCGGATGAAAACAGCTGGCAGCTGGGTCGCCGGTTGCAGCAGGGACTGGATCACTTCGCGGCCGTGGGCGCGCATCGGCATGTGGTGGACATGGCAGCGGTGTGCATTCCGCTGGCCTTGCAGCGCGATGCGCTGTGGTCGGCGCGACGCATGCTGCAGCTGGCACGGATGCACCAGGCGCGGCTGCGCGTGGATCACGGTGCCGCGGCAGCATTGGATGCATTGGAACGTTCGATCGCCGCACACGGTCATGATCAAGCCCTGCCGGTGCCTGCCGCCCGCCTGCTGCACTGGCTGACTCACGAGCTGGGTGATGCACCGCGCAGCCCCGAACGCGACGTGCAGTGGCTGCAGACGGCGTTGCAACAACGCCCCGACGATGTCGAGCTGTGCGAACAGACCGCACGCGCGCTGCAGGCCTGCGGTGCCGGCGATCAGGCGCATGCGCTGCTGTTCGACTACCTGCGGCGGCATCGTACGCCCGGCCAGGAACAACCGCTGGCCTACGTGTTGCTGGGCATGCTGCTGGAAGATGGCGGCGCGGCCAGCGAAGCGGTGGAGCAACTCGCACGCCTGCATGACGCCGATCATCCCGTCACCGCGCACTGGTGCCGCGCGCAACTGGCTTGGCGGCATGCGGACTGGCCGGCGGTGGAACGGCATTGCCGTGCACTGCTGGCGCAATCACCCGGATCGCATGGCGCGCGGCGATTGCTGGCATCCGGCCTGATGCGCCAGCAGCGTTTTGCCGATGCGGCCGCGGTGCAACGCGAGCTGGTGGATGCACTACCGGATGACGCCTCGCCGGGCTGGGATTACCTGACTGCCGCCAGTGCGGCCGAAGACTGGGCCGGCGTGCGCGCCATGGCCGAACGGCTGCAATTGAATGTCGATCCGGGCGAAGGGCCCATCGAGGAGCACTGGGGCTGGGCGCTGATCCGGTTCCACGACAACGGCGAATCGCTCGACTACATGGCCCGCCGCACCGGCCCGGTGACGGCACAGGTGCAGGAAAACGCCGCTTTCCGGCATCCGCAGCACGCGCGCGATCTGGTGGTGTTCGACGCACAGCCCTTGGTGCCGCCGCCGGACAACGACGAACAGCGCAGCGGCTTCATCCCCACCTTCGCCGCCGTGCACGTGCTGCGCAGCGGGCAACTGGGTCGCAGCTGGCCGGTGGATGGTCCGCATCCGGGCAAGGCCGCGCTGGACGCGTTCGTCGATGCCCTACAGGCACGCGGATGGAATGTCAGCCTGCACAGCAACGACCAGTACCGGCTGGCGGACCGCGACAACGGCATGGCCGAACTGCCGGGCGTGTTCTTCAGCGTGGCCGCGCCCGATGGCACTGCGCCGGCGGTGATCGACCAGACCCTGCGCGAGACCACTGCAGACTGGCCGAACCGCCTGTGCTGGCTGCGACTGGCCGAGGCCTGCAAGGTCGATACCCGGCCGCACCAGGACGTGATCGACCGTTACGGGTTGTGATCGTTTCCTTTTCCGCGCCGACTCCGGGCACGCTGCTGCTGGCCGTGTTGTCTGTTCTGTGGCTGGGCAGCGAGGTCTGGATTCACCGCCTGCGCGCCGCCGATCGCGGCAAGGCACACGATGCCGGCACGCTGCAATGGCTGCGTGTGTTGTTGCCTACCGGCGTGATCGCAAGCCTGTGGATGGCCTGGCAGGGCATCGGCATGGCTCCGGAACGACTGCGCTTGGTGCTGTTCGCGATCGGTTGCACCGGCATGCTGTCCGGCATCGTGTTGCGGATCCGCTCGGTGCAGGTGCTGGACCGCTTCTTCACCATCCACGTCGCCATCCACGACGATCATGAATTGATCCGGCACGGCCCCTACCGCTGGTTGCGGCATCCCTCGTACACCGGCGCGCTGTGCACGTTCCTGTGCTTTCCGCTGGCACTGGGCACGTGGGCCGGCTGGATGGCGATGGCGCTGCTGGTGGTGCCCGGGTTCCTGCATCGCATCCGGGTGGAGGAACGGGCGCTGCGGCAGGCCTTCCCGCAGCAGTATCCGGCCTATGCGCGCAGCACGAAGCGGCTGATTCCATGCGTGTGGTAACGGCATCGCGCGATCGCGCGCCGGGAAGGCACTACCATGGAAGCCCTCTCGTCCGCATGGCACCTGCATGCCCCGCACCGCATTCGTGACCGGCGCCAGTTCCGGGTTCGGCCGCGCCATCGCCCGCATGTTGCTGGGCGAGGGTTGGCAGGTCCTCATCACCGGCCGTCGCCGCGAACGGCTGGACGTGCTGCAGGCCGAATCCGGCGATGCCTGCGCCGTGGCCTGTTTCGACATCCGCGATGCCGATGCCATCACCGCCGCGATCGACGCGCTGCCGGAGCGTTTCCAGCACGTCGACCTGCTGGTGAACAACGCCGGACTGGCGCTGGGCACCGCGCCCGCGCCGCAGGCCGACCTGCAGCAGTGGCGGCAGATGATCGACACCAACATCACCGGCCTGGTCACCCTGACCCATGCGCTGCTGCCACGGCTGATCGCCGCGAAGGGCCTGATCGTCAACATCAGTTCGATTGCCGCGACCTACTCGTACCGCGGCAGCAATGTGTACGGCGGCACCAAGGCCTTCGTCACCCAGTTTTCGCTGGGCCTGCGCAGCGACCTGCATGGCAGCGGCGTGCGCGTCACCAGCATCGAACCGGGCCTGGCCGAAACCGAATTCACACTGGTGCGCACCGGTGGCGACCAGGCCGCATCCGACGCGCTGTATGCGGGTGCCGATCCCATCACGGCCAACGACATCGCCGACACCGTGCGCTGGCTGGTGCAGTTGCCGCCGCATCTCAATGTCAACCGCATCGAACTGATGCCGGTCAGCCAATCGCCGGCCGGCCTTCAGATCCACCGGAATCCGAACGCATGAACAACACCCTGTGGGCCGGCATCGCCGTGGCCATCGTCATCGGCGCCATCCTGCCCTTGCAGGGTCTGGTGAATGCCCGCCTCGGCACCCAGATCGGTGGGCCTGTCGCGGCCGCATTCGTGTCGTTCGTGGTAGGAACGCTGGCGCTGGGTGCGTACCTGCTGGCGTCGCGCAACGGCCTGCGGCTGGCGCCGGATGCGCGCCTGCCAGTCTGGATCTGGATGGGCGGCCTGATCGGCGCGCTGTACGTGGCCGCCTTCACCCTGCTGATTCCACGGCTGGGCGCCGCGTCCATCATCTGCCTGACCATCTTCGGCCAGGTCACCGCCTCGCTGCTGCTGGATCACTTCGGCATCTTGCAGACGCAGCGCCCGGTGGATTTGACCCGCCTCGGCGGTGCGCTGCTGGTGCTGGTGGGCGTGCTGCTGGTGGTGGCGCCATGGCGCAGCGCGCCGAACGCTTCCGCGTCTCAATCCACGACGCTATCCCGGGACGAACAGATCGAAGCAGTTTTGAGCAACGCGCTGTGGTCTCTGAAAGAACGCCATTTCCGCAACGACCGCGATGCAGTCGCAAAACTGAGAAATGCCTGGACGGTCACTCTCGAGGACGTCATCGCAGCAGGCGAGCAGAGAGATCTGTCCGATTTCCTGTGCACAAACCCCGGCGGCGAAGGGGTCTTCCTGATGAAGCGCGATACCGGTTACGAAATCAGGCACCGCGAACGTGCTGCAGATATTCACTCCGAATACTTCGACCAGCTTCGGCCCGCATTCCACAGCTGGATCGCGCAGATCATGGACCAGTATCGATTGGCTGGAAGGATGGAGCAATGAGCTCGGGCAATGAAGGTGAAGCGCACCCGTTGTTCCAGCCGATAGGGTTGCACAGTCCGCAGGGTGCTGAATGAGAGCATCCCGACCAGACGACGGACGCGAGAAACACAGCGCCTCGGCCTGACCGTCGAACCCGGGTATGCACCTCAATCCAGCGGCGCGTCATCCAGATACGTGTACGCGGTCAGGCCGCTTTCCAGCACGGCTTCCAGGCGCGCGGCCTCGTTGGCGGGCAGTCCGGCCGCCGCCACCTTGCCGCGGTAGGCGCGCCGCAGGTCGTCCAGCTTGTAGCCCACGTAATCCAGCATCACGTCGGTGGTGTCGCCGCGGCGCTGCTGGGCGATGCGCCAGCCGTCGCCGTCCACCTTCACCTCGATCGCGTCGGTATCGCCGAACAGGTTGTGGATGTCGCCCAGGATTTCCTGGTACGCGCCCACCAGGAAAAAGCCCAGCCGGTAACTGCGGCCCGGTTGCGGCGCGTGCAACGGCAGCGAGCTGTCCAGGTCCTCGTTTTCCACGTAGGTGTCGATCTTGCCGTCGGAATCGCAGGTCAGGTCGCAGATCACCCCGCGCCGATCGGGTGCCTCGTGCAGGCGCTCGATCGGCACGATCGGGAACACCTGGTCGATCGCCCACACGTCGGGCATCGATTCGAACACGCTGAAGTTGACGAAGTACTTGTCGACCAGCCGTTCGTTCAGTTCGTCCAGCAGGTCGCGGTGGCTCTTTTCATCGTAGGTCAACCGCGCCTTCACCGCATGCGCGATGGCGTAGAACAGGTCGTCGATGCGTGCGCGCTGCACCAGGTCGATCTGCCCCAGCGCGTACAGCGCCAGCCCTTCGGAATGCGCCTGCGCTGCCTCGTGGTACACCTCCACCGCCGGCCGCTGCGGCAGTTCGCCGTGCAGTTCGCGCAACTGCCGCACCGGCACCGATTCGTCATCGTTGGCCGGCGGAACCCGGCCTGCAGGCGCCTGTTCCACTTCGCTCACGTTCGCCACCAACACGGCATGATGCGCAGTCATCGCACGGCCGCATTCGGTGATGATGCCCGGCTGCGGCAGCCCTTCTGCTGCGCAGGCCTCGGCCAGCGGCTGCACGATGCTGGATGCGTAATGACCGATGTTGTAGTTGACCGAGTTGTAACTGCGGCTGCGCGTGCCTTCGTAGTCGATGCCCAACCCGCCGCCCACGTCGACATGCGTGATGCGCGCGCCCAGCTTGGACAGCTCCACGAAGTAGCGCACCGCTTCGCGCATGCCGCGGGCGATGTCGCGCACGTTGGAAATCTGGCTGCCCATGTGGAAGTGCAGCAGCTGCAGGCAATCGCCGATCCCGGCATCGCGCAGGTGCTTCCACAGGTCCAGCAGCTGGCGCGGATCCAGCCCGAACTTGGCCTTGTCGCCGCCGCTGTTCTGCCATTTGCCCGCCCCCAGCGAGGCCAGCCGCATGCGCACGCCCAGCAGCGGCATCACGTCCAGCGCCTTGGCTTCCTCCAGCACCAGGCGCAGTTCGGACGGCTTCTCGATCACGATGAAGACCTGCATGCCCAGCTTGCGCCCGATCAGCGCCAGCCGGATGTATTCGCGGTCCTTGTAGCCGTTGCACACGATCACGCCACCGGGACGCGACAGCGCCAGCACTGCCATCAGCTCCGGCTTGCTGCCGGCCTCCAGTCCGAAGCCGTCGCCGTGATGCGAGGCCAGCACGCCCGCCACGCCGGCATGCTGGTTCACCTTGATCGGATACACCGCAGTGTAGTCGCCCTGGTAATCCCAGTCGGCACGCGCCTGCGCGAAAGCCGCCTGCAGCTTGGCCAGGCGGTCGCCCAGGATGTCGGGAAAGCGCACCAGCAGCGGCAGATGGGTACCGTTGCCCTGGGCGCGATCCACCGCCTCGGCCAGCGCGATGCGCGGACCATTGGTGCCCTTCGGCGCCACCACCACGCGACCGTCCGCATCCACGTCGAAATAGCCATCGGCCCAGTGCGGGATGGAGTAGGTCTTGCGCGCGTTGTCGATGGACCAGGTCATGGGATCCGCTTCGGGCCGGAAAACAGCCGGCCATTCTACGGCCATGCCGGCAACAGCGGCGTCAGCCTGTCGGACCGCCCATCACCGGCAGCACGATGCCGTTGACATACGAGGACATCACCGGCGATGCCAGGAACACGAACGCCGGTGCCAGTTCCTCCGGCTGCGCGGGTCGTCCCATGGCACTGTCCTGGCCGAATTCGGCGACGTCCCTGGCCGGCTTGTCGGCGGGATTGAACGGTGTCCACACCGGTCCCGGCGCCACCGCATTCACACGGATGCCGCGCTCCAGCAGATTGCTGGCCAGGGCCTTGGTGAAGGCATGCACGGCGCCCTTGCTGGTGGAATAGTCGATCAGCTTCGGGCTACCGAACAGCCCGGTCACCGAACCGCAATTGATGATCGCGGCGCCACGTTGCAGATGCGGCAGTGCGGCGCGTGCCATGTACAGGTAACCGGCCACGTTGGTCTGCAGCGTTTCCTGCAGATGCGCATCGGTGATGTCTTCCAGCGTGTCGGCATGCAACTGGAAGCCGGCGTTGTTCACAAGCACGTCCAGCCGGCCGAAGGTGTCGATGGTTTTGGCCACCGCGGCCTTGCAATAGGCCGAATCGGTCACGTCACCGGGCAGCAGCAGCGCCTTGCCGCCCTCGTTCTCCACCCAGTGCGCGGTTTCCCTGGCATCGGCGTGTTCGTTCAAGTAGGCGATGGCCACGTTCGCACCCTCGCGCGCGAACAGCACCGCCACGGCACGCCCGATGCCCGAATCGCCACCGGTGACGATGGCGGTCATCCCCTGCAGCTTGGCGCTGCCCTGGTAGGCCGGCGCACGGAATCGCGGTGCGAGATCCAGTTCGCTTTCGAGCCCGGGCTTGGCGATGTGCTGTTTCGGCATGCGCACCGGCTGCTTGCGGGCACCGGCCTGCACGGCCGTCTTGCGGTCTGTCTTCGTCTTCTTCTTCGACTGGTCCTTGTCGTCGATGGCGCGTTGCAGGGCGCGCTGCTTGCGCGCGGTGGCGGCCGCGGTTTTCTTGCCGACGCGCGACCCAGGCGCCTTCGTTGACTTTTTGCTGGCCATGCAGTCCTCGATGGAGGGTGGGAGAACACACGGTGATGCATGCGTCGTGCACGAGATGCGAAGCAATCTTCAGCATGCTTAAGGCGACACGAGTGCGCTTGCGCTCACTCCTGCCGCGGCGTGAGGCATCGGCCGTGATCGTACTGGCCGACCTGACGGATCACGTCGGCACTGGACGGCTCGATCCGGCGTCCGCTGATCTGGCTCTCCAGCACACGCTGCACCAGCGTGTCCAGGCGCGTCACCAGATAGCAGTCCACCGCCGGCGGCGCATGCGGGTTGCCCACGCCGCTGTCGTCAGTGAGAAACAGATAGCGCGATTGGGTCAGCGCCGCCGACGCGCGCATCAGGTATTCGGCCACGTCACCGACACCGGATGCCGCCACCGGCACGATGTGGATGCGCTTCGCACGCGCAGTTTCGACCGCCTGCCATGCGTGGGCAATGTCCGCATCGTGTGGTGGCGCATCGGCCACCCACAGCAGCGACTTCACTGCGCCGTTGCGCCAGTCCATCGTCACCGCACGGTGCAGCGCCTCCTGTACGGCTTCCTCGTAGTCGCCACCGCCATCCGCGGACTGCTGCGCGATGGCCGCCTGCAGTTGCGCCAGATCGCGAGTGAAGGGATAGGTGCGCGTCACGTAGGCGTCGCCCTGGTCGCGGTACAGCATCAGCCCGATCCGGATGTCCAATCCGCGATGCGCCTGGCCGATGCGCTGGACGATGGCCTGCAATTCTTCATTCAGATAATCGAGCTCGTCGCCCATGCTGCCGGTGGTATCCAGCACCACCATCAGATCGAATTGGCGCACGTCCGGAGCCGCTCGCGAGGAGCGCACCTGCACCTGCTGCGCGCCACTGCCCGCCAGCGTAAGCGTGCGCTGCGGCGCCAGTCTCTTCGACGCATGGCGCACGTCGAGCCTGACCATCGAACCCAGCCGATCCAGCTGCGGGAAGAACACCACACGACCATCCGCGGCGGATGCCAGCGACAACGTGTTGCCGTCGGCGCAGGTCAGAGTGACATCGGCAAAGGGCACCGGGCGACCCGCGGCATCGGTCACCTGCACCGTGAGCACGCGACCGGTGTCCACCACGGGAAAGTCGCGGATTCGCTGGCCCAGATCGGAAGCACGCACGTAATCGGCATACAACTGCGGATTCAGCAGATCGTCGTGCTCGCCGGCCGTGAGCGTGCCGGACTGCAATCTTCCCTCCTCGATGCCGATGCGCGGCCCGGCACCAGCGGTCGACCCGTCCATACGGGCATGCTCCGAAGCCTCGCGGGCCGTGGCAGGCATCCTGCTGCCACTGACACTGATGCTGTCCAGTTTCGAAGCGGCCTTCGGGGTTGCTGCAGGTGGCGCCGACGGTGCCATCGTCGGCAATGGCGCGACCGCCACGGGTGCAGCGACGACCTCCGCCAGAGCATCTTCGACCGACCCAGGCGGCGCCCCAGCCACAGGCGGCTGTTGCCGGCGCACCTGCTCCTCCGGCGGCAGTGCTGCCAACTGCGGCGCGCGTCGGCACAGACCGGCATCAGGGGACTTGCGCGCTCCCCGATCGGTGGCCGGTGCCTGTGCCGACAACATCGATCCCACGACCAACGTGAGGGTCGTGGTGGTGACAAGCAATCCGGTCGTCGTCTTCTGCATGATCTGGTTCCGTGGGTCCATATGTGCTGTGGTCATCGTGAACGCGCCAATACCTCCGATGGGGTCAGGCATTCCATCATCACTTAGATGCCCCCGCCCGCTACACTCGTCCGCCTTGACCACGGGGACCCTCCATGACCGACGCCAACTGGCACTACGAACCCTTCGACCCCACCGGATCGGCCATCGGCTTCCGCATCAGCGGCAAGCTGGACGAGGTGCAGTCGCCGTTCCAGAAAATCGAGATCTACCAGTCCACCGACTGGGGCAAGCTGATGCTGATCGACGGCGCGATGATGCTGACCACGCGCGACAATTTCTTCTACCACGAGATGATCGCCCACCCGGTGCTGTTCACCCACACCGACCCCAAGCGGGTGGTGATCATCGGCGGCGGCGACTGCGGCACCTTGCGCGAAGTGCTGAAGCACCCGGGCGTGCAAGCGGTGACCCAGTGCGACATCGACGAGCAGGTCACGCGCATGGCCGAGAAGCACTTCCCGGAACTGTGCGAATCCAATGCCGATCCGCGCGCCGAGATCCTGTTCGACGACGGCCTGGCCTACGTCAAGCAATTGCCGCCCGGCAGCGTGGACGTGATCATCGTCGATTCCACCGATCCGATCGGCCCGGCCGCGGGATTGTTCAATGCCGCCTTCTTCGCCGACTGCTTCAAGGCGCTCACCGCTGACGGCATCCTGGTGCAACAGAGCGAATCGCCACTGGCCCTGCTCGACCTCATCAAGGAATTGCGCGCGGAAATGGGCAAGGCCGGCTTCTCCGCCTTCCAGACCCTGCCTTTCCCGCAGCCCTGTTACCCCACCGGCTGGTGGAGCGTGACCATGGCTCGCAAGTCGGGCGGCTTCGCTTTCCGCAGCAACGATGCCCGCATCAAGCCGTTCGAGACTCTGTACTACACTGCCGACATCCACGCCGGCGCCCAGCATCTGCCGCCGTTCGTGTCGAAAGCATTGGCTGACCGGCCGGCGTGCGCCGTCTGATCAATCCACCCGCCGCCCTGCGGCAGTGAATCCAGTCTGTCCGTTCGCGAAAGGATGAACCACATGATGATGAACAGATTCTTGACAGGAGTAGCCGTCACCGCGCTCTCGCTTGCGTGCATCACGCCTGTGCTGGCCAGCGGCGCCAGCCGGATGGCCATGCGCAAGCAGGTGGAAATGAACATGTTGCTTTCCGGCACCATCGACGTGAAACCGGACGGCAGCGTGGCCAGTTACCACATCGACCAGGGCGACAGCCTGCCGGAAGGCGTGACCCGCCTGATCGCGAACAACGTGCCCAACTGGACCTTCGAACCGGTGCTGGTCGATGGCATGCCGGTGCTGGCCCGCGCCCGCATGGGGCTGAACATCGTCGCGACCCATGCCGGCGAGGACAAGCACACCGTGCGCATCGACAGTGCCAGTTTCGGCGATGCCGAAGAAGATCGGGCGACAGGCGAATCGGTGTCGAGCGGGAAAATGGATCCACCCCGTTATCCGGACGAAGCCGCCAGCAGCAACATGACCGGTATCGCCTATGTGCTGTTGAAGGTCGATCAGCAAGGGCAGGTCGCCGATGCCGTGGTCGAGCAGGTCAATCTGACCGTGCTGGGCGATGCGGCGCAACTGAAGCGTGCACGCGACATCTTCAGCCGCGCAACGCTGCGCGCAGCCAGAAACTGGACCTTCACGCCGCCACGTCGCGGCGAGCTGGCCGATGACCCGTTCTGGGTCGTGCGTGTCCCGGTGGATTACCACCTGTATGACGGCGCGCGTCCGCCCAAGGATGGCGGAGCGACCTACGGCAAGTGGCGTGCCTACGTCCCCGGCCCGCGCACCGAGGTGCCGTGGAAGGACGGCCCTCAGGAATCCGCGGCGTTCAAGCCCGACGCCATGCTGGCCGGCATGTCCTACACGGCCGGCAGCGGGTTGCAGCTGCTGACGCCGCTGGGTGATTGACGCCTCGCAGAGCTGCCGAAGCCTGCGTTCCTCTCACACAACGAGTTACAGCGATGAATCGACTCATTCCCGGCTTAGCGCTCACCTTGGTCGTATTGGTCGGCTCGGGTCAAGCGCAGTCATCCGATGATCCAATCGTGCTCGACAAGCACGAAGAGATGAACATGCTGTTGTCCGGCACGGTCGATATCGACTTGAATGGCAGGGTAACTGGCTATCGCCTCGATCACGTCGAAAAACTGCCGCCGGCCGTCCTGAAACTGGTTGCACGCAAGGTGCCGCACTGGACATTCAGGCCTCCGACCGATAATGACGGGCCCAAGATCGTCCAAGCCACCATGGGTCTCAACATCGTCGCCAGGCAAACGGGCGCTGATCAATTCGACTTGCGCATCGCCGGGGCCAGTTTCGAGCAAAGCATGCCTCCAGAGGAAAAGCTCCGCCCGCTCGACCTGTCCCCACCACGATTTCCCGAGGCGGCATCACGGATCGGCCTATCCGGCACCGTTTACTCCGTGATCAAGATCAACCGCAACGGGCGCGTGGATGACGTGGCCATCGAACAAGTCAATCTCACGGTGATCGGCACTGATTACCAGATGGCCCGCGGTCGCGACATGCTCGCCCAGGCCACGCGTGCCGCCGCGAAACGCTGGACATACGCGTTGCCAACGCGCGGTGAATCAGCAGCCAATCCTTATTGGCTTGCCAGGGTGCCTGTGGATTTCCGCTTTCAGGGGGAGGATCGGCAACCGGGCACATGGGAGTGTATGTACCAGGTCCGCGCACACCCACCCCTTGGGAATCCGCATCGCAGGACTCCGCCGCGTTCAAGCCCGACGCCATGCTGGCCGGCATGTCCTACACGGCAGGCAGCGGGTTGCAGCTGCTGACCCCGCTGGACAATTGACCGGCAGGCGATGCCGGCTCAGGCCGATGCGGTCGCGCGCCTGCGCGGCTGAGCTGCTCCGCGATTCGGCTTCGCTGCCGCATGTGGCCTGGCTTTCTGCGGCTGGCCTTTTCCACCCGGCGGTTTGCCATGCGGGCGACGGCTCGGCTTCGGTCCATTTGCTGCATCGGCAGCAGCCGGTTTGCGTGGCGGACGGTCGCCGGTCGGCTTGCCGCTGCCGCGGTTGCTCGGCATCGGCGCATCCAGGCGGATCGGGCGGCTCAATTCATAGCCCGGCACGGTCTGCATCTGCAGATCGGCCTTCAGCAGGCGCTGGATCTGGCGCAGCAGGCCGCCTTCTTCCGGCGACACCAGCGACAGTGCCTCGCCGCTCATGCCATTGCGGCCGGTGCGGCCGATGCGGTGCACATAATCCTCGGCCACCATGGGCAGATCGTGGTTGATCACCAGCGGCAGCGCGGGAATGTCCAGGCCGCGCGCGGCGACATCGGTGGCCACCAGGATACGTGCCTTGCCGGATTTGAATGCATCCAGCGCCTTCTGCCGTGCCGCCTGGCTCTTGTTGCCGTGGATGGCCAGCGCCGGCAGGCCGGCGTCTTCCAACTGCTCGGCCAGACGGTTGCAGCCATGCTTGGTCTTGCCGAAAATCAACACGCGGTCGGTGTGGCGCTCAGCCAGGATTTGCACCAGCAGGTCGCGCTTCTTCTTCGCCTCGACCGGATGCACGCGGTGCACGATGGTCGCGGCGATGGTGTTCTGCGCCGCCACCTGCACTTCCTGCGGCTGCTCCAGATAATCCAGCGCCAGTGCCTTGATCCGCGGCTCGAAGGTGGCTGAAAACAGCAAGGTCTGCCGATTGGGCGGGACACGTGACAGGATCCGCTTCATCGACGGCAGGAAACCCATGTCCAGCATGCGGTCGGCCTCGTCCAGCACCAGCACCTCGATCTGATCCAACTTGGCGTGGCCCTGCTCCATGTGATCGAGCAGGCGGCCCGGACAGGCCACCAGCACATCCACGCCGCGCCGCAGATTGTCCACCTGCGGCTGCATGCCGACCCCGCCGAACAGCATGGTGACATTCAGGCGCAGATAGCGCGCGTAGGTTTTCAGGTTGTCGGCCACCTGCACCGCCAGTTCGCGGGTCGGCACCAGAACCAGCGCACGCGGTTTGCGCGGTCCTTTCGGCGGTGTGGCCTTGGCCAGACGCTGCAGCATCGGCAGGCCGAATGCGGCCGTCTTGCCGGTGCCGGTCTGCGCGGCGCCCAGCAGATCGCGGCCGGCCAGCACATGCGGGATGGCCTGCTGCTGGATCGGGGTGGGCGTGCTGTAACCGGCATCGGCCAGGGCACGCAACAGGGCGGGCGACAGCCCGAGGGATTCGAAACTCATGATTGGCTCCAGGAAAAACGCCCGCGTCGCACAGTGCGATGCAGGTATACCCGGAGCTTTCCAAACCGCGCTGCGAGCAACGAATGACGCCGGGCCGGATGGCGTGGGCGTGTCAGGCGCAACGAAAGACGTGCGGAGCAAGGCGCGGCGCTGATGGCCGGGCGGGCTGCCGAGGAAAACGGACCAGCCGTGCGCTGATGCGGCCATTGTAACGCGAAAGCGATCTTGTAGTCGGTGCTCTCGCATTCATTCCGGGTCCGCGCAACAAAATGCCCCGTATCTGCGGGGCATTTTTTTCGTTCATTCGCAGCCGAGTGGCTCAACGCTTCATCGACTGGAAGAACTCGTCGTTGCTCTTGGTGGTCTTCATCCTGTCCAGCAGGAATTCCATGGCCGCGATCTCGTCCATCGGATGGATCAGCTTGCGCAGGATCCAGATCTTCTGCAGCAGGTCCGGCTCGATCAGCAGGTCCTCGCGGCGGGTGCCGGACAGGTTGACGGCAATGGCCGGGTACACGCGCTTTTCGGTGATGCGGCGGTCCAGGTGGATTTCGCTGTTGCCGGTGCCCTTGAATTCCTCGTAGATCACCTTGTCCATGGCGCTGCCGGTGTCCACCAGCGCGGTGGCGATGATGGTCAGGCTGCCGCCTTCCTCCACGTTGCGCGCGGCACCGAAGAAGCGCTTGGGGCGGTGAAGGGCGTTTGCGTCCACGCCACCGGTGAGCACCTTGCCGGAGCTGGGCACCACGTTGTTGTAGGCGCGGGCCAGACGGGTGATGGAATCCAGCAGGATCACCACGTCCTTCTTGTGCTCGACCAGGCGCTTGGCGCGTTCGATCACCATCTCGGCGACTTGGACGTGGCGCGCGGCCGGCTCGTCGAACGTCGATGAGATCACCTCGCCGCGCACGGTGCGCTGCATTTCGGTCACCTCTTCCGGGCGCTCGTCGATCAGCAGCACGATCAGGTGCACTTCCGGGTGATTCGTGGTGATCGCGGTGGCCACCTGCTGCAGCATCATGGTCTTGCCGGCCTTGGGCGGCGACACGATCAATGCGCGCTGACCCTTGCCCTGCGGCGCCATCAGGTCGAGGATGCGGCCGGTGATGTCCTCGGTGCTGCCGTCGCCGCGCTCCAGGCGGAACCGCTTGCGCGGGAACAGCGGGGTGAGGTTTTCGAACAGGGTCTTGTTCTTGCTGGCCTCGACCGGCTCGTCGTTGATGCTGTCGACCACGTTCAGCGCGAAATAGCGCTCGCCGTCCTTGGGCCAGCGGATGCGGCCGGCGATGTGGTCGCCGGTGCGCAGGTTGAAACGGCGGATCTGCGACGGACTGATGTACACGTCGTCCGGACCGGCCAGGTAGCTGGCCTCGGCCGCACGCAGGAAGCCGTAGCCGTCGGGCAGGATTTCCAGCACGCCATCAGCGGCCACGCCCTCGCCGTGGCGGGTCAGCACCTTCAGGATGCCAAAGATGATGTCCTGCTTGCGCGCGCGCGCCACGCCGTCGGTGATCTGCAGCTGCTCGGCGATGTCCAGCAGCTTGGCTGCCGGCATCCGCTTCAGGTCGGACAGCGAATACTGCGGAAAGCCGTCCGGCACCTGCGGGTGCGGGCGCGGCACGAACGGTTCCTGCTGGCCGTCGTCGCGCGGCAGGCCGTCATCGCGATGGAAGCGGTTGCGCTGGCCCGGATTGTTGCCGCGGTTGTTGATATTGCCGATGTTGCTGCGGAAGCGGTCGCGGCGGTTGAAGCGGTGGCTGTCGCGCGACTCGCCTTCGCCGGCTTCTCCGCCGGCATCGCCCTGCGACTGCTGCGCCGGTTGCTGCGGCTGGCGCAGGAACGGATTGTGCTTGGGTGCAGGCGGGGGTTCGGAGGTAGCGGGTTCGGATGCAGCCGGCGGCGGTGCTGCCGGCTGTTCCACGCCAGCGTCAGCCGAAGCGGTCTGGGTGGTTTTCTTGCTGACACGCGGCTTGCGCACGCGCTTGGCGGCGGCTGGCGCGCCAGTGTCGTCGTTGGGTGTGTCGGACAAGCGGGATTCCTCGCTGAGCGGCGGCACTCACGGCCTGATGGCAGGTGCGGACGCGAAAAGATGGTGTCGGATCAGGATGGCGCGGCGTTTCCTGGAACTGCCGGCATGTCAAAACTATCACCCGGACCGGATGGCTGCAAGCCGTTCGTCCCTGAAACCGTATCCAATTCAGCTTGTTGCTGCCACCCACCGACGGACGGCAGCATCTGCGCCGGAGGCGGCGTCAGTCAGAGTGCCTTGTCCAGCAGCTGCCCCAGCTGGGCCTTGCCGACCGCACCGATCTGCGTGCCCTGCACCTGGCCGTTCTTGAACACCAGCAGCATCGGAATCGAGCGCACGTGGTATTTCATCGCGCTGGCACGATTCTGGTCGATGTCGATCTTCACCACCTTGGCCTTGCCGGCGTATTCGCTGGCCAGCTGGTCCAGGGCAGGGGCGATCATCTTGCACGGCCCGCACCACGGCGCCCAGAAATCCACCAGCACCGGCACGTCGGACTGCAGCACCTGCTGGTCGAAGTCGGCATCGGTGGCGTGAATCACGGTGTCGGTCATGGCGGTCTCCGGGGAAATCGGGCGGCTGCGGACGGCAACCGGCGTGAATGCTAGACTTGGGGGGTCGATCGCGCGTTTCAAGGCGCGGTCCCGTGCCGGGAACGACCAGCCCCGGAATCTCCCGGCAGTCTGCTTGGCTGCCACCCATTCACGCAAGCGCCCGGCGCCTGCCTGCAAGGCCAGCCATCCGTGTCCGACAAACCCCTGACCGACATCCCCTTTTCCCAGTTCGACCTGCACCCGACCCTGCTCGCGGGACTGACTGCTGCCGGTTTCCTGCGCTGCACGCCGATCCAGGCGATGACCCTGCCGGTGGCGCTGGCCGGGCGCGACGTGGCCGGGCAGGCCCAGACCGGCACCGGCAAGACGCTGGCGTTCCTGATCGCGGCCATCAACCGGTTGCTGACCCGCCCGGCCCTGGCCGAGCGCAAGCCCGAGGATCCGCGCTGCCTGATCCTGGCACCGACCCGCGAACTGGCGATCCAGATCCACAAGGACGCGATGGGATTCGCCGCCGATCTGGGCCTGAAATTCGCGCTGGTGTACGGTGGGGTGGACTACGACAAGCAGCGCAGCCTGCTGCAGGCCGGTGCCGACATCATCATCGCCACCCCGGGCCGACTGATCGACTACGTGAAGCAGCACAAGGTGGTCAGCCTGCATACCTGCGAGGTGTGCATCCTGGACGAAGCCGACCGCATGTTCGACCTCGGCTTCATCAAGGACATCCGCTTCCTGCTGCGGCGCATGCCCGAACGCACCACCCGGCAGACGCTGCTGTTCTCGGCCACGCTGAGCCACCGCGTGCTGGAACTGGCCTACGAGCACATGAACGAGCCGGAAAAACTCGTCGTGGAAACCGAAACGGTCACCGCCGCGCGGGTGCGGCAGAAGCTGTACTACCCGGCCGACGAGGAAAAGCTGCCGCTGTTGCTCGGCTTGCTGTCGCGCAGCGAGGGTGCGCGCACGATGGTGTTCGTCAACACCAAGGCGTTCGTGGAACGGGTAGCGCGCGCGCTGGAGAAGGCCGGCTACCGGGTTGGCGTGCTCTCCGGCGATGTGCCGCAGAAGAAGCGCGAAAGCCTGCTGAAGAAGTTCCAGGCCGGCCAGCTCGAAATCCTGGTGGCCACCGACGTGGCCGCGCGCGGCCTGCATATCGATGGCGTGTCGCACGTGTACAACTACGACCTGCCTTTCGATGCCGAGGATTACGTGCACCGTATCGGCCGCACCGCGCGGCTGGGCGCGGAGGGCGACGCGATCAGCTTCGCCTGCGAGCGCTATGCAATGTCGCTGCCGGACATCGAAACCTACATCGACCAGAAGATTCCGTCCGAGCCGGTCACCGCCGAGCTGCTGGTGGCACAGCCGCGTCCGGAACGCGCCAGGCCGGCCGAGGGCGAGGATGCGGAAAGCATCGGCGACCTGTTCCGCGAGGCGCGCGCCGAACGTGCTGCCACCGAGCAGCGTCGCGGCGGGGGCGATGGCGACAAGCGCAAGCGGCGACCGCGCAAGTCTGGCGAGGGGTCGCGTCGTCCTGCGACCGATGACACGGCCGCGCAGCGTCCGGCAGCTCCCGCTGCTGAAGCGGCATCGCCCGGCTCTGCGACTGCGGCAACGCCCGAAGGCGAGCGCAAGCCACGCAAACGCCGGCGCCGCCGCGGCGGCAAGCGGGTGGATAGTGCCACGGCAGCCATCGACGCGACAGCGGCGGCTTCGCAGGCGGCAACACCTGTCGAATCGGCGAAAAAACCGCCGCGCCCGACCCGTGAGACCGCAGTCGCCAATCCATCATCCGTGCCCGCCGCCACACCGACGCCTGATGCGCCCGCACCTTCGCTGATGACGCGCCTGGGCACGCGGCTGCGCGAACTGGTGACCCGCGCACCGCGCTCGCGGCACTAAACGCGCACTGAATCATCCCGAGCCGCCTAGGGTTTGCCCTAGTGGCCGCCGCAAACCGCAGTCGAATACGATCACGCCAATTCAATTGCTCATGAGGCTCGCCCGATGTCTGTTTCCCTGTCTTCGATCGCCGACTTGGTGTCGAAAACGTTCACCCCGACCGAGGCCCCGACGCAGCCGCTTGCGAAACCGGACCTCGACACCGTGCGCGAGCAATATCAGGTTCAGGATGACGAAGTCATCGAATACCATCCGCGCGCATTCGGCATTTTCGACATTCCGTTTACCGACGGCGTCACCATGACGAAAACGGAAGGCGAGCTGATCGATCAGCTCACCCGTGACCGTGGCCTGGTCGGGCTGTCCGACTTCAATGATCTGAAAAACGACGTATTCGACGAAGCTGCATCACGCTACCCGCCTTCGGCGAACGTGCCCGAGGGAATTCCGGCTGACCGTGCAGACGAGTGGCAGGGAAACGACGGGCATCAGGATGCCTTCCGGCACGCGTACTGGAATGCCAGGATGGCGAAGGAGTATGGGCCCGAATGGACCGAGCAGTTCGCCACCGCACATGAGGGCTTGCCCGGCAACCCGGCCACGCGCGAAGCGATGGACCTGTACAACAACGAGGTCGGTCGTCGCATCGCCGTGGAAAACCCCGATGCTTCCGATGAGGAGCTGGCCAATCTGGTGCAGCAGGCCGTCGAGAATGGCGAGTTGCTGGTCATCGATTCCAATGGTGAATTGGCATGGAGCAACGATGTGCCCGTCGGGCAGCACGGCTTGACCTCGAACGAAACGATCGACGGCAAGATCGGAACGCCGGATGGTGACGCATATACGTCAAGCTGAAGCGTGAATTCGTTGTTCCGGACGACGCGGATGTCCGCGTCGAGCCGGAGCGACGATCCATCCGGCTGACAGCACTGCACGATGACTGCCATGAGACGTTTGCGACCTGGTGCCATAGCAGGCATCATCGCAATGGTGTTTGCCCTGGGATGTACTGCCATGAATGACGCGGGTTTCGATTCCGATGCGTGGAAAGCGCAACGCGGCGTGGGTGCGCGCGAGAACACCCGCGCAACGCTCGTTCCGGCGCTCTCGCGCAGCCTCCGGAAAGGCATGACCCGCGAAGAGGTGCGGCAGCTTCTGGGTGAGCCCGATGCGCGCACTGAAAAAGCCGATATCTACCGGATGGGCATCGCACCGTTCGGAATCGACCAGGAGTCCTACCAGATTCTCTACGACGCGCAAGGCAGCCTGACGGAGCATCGCCTGTCCCGCGGATGACGCCATGCCATCGCCGGGCACGTGCCACCCCATGGGGATGGACAAACGCCAGGTGCGATCGGCATCTGCGATACTGCCGGCATGAGCCTGCTGCGATTCGACAACGTCAGCAAACACTATGCCGGCGGCCGCGCGGCGCTGCGCGACGTGAGCTTCGCGGTGGATGCCGGCGAGATGCTGTTCGTGACCGGGCATTCCGGCGCGGGCAAGAGCACCCTGTTGAAGTTGATCCATCTGGCCGAACGCCCCAGCCGCGGTGCGGTGCTGCTGCACGAACGCAACCTGCACAAGACCCGCGGCCGCGGCGTGGCGCTGCACCGGCGCCAGGTGGGCGTGGTGTTCCAGGACCACCGCCTGCTGGCCGACCGCAGCGTGTTCGACAACATCGCCCTGCCGCTGATCCTGCGCGGGTTGCGCCGGCCGGACATCGGCAAGCGCGTGCGGCACGTGCTGGGCCGGCTGGGGTTGGAGGAACGCGAACAGGCCCTGCCCGGACAACTGTCGGCCGGCGAACAGCAGCGGATCGGGATCGCCCGGGCGCTGGTGGCCGAGCCGCAGCTGCTGGTGGCTGACGAGCCCACCGGCAACCTGGACCCGACCCTGTCGGCCGACATCATGGCGCTGCTGGCGTCGCTGCCCGAACGCGGCATCAGCGTGCTGATCGCCAGCCACGACCTGGACCTGGTGAAGCGCATGCGCAGGCGGGTGCTGGTGCTGGAACAGGGCGATCTGGTGGACGACATCGCTCCGGAGGATCTGGCCCATGCCTGACATCCCGCCGCACGACGACGAACAGCCGATCGCGGCCGACTTCGAAGTCGCTGCGATGGCACCTGCGATCACCCCTGCCACGACGCAACGCGCGTCGGCTCCGAGCCAGCCCCTGCAGGCCGATGCGGCATCGGCGCTGGGCACCTGGGTCGATCACCATCTGTACAGCCTGCTGGCCAGTCTGGGCCGGTTGCTGCGGCGGCCGGTGTCGGCGCTGCTGACCATCGGCGTGATGGGGATGGCCTTGGCATTGCCGCTGGGGCTGTGGGCATCGCTCGGCAACATCGCGCAACTGGCCGGCAACGCGCAGGCATCGCGCCAGATCACCGTGTTCCTGAAACCCGCTGTGCCGCTGTCGCGCGCGCAGCAACTGGCGGATGCATGGCGTGCCCAGCCCGACGTGGCAGCTCTGGCTTTGAAATCGCCCGACGACGGTCTGGCCGAACTGCGCGGGCAGAACGGCATGGCCGAGGTGATCGCCGCGGTGACCGACAACCCTCTGCCCAGCGTGCTGGTGCTGACTCCGCGCGGCGAAGAATCGGTGCTGGTCGGCGCATTGCAGGCGCTGCCCGAAGCCGAATTGGTGCAGCACGATGCGCTGTGGCGGCAGCGGCTGGATGGCTGGCTGGCGCTGGGACGCCGGTTGGCGCTGGTGCTGGCACTGTTGCTGGGCATCGGCGCGTTGCTGGTGGTGGGCAATACCGTGCGCCTGGACATCCAGTCGCGGCGCGAGGAACTCGCCGTAATGCAGCTGCTGGGGGCCACCGACGGTTTCATCCGCCGGCCGTTCCTGTATCTGGGCGTGTGGTACGGCCTGGGTGCCGGTGCGTTGGCGATCGCCCTGCTCAGTCTGGCCGCGTTCGCGCTGCAGCCGGCGGTGGGACAACTGGCCGCCAGTTACGGCAGCGGCTTCCGCCTGCAGGGCCTGGATGCGGTTCAGGCGGCACTGGCCTGGATCGCCGCGGGCTTGATCGGATGGCTGGGAGCAGGCATCGTGACCGGCCACTTCCTGCGCCAGACCCGGCCGGACCGCCACTGACCGATGACTGCCAAGCACGACATCCGCCACGTGATTACCGATGCCCCGCGGGTGATGGTGGTGGACGGCTCCAGGCTGGTGCGCAAGCTGATCGGCGACATGCTGCTGGCCGAAACCCCCGGCGCACGGATCATTTCCTGCGGCGACCTGGCTGAAGCGCGCGCCGCGCTGGCGCAGCAGTCGGTGGATCTGGTCAGCACCGCGCTGGTGCTGCCCGACGGCGACGGCCTGACCCTGGCGAAGATGGTGCGCGAATCGGCCGGACAGAACTACGTACCGATCATCGTGGTGTCCGGCGACGTGCAGAACCGGCTGGAAGCGCGCACGCTGGGCGAGGATGTCACCGACTACTTCGACAAGTCGCTGGGCCCCAAGGCACTGGCGGCGTTCCTGCGCGGCTATCTGCATCCCGAACCGATTCCCGGCGGCCGGGTGCTGTACGTGGAGGACAGCAAGGTGGTGGCGCTGTCCACCAAGCGCATGCTGGCTGCGCAGGGCCTGGAGATCACTCATCTCACCAGCGTGGAGGATGCGCTGGACTATCTGCACGATCGCTACCCCGCCGATGCCGAGTCCGGCCCGCCGGACGAGCAGGCCGATGTGGGCACCGACCTGGTGCTGACGGATGTGTACCTGGTCGGGGCGCTGAGCGGACGCGATCTGCTGTCGCAGATCCGCAACGCCTTCCGCTACGGCAAGCGCCGGCTGCCGGTGATCGTGATGACCGGCGACGACAACCCGGCCAAGCAGGCCGAGCTGCTGCGCGAAGGCGCCAACGATCTGGTGCTGAAACCCACCGAGGAACGCCTGCTGCTGACCAAGGTGCTGTTCCAGCTGCGCGCGGCGGCACGGGCACCGCAAACGGCTGCCGCCGTCGACAGTCCTGCCAGCCCCTGATCCAGCCATCGTGACCACCGAGCGCGATGCCATCCGCCTGGAGCGGTCGTGGAAAGCCCGCATCGGCGATTGGCTGCAGCGCGAGGACATGCAGGCGCTGTCGACCTTCCTGCGCCAGCGCTTGCGTGCCGGCGTGCACATCCATCCTGCGCCGTCGCGGATCTTCGCCGCCTTCAACGCCACGCCATTCGATGCGGTGCAGGTGGTGATCCTGGGTCAGGATCCATACCACGGCCCCAACCAGGCCCACGGCCTGTGCTTCTCGGTGCTGCCGGGCGTGGCCGTGCCACCGTCGCTGGACAACATCTACAAGGAACTGGCGCGCGATACCGGCTTCGTGCGTCCCGACCACGGCTGCCTGCTGCCCTGGGCGCAGCGTGGCGTGCTGCTGCTGAACGCGGTGCTGACGGTGGAGGAAGGCCGCGCCGGCAGCCATCAGGGCAAGGGCTGGGAAGGCTTCACCGATCACGTGGTGGACGTGCTGAACCGCGAGCGCGAGGGACTGGTGTTCCTGCTTTGGGGCAGTTATGCGCAGGCCAAGGGCCGGATGATCGACACCCGCCGCCACCGCGTGCTGAAGGCCCCACATCCCTCGCCGCTGTCGGCGCACCGCGGTTTTCTGGGTTGCGGGCATTTTTCCGCAACCAATGCATACCTGACCGGCCACGGACGCCGTCCCATCGACTGGACCCTGCCGCCGCGCGAGGCGTTGCCGCCGCTGTCCTGATTCGCGCTCCATTGCCGTTTCCCATGATGGCTGGCTGCAGCACAGTTGCAATCCTTCAGGATTAGAGTTATTAATCAAGCTGAAGGAAACGTGACTTGACAGCAGGACGCAGCCAACAGGGTGAGGTTGGGATCAAACGTAAAGGGGTGGCGCATGCAGTGGGTGATCGCGGCAGTATCCGGGGCGTTGCTGGCAGCGGCTGCAACGATCGCGCAGGCACAACCGGCCCGGGGTGAAACGCCACCGATCCGCACGCAGCCGACCATCGCCCGGCCAGCAGAGCTGGCACGGCTGCGTGATCTGCAGCTCCGCGCGCCGCCGGAACCCAGCTGCCCGGAATCGGCGCTGGTGGCCGACGTGGTGGCCCTCGACCATCCCATGGTGTTCAACCGCATCGGCGCGCAGAACATCAACTGGATGATGTACGCCCTGCGTCACGACGTGATCGACGTGCGCAGCCGACATGTGCTGGATGATTCGCCGAAAGGCAGGGAACTGTTCGAAGCCGCGCGCAGCCGCAACGCCAGCCGCGGCATCGCCTTGCGTCCCGACCTGCGTCCGCGTCCGCTGGTGCTGCGCGTGGCGGCCGGGCAGTACCTGCAGGTGCGCTTCACCAATCTGCTGTCCACGGCGATCTCTTCCAGCACGAATCTGCCTGGAAACCCCATGCGTTCGAGCGGTCCGGTCTTCCCGGGACTGGACCATCCGCTGGATCATGCGCCGCGCGATCCGTCCGGCATGCCGGAAATCTTCCAGATCGACGACCAGGTGGCCAGCCGCACGGTCGGTTTCCATCCGCAGGGGCTGGAACTGGTGGGCAACATCCACAGCGATTCCTCGTTCGTCGGCACCAATGGCAACAGTCTGGCCGCGCCCGGGCAATCGCGCAGCTATTGTTTCTTCGCACCGGCCGAGGGCGCCTTCCTGGTCACCAACACCGGTGCGGTGTTCGGCGGCGAAGGCACTGCCGGCAACAGCGGCGTGGGCCTGTTCGCCACGGTGGCGGTGCAGCCGGCCAAGGCGCGCTTCTACCGGGCGCAGGTGACGGAAGAGGAACTGCGCCTGGCCACGCGCAGCCACACGCCGGGCGGTCAGCCGGTGATCGACTACGACGCCACCTATCCCGACGACTGCGCCACCAGTGGCGTGTGGTGCAGCGAAGGCAAGGCCGGTCTGCCGATCCTGAACATGATGCAAGGCCAGCGCATCGTGCATGGCGACATCAACGCCATCATCATCGGCCCGAACAAGGACGGCAGCTTCCCGGCCAGCACCTATCCGCTGGAAAGCAAGGGCCTGCGCAATCCCAGCCTGCCGAATCGGCTGGAGCCGTTCCGCGAATTCGTGTCGGTGTACCACGACGAAAACGCGGCCACCCAAGCATTCCCGTATTTCTTCGAACACCCCGAACTGCGCCACACCCTGCACGGCGTGCGCGATGCCTTCATGATCAACTACGGCTCCGGCGGGATCGGCTCGGAAATCATCGCCAACCGCTTGCAGGCCGGGCCGATGCAGGACTGCCTGGACTGCGCCTACGAGGAGTTCTTTTTGTCCGCCTTCGCGCTGGGCGATGCCGCGATGCTTGTGGACAAGCCAGTGGCGATGGCGGTGGGCCGCTGCCAGCCGGAGTTCGTCGATGCGCAGTACCGCAAGAGCAAGGGCCGGCCCTTCGACGCCAGCCACTACGACGGCTTCCTGAAACACTGCGACTGGAAGGGGATGGGCAAGGACGTGCAGGCCACCCAGGCCTGGTATCCGCACGATCCGGCCAACGTGCATCACAGCTACATCGGCGATGCGGTGAAGTTCCGCAACGTGCATGCCGGCAAGGAACAGCACGTGTTCCATCTGCACAACCACCAGTGGCTTTTCAATCCCAACGACGACAACTCCAACTACATCGACGCACAGGCGATCGGGCCGGGTTCAGGCTACACCTACGAAATCGCCTTCGGCGGTTCCGGCAACCGCAACAAGACGGTGGGCGATGCGATTTTCCACTGCCATTTCTATCCGCATTTCGCCCAGGGCATGTGGTACATGTGGCGCGTGCACGACGTGCTGGAAACCGGCACACGACTGGCGGTGACCGACGAGGGCGGCGAATTCCACGCCAAGCCATTCGGATTGAAGAACGGGCGTCCCACCAAAAACGCACGTGCATTGCCCGATGGCGAACTGGTGGCCGGCGCACCGATTCCGGCGATCGTGCCACTGCCCGGCAAGGCGCTGCCGCTGGTGCCGGCACCGGTGCATGTCACGCCCAAGGCGACCGGGTTCGGCTCCAAGGCCGAACTGCTGAAACCGGATGAACCGACCAACCCCGGCTATCCCTTCTGGATTGCCGGCGTGACCGAGCACACCAACACGCCGGCCAGCATCGGCCATCGTCCCACCACACCGCCATTGGACATGGACAAGAATGCCGGCGGTTTCGACGGCGGCCTGCCGCGGCATGCGCTGGCCGGTTATGCCGAGGGCGGCCATTCCGAAGCACTGCTGACCCGTTTGACCGCGGAAAAGCACCTGGAAGCGGCCAAGCCGATCTATTTCCCCGAATCCGGCACGCCATTGGAACGGCTGGCGATGAAGTTCCATGCGCAGCGCGACCATCCCAGCCACAAGGTGGACATGGGCGGCAACGTGTCGCCGGCCAGCTTCACCGTCAATGGCGCACCGCCGGTGCCGGGGGCGCCCTACAACGAACCCTGCATCGACGATCGCGGCAAGCTGCTGCAGACCGGCGATGGTGGCGGACGATTCTTCGGCGGCGGCAGCCTGACCAGCCTGGTACCGGTCAGCGACAGCCTGCCGGGCGGCATCCAGTTCGGTGCGGACAAGCCGCGCATCTACAAGGGCGCCAACCTGCAGCTGGACGTGGTGTTCAACAAACTGGGATACCACTATCCGCAGCAGCGAATACTGTCGCTGTGGGACGACGTGGTGCCCACGCTGGACCGCAAGCGCCCGCCCGAACCGCTGGTGCTGCGTATGAACACCTTCGACTGCGCGATGTACTGGCACACCAACCTGGTGCCGAAGGATTTCTACGCCGACGACTACCAGATCACCACGCCCACCGACGTCATCGGCCAGCACATCCATCTGCCGAAGTGGGACCTGACCTCCGCCGACGGCGGCGCCAACGGCTGGAACTACGAGGACGGCACCTTCTCGCCAGGTGCGGTGCGCGAGCGCATCGCCGCCATCAACAGCTGGAATGCCCACGCCACCGCGCCGGTGCCGCAGCCCGGTGGCAGCACCGCGCCGCTGGTCCCGGCCATCCATCCCTACTTCAATGTCAGCATCGGCCACCAGAAGGACCAGTGCGACCGGATCTGGCAGGACCTGGGTGGCGATTTCGCGGCGTTCGAGAAGGAATACGGCGCGCATCCGGGCATCTGCGACTGGCTGGGTGCGCGCACCACGCTGCAGCGCTGGTTCTCCGATCCGGTGCTGAACACGAAAAACGTGCATCGCGGCCTGGGCATCACCTTCACTCACGATCATCTGGGGCCGTCGACTCACCAGCAGCTGGGTTTGTACGCCACCATGCTGACCGAGCCGCCCGGAGCCGAATGGCGCCACAACGAAACCGGCGTGCTGCTGGGCACCCGCGGCGATGGCGGCCCGACCACCTGGCAGGCGATCATCACCGGTAAGGGCCGCACCCCGTTGCATGTGGATCCCGACGACAGGTTGGACGATTCGCACCGCGAGTTCTTCCTGCAATTCGGCGATTTCCAGCATGCCTACGAAAAAGGCACCTATGTCGGCGTGAGCGCACAGGGCGTGCCGTACAAATACGATCCATCGGCCACGGCGAGCCCCGACAGTTACCGCAAGGCGATTCATCCGTCAGTGCGCAAGCAGGCCGACGATCCGAAAGCCATCTTCAAGTACGACGACCACTGTCCCGGCGGCCCGCATGCCGACAAATTGCACGACGCGGTCTACAGCGCGACGACGCACCCGCCACGCCCATGCCCGGAAGCGATTTCCGCCGACGACGTGGGCATGATGGTGGTGAACTACCGTAACGAACCGGTGGCCGCACGCGTGTACGATCCGAAATCTGCATCGCAGGCCAGCGGCTTCCGCGGTGATCTGGCCTATGCGTTCCAGACCCGCACCGACCGTGCCATCGGCGATCTGAACACGGCGCTGGGCAACACCCCGTATCCGCCCCTGACCGCACACATCCACAAGGGCGATCCGTTCACCCCGATCCTGCGCGCCTACTCCGGCGATCTGGTGCGGGTGAAGGTGCAGGCCGGTTCGCACGAGCACGAGCACAACGGCAGCATCAACGGACTGGCGTGGCTGCAGGGCGGCTCCGGTTACGGCCAGGCGCCGGATTCGGGCTGGCGCAATGCGCAGAACACCGGGCTGTCGGAGCAGTTCACCTTCGCCGCACGCATCACCGACTACGTCACCCGCAACAATTTGACTGACCGCATGTACGCCGTGGAAACGGCCCAGGATGGCATCTGGAACGGCGTATGGGGCGTGCTGCGCAGCGACAACCGCCTGGACCGCGATGACCGGTTGCAGACCCTGCCCGGCAATCCGCGCCCCACCCTGCTGGCCCCCTGGCAGGGGCAGGTGGCATTGAACGATTGCCCGAAGGGCGCCCCGGTGCGGCGCTACGACGTGTCGGCCGTGCTGGCCAACCGGGTGCTGGACAACCCGCTTGGCATCGCCATTCCCACGCCATCGGGTTCGGCGCTGGATGGCAAGGGCGGCACGCTGACCTACAACCCGCGCGATGCGGCCATCATCGTGCAGGTGTTCGACGACAAGGGCAACCATGTGGGCAACAGGAAGTACCACGCCGGTCCGTTGCACGATCCCACCGCGATCCTGTTCGTGCGCAGCGAGGATCTGGACCAGAACGGCTACGGAGCACTGAAACCGGGACGCCCGATCGAACCGCTGGTCCTGCGTGCGGCGGCCGGCGAGTGCGTACAGATCGTGCTGCACAACCGGCTGCCACGCGGCCGCAAGGCCATGCCCGACCTGGATGGGTACACCTCGCTGACAGGCATCATCCGCGATCAGGGCGGCAGCCCGGGCAGTGGCGATGCGACCTCGTTCAACAACAACGACATCCGCCCGTCTCACCACATCGGCCTGCATCCGCAGATGGTGCATTACGACGTGCAGGACTACGACGGCAGTGCCGTGGGCGTGAACCACGTCAGCACCATCGCGCCGGGAATGCGGCAGATGTACCAATGGTACGCCGGCGATGTGGACATGGTGGGTTCGGCGGAAAGCTGCCCGTTGGATGACACTGCAACCGCTGCTGCTTACAACCTGCTGAACCAGTTCCCCGACAAGCCCACGCTACGCTCGTTGAACCACATCTATGATCGCGACGCCTTCACCGAAATCCTGCACGCCCTGATCAATCCGGAGCAGAAACTGCTGGGCGAGGAGCCGGATGCCCTGACCCGTGAATTGGCGGCATCGATGGCGACGAAAACGCCGGCCCAGTGTTTGGAGGACCCCACCGCAAGCGGTGCGCGCGTGACCGGAGCATCGCCCTTCGCCCGGCTGCCGGCCGCCATGCGCATTGCCAGCGCAAGGGCCGTGATCCCGGGGGCCGATGACGCCGTGGACGAAGCACCGCTGCTGGATGCCACCGCCATGGTCGATCGCCAGACCCGGCTACAGAACCGTCTGGCGTGCACCGACAACGCCGGCTTGGTCGCGATCTACCAGCGCGATTTGCAGACCGCGCTGCAGGATGAAGCGAAAGCCGCAGAAGTCGCCAATGCCCTGGTTCGCAGCTTCGCCTACGAACTGCCGCAGGTGGACAACGATGCACCGTTCAGCGAATCCTTCGCATGGCGCGAAGAGAAGTACCCCGGCCTGACCCCCGACACCACCCGACTGGCGCGACTGGACAAGCTGTGCCGGTTCAACGCCATCGAATACGGCGGCAGCAACCTGACCCCGCCGGATCGGGTGAAGCAGGGCCAGAAAGCCGCGGTCGGCGCATTGGTGGTGGAACCGAAGGGCGCGCGCTGGAGCGAGTACTACGACGACACCGGCATCGACCGCCATAACCCGGGAACGAACCAGACGAACATGCGTCCAACCCGCGCCACGGCCACCGTGCATTACCCGATCGCCGGAACCGGCGGCAAATGGATGCGCGATGTGGCGGTGGTGCAGCAGAAGGGCCTGAACTTCCGCTACGGCAGTCGCGAAAGCGGCGGAGGCCCTGTGCCCAATCTGGCCGCCGAACGCGAGAACAATGCCCAAGGTCCGCAGCGCACCGCACCGGAAGATGCACACGACTCTGGGCACATGGCCGTGAACTACGGCAGCGAACCGATGTGGTATCGCTTCGGACTGGAGCCGGATGCGCCGTTCGGCGCCGAGGGGTTTGCCGGCGTGACGCATGCCTGGCAGGCGTTCTCCAACAGCTGCTGCAGCAATGGCGGCTCCGCACAGGTCGCCACCGCACCGCTGGGCGAGCCGTACGTGCCGATCTTCGCCACCGCCAACGGCATGGAAACCCGTATGCGGCTGCTGCTGCCCACCGGCGTGGGTCGTGGTACCACCCTGACCCTGCACGGTCACGCTTGGTCCCGCGATCCCTATCTGACCGAACAGGTCAGTGCCGGCGGCTGGCCCGTGGGCGGCTCGCATGCCACCTGGGGCACGCCCTCGCAATGCATCGGCAACAACCCGATGCACATGACGATGGGGGGCCAGGAAAGCCTGACACCGATGGCGCATTTCGAAATGCTGCTGCCATCTGCAGGCAATCGGGTCAGCGGTGACTATCTGCTGCGCGACATCGGCGGGTTCGGCATCACCAGCGGCATCTGGGCGCTGCTGCGCGTGTCCGGCAATCCGGCTAACGCATTGGCCCTGCGCAGCGATTGCCGCTGATGCCGTCCATGCAGCGATGGCATGGACGCACTGTGGTTGCCGCGCTGCTGCTGAGCGCGGCAGCGACACCCGTTCCGGCGGCCGAGTTGGTGAGCCAGCGGCTGGATCAGGAAGGCATCGGCTTGCAGCTGCGCCTGCACACGATCGATGCCGGCCAATCCCGTGCACGGGCCGGCGATGCCGTGCAGCTGCAGGTGGATGCACGGCGTCTGGCCGACGGGCAACCATTGCCCAACCTGCCGATCGGGGCATGGCTGGATCACGCCACCTCGGTGCTGTCCGGTGCACGGCCGAGCTGCGGGCAGCGGGTGGCGAACGTGTTGGGCGGCAATCTGCTGCAGCGACCGCTGCTGGACCTGACCGGCTACCACGTGCTGACCCTGGATGCCGAGGGCAGCGTGTCGGTGCTCGATCCGGCCGTGAATCTCGCCGGCCGTACCAGTTTGCTGACCGCCGTGCAGCTGGGCGGACGCGGCTTCGACTGGGTGGCCACGGCCGATGACCGCTGGCTGTTCGTGGCGGTGCCGGAGCGGCGCGAGGTGGTGGTGATCGATCTGCACGGCTTCACCATCCGGCAGCGGCTGTCCGTGTCCGCCAGTCCCACGCGGCTGGCAATGTCGCCGGACGGCGGCAGCCTGTGGGTGGCGCAGCGTGGCGAATCGGGCAGCGAAGACCGCATCGATGTGTTCGGCACGTCCGACGGGCAGTCGCGCGGCGGTTTCGTACTGCCGCCAGGGCATCACGAACTCGCCTTTCTCGACGATGCCCGCCATGTGGCCATCAGCAGTCGCGATGCCGGCCGCATCACCATCGCCGATGGCAACACCGTGCAGCCGCTGCGCACCATCGAACTGGGCGGCGAGCCGCTGGCACTGCTGGCGCTGCCGCAGGCCGGCGGCCTGTGGGTCATCGATGGCCGCCAGGGCGTGGTGCACCGCCTGACCGCGCAGGGCGAGCAGATCGACCGCATCGCGCTGGAATCCGGCCTGGGGCCGGCCCGACTGACCCCCGACGGCCGCCACGTGCTGCTGGTCAATCCGGCGCAACACCGATTGCTGGTCCTGGACGCCGCCAGCGGTGCGGTGCAGCATCGACTGACGGTGGGCGGTCGCCCGTACGACCTGTTTCTGAGCCGCCACTTCGCCTACGTGCGCACCCTGGATGCCGGACCGGTGGCGCTGTTGGACCTGTCCAGCCTGCAGCGCGCCACGCCCACCCTGCAAAGCCTGCCGATGGGCGCGCAGGGCATCGGCACGTGGCCGGGGCTGCCCATCGCCTCCAGCATGGGCCCGAACATGCAGGGCAACGGTGCCTTTCTGGTGTCGCCGGGCGATCGCACCGTGTACCACTACATGGAAGGCATGAACGCCCCCGATTCCGGCCTGCGCACCTATGGCCACACGCCATTGGCGGTGCGCATCAGCCAGCGCGGCCTGCGCGAAGTCGCGCGCGGCCAGTACAGCACCACCTTCCGCCTGCCGGCACAGGGCCGCATGGTGCTGGCGCTGGCCATCGACAGTCCGCGCATCCGCCACTGCATCGATCTGGACATCGGTGCTGGCGCGGAAGACGTTGCCGCGTCAACATGGACACCGCGCTGGCTGCAGGAACCCGATGGTCCGGTCCCCACCGGTGGCCCCGTGCAGTACCGCTTCGAACTGGTCCAGCGTTCTGGTGTCGCCCCTCCGCCTGCGGCCGCGCTGCGCGTGCGCGTCGTGCCCGGGTCGGGCGGGCTGGCGCAGGAATGGCCGGTGCTGGCCGATGGCCCGACCGGCCACTACCGCATCGATGGCGTGGCCGGCGAACCGGGCAGCTACTTCGTGCACCTCGTGGTTCCGGGACAGACCGCCCCCTCCACGGCCGCTGTGCCGCTCACGCTGCAGGTGCGGTGATTCATCATGATGATGCCGCTTTGGGAGCTGCCGACATGAATCCACATCTTGCATTCCGCGAGTTCCTCGCTGCCGCACTGTGCTGTTTTGCAGCGGTTACAGCCACCGTGAACGCAGCGGATGATCCGCACGCCGCTCACCGCGCCGCCCTGCAGCGCCCATCCGCATCCGGGGATGCCGCCGTGGTCACGCTGCCCGGCAGCGTGCTGCAGATGCGCGACGGCCGCAGCATCACCCTGGATGCCGCCACCCTCGGCCACAGGATCGTGGTGATCGATTTCGTGTACACCAGCTGCACCACCATCTGCCCGGCACTCACCGCGTTGCTAGCATCGGTGCAGAACCAGTTGCAGGCCGATGGCGAGCGCGACTGGCTGCTGATCTCGATCAGCGTGGATCCCGCGCGCGA
Organism: Pseudoxanthomonas suwonensis; assembly: GCA_003240695.1. Classification (GTDB taxonomy): domain Bacteria; phylum Pseudomonadota; class Gammaproteobacteria; order Xanthomonadales; family Xanthomonadaceae; genus Pseudoxanthomonas_B; species Pseudoxanthomonas_B suwonensis_A. The sequence continues at coordinate 34,070 of QFNC01000003.1, read as the reverse complement.
CACGCCGCCGCGCATGGATGCGTACGCCGGCAAGGTCGGTGCCGGTGCGGACTGGTGGTGGCTGACCGGCGATGCAGCGCAGATCGACAACACCCTGCGCGCCTTCGGCCTGCAGCCCGGCAATCCGGAGGACCACGCGCCGGTGGTACTGGTCGGCCGTCCCGCCAGCGGCCAGTGGCAGCGTTGGGTAGGGATGCCGGCGCCAGCTCGCATCGTCGATGCCGTGCGCAGCCTGCGTGATACCGCTTCATCTTCCGGAACCCCTCCCCATGTCCCGCACTGATCGTCGACGGATCATCGTCATCGCTGCCGCATGCCTGGCCGCATCGATGCTGCCGGCCATGGCGCAGCCTTCCGATACCGCGCAAACCGATCCCGCCGCGCGTGCCGAACGCGCCCGCGCCTATTTCGGCGACGACGTGCTGACCGATCAGGACGGCCACGCGCACCGGTTCTATTCCGATCTGCTGGACGGACGCACCGTGCTGATCAACGTGGTGTTCACCCATTGCCAGAGCGCCTGCCCGCTGATGACCCAGCGGCTGAAAGGCGTGCGAGCCGCACTGGGCGATCGTTTCGGTCGCGAGGTGTGGTTCCTGTCGCTGTCGGTGGACCCCGCCCGCGACACGCCGGAGCGGTTGAAGGCCTTCGCGCAGGCACAGGGTGCCGATGACCCCGGCTGGCGGTTTCTGGTGTCCGATCCGGCCACCATGCAGCAGGTGCTGGCCCGGCTGGGCCAATGGACCGACGACGCCGAAAGCCACAGCATGCTGTTGCTCGCGGGCAATGCCGCCAAGGCGCACTGGAGCAAACTGCGACCCGATGCACCACCAGAACGCATCGCCGCCGACCTGGACCGTCTGGCCGAATGATGGGGTTCCCGATGCCATGGTGGGGTGTCGTGGCCGTGTCCGGACTGACCGTGCTGGCTGCTGTTGCGCTGGCCACCGACAGCCCACCGTCCGGCGAGGCCATCTACAAACACGGCCTAGGCCGTGATGGGCGTGTGGTGTCCGCGGGCATGGGCGAAGACGGCAGCGTGCGCCTGCAGGGTGCCGCCGTGGCCTGCGCCAACTGTCATGGCGCCGATGCGCGCGGCGGCCGCGAAGGCTGGATTCGCCCACCCGACGTGCGTTGGCAGGTGCTCACCGCACCACAGGGCCGCCCACGCATTGATGGCGGTGTGCGACCGCCCTACGATGCCACCGGGTTCGCCCGGGTGCTGCGCACCGGCGTGGCCTCCGATGGGCTGCCGCTGGACAGCGTGATGCCGCGCTATGATTTGGCCGACGACGAGATCGCCGCGTTGCAGCGCCATCTGTCCACTCTGGATGATGCGACCGCAGTCGGCGCGCAGCCACCGGCGCTGGTGGTACTGCTGCCGGAACGGGCGGTGGGACCGGCACAGCACCTGCTGGATGCCTGGCACAGCTGTCCGGCACCCGACGGTGCCCGTCTGCCCGCCCTGACCGTGATGCGGTATCGCGCCCTGCCCGAAGCGCTGCCGGCATTGCAGACCATGGCCCGCGACGGGCGCTTGGCCGCGTTGTTCGCACCGTTTCTGGTCGGTGCGGAATCGCAGTGGCGTGCCGATGGCCTGACCGACACGCCGATCCTGCTGCCCATCACCCTGACGGGTCTGGATGCCGATGCGCCGTCAGTTTCCGGCAACGTGCGATTCGCCCTGCCGTCGGTGCGGCAACAGGCGGCGGCGCTGCTGGATCACGCATCCAGCATGCCGACAGCTTCCGAACGTCGCTTGGTGATGCTGCGCGACGCAAACACGTCTGCCGCGCTGCTCGCCAGCGTGCGCGCACACGCAGTGGCCAATCGCTGGTCGGTGTCCGAGCAGGATGTGGACAAGCCCATCGCGTCCGGCACGACGCATGCACTGGCTCTGGCACCGTTGCCCATGCCCGACGATGCAGCCAATCCCGACTCTCTGCAATGGTTGGTACCGGCGATGCAACTGCAGGCAATGGCGGCTTCGGCGTGGACGCAGCGCGGCCATGCGGTGCAGGTGGCCTATCCGTGGCCACCGCAGGCACCCGGGCAGTCGCACTGGATCGGGCCGGAGCGGGCCTGGCATGCCATCGGCTGCGAGCTGTTGCATCGGTTGCCGCCCTTGCCGGTCACCGCGCAGGGCACGGATGCCTGGCAACAGCGCGTCATCGCCCTGCCCGCACTCCAGTTGCATGGCTGGCTGACGGTGCCGAACGCCCCGACAATGGACAATGCGGCCATCACGATGCAGCCGTGGCGCACACCAACCCCGTGAGCGCGACCTGACTCGCGCGATCCCGGAAAGTTCGCAATCGCGCATTCAGGATTCAGTGCCGGTTGCAGGCGGTTCTGCAGAATGCCGCCGTCGACGGTTGCGGCCAGCCGTGAGCGCTTTCATCGCATGTGTCGCTGCCGCAGCCATCGACGCTTCCAACAACAACACAACCGGGATTCCTTCCATGACGCGTTCCCTGCTTGCGCTCCCCCTGCTGGCCCTGCTGCCCTTTGCCGCCGCCGCGCAGGACAACTCCGCCCTGAATTACAACTATGTCGAAGGCGGCTATGTCGCCACCGATGCCGACCTGATCGATGCGGACGGCTTCGGACTGCGCGGCTCGATCGCCGTGCATCCCAACTGGCACGTGTTTGCCGACTACACTCGCCAGTCGATCGATGAAGTCGATCTCGACACTGACCACTTCCGCCTCGGCGGCGGCTACAACCACGCCATCGGCGAGAATACCGATCTGCTGGCGCGCCTGGCCTACGAGCGTTTCGACGTCGATGTCGCCGGTGCCGATGCCGTGAACGGCTACAGCGCCGAAGTGGGCGTGCGCAGCGCCTTCGGCGACTACGTCGAAGGCTATGCACTGGCCGGTTACGAGGACAGCAAGGATTTCGATGGTGACTTCTACGGCCGTCTCGGTGCCCAGGTCAAGTTCACCGACAGCTGGGGCGTCAGCGGCGACGTGAAGGTCGCAGACGGCGACACCCAGTGGTTCATCGGCCCGCGTTTCAGCTGGTAAGCGACTCGGTCATGCACGTGCATCCCGGGTCACGCACGGCCCGGGATGCTTCCGTCAGGCCGACGGAAACAGCGTTTGCGGGTATTCGGCTTTCTGCTCCCGCGCCAGCAGGCGTGCCAGTCCTTCGGCCGGCGTGATCGTTCCGTGCAACACGTCGCGCACGTTGCTGGCGATGGGCAGTTCCACGCCGTGCCGGTCGGCCTGCCGCATCACTTCGTCCGCGGTCTGGATCGACTCCACCACCTGACCGATCGCACGCACCGCATCGTCGATGGACTGGCCCTTGCCCAGTGCCAGTCCCAAGCGCCGGTTGCGCGACAGATCGCCAGTGCAGGTCAGCACCAGATCGCCCAGTCCGGCCAGGCCCATCAGGGTTTCCGGCCGGCCGCCGATGGCCACGTTCAGCCGCAGCATCTCGTTCAGGCCGCGGGTGATCAGTCCGGCGCGGGCATTCAGGCCCAGACCCATGCCGTCGGCCACGCCGGTGGCCACCGCCAGCACGTTCTTCATCGCCCCGCCCAGCTCGGCGCCCAGCATGTCATCGCCGGTGTAGGCGCGGAAATCCGGGCCGTGCAGCACCTCGGCCACCTGCTGGGCGAAGTCGGCATCCTCGCCGTGCACGGTCAGGGCGGTCGGCAATCCCTGCGCCACTTCCTTTGCGAATGACGGCCCGGTCACCACCGCCAGCGGCACGTCCGGCCCCAGCAAGCCTTCGGCCACTTCATGCAGGAAGCGGCCACTGCCCGGCTCGAAGCCCTTGGTGGCCCAGGCCACGCCCGCATCGACCGGGCGCAGCGGCGCCAACGCTTGCACGGTTTCGGCAAACGCGTGCGAGGGCACCACCACCAGGATCAAGCGCGCCTGCGCCAGCACAGACGGCAGGTCGGTACTGGCCCGCAAGTTGGCCGGCAGGGCGATGTCCGGCAGATAGCGGGGATTGACGTGTTGGCGGTCGATGGCGTCCACCACCGCCGCATCGCGTCCCCACAGCACGACAGGCTGGTCGTGCCGCGCGATCAGCGCCGCCAGTGCCGTCCCCCAGGAGCCGGCCCCGAGCACCGCAACCGGTCGCGATGTCGCCTCTTCTGGCATCCGCGCGGACGGCACGGTCGCGATCAGGCGTTGCCGGCGGTATCGGTGTCCGCGGCCAGACTGCCGGCAAGGCCACCCTGGGTGGCACGCTGGCGCAGGCCTTCGGCGTACAAGGCGTCAAAGTTGATCGGCTGCAGCAGGAACGGCGGGAAACCGCCGGCCTGGATCAGGTCGCTGACGGTCTGGCGGGCATAGGGGTACAGCACGTTCGGGCAGTGCGTGCCCAGCAGGCCGTCCAGGGTGGCCTCGTCGAAACCGGCCAAGCCGAACACGCCGGCCTGCTGCACTTCGGCCAGATACGCGGTCTTCTCGGCCACGGTGCAGGTCAGGGTGACGCCCAGCACCACTTCGAAGGCGGCATCGTTCAACCGCTGCACGCGCTGGTTCAGGTTCATCTGCAGCTGCGGCGCGCCTTCCTCGTTGAAGATCTGCGGCGCCGAAGGCGCTTCGAAGGACACGTCCTTCACATAGATCTTCTCGACGGTGAACTGCGGGCCGGCTGCCTGCTGCGGTTCGGCTGCGCCGTTGAGGGTGTCATCGGACATGGAACTGCTCCTGCGGAATGAGGGAAAAGACGGCGATTATCGCATGCCCGCGCATCGCGATGCGGTCTTCAGCGGGCTTTCGCCAGCGGCAGGTCGGCCTGCTGCCAGGCGGTGATGCCGCCTTCCAGCACGTGCACCTTCTCGAATCCCGCCTGCAACAGTGCCTTGGTGGCGCCGGCGGCGGTCTGGCCGGTCTTGCACACCAGAATCACCGGCAGTGCCTTGGCGTTGGCCAGCAACTTGTGCTCCGGGGCGAGCTGCGCAGCGGGAATGTGCCGCGAATTGGGGATGTGGCCGGCCTTGAACTCGGCCGCGGGGCGGATGTCGATCACCAGCGCGTCATCGCGATTCATCAGCGCGGTGACCTGCGCCGGACCGACCCGCCGGAAGCCGCTGGTCAGGCGCCGGACTTCGGTCACGATCAACGCGGCCGTGACGCCGGCCAGCATCAGCGACGGCAGCGGGTGCCGCCCCAGGAAGGCGAACAGTTCGGTGATGCTCACGGCGGATCAGGCTCGAAGACGGGCACACATTGTCGCCTGCCCGGCCGTGCGTGGCAAAGCACCCGGTCGGATTACTGGCCCGCCCAGAAGTCCGGCAGGCCGTTGCTCAGCCACCAGCGCTTGCCCGCGGCGTCGTAGCGCCATTGCTCGGTGTAGCGCATGCTGCGCTCGGCCATGGTGTGCTTGTTGATCACGTTGATCTGGATCTCGCGCATCGCCGTGGACTGGTCCGGCGATACTTGCGCGGCCAAGTCGGTATAGCCCGATACCTGCACCTGCTGGTAGCGGCTGAAATCCACATCGCTCATCGGATGGGCCTTCTTGTATTCGGGGTCGACCAGACTCCACGCACCTTCGAAATCGCCCCAGCGGATCGCCGCCGAATAGTCGTACTGGATCTGGGTCAGCTGATCGCCCTTGCTGCCGACCGAGGCGCAGCCGGCCAGCAGCAGTGCCAGTCCCGATGCCAACAGTGCATGCCGCATAGTGATGTCATCCGCAATGTGGAGATACACCATCCTACCGCGGCGCGATGGCCACGTAACGGGCCGTCATCGTGCAGGCGTCCCCGCCATCGGGCAGGCGCACGCGGGCCGTGATGCCGATGCGCCCGCGCCCGCGTTCGCGTAGCGCAGCCACGCAGGCCTCGAGCGACTCGCCCGACGCGGCTTCGGCCTCCGCATGCAGATCGCCGTACAGCGGTGCCAGATAGCGCACCTGGCTGTCGGCCACGTAGACGTCAGCTGTCTGTCCCGCGCGCCACAGCGACAGCGTGACGATGCCCCAGCCGGCCAGGGTCATCAGCGAGACCAAGCTGCCGCCGAACGCGCAGCCCTTGTCGTTGAGATTGGCCGCCAGCGGCGCCTGCAGGCACAGACTGCGCGCATCGGACCCGGCAATGGCCAGCTGCAAGGCGGCCACCGGCGGCATCGCACGGTAATGCGCCATCAATCTGTCCAGCAGATCGGCTTGGTTGGCCACGTTTGCCTCTATCCTGCAGCGATGTCGCGCATCGCCGTCCAGCCATCATGCCACGTCGTTTCCCTGCGCCCGGTCGGCGCACATCAGGGCATGCGCCGTGCCGCGGCCCGGCATGGCTGGCGACTGCTGGCACTGTCACCCTGGCGATTGCAGCCGCGCGATGATGCGGCCAGCCGTGCTGCATTGAGCGCAGCGCTGGGCTGCGACTGCGTGATCGTGACCAGCCCGGCAGCCGTGGCCGCGGCCGATGCCCTGCAGCCGCTGCGACAGGCCACGACGACATGGCTGGCCGTTGGCGAAGGCACCCGACACGCCCTGCAGCGACACGGTGTGCAGGCGGTGCTGTCACCCCGGCGCATGGACAGTGAAGGCTTGCTGGATCTGCCGCCGTTGCGTCCCGATGCCATCGGCGGACACCGCGTGGGCATGCTCACCGCGCCCGAAGGCCGTGGTCGGTTGCAGTCGGAACTGCAGTCCCGCGGCGCGCGGTTGATTCAGGCCGATGTCTATGATCGCGTGCCGGTTCGACCATCCCCCCAAGCCGTGGCTCGCCTGCTGCGATTGCCACCGCCCGTCTGGCTGGCACTGAGCAGCGGTCAGGCGCTGCAGCGAATCCTGCAGGCGCTGCCGAACGAAGCGCGCGATCACCTGCTGCAGGCCCGCGTGGTTGCCGCCAGCGAGCGACTCGGCAGGCACGCTGTCGATGCCGGTTTCCGCGGCTCGGTGATCGTCGCGGCAAGTGCCTTGCCCGATGCGCTGATGGCCGCGATCGCCGCCGGTTGCGCAGACACGGTTTGCAGCGCTGCACCGGTGCGCTACGGTAGCGACATCACATCCGAAACGGCTTGAGGGGAATCGGCACATGAAAGTGTTCAGCAGCGTGTTGTTCTGGATCGTGCTGGCCTTGCTGGCGGCGTTGGCGGCGCAGTTCCTGCTGCAGGATCCCGGCGTGATGATCGTCCGCCACGGCGGCTACGACTACACCACCAGCCTGGCCACCGCCATCGCAGTGCTGCTGGGCGGGCTGATCGGGCTGGTGCTGCTGCGGAAGCTGTTCAGCTGGCCATTCCGTGCCTTCCACCTGCGTCGCGCACGGCAGCAGCGTCTGCGCATGGCCGATGGTCTGCTGGCCATGGATCGCGGCGACTATGCCCGCGCCGAGAAACTGCTGGCGCAGGTGGCCGAGCAGGATCCGGCGAATGCCGCCGTCGCCCGCTTGGCCGCCGCCCGCGCCGCACGCCGGCGGGGCGACCTGGCGGCGGCAGGGAATCATCTCAGTGCCCTGCACGAAGGCGATGCACCTCTGCGCGCGATCGCCCATGCTGAACTGGCCTTGGGCGAACACCGTCCCACCGATGCGCTGGTGGCGGTGGATGCCCCCAGCGCGCAACCCCTGCCACCGCGCGGATTGTGGTTGCGTGCGCAGGCGCTGGCCGCCAGTGGCCGTGCGGCCGATGCGTACGGCATGCTCGGGTCCCTGCGCCAGCAACAGGCCGCGTCGGCAAGCCGTCTGGATGCCGCACAGACGCAATGGGCCATCGGCGCCCTGCACGAAGCCGGCGATGCCAATGTGCTGGCCAATCGCTGGGACGGGCTGGCAAAGCCGGTGCGCGCGCACCCGGACGTGGCCATGGCCTACGCCGAACGCGCCGCCGCACTGGGCTGGAACGAAGCCGCATCGCGCCCGGTGGAACTGGTGCTGGACAGTCAATGGGATGAATCCCTGGCGATGCGCTACGCCAGCCTGCCCGGCAGCCGTACCGCCAAGCAGCAGGAAACGTTCCAGCGCTGGCTGGTTACCTACCCGCGCAGTCCGGCACTGGCCTTGGCGATGGGACGCGCCGCGCGCGAACGCGGCCAGTGGGCCGAAGCCGAAGGCCATCTGCATCGGGCGCTGGACAACGGCGCCGGACCGGCCGCCTGGGAGGAACTGGGCCATGGTTACTCGCAGGCCGGCGATCACGTGCAGGCGGAACTCTGCTATGCCAACGCCCTGCGCGCGGCACGCGGCCAGCGCACCTACCCGCTGCGTGCCGAACCACCCGGAAACCGGCGGTTGACAGGCGCGATGATCGATGCGCCGGAGCCGCCGGCGGGGGTGTGAGCCCGCAGTCGATCCGGCTTGGCGAGCTGCCGAGTCGGGCGGATGATCCAGTCGTCACTCGCAATGGATGTGCCATGCCTCTGCTCGGGCGCTTTTCCTCACTCGTCGCGCTGATCACCACAGTCCTGCTGGCCGCATGCGGCATCCAGCCGCCTCCCGACCCGGATGCGGCTTCGCCTGACCGTCTGCCGATCGTGGTGCCGTTCGACTTCTCCAAAGCCGGCAACAGCGTGGAGGTGGATTTCCGGGTGGTTGCCGCCTGGGACGAGCGGTCTCCTACACGTGTAGATTTTGGCTAGTTCATCCGGGCTCCAAACTCATCTGACCGCGACGCCTTCGACGCCATCGATGCCTACGTCCACAATCTCAAACACCCGATGCGAATCGAGCTATGGAAACAGACAAAAGGAATATTGACCCCTGTTCCACTATTCACTTCCCGCTACGTTCCAAAACATGTGCAATTCGTTGAAGCCGCTCTTCCAGCAAACAACCCTGTTTCCTGGAAAGCCAATGCTTACACGCCAGAGCAAAATGGCATGCGAGTCAAAGAATACGATTCGGATGGATGGTATGGCGCCGGTTACAGTATCGCACATACCCATGAACTGGCTCCGGGGCACTACAAGGTGCGCATAGAGACATCTGCGCCGAACGATGAACTACTAGATAAAGTCACTCTGCTCATTTCACATCCTTTCATCGGAAAATGATCATGGAACACCTTCCCGAAACTGCACCAAGTGGTCGCTATACAGTCACGGTCCATATCGCAGCCACTGGAACAGCCATTGGTTCCAAAGGAAGCTCGCGCAGCGGACACATGTTCTATTCGATCGCTGTTGACGGAACCCAGTGGCAGAAAAGCTACGGGATGAATAAAAACGGAGACGGGGATAGTTTTGTCTCCTCTGATGACGTCAACACCTACCAGAACCCGATGTACGCTCGCACCATCGAAATCAGCAAGGAGCAGTTCGACACTTTGCACGATTTCGGCAAGCACTCCGAAAAATATGGTTTCGACGTCGCCGACTACGGCAAATTCACCAATTCCTGCATCGATTTCACCTGGTCGGCGCTGAATGCCGCAGGCCTACACGCCACCATGCCGCTGCCGAAAGGGCAGCATTGTTCCGTTCCGGATTTCGAAGGCAGCCTGCGGGTGCCGGACAACATCCCCCACATCCAGTCGATCATCGCGCCATTCGAAGACAGCCCGTTGAACAGGGAAACGCATCGACCACGCCCGGAAGCCGGCCGGCTGAAGGAAGCGCTGTTCGGCCACATCGAAAACGGCACGCTCAGCCCGACCGTCGCCGCCCAGGCCAGCCCGATCCTGGGCCAGTGCCTGGATGGCGTGCACAAACTGGATGCCGCGCAAGGCCGCGCCCCGGATGCAGGCAGCACGCGCATGGCCTGCAGCTTGGCCAACCTGGCCCACGACAACGGCCTGCAACGCGTGGATGCGGTGTATCTCAGCCAGCGGCAGAGCGGCAATGAAACCATCACCGGCGAACGCGTGTTCGTGCAGCAGGGCGATCCGCGCGACGTGGCCGGCCTGCGGGCCGGCATGGAGACGGCCCAGGCGTTCTCCATGCCGCTGGACACCTCGCTGGCGCAACTCGAGCGCACGGAACAGCAGCTTGCGCAGCAGCGCGAACACAGCGCGCAAATACTGCCCGACCCCGCCACCAGACGTGGCATGGACGGTCCGGCACTGGGATGACGGCAGGCATGCCATCGTTCGAGCTGATCGCTCCGGCATCCATGCCGCGGCGAGATGAGGGTGCAAGTCGACCGGCATGCTGCCCCCCTCGCTGAACCCCGCCGACTCGCCCGATTCGTGCCGTGGTTCCGGCACTGGTTTATCCGCTGTACGCATCGGACTTCCACCAACTGCGCGAACACCGGCGGCTGCGCGGGTACTACGCGTCCAAACCCCTGTACGGCCGCACGGATGCACGCGGACGCGTGGACCGCAACGCCGGTTAAGCGGCGGCATCGTCGCGCTGTTCGTGCCGTCGCCGGCACGCTCGCGGCCGCACGCACGGCTGCTGCACGCACAAGTGCCGCCCGATACCATCAGCCGCAGCGACGACAGCCGCGACTGGCCCGCCATCCGCGCTGCGGCGGCCAAGGCGATCCTGGCTTTGCTGCGGCAGCCGGATTGAGTCGCCGCTCAACGCTCCAGAATCGCCACCACGCCCATGCCGCCGGCGGTGCAGATGCTGATCAGGCAGCGGCCTTGGCCGCGCTGCGCCAGTTCCTTGGCGGCGGTGGCCACGATGCGCGCGCCGGTGGCCGCGAACGGGTGTCCAGTGGCCAGCGAGGACCCATTCGGATTGATCCGCTCCGGATCGATGCGACCCAGCGGCGCGTCCAGACCCAGGCGAGTGCGGCAGTACTCCTCGCTTTCCCACGCCCGCAGCGTGCACAGCACCTGCGCGGCGAAGGCCTCGTGGATTTCGTAGAAGTCGAAGTCCTGCAGCGTCAGGCCATTGCGCGCCAGCAGTTCCGCCACGGCAACTGCAGGCGCCATCAGCAAGCCTTCGCCATGCACGAAGTCCACCGCGGCCACGTGCGCATCGCGCAGGTAGCACTGCACCGGCAGCCGGTGCCGCTGCGCCCAGTCCTCGCTGGCGAGCAGGCAGGCGGCGGCACCGTCGGTGAGCGGGGTGGAATTGCCGGCGGTCAGGGTGCCGCTGGTCCTGTCGAAGGCGGGCTTTAGCGTGGCCAGTTTCTCCAGCGAGGTGTCCGGCCGCAGGATGTTGTCGCGCTCCACGCCGCGGAAACTCACCACCAGGTCGTCGAAGAAGCCGCGTTCGTAGGCCGCGGCCAGCTTGTGGTGCGATGCCGCGGCCAGTTCGTCCTGCGAATCACGGCCGATGGCCCACTGCCGCGCCATGTCCTCGCAGTGCTGGCCCATGGATTTGCCGGTGCGCGGTTCGGCCACGCCGGGGAACTCGGGTTTCAGTTCCGCCAGCGAGAACCCCTTCAGCGCGGTTTTCAGCTTGTCCTTCGCGGATTTGGCCGCGTTCACCGCCAGCAGGCGGCGGCGCAGGTCCTTGCCGTACACGATCGGCACGTCCGAGGTGGTATCGCTGCCGCCGCCCACGCCCACTTCGATCTGGCCCACGGCGATCTTGTTGGCGATGTGCACGATGGTGTCCAGCGATGTGCCGCAGGCGCGCTGCAGGGTGATGCCCGGGGTCAGCGGCGACAGTCCCGACGACAGCGTGGCCTCGCGGCCCAGGTTCCAGTCGGAGGAATGCTTGATCACCGCACCCATCGCCACTTCGCCCAGCTGCTGCCCATGCAGGCCGAAACGCTCCACCAGCGCCCCGAGCGTTCGCACCGACATGCCCAGGTTGCCCACGTCGGCATAGGCGGTGTTGTTGCGGCAGAAGGGGATGCGAACGCCGCCAAGCACGGCGACGGGGCGGGGAAACGGCATGGACAGCTCCTGGGCGACCGGCCCGGCCCTGCGGCGCAGGCATAATGTCGGCAGTCTACCTGTGCCGCCGCGCGCGGCCAATCCACCAGGCCGCCGCTGTCCATGATGTCTTCATCCGAACCGACCGTGATGCGCGGCCTGCTGGCGCTGGAATGCCCGATCGGGGCCGACGCCGGCGCGCTGCCTGGCCTGTCGCAGGCGGTTGCGGGCGAGCTGGCGGACTTGATCGGGCGTGATCTGGCGCGGCTGGAGCCGGCCGTGGTGCAGTCGGACCTGGTGCTGGCCGGGGCGCATTTCGATCCCGCGGAGGTGTTGCGCCCGGGTTGGCCGCTGCACCGGCGGCTGCACGAACTGCTGCAAGGGGCTCGGCAAGGCAGGCAGCCACGGATCGTGGCCTTCGGTCACGATGGCGAAGGCCGCATTCCGCAGCCCTTGCAGGCCGATCCGGATCTGCGCGGCGGCGGCTTGCGGGTGCTGCCATGGCTGTTGTCGGGCGATGCAGCCGTCATCGGCACGGTACGCGACAGTCTGGAAGCGCGACTGCTGGACGAAGGCATGGCTGCTGCCGATACCGCCCTGTTCGCCCAGGAACAGCTGCAGCTCCCCATCGAACACGCCCGCTGCCTGACCCTGCACGATCTGTTGGCGATGACCGCGCTGCAATACGAGAACCAGTCGCTGGACGGGTTTTGGCTCCTGCTGGAAACCGCGCTGCTGCGTCCGCGGGACACGGCCATGCTGGATGTGCCGCCCGAACCGCACGCGCACTATGCCGATGGCGTGCTGCATCTGCGCCTGCCGTCCGCGGAATCGTGGCGTGCGCGTTGCGCCGCGCACATCATCGACCCGGATCGGCTCGAGCGCGGCTATGCCCTGCACGAAATGCGCACACGGCAATTCGCGGCCATCGCCCGGGCGCACGGGCTGGAGGTCTGTTTCGACTATCAGGATGCTCCGGCGGCGTGATGCCGCGGCGAAGCGGCATCATCCAACCTCTGCCGGAGGAATCAGCCGGCCTTGATCAAGCCGCAGGCGATGCGCGCACCGGCGTTGCCGCTGGGCTGGCTGGTGTAGTCGTCCGGATCGGCATGCACCACCACCGCCTTGCCGATGATGTCGTTGGCCGCGCCGCCTCCCATCACCACCCCGACGAACTGGCGATCGACCCTGGCCACGCCCTTGCCATCCGCGCTCAGGTTGTCGCTATCGCCGCCGTGATGCCGGCCCTGGCGCACGCGGCCGTGCGGCGCAGTGGTGGGATTGAAATGGCCACCGGCGCTGCTGGCATCGGCGGCACTGCAATCGCCTTTTTCATGGATGTGGAACCCATGGTTGCCGTTGCGCGGCAAGCCGCCGATTTCGCCGGTGATGCGCACGCCGCCGGCGATGGGCACGACCTGCAAGGTACCGCTGACCAGACTGCCGGAAGCTGCGGTCAGGTTGACCTTGGCCGTCTGCACGGTACTGGTGCTGTCCAGCACCGGCCGGGGCGCAGCGGTTTTCGACGATGGCGTGGCCGTGGTGGCGGAACCGCCGCTGCTGGCGCAGGCCGACAGGACCAGCACGGTCGCTGCAATGGCAAGTGGACGCATGAAAGTCATAGGGGATGCTCCTGGAAATCGGGAAGTTGGTTAGCGTAGTGGCGTGCAGGTACACGAAGGATGAAAGCCACTCAGTCCGGCGCGTCCACTGCCGATCCGGCCTTGCGGCGGCGACCCAGTTTGCGGGTCACCGCATTGCGGCCCAGTCCCAGAGCCTCGGCGGCCTTGCCGCGATGGCCGTGGTGGTGCTCGATGGCCGCCTCCAGCAGGACCCGGTCAAACCGCTCCCGCGCATGCGCATGCAGATACTGAATGCCAGCCTGCAGTCGTTCGCGAGCCCAGTCCGCCAGTGCCGTTTCCCAGTCGGCGCTTGCAGCGGATCCGGACGCCCTTCCCAGCACCGCCTGCACATCCGCCGGCTGGATGCTCGCACCGGGGGCCAACGTGGCCAATCGCCAGCACACGTTCTGCAGCTCGCGCACGTTGCCGGGCCAGTCATGCGCCTGCAGGCGTTCCAGCGCGGCGCGGGTGAAACGCCGGCTACGGCCCGGCGTGCCACGGCCGGCTTCCTGCAGGAACTGCGTGGCCAACAGCGGGATGTCGGCGCGGCGCTGGCGCAGCGGCGGCACGGCGAGGCGCACCACGTCCAGCCGGTGCAGCAGATCGGCGCGGAAACGCCCTTCGTCCACCCGGGCTTCCAGCGGCTGATGGGTGGCGGCCAGGATGCGCACGTCGGCGCGGATCAACTCGCGCCCGCCCACACGGTAGAAGGTGCCGTCGGCCAGCACCCGCAGCAGGCGCGTCTGCAGCGGCAGGGGCATGTCGCCGATCTCGTCCAGGAACAGCGTGCCGCCGTCGGCCTGCTCGAAGCGACCGATGTGGCGACGCTGCGCCCCGGTGAAGGCGCCGGCCTCGTGCCCGAACAGCTCGCTTTCCAGCAATTCGGCCGGGATGGCGGCGGTGTTCAGGGCGATGAAAGGGCCGCTTGCGCGGCTGGATTCACGATGCAGGGCCTGCGCCACCAATTCCTTGCCGACCCCGGTTTCGCCGGTGATCAACACGCTGACCGGCGCCACCGCCACCCGACCGATGGCCCGGAACAGCGCCTGCATCGGTGCGCTGTTGCCCAGCAGCGCCGCAGGTTGCGGGGCGATCTCGACCGTCTCGGGGGCCGTGCCGCAGGAGGCATCGGCCGATGCCTGCAGGATGCGCGCAGCCATGGCGGCGGCGGCATCCACATCGAACGGTTTGGACAAAAAGTCGTGCGCCCCGCCGCGGAACGCACCGGCGGTGGAAGCCACGTCGGTATAGGCGCTCACCACCACCACCGGCAGGTCGGGATGGCGGGCCTTCACGGCGCGCAGCAGGGTCAAGCCGTCGTCGCCGGGCATGCGCACATCGGTGAACAGCAGGGCCGGGGGCGGATGCTGAGCCAACGCCTGCAGCACCGAGGCCGCATCGGCGAATTCGCGCACCGCATGGCCGGCATCGCGCAGCGCCTGCGCCAGCACGAAGCGCACCGCGCGGTCATCGTCCACCACCCAGATCGTGTGCATGGTCATGGCGCATCCGCGGTCGGGATCGGCACCAGCAGGGTAAACACCGTGTGCCCGGGACGCGAGCGGTAGCCCAGCCAGCCGCCGTGCTCCCGCACCACCTGCTGCGCCAGCGCCAGCCCCAGCCCACTGCCCTCGGCGCGACCGCTGACCAGCGGCAGGAACAGATGCTCGGCCAGGGTGTCGGGCACGCCATGGCCGTCATCCACCACCTCCAGGCGCAGCGCCAGGGCATGCACCGCATCGCCGATGCGTACGGCGTGCTCGGCGCGGGTGCGGATCGTCACCGTGCCCGCGCCGGCCTGCAGCGCGTTGCGCAGCAGGTTCCACAGCGCCTGGGTCAGGCGTTCCGGGTCGCCCGACAGGGCGGGCAGGCTGGGATCGTAATCGCGCCCCAGTTTCACCGCCCAGCCGGCGTCGTGGCTGGCCAGCTGCAGCACCTGCTCGGTGACTGCATGGATGTTGACCGGCACCGGCGGCCGCTGCGGCTGCGGCTGCAGGAAGCGCTCCAGTAGATTGTCCAGGCGGGCCACTTCGCTGCCGATCAGGTCCACCAGTTCCCGCGTCACCGGATCGTGATCGCGCCGCTGCAGCAATTGCGCGGCGCCTTGCAAACCGGCCAGCGGATTGCGCAGTTCGTGCGCCAGCCCCTTGAACGCGGCCGCCAGCGCGGATGGCAGCACGTCCGCCGGATCCAGTCCCGGCAAACCCGCCGAAGGATGCGCTTCCACACACCACAGGCCATCGGGGCGCGCAGCTAGCCACAGGTCGGCGAGCTGTGCCTGCCGGTCCGGCCAGCCAAGCCGCAGCCGGCGCAGGCACAGCGACTGCAGGTCCAACGTGTTGCCTGCATCGCGCACCCGCTCGGCCAGCCGTGCACCGTCCGGCGGCAGCGTGGCCAGAGCCCGCCCACGCAGGCGGCGCAGGCCCACGTCCAGCCAGCGCGCGAAGGCGGGATTGGCATGCACGATCGTGCCCGACGCCGGCTTTAGCAGTGCGATCGGGGTCAGCAGCGCATCCAGCGCCGCGGCATCGGGGATCAGGTGACCGTCATGCATGGGTGCATTATCATTATGCATTGCGGAATTTGATCCAGATCAACTCCGTCTCGACGCGTCATCTTCACAATGACAACGGGTTCCCGCCCGTCGCTTCCACCATCGAATCAGAGCAGGAGAACACGCCATGTCCGCAACGGCACCGGCGATGCATGATCCGGCCATCCCGCGAGATCGGGCTGCCCATCCGGCCACCTACAACGACAAGGTGGTGCGCCAGTTCGCGGTGATGACCGTGGTCTGGGGCATCGTGGGCATGCTGGTGGGCGTGCTGATCGCAGCGCAGCTGTACTGGCCGGCGCTGAACTTCGATCTGCCGTGGCTGCACTACGGCCGCCTGCGTCCGCTGCACACCAACGCGGTCATCTTCGCCTTCGGCGGCTGCGCGCTGTTCGCCACCAGCCTGTACTGCGTGCAGCGCACCAGCCACGTGCGCCTGATCAGCGACAAGCTGGCCGCGTTCGTGTTCTGGGGCTGGCAGGCGGTGATCGTGGCCGCTGCCATCACCCTGCCGCTGGGCATGACCCAGGGCAAGGAATACGCCGAGCTGGAATGGCCGATCGACATCCTGATCACGCTGGTCTGGGTGGGCTACGCGGTGCTGTTCTTCGGCACCATCGCCAAGCGCACCGTCAGGCACATCTACGTGGCCAACTGGTTCTACGGCGCTTTCATCATCGCCGTGGCCCTGCTGCACATCGTCAACAACATCTGGATTCCGGTGGGGTTGACCAAGTCCTATCCCGTGTACAGCGGTGCCGTGGACGCCATGGTGCAGTGGTGGTATGGCCACAACGCGGTGGGCTTCTTCCTGACCGCCGGTTTCCTCGGCATGATGTACTACTTCGTGCCGAAAGTGGCCAACCGTCCGGTGTATTCGTACCGGCTGTCGATCGTGCACTTCTGGGCGCTGATCGCCGTGTACATGTGGGCCGGCCCGCACCATCTGCATTACACCGCGCTGCCGGACTGGGCGCAGAGCCTGGGCATGGTGTTCTCGCTGATCCTGCTGGCCCCCAGCTGGGGCGGCGCCATCAACGGCGTGATGACGCTGTCCGGCGCCTGGCACAAGCTGCGCACCGATCCCATCGTGAAGTTCCTGATCGTGGCCATCAGCTTCTACATGATGAGCACCTTCGAGGGCCCGATGATGTCGATCAAGACGGTCAACGCGCTCTCGCACTACACCGACTGGACCATCGGCCACGTGCACGCCGGCGCGCTGGGCTGGGTGGCGATGATCTCCATCGGCTCGATCTACGCCCTGCTGCCGTGGGTGACCGGACAGAAGCAGATGTGGTCGGTCAAGCTGATCGACACCCACTTCTGGCTGCACACCATCGGCGTGGTGTTCTACATCGCCTCGATGTGGATCGCCGGGGTGATGCAGGGCCTGATGTGGCGCGCCACCAAGCCGGACGGCACCCTGACCTACAGCTTCGTGGAAGCGCTGAACTACACCTATCCCTACTACCTGGGCCGCCTCGCCGGCGGGGTGCTGGTACTCATCGGCATGCTGATCATGGCCTACAACATGGTCCGCACCTGGCAGGCCGCGCGCGATGCCGCCGCGCCGATGCCGGTGCTGCTGCCCGACCCCTCGCAAGCCCGCGCCTGAGGCGATCGACAGGAGCCCGCCATGAGCCAGAACACCGATCCCCACGCCAGCAACCACAACCCGCACGAGAAGATCGAGAAGAACGTCGGCCTGATGATGGTGCTGATCACCATCGCCGTGTCCTTCGGCGGGCTGGCCGAAATCGTGCCGCTAATGTTCCAGACGGAGACCATCCAGCCGCTGCCGGGGGTCAAGCCCTACCCGGCGCTGGAACTGGCCGGACGCGACGTGTACGTGCGCGAGGGCTGCTACAACTGCCACTCGCAGATGGTGCGCACGCTGCGTTTCGAGACCGAACGCTACGGCCACTACTCGCTGGCCGGCGAGTCGGTGTACGACCGCCCGTTCCAGTGGGGCAGCAAGCGCACCGGCCCGGACCTGGCCCGCGTGGGCGGCCGCTATTCGGACGAATGGCACCGCGACCACCTGATCAATCCGCGCGACCTGGTGCCCGAATCGAACATGCCGGGCTTTCCGTGGCTGGCCGACAACGGCATCGATGCACCCGAACTGCAGGCACGCATGCGCGCATTGCAGCGTCTGGGCGACCCGTACAGCGACGCCGAAATCACCCAGGCGGTCAATGACGTGGCGGGCAAGACCGAACTGGATGCGGTGGTGGCCTACCTGCAAGGCCTGGGCCGTCATGCACCGAAGACCACGGGAGGCTGAGCCATGGTCACTGGAATCATCACTGCCGTGTTGCTGCTGCTGTTCGTCGCCGGTTGGGTGTGGATCTGGAATCCGCGCCTGAAGTCCGCGCTGGACGCCGCCTCACGCCTGCCGCTGGATGAGGACGCAGCGTCCGCCTTCAGCGCAACCCATCGCCACGAGGAGCAACAGCCATGAGCACCGGTTGGTCGATCTACGTCATCGTGCTGGTGGTGTCCAACATCCTCGGTTGCGCGTGGCTGCTGTGGTGGACCGGCAAGCGCCGTCCGGGCGATCCGGCCCCCACCGACACCAGCCACGTGTGGGACGGCAACCTGACCGAATACAACAAGCCGATGCCGCGCTGGTGGATCAACCTGTTCTATCTCACCATCGTGTTCAGCATCGGCTATCTGGTGCTGTATCCGGGCATGGGCGCCTTCGCCGGCACGCTGGGCTGGACATCGGCCAACAAGCACGATGCCGACAAGGCCCGCGACGACGAGAAACTGGCCGCCACCTTCGGCCCGTATGCCGGCCAGCCGATCGACGCGCTGGCACGCGACCCGCGTGCGGTCGAGCTGGGCGCATCGATCTTCGCCAACAACTGCGCCACCTGCCATGGCTCGTCGGCACAGGGCGCGGTGGGATATCCGAACCTGACCGACCGCGTGTGGAAATGGGATGGCAGCCCGGATGGCGTGCTGACCAGCATCCTGAAAGGCCGCCAGGGCGTGATGCCGCCGTGGGGCACGGTGCTGACCGGCATGGGCGGCGAGCAGGCTGTGGACCAGGTGATCGCCTACACCCGCGCGCTGGCCGATCCAAAGCTGATGGAAAACAACTTCATGGCCGCCCAGGGCAAGCCGCTGTACGAGGGCGTATGCGTGGCCTGCCACGGCAAGGACGGCAAGGGCAACCAGAATCTCGGTGCGCCGGACCTGACTGACGCCGACTGGATGTACGGCAGCAGCGATGCCAGCCTGCGCCGCACCATCATGCAGGGTCGCCACGGCGTGATGCCGCCGCATGCCGACATCCTGGGCGACACCCGCGCACGCGTGGTGGGCGCCTACGTTTGGTCACTGTCGCAGCAGCAGGCCGCTGCTTCGGGAGGAGCCGGCGGCGCCCGCTGAACCATGCGCGAATTCACCGAACCCCGTCTGGACCATCCGCCGCGCCCACTGGTGCAGCGGATCGGTGCGATCGCCTGGCCCAGTTTCTTCTCTGCCTGCGTGGCCACGATGGTGTTCTTCGCATTCATCGATCCGCTGGCGCTGCGCGACATCACCTTTCCCGATCTGCAGATCAGCCGCCTGACCGGCTACACGATCTGTTTCTTCATGTTCTGGCTGGCCACGGCCGCATCGAGCCTGTTCACCTGGATCCTGCTGCGACCGTCCAGCCGCTTCAATCGCCCGCTCCCGCCGGGTTGAGGCCGTGTCTGCATGAGCACCAAGATTCCGCTGCAGGTCGTCGATGACGGCGGCAACTCCTTCTACGCCAGTGAAAAGAAGATCTACCCGCGCGAAGTGCGCGGTCGCCTGGACACGCTGCGCCGCATCGCCGTGTACGTGCTGCTGGGCATGTACTACGTGTTCCCCTGGCTGAACTGGGACGGCCGTCAGGCAGTGCTGTTCGACCTGCCGGCGCGCAAGTTCTACATCTTCGGGCTGAACTTCTGGCCGCAGGACTTCATCTTCCTGGCGCTGCTGCTGATGATCGCGGCCTTCGCGCTGTTCTTCTTCACCGCGCTGGCCGGTCGCCTGTGGTGCGGCTACGCCTGTCCGCAGACGGTGTGGACCGAAACCTTCCTGTGGATCGAGCACTGGTTCGAGGGCGACCGCGGCAAGCGCATGAAGCTGGATGCAGCCCCCTGGAACCGCGAGAAAGTCATGCGCAAGGGCGGCAAGCACGTGGCCTGGGCGCTGTTCGCGCTGTGGACCGGCTTCACCTTCGTCGGCTTCTTCACTCCGATCCGCGACCTGTTCTGGCGCGCACCGCTGATCGGCAGCGGCTGGCAGTGGGGTGCGTGGGAAACCTTCTGGGTGTTCTTCTACGCGCTGGCCACCTGGGGCTTCGCCGGCTTCATGCGCGAGCAGGTGTGCAAGTACATGTGCCCGTATGCGCGCTTCCAGAGCGCGATGTTCGACCGCAACACGCTGATCATCGCCTACGACCCGATGCGTGGAGAGCCGCGTGGGCCGCGCAAGCGCGGTCTGGGCGACGTGATGGCACGCGGTCGCGGGCTGCTGGACAAGATCACCGCTTACGACTTCGTGGCGCGGGCCTCGCAGCATCCGGTGGCGATCGAGAACGCGCACAACACCCGCCGCCTTGAAGGCGTGCCACTGCTGGCCGAGGACGAGGGCGAACCGCTGCCGCGTTTTCCGGCCGAGCAGCTCGGCGACTGCATCGACTGCACCATCTGCGTGCAGGTGTGCCCTACCGGCATCGACATCCGCAACGGCCTGCAGTACGAATGCATCGCCTGTGGTGCCTGCATCGACGCCTGCGACGACGTGATGGACAAGATGGGCTATCCGCGCGGGTTGATCCGCTATTCCAACCAGAACAGCATCGACGGCAAGCCGGCACGCGTGCTGCGGCCGCGCATCCTGGTGTACGGCACGCTGCTGCTGGCATTGATGGCGGCATGGACCTGGGGCGTGACCACGCGCGACAGCCTGATCGTGGAGGCATTGCGCGACCGCAATGCGCTGTACCGCGAAGTGCAGGGCGGCACCGAGAACGGCTACACCCTGCGGGTGATCAACAAGGACGTGCGGCCGCACCGCTACCGCGTGCGGGTGGATGCACCGGCCGGCATCACGATGATCAGAGGGGGTGGCGATGTCAGCGCCGCCGCCGAGCAGGTGCTGACCATCCCGGTGCTGCTGCATGCACCGGACACCGTGCGCGGACGGCATGCGATCCGCTTCGTGGTGGAACCGCTGGATGGCGGTACGGCGGAAGGCACCGACAGCACCTTCATCGCGCCGAACTGACTGCGATGCGCGCCGATCATCCCCTGCGCGAACCGATGGTGTGGCTGGTAGCCGGCATTCCGGCGGTGTCGGTGGTGGCGGGCATCGCCCTGGTGGTGATCGCGGTGATGAACCGTCGCGAGGATCAGGTGATCGATCGGGTGCAGCGCACCGCACAGGTGCAGGTGGCCGACTGGAGTCCGGATGCCCGCGCCCGTGACTTGGGTCTGGCTGCCGTGCTGCAGGTGGATGCCGACCACGTGCGCGTGCTGCCGGCCGGTGGCCGCTGGCCTGCGGGCCAGTCCTTGCAGCTGCGCTTTGCGCACCCCACCGACGGCGCAGCTGATCGCCAGCTGACCCTGCCAGCCGGTGTCTCGGGCTGGACCCAGCAGACCCGCATCGACACCGGCCACGCCTGGGAGGTGCAGCTGCAGCCCGAGGATGGCAGCTGGCGACTGGTCGGCCGACTGCTGCCGCGCGAACGCGCGGTGCATCTGGGGCCGGCGCTGTCCAGCAGCGAGTGACCAGCCCGGCCACCGACACCGCCGGCTGTTTCCACTGCGGCGAACCGTTGCCGAGCATGCCGGCCCGGGCACGCATCGACGGGGAGCAGCGCGCGTTCTGCTGCGATGGCTGTGCGGCGGCGGCGGCCTGGATCCGCGACGCGCACCTGGACGACTACTACCGCCTGCGCAGTGCCAACGCCAATCGCGTGGGCACGGCCGATCCGGATTACGCCGCCTGGGATCGTGCCGACGTGCAAGCCGGCCATGCATCCACCGTGCCGGGTGGACAGGCCATCACCGTGCTGACCGACGGCATGCACTGCGCCGCCTGCGCGTGGCTGATCGACCACGCCCTGCGCCGTGAACCGGGTGTGCTGGACTGCGGCGCCAACGCCATCACCGGCCGGGTGCGCATCGCCTGGGATCCGCAGCGCACGCCGCTGTCGCGGCTGCTGGCGCGGATGGCGGCACTTGGTTACCGGCCGTACCTGGCCACCGGCGCGGACCGCGAAGGCGAACGTCGCCGCGACCGCAACCGCTGGCTGCTGCGGCTGGGCATCGCCGGACTGGGCGCGATGCAGGCGATGATGTTCGCCGAAGCCCTGTACCTGGACTTCGACAACCAGATGGGCATCGCGACCCGCGATTTCCTGCGCTGGATCGCGGTGCTGGTGTCCACACCGGTGGTGTTCTACGCCGGCTGGCCGTTCATCGCCGGCATGCTGCGCGAAGTGCGGGCGCGGCGGCTGGGCATGGACACGCTGATCGCCGGATCCGCGCTGCTGGCCTGGGCCGCCAGCGTGATCGAAACCCTGCGCGGCGGCCCGCACGTGTGGTTCGACGCGGCCGTGATGTTCGTGTTCCTGTTGCTGCTGGCGCGTCTGCTGGAGCAACGCGCACGCCAGGCTGCCAGTGCTCGCGTGGATGCGCTCGCCCGGGCCACGCCGGCACTGGCCACGCGCGAGCAGGCCGATGGCCGCTGCGAGCAGGTGCCGCAGGCGCTGCTGGCGGTGGACGACGTGCTGCGGGTGGCCCCCGGCGAAGCCGTGCCGGCCGATGGCGTGCTGCTGGATGCAGCCGCTGCCGTGGACGAAGCGCTGCTGACCGGCGAATCCACTCCCGTGCGCAAGCAGGCGGGGGATGCACTGTTTGCCGGCAGCGTGTGCCGCGACACGCCGCTGCGCCTGCGCGTGACCGGCGCGGGCGGCGCGACCCGCCTGTCGCAGCTGGTGCGGCTGGTGGAACAGGCGCAGACCCGGCCGATGCGGCTGGCGCTGCTGGCCGATCGCATCGCGGCGTGGTTCGTGCCGGCGCTGTTGCTGTGTGCGGCCGGCATCTGGGCCTGGTGGCACTGGCAGCAGCCGGACCGCGCGTTCGAGGTGATGCTGGCGGTGCTGGTGGTCAGCTGCCCCTGCGCGCTCACCTTGGCCATTCCCGCCGCACTGGCGGTGGCGCAGGGCAGCCTGTCGCGGCTGGGCGTGCTGGTCCTGCAGGGCGATGCCATCGACACCCTGGCCGATGCCGACCGCATCGTGTTCGACAAGACTGGCACCCTGACCGCCGGCCGGCTGCAGATCGCCGGCGTGCAGATCACGGAGGAAGAAAGCGGCATCACCCCGCAACAGCTGTTGCAGATCGCCGCCGCACTGCAGCGAGACAATACCCATCCGATCGCCGCTGCATTCGCCGAGGTGGCCACGCCACTGCAGGCCACGGACATCCGCCAACACCCCGGACTCGGCGTGCAGGGCTGGGTGGATGGCCGGTCGTGGACACTCGGCCAGCGTGCTTTCGCTGCCGCCGATCACGTCGGTGACGATGCCGGCATCTGGCTGGGCGATGGCCGGCGGGCCGTGGCCCACATCCGCCTGCAGGAAGCCGAACGCGGCGATGCCGCCGATGCCGTGGCCGCGCTGCAGGAGCTGGGGCTGGATGTGGATCTGTGCAGTGGCGATGCCGAGCCGGTTGTCCGCGACGTCGCACAGCGCCTGGGCATCGCCGACTGGCGCGCGCGGCAGTCGCCGGAAGACAAGCTGCAGTACGTGCAGGCGCTGCAACGGCACGGCAGCGTGGTGGCGATGGTGGGCGATGGCATCAACGATGCGCCGGTATTGGCGGCCGCCGACGTGTCCATCGCCCTGTCCGACGGCGCGGCGCTGGCCCAGCGCGCGGCCGATTTCGTGATGGTGTCGTCGTCGCTGCTGCGGGTGCCGCAGACGGTGGCGCTGGCGCGGCGCACGCGCCGCATCATTCGCGAAAACCTGGCCTGGGCACTGGTCTACAACGTGATCGCCCTGCCGCTGGCCGCCGCCGGTTGGGTGACGCCCTGGCTGGCTGCGCTGGGAATGGCGCTATCCTCGCTGCTGGTCACCCTCAACGCACTGCGGCTCGGCCGCCTGACACCCCTGCACGCATGAACAGTCTGCTGCTGCTGATCCCCATCAGTCTGGTGCTGCTCGGCATCGCCATCGGCCTGTTCGTGTGGGCGGTGCGCCGTGGCCAGTTCGACGACCTGGACACGCCGGCGCTGGACATCCTGCGCGAGGATCCGCCGCCAGCGGCGCCCGACAACCCCGACCGCGATGCCGATTGACTGGCTGGTGCTGGGCTCGGCCTGGCTGGCCGGGCTGCTGGGCGGGGTGCACTGCGCGGCGATGTGCGGCGGCATTGCCACCGGGTTTTCGGCGCTGTCGGCACGCAACCGCTGGATCGATGCGGCGGCGGTGAATCTGGGTCGCGTGTCCGGCTACGTGCTGGCCGGAATGATTGCCGGCGGTGTGGGCGGGGGCATCCTGCGGCTGGCACGACTCGATTGGCTGGCGCTGGGTTCGCGCATGCTGGTGGGCGTGGTGCTGATCATCGCCGCGCTGCGTCTGCTGGGCGTGGCCGGTCGCGGCCGCTTCGCCACCGCGCCGGGAGCGGCGTTGTGGCAACAGCTGCGACCGTTGCAGCAGCGGCTGCTGCCGCTGGATTCGCTGCCAAAGCGCTGGGCCGCCGGGGTGCTGTGGGGCTGGCTGCCCTGCGGCCTGTCGGTGACCATGCTCACCGCCGCCTGGTTTCAGGCCTCGGCCTGGCACGGTGGCCTGACCATGGCCGTCTTCGGCCTGGGCACCTTGCCGTTGATGATCCCGCTGACCTGGTCCGGCGCCCGCGCGTTGCGCTGGCTGCAGCGCCCGCCGTTCCGGGCCGCCGCCGGGGTGCTGGTCCTGCTGGCCGGCGTGCTGACCCTGGCCGCGCCATGGCTGATGCAGGTGCCGGCGCTGCATGGGGTGCTGCAGGCGCTGGGATGCCGCACGCTGCCGGCAGGCTGAATGCTTGCCCGACTAGCCGCGCGCCAGCGGCAGACTGCAGACCAGCGTGCGCGCCTGCGCCGGACCCTCCCACGTGGCCGTACCCTGGTGTGCGGTGACGATGGCCGCGGCGATGACCGTGGACAGGCCCAGACCGTCAGGGGTCGAGCTGGCAGTTCCGAGCGGCGGCGGTTCGTGGCCACGCATGTCGATGGGGTCACCGAAACGGATCTGCACCATGCCATCGCCAGGCAGCGCCAAGGCCATGCGCAACGGCGCTTCGGACTGCTGCTCCAGGCGCACGCTCAGCATCGTGGCGAATGCCTGCACCAGCCGGCGCGGGTCGACATGGAGCAGCACTGCCTGCGGCTGCGGTTGCGGCAATACGATCCGCGCCGCGCGTTCCTGGCCGAGCGCGGCGGCGGCCGTTTCCAGCAGCCAGTCCAGATCGCAGGTTTCGCGCGGTCCGAGCAGCCGACCGCGCTCGATGCTGGTCCAGTCGGCCAGTTCGTCGATCATCCGTGCCAGCACCCGCGACTGGCGCCGGATCATCTCGATCAATTCGCGCTGCTGATCCGCACCCAGCGCGTCCATGCCCAGCAGCTCCGCCGCCGTCTGGATCGGCCCGAGCGGTCCGCGCAGGTCATGGGCCAGCCGATCGAGCCACGCCGGATCGCTCATGCGGGGCGGCTCCCGCGGGCCGCGCAGATGGCACTGATCGCGTCCGGACGCGGCGGCTTGACCAGATGGCGGTCGAAGCCGGCTTCGTGGCTGCGCTGGATGTCGTGCGGCTGACCCCAGCCACTCACGGCCACCAAGGTCAGCGCATCGCCACCGGGCAGCGCGCGCAGCCGCGTTGCCAGTTCGCGTCCGTCCATGCCGGGCATGCCGATGTCCAGGAACAGCAGTTCCGGTCGCGTCTCGCTTACCCGTGCCATCACGTCGTCCGGGTCGTACAGGCATTCCACCTCGTGCCCCAGCATGCGCACCATCATGCCCAGGCTGTCGGCGGCATCGCGGTTGTCGTCCACCACCAGCACCTTGCGCGGCGCGTGCCGCGGCGACGGGGCGACAGCGGCTTCGACGGGCCCCGCTTCGGCCTTCACCACCGGCAGACGCACGCGGAATTCGCTGCCCTTGCCGGGGCCTTCGCTGTGCGCGCGGACCTGTCCGCCGTGCATCGCCACCAGTTCGCGCACCAGCGCCAGTCCGACTCCCAATCCGCCCTGCGCATGATCGGCGCCGCGGTCCAGCTGCTCGAACAGGTCGAACACGCGTTCGATGTCCGTCTCGTTCAGCCCCATGCCGGTATCGCGCACGCTGACCTCGATGGCCTCCTCCGACTGGCTCGCCTGCAGGGTGATGTCGCTACCAGGGTCGGAGTATTTCGCGGCGTTGTTGAGCAGATTCGCGAACACCTGTGCCAACCGTTCCGGATCGGCCAGCACCGGCTGCGGCCGTTGCGGGACGTCCAGATGCAGGCGATGCCCGCCCGTGTCGATCAGCGGCTGCGCGGTGTCCACGGCCACGCGCAGGATGTGGTCGATGGTGGTCGGGCGCGGCTGCAGCGCGATCTTGCCGCGGGACACGCGCGCCACGTCCAGCAGGTCGTCGATCAACCGCACCAGTTGCAGCAGCTGGCGCTCCATCATGCCCTGCAATGCGTCATCCGTCCGCCCTTCCAGACGCTGGATCGCCAGCGCGTTCTGCAGCGGCGCCAGCGGGTTGCGCAGTTCGTGCGCCAGCATCGCCAGGAAGGCATCCTTGCGATGGTCCATCTCGATCAGGCGCTGCTCGGCGCGTGCACGTTCCTCCACCTCGGCCTGCAGGGCCCGGTTGCGCTGCTCCAGCGCACGGTTGGCCGCCTGCAGCGAGGCATTCAGGCGTTCGCGCTCGGCGACGTTCTGCGCCTCCAGTGCCGCGTTGGCGGCGGCGAGCTGTTCGTTCGCCTGCTGCAGCTCGCGGCGCTTGCGATACAGTTCGCACAGCACCATCACCTTGCCGCGCAGGATGTCCGGAATCACCGGCACGGTAACGTAGTCGACCGCGCCCAACGTGTAGCCGCGCAGGCGGTCCATGTCGTCCACGTTCACCGCGGTGACGAAGATGATCGGCGTGTTCTCGAAGCGCGGATGCTGGTGGATCATTTCCGCGGTCTCGAACCCGTCCATGCCCGGCATGTTGACATCGAGCAGGATCACCGCGAAGTCCTGTTCCATCAGCATCCGCAGCGCCTCCTCGCCGGACTCGGCTTCCACCAGATGCTCGCCCAGCGGTTCCAGCACCGCCCGGTAGGTCAGGCGGCGGCTGGGCTGGTCGTCGACGAGCAGGACGTTGACCGGCATCAGCGCTGCATCCAGTTGCGCATCATCGCCAGCAGCTGGTCGGTGACCACGGGCTTTGCGAGGTAGTCCGATGCGCCGGCTTCCATGCACTTCTCGCGGTCGCCCTTCATCGCCTTTGCGGTCAGCGCGATGATCGGCAACGCGCGCGAATCCGGATCCATGCGGATCGCGCGCATGGTGTCGTAGCCGTCCATGCCCGGCATCATGATGTCCATCAGCACCAGGTCGATGCCGCCTTCGGCCACCTTCTCGATCGCTTCCTGGCCGTTGCTCGCGGTGATCGCGTGCATGCCCTGGCGTTCCAGCACGGTGGACAAGGCGAAGATGTTGCGCACGTCGTCGTCCACCACCAGCACGCGTCGGCCGGCCAGGATTTCGTTGGAATCGTGCAGGCGCCGCACCATGGCCTGCTTGGCCGGCGGCAGGTCGTCGATCACCCGGTGCAGGAACAGCGCGGTTTCGTCCAGCAGGCGTTCGGGCGATTCCACGCCCTTGATCACCACCGATTTGGCTGCCTTGCGCAGGCGCGCATCCTCGTCCTTGCTCAGATCCCTGCCGGTATGCACCACCACCGGCAGGTCACGCAGGTCGGGGCGTTCGGCGATGCGTTCCAGCAGGTCGAACCCGGTCATGTCCGGCAGCTTGAGATCCAGCACCACGCAGTCGAACTTGCCGGTGTCCAGCGCCTGCAAGGCTTCTTCGCCGGAGCCGGCCATCTCGATCGCCACGTCGTCGTGGCGGATCAACTCGTCGATGCTGCTGCGTTCGGCCGGATCGTCTTCCACCACCAGCAGCCGCTTTACCCGCGGCAGCGAATACTGGCGGATGCGTTCCAGCGCCGCATCGATGGTTTCGGCATCCGAGGGCTTGGCCAGGTAGGAAAACGCGCCCTTCTCGATGCTCTGGTGGCGTTCGTCCTCCACGGTGACGATCTGCACCGGGATATGGCGCGTGTCCTGTTCCTGCTTCAGCCGCGACAGCACGGTCCAGCCCAGCATGTCGGGCAGGAACACGTCCAGCGTGATCGCAGCCGGCTTGAATTCGCGTGCCAGACGCAGACCCTCGCTGCCGCGATTGACCACGATCACCTTGAACCCGCGCGAACGGCCCAAGTCGCGCAGGATGGTGGCGTAGGCGGCATCGTCCTCGATCACCAGCAGACAAGGCTCGCCGGGCTGGACGCTGTCGCGATCGTCGTCCACCTCCTCCAGGGGCGGCAGTGGCCGGTCGTCGTGGCGATGGTCCGGGCTCGGTTCCGCCTCGCGCGGCAATGGCGCGTGCGCCGCATCGGCACCGACGTAATGCACCGGCAGATACAGCGTGAAGGTGCTGCCTCCGCCCACGGTGCTGTCCAGCCGCAGCTCGCCGCCGAGCAGGCCGGCGATCTCGCGGCTGATCGCAAGGCCCAGGCCGGTGCCGCCGTACTTGCGCGAGGTGCCGGCATCGGCCTGCTGGAAGGCCTCGAACACGATTTTCTGCTTGTCCGGCGAAATGCCGATCCCGGTATCGCGCACCTCGAACGCCACCACCGCCGGCGCATGATCCAGGATCGGATGACCGGCCGACCAGCCCGACTCCACCTTGCGCGCATGCAGCTGCACGCTGCCGCGTTCGGTGAACTTGAACGCGTTCGACAGCAGGTTCTTCAGGATCTGCTGCAGGCGCTTGGGGTCGGTGGTCATGCTGCGGCCCAGCGCCGGATCCATCTCCACCGAAAATTGCAGATGCCGGCGCTCGGCTTCGTGGCGGAACCCGCGCAGCATGTTCTCGCGCAGCGCGGCGAAGCGCAGCTCTTCGCTGTCCACGGTCACCGTGCCGGATTCGATCTTCGACAAATCCAGGATGTCGCTGATCAGGTTGAGCAGGTCGGTGCCGGCGGCGTGGATGGTCTTGGCGAATTCGACCTGGCGTCCGGTGAGATTTTCATCGGGGTTTTCCGCCAGCTGCTGGCCGAGGATCAGGATGGAATTCAGCGGCGTGCGCAGTTCGTGCGACATGTTGGCGAGGAATTCCGACTTGTAGCGCGAGGTCAGCGCCAGCTCCGCGGCCTTGTCCTCCAACGCCACGCGCGCCTGTTCGATCTGCTGGTTCTTCGCTTCCACCTCGTTCTTCTGCTCGGCCAGCAGCTGCGCCTTGGTGGCGATGTCGGCATTGGTCTGCTGCAGTTCCTTCTGCTGCGACTGCAGTTCGCTGGCCAGCTGCTGCGACTGGGCGAGCAGGTGCTCGGTGCGCATCGATGCCTCGATGGTGTTCAGCACGATGCCGATCGAGCCGGACAACTGGTCCAGGAACGACAGCTGGCCGGGCGTGAATGCCGTGAGCGAGGCCAGCTCGATCACCGCCTTGACCTGGCCCTCGAACAGCACCGGCAGCACCAGGATGCTGTGCGGCTGCGCGCTGACCAGACCCGATTGGATTCGGATCGATCCGTCCGGCACGCCGTCCAGCACGATGGCGCGCTGCTCGGCCGCGCACTGGCCCACCAGGCCCTCGCCGAAGCGCACCGTGTCGTGCTCGTGTCCGCTGCCGACGGCATACCCGGCCAGGCGCCGCAGCACGCCGCCGCGTGCGCCCGCTCCCGGTTCGACCACATACAGCAGTCCCTGCTGCGCATCCACCAACGGTGCCAGCTCGGACAGCAGCTGGTTGCCCAGCGTCTGCAGGTCGCGCTGGCCCTGCATCATCCGGCTGAAGTTGGCCAGATGGGTCTTCAGCCAGTCCTGTTCGCGGTTCGACTCGGTGGTCGCGCGCAGGGTGCCGATCATGGCGTTCATGTTGTCCTTCAGGTCGGCCAGTTCGCCGCGCACGTCCACCTGGATCGAGCGGGTCAGGTCGCCCTGGGTCACCGCAGTGGCCACGTCGGCAATCGCGCGCACCTGGGTGGTCAGGTTCTCCGCCAGCTGGTTCACGTTGGCGGTCAGGTCCTTCCAGATGCCGGCCGTGCCGGGCACGTTGGCCTGGCCGCCCAGCCGGCCTTCCACGCCCACTTCGCGCGCCACCGTGGTCACCTGTTCGGCAAAGATGCCCAGCGTGTCGGTCATCGAATTGATGGTGTCGGCCAGCTCGGCGATCTCGCCCTTGGCTTCCACGGTCAGCTTCTGCTGCAGGTTGCCGTTCGCCACCTCGGTCACCACCTTGGCGATGCCGCGCACCTGCGCGGTGAGGTTGGTTGCCATCGAATTGACGTTATCGGTCAGGTCCTTCCACGTACCGGCCACGCCGGGTACCTGCGCCTGCCCGCCCAGCTTGCCTTCGGTGCCCACTTCGCGCGCCACCCGGGTCACTTCCGCCGCGAAGCCGTTCAGCTGGTCCACCATGGTGTTGATGGTGTCCTTCAACTCCAGGATCTCGCCCTGCACGTCCACGGTGATCTTGCGCGACAGGTCGCCGCGCGCCACTGCGGTGGTCACCTCGGCGATGTTGCGCACCTGCGAGGTCAGGTTCGACGCCATCGAATTGACGTTGTCGGTCAGATCCTTCCATGTGCCGGCCACGCCGGGCACCTGGGCCTGCCCGCCGAGGTTGCCCTCGCTGCCCACCTCGCGCGCCACCCGGGTCACCTCGGCGGCAAAGCCGTTCAACTGGTCCACCATGGTGTTGATGGTGTTCTTCAGTTCCAGAATCTCGCCGCGCACGTCCACGGTGATCTTGCGCGACAGATCGCCGCGCGCCACTGCGGTGGTCACCTCGGCGATGTTGCGCACCTGTGCGGTCAGGTTGGACGCCATCGCGTTCACCGAATCGGTGAGGTCCGCCCAGGTGCCGGCCACCCCGGGTACCTGCGCCTGGCCGCCCAGCTTGCCTTCGGTGCCCACCTCGCGCGCCACCCGGGTCACTTCCGCCGCAAAGCCGCGCAGCTGGTCCACCATGGTGTTGATGGTGTCCTTCAGCTCCAGGATTTCGCCCTTCACGTCCACGGTGATCTTGCGCGACAGGTCGCCGCGCGCCACCGCGGTGGTCACCTCGGCGATGTTGCGCACCTGCGCGGTCAGGTTGGACGCCATCGAATTGACGTTGTCGGTGAGATCCTTCCAGGTGCCGGCCACATCCGGCACCTGCGCCTGGCCGCCGAGCTTGCCCTCGGTGCCCACTTCGCGCGCCACCCGGGTCACTTCCGCCGCAAAGCCGCGCAGCTGATCCACCATGGTGTTGATGGTGTTCTTCAGCGCCAGCATCTCGCCCTGCACGTCCACGGTGATCTTGCGCGACAGGTTGCCTTCGGCCACGGCGGTGGTCACTTCGGCGATGTTGCGCACCTGCGAGGTCAGGTTGCTGGCCATCGCGTTCACCGAATCGGTGAGGTCCTTCCAGGTACCGGCCACGCCCGGCACGATCGCTTGGCCACCCAGCTTGCCTTCGGTGCCCACCTCGCGCGCCACCCGGGTCACTTCGGCCGCAAAGCCGCGCAGCTGGTCGACCATGGTGTTGATGGCTTCCTTCAACTGCAGGATTTCGCCGCGCACGTCCACGGTGATCTTGCGCGACAGATCGCCATTGGCCACGGCAATGGTCACCTCGGCGATGTTGCGCACCTGCGCGGTCAGGTTGCTGGCCATCCGGTTGACCGAATCGGTCAGCTCGCGCCACACGCCAGACACGTCCTTCACCTCGGCCTGCCCGCCCAGGCGCCCGGCAGTACCCACTTCCAGCGCAACGCGGGTCACTTCCGAACTGAACTCCTCCATCTGTTCGATCATGCGGTTCACGATCATTGCCGAGCGCAGCACTTCGCCCTGCAGCGGCTGGCCGCCGTGTTCCAGCGGCGCACTGCGGCCCAGATCGCCCTTGGCCACCGCCGAGACCACGTCGGTCATCATGTCGATGGGTCGCACCAGGTCGTCCAGCAGCCGGTTCACCGACTGCTCCATCAGCAACCACGCGCCTTGGCGGTTGATCACGTTGATGCGTTCGCGCAGCCGGCCCTGCCGTCCCACGGTGTCGCCGACACGGTCCAGTTCGCGGGCGATCTGCCGGTCGGCGGCCACGATGTCGTTGAAGGCGTTCGCCAGCAGGCCCTCGATGCCGTCCCAGTGCGCCGGAAGGGTCACGTCGAATTCGCCGCGCCGCACCGCATGCATCGCGTCCAGCAGCTGCTCCAGGCGCGACAGGGAGCCACCCGCGGCGATGCCCGGCTCGCGATGTTTCGACATGAATCACGCCCCACCGAAAACGCTAAATTACCCGAGCTGCCTTGTTTTCCGTGTACACGAGACGTGAAGAGTCGGCATGTGCGCGGCGTCCAGAGGTGGCCCGCGGAGCCGGTCGCCGCGGACCGACACTGTCACAGCGGCTGCGACAGCGACCGGTCAAGCTCTGCCGATGACCAGTGCTCCGCGACCTGCCCGCCATCCCGCATCCGAAGGATCCACGCATGTGCCGCCCGGCTACGTTGGCCGTGCCTTCCTGTACGTGCTGGTGGCAGCGGGTCCGGAGGATCTGCTCAAGATCGGTCTGACGCACGATCCGCTGGCGCGCTGGTCATCCTTCCACCCGCGCTGGTTCGAGGCGTTCGACGTGCAACACAGCATGCTGATCGAGACCGACTCGCGTGCCGAGGCCCGGGCGCTGGAAACCGGCCTGCACCGCGCCCTGGTCGCGCATCACTGCCCGATGCCGCTGACCATGCGACTGGCAGCCGGCGGCGGCAGCGAATGGTATCGGGGTGCGTACCCGGCCGTGCAGCGCCGCATCCGGGCACAGGCCGACGCCGGCCACGTGGTGCATTGGCGGGCACACGACTGGCTGGCCTCCGCCCTCCAGCGCTGGCGCGAGCAACTGCTGGAGACACTGCACGCCGCGCACGCAGTCCACCAGGCCGGCTGGCTGTGCGAGGCACGGCGGCGCTCGCTGCAGGACCACGTCGATGCCTTGCGCCATTTCGATGCAGACAGCCTCCGGCACGTGCCGACGGACATCGTTCGCGACCTGCGACTGCTGGGTTGAGGGGCGGATCAGGATCGCGTCAGTGACGTGTTGGTGGGCCCACCAGGATTCGAACCTGGAACCAAAGGATTATGAGTCCTCTGCTCTAACCGTTGAGCTATAGGCCCGTGGGCACCGATTTCTTGCGCGCCTCGCCGGGAATGCCCGCACAACGCGGGACCGTCACTCGATGTCCAGGAAGCTGCGCAACTGCTCGCTGCGCGAGGGGTGGCGCAGCTTGCGCAGCGCCTTGGCCTCGATCTGGCGGATGCGCTCGCGGGTCACGTCGAACTGCTTGCCCACTTCTTCCAGGGTGTGGTCGGTGTTCATGTCGATGCCGAAGCGCATGCGCAGCACCTTGGCCTCGCGCGGGGTCAGCCCGGCCAGCACGTCGCGCACGGTCTCGATCAGGTTGGTGTCGGTGGTGGCCTCGATCGGCGACTGCACGTTGGTGTCCTCGATGAAGTCGCCCAGGTGCGAATCCTCGTCGTCGCCGATCGGGGTTTCCATCGAGATCGGCTCCTTGGCGATCTTCATGACCTTGCGGATCTTGTCCTCGGGCATCTCCATTTCCTTGGCCAGCTCGTCCGGGGTCGGTTCGCGGCCGTACTGCTGCAGCATCTGCCGGGAAATGCGGTTCAGCTTGTTGATGGTCTCGATCATGTGCACCGGGATGCGGATGGTGCGTGCCTGGTCGGCGATCGAGCGGGTGATGGCCTGGCGGATCCACCAGGTGGCATAGGTGGAGAACTTGTAGCCGCGGCGGTATTCGAACTTGTCGACCGCCTTCATCAGGCCGATGTTGCCTTCCTGGATCAGGTCGAGGAACTGCAGGCCGCGGTTGGTGTACTTCTTGGCGATCGAGATCACCAGGCGCAGGTTGGC
>QFNC01000169.1 GCA_003240695.1 Pseudoxanthomonas suwonensis | reverse complement strand
CAACGCCGACTGGGACTACCTCAAGGCATGGACGCAGGCCTCCATCGAGGACTCGATGAAGCAGACCGAGCCGGAGTCGGTCAAGGGCGAGACCCAGGCGGGATCCACCGATCCGGCACCCACCGGTGAGGCCCCCTCGGACCAGGGCACGGACTCGGCCGGGGAGGACCCGACCACGGAGGGGACCCCCACCGAGGAGACCCCCTCGCAGGAGCCGTCCAGCGACCCCACCGAGCAGCAATCCACCGACGGCGCGGACCCCTCCGAGGAGCCCACCACCGAGGCCCCCGAGATCGAGCAGGACCCGCTGAAGTCCTGCCTGCCGGGCGCCGACGACGCGGGCTGAACCCCGCCCGCGGTCCCGTAGGCCCGCGGTCCCGTAGGCCTGTCAGTACCGTCGGGGCGGGGATCGTCCTGCCGGTGATCAGCTGATGATCAGTCGGTGACCTGCAGCAGGGCGTTCTCGATCAGTTCGGGCATGGCCGGGTGGATCCAGTACTGGGTGGTGGTGATGTCCCGCGCCGTCTGCCCGGTGCTCATCGCCTGGATCAGCAGCTGAATCAGGGTGGTGGCCTCGGCGCCGATGATGTGCGCGCCCAGGATTTCGGTGGTCTCCGCGTCCACGATGATCTTCGCGAAGCCGTCGGTGTCCTCGAGTGCCCAGCCGTAGGCGATGCCGGCGTAGTCCTGCCGGGCCACGCGGATCCGGCGTCCGCTCGCCTCGGCGTGAGCGGTGGCCGAGTGTTCGTCCATCCCCACCCACGCCACCTGGGGGTCGGTGAACACGCCGCTGGGGATCGGCATGGTGTCCGAACGGAGCATGCTCTCGGGCTGCAGCACGTTGTGGCGCACGGTCTTCTGCTCATGGTTGGCGACGTGCTTGAGCTGGTGGGCGCTGGAGACATCACCGAGCGCCCAGATCCCCTCCAGGACCTCCCCGCCCCCGAGGACCCGCTGGTACGGGTCCACCACGATGCGGCCATCGGGGTGGGTGTCGATGCCTGCGGCGTCCACATCGAGCAGGTCGGCGTTGGAGATGCGGCCGGTGGCCACCAGCAGTTCCTGCGCCCGCACCTCCACCTCGGCACCGTCGCGGGTGCCGCGCAGCAGCACGCCCTCGCTGTCGCGGCGCACCGACGTGGTGGCCATGCCCGTGATCAGGTGCAGCCGTTCATCCAGCACCCGGGTGAGTCGCTCGGAGAC
>QFNC01000168.1 GCA_003240695.1 Pseudoxanthomonas suwonensis | reverse complement strand
ATGGAGTACACCGACACCACCGTGCGCGCCGTGCAGCTCGGTAACGGCGAGGTCGACGTGCCGCGCACGTTCGACGGGGAGCACCTACGCGCGATCCACGGGCACCTGTTCCAAGACGTCTACGAGTGGGCGGGGGAGTACCGCACGGTCGAAATGTCGAAGGGTCCGGGCCGCGGTTTCGGTGAAGTCAAGACGGGCGAGGTCGACCGCTATCTGTCGGACGCGCAGCGGCTCGTGACGTCGACGGACTGGGCGGGGATCAGCCGCAACGATTTCGTGGCCACGGCCTCGACCGTGTTCGCCTACGTCAACCAGGCGCATCCGTTCCGAGAGGGCAACGGCCGCACGTCGAAGGTGTTCATGGCCCACGTGGCCGAGCAGTCGCCGTACCGATTCGACTTCGCTCGTGTGAGCCCGGAGCAGTGGAACGCGGGATCGGCCATGAGCCGGCCCGACATGTTCTCCTACGCTCCCGAACCGGCTTCCCTCGTCCCGGTGTTCGCCGCGGTGACCGTCGAGCGCACCGCAGTGCCGCCGGCCCCTGACAGGGCCGCGCAGGCGCGTTCAGCGCTCAGTGCGTCGTATCCTCGGCCAGCGGTCGACGCGACGAAGCAGACCCCGCAGCAGGGCACCCAGGCTCGCCGGGGAAGTGCCGGCTATCGCACCGACCGAGGCTCAGGGCGTGAGTGATCGTGACCGATCCCGAGCCCGTTGACCGCAGCGCCACCGAACGGCGATCGCGCCCCAGACGCGAGGCAACCCCGATCTATGACCAGCTCGCCGCAGAGCTAGAGCGCCGAGCGCGAGAGCACCAGGAGGAGGCGTCATGACGAACGTCGTCGGCTACGCCCGTGTGTCCAAGCGGGAGCAGAACCCCGCCGCCCAGGAGGCCGAGCTGCGCGCGGCCGGCGCTTCTCGAGTATTCGTTGACCACGGGGAGTCCAGCCGCCGCGCAGACCGCCCGCAGTGGGTCGCCTGCCTCGACTACCTCCGCGAGGGCGACACGCTCTTGGTGCGCCGCCTGGACCGGCTCGGTGGCACGGAGCGGATCGGGAACCGATGATCGACACCACAACCCCGATGGGCCGCGCCCTGTTCGGCATGGTCGCCGTGTTCGCGCAGCTCCGCGTCGACACGATCCGGGAGAACACGATGCGCGGCCTCGCACACGCGAAGGCACAGGGTCGGGTCGGTGGCCGGCCGTCGAAGATGACGCCGGAGAAGATCGCACAGGCCCAGCGGATGCGCGCCGAGAATCGCAGCCTCGACCACATCGCCGGAGTGCTCAGCGTCGGCAAGTCGACCGTTGCACGCGCCCTCAGCAAGACCGATCAGGAACTCACTCAGACCGAGCGGTAGCGCCGTCCTGGTCGTCGTGCAGCAGAACACCCGGAGCCACATCGAGAGCCCCGGCTATCGCGTTCAGCTCGTCGACCGTGAGGCCCGCCGGCCTGGTCAGGTGCAGCCGCCGGGTGAGGGTGCGCAGCTTGATCCCGGTCGCGTCGGCCAACCACTCGACCGTCAGACCCCGAGTGTCGAGCACACGCCGGATGCGCTGCGCGACCTGCACAGCGATCGATCGCGTCATCGGCCATCACCGCTCGGATCGCTCTCGCGGGTGAGCGTGTCGATCACCGTCACGACGTCGCTTCCCGGCACCGTCACGGATGCCGCGAGCCGGTAGCCGGAGCGCCCGTAATCGTAGAGCTGTTGGTCCCGCTCGCTCACGTTCCGCA
The DNA here is from genome assembly GCA_003240695.1 of Pseudoxanthomonas suwonensis. GTDB lineage: Bacteria > Pseudomonadota > Gammaproteobacteria > Xanthomonadales > Xanthomonadaceae > Pseudoxanthomonas_B > Pseudoxanthomonas_B suwonensis_A. Next base: position 181 of record QFNC01000168.1, on the reverse strand, counting down.
GCAGCCGGCCGCGGTCGTCATCCGACGGCGGAAGCGTCGTTGTCAGCGTTGCGAAACTCACGGGTGCACTCATCGTTCGATCCCCATTCCCTTGTTGTGTGTCCGATGAAAGTAGGCAGTTCGGCGGTACGCCGAGGTGCCGGCTTTCTCGGAACACTTGCCGCCTTGCACGCAGCGGAGA
>QFNC01000167.1 GCA_003240695.1 Pseudoxanthomonas suwonensis | reverse complement strand
CCAGCAGCAGATCGCCCAGCAGGTAGCAGACCACCGCGACCACCATCGCGTTGATCGAGGCGATGCCCACTGGCACGAACCAGCCCACCAGGCCGCCGGCGACCACACCGAGTACGGATCCCCAGGCCACCACCGAGTGGGGAGCCTGGCCGTCGGCATAGTCGCGGCGCTTGCGCAGGAAGTCGGCGATGAGGATCGCACCGATCGGGGGGAGGGTGGCGTTCAAGACGTTCAGCCACAGGATGAAGTTGTCGTAGAGCCACAGGGCGCCCAGGGTGCCGAGCACACCGGCGATCAGCACCAGGGGCCGTTTGTCGATCTTGGTGACGTTCGCGAAGCCGAGGCCCGTGGTGTACAGGGCGTTGTTGTTGGTGGTCCAGATGTTCGCACCCAGCACGATCATGGCGGGGATCGCCAGTCCCTGGGCGATCATCACGTAGAAGATGTCCTGCTGGCCGGTGAAAGCGCCTCCGACGGCTCCGAAGCTGAACATCAGGGCGTTGCCCAGCAGGAACGCCACCACGGTGGTGATCACGGCGATTCGGGGGCTGGAGGCGAAGCGGGTGAAGTTGGGGGTGGCGGTGCCGCCGGAGACGAACGAGCCCACCACCAGGCCGATGCCCACCACCAGCGGCATCCCGGAGGACTGGGCGAACACCTGCGCGAGGCCACCGCCCTCGGCGGTGGCGGTGATCATCGAGTAGGTGCCGAGCACCGCGATCAGCGGCACGGAGATGAAGCTGACGATCTCGATCGCGCGGATGCCGTAGTACGCCGAGGCGGTCATCAGGGCCCCGGCCACCAGCACGATGGGCCAGGGGCCGATGCCCAGCAGTTCCCCGGTGGGAAGGGCGAACATGGCCACGCCCACCCCGAACCAGCCCATCTGGGTCAGGGAGATCAGGGCCGAGGGCAGGTAGGAGCCGGCCCTGCCGAAGGCGCGCTGTGCCAGCAGGTCCATGCTCATGCCGGTGCGGGCGCCGATGTAGCCCAACGCGCCGGTGTAGGCGGCGAGGATCAGGCCGCCGATGATGATCGCGGCGAGGAAACCGGTGAGGTCCAGGCCGTTGCCCAGGCGGGCGCCCACGCTCATGGAGGCCGAGAAGAAGGTGAAGCCCAGCATCACGAAGCCCACCGACCAGAAGCCGCGCCGTGCACCGAGCGGCACCGGCTCCAGCGAGTAGTCGTGGTCCCCGCGGGGCGGGGT
>QFNC01000166.1 GCA_003240695.1 Pseudoxanthomonas suwonensis | reverse complement strand
TTCGGCGCCCAGTTCGCGAAGGCGAGCTTGCGCCCCGCCGGCCAGGACGCCGCGCCGTGCGCGTGCGCCCAGGCCAGCGGGACGACGTGGTCGATGTCGACGTCCGCCGCGTCGGTCAGGACGTTCCCGGTGTAGGGGTCGATCCAGCGGCCGGACTCCACGGAGCAGCCGCCGGCGCGGCGACGAACGACCGCCGTGGACATCTCCTCGAGGATCTCGGCGCGCGTGTTCCGGCAGTCGCCGTCGTCGTCCGACCACCCGTCCCCGTAAAGGGCGCGGTCGTAGCGCGGCGGCGACGGAGCGACGGGAGCCGCCGGGGCGGCGTATGCCCCCCGTCCGGCTCCGCGCCGCGGGCATGACCCCTGGCCCGCCTTCGGCTCGCGCGCCCCGGTTTCGAGGCAGGACTCGATGTCCGGGAACCCGGACCGGCGCGAGACGTCCTCGTAATGCTTGCCGCCGGGGCAATGGCAGATCATCGATCCGGAGCGCAGCACCGGCCCCTCGGCGGCGGCCGGAAGGGGCGGCCAGGCGAGGGCCGCCAGGGCCGCCGCGATCATCAGCGCCTTCGTTCTCATCCGCGTCCTCCGCCGTTCCCGGGCATCATGCCACGAAACGGTCCGGCCCGGAAGGGGGTCGCCCCTCATGGCGGTCACGGCTCCGTCTCCGCAGGGAGCAGCTCCGGCGACCGCCGTCCGGAGACGCCGTCGGACCAGGGCCGTCGTTGCGCGTTTCTCCTGCCCATCATAAGGTCCTTCCGAAGCGCGGTCACCTGAAAGCCGCGATCATCTGCCATGAGGGCCTCTCGCCATGACGCTCCTGCACGGATCACGCGTGAGGTTCGACCGTTTCCGCATCCCCGGTAGCGACGATCAGCTCAGCGGCGCCACCAACGGCTACCTGGGGGCCTGGTTCGCCAGGGATGATGATCGCTGCGTCGCCACGCAATACGCCGGGAAGGACGGTTTCGTGGCGGAGGTGGCTGATCCCGATCCGGCCGTCGTGCATCACATGAAGGTAAGAGATCTGGCGCGGATGCACGAGGAGGCGATGTTCTCTCCTGACGCCGCCGCCTATTACGCCAGCGTTCGCAAAAGCCTGCTGTCGTCCGGGAAATCGTGGATCGCGATCGTCGAGAAGGACGGCGCTTCGCACCAGATGATCTGCCTCGACCCGGCGACGCTCGGCCCCCTGAGATGGCGCGCGATGCGCGACGC
>QFNC01000165.1 GCA_003240695.1 Pseudoxanthomonas suwonensis | reverse complement strand
CGGCATCGCCGAAGAGTTCCAGGTGATGCGCCACGCGGCGAACCTCGAGACGGTGAACACCTACGAGGGCACGCATGACGTCCACGCGCTGATCCTCGGGCGCGCCATCACCGGCCTGCAGGCCTTCGCGTGAGCGACGGGCCAGCCGCGGTGGCGGGGGACGGCCCGCTGAAAGGGCTGCGCGTCGTCGAGCTGGCGCGCATTCTCGCCGGCCCGTGGATCGGCCAGACGCTGGCCGACCTGGGCGCCGAGGTCATCAAGATCGAGGCGCCCGAGGGCGACGACACCCGCCGCTGGGGTCCGCCCTTCCTCGACCGGCCGCGCCCCGATGGGGGAACCGAGCGGGTGGCGGCCTATTTCCACGCCGCCAACCGCGGCAAGACCTCGATCACCTGCGACTTCGGCAACCCGGACGACCTCGCCCGGCTCAAAGAGCTGATCGCCTCTGCCGACGTGGTGGTCGAGAACTTCAAGGTGGGCGGGCTCAAGCGCTTCGGCCTCGACTACGAGAGCCTGGCGGCCGCGAACCCGCGGCTGGTCTATGCCTCGGTCACCGGCTTCGGTCAGGACGGGCCGCGGGCGAGCCAGCCGGGCTATGATTTCCTGATCCAGGGAATGTGCGGGATCATGGACCTGACCGGCGAGCCGGGGGGCGAGCCGCAGAAGGTGGGTGTGGCCTGGATCGACATCTTCACCGGGCTTTACGGCGTGATCGGCATCCAGGCGGCGCTGGCCGAGCGGGAACGCTCTGGCCGCGGGCAGCGGGTGGACCTGTCGCTGCTCGACGTGGGCGTGGCGGTGCTGGCCAACCAGGCGATGAACTACCTGCACAGCGGGACGGCGCCCTCGCGGCTCGGGAATGCGCATCCAAACATCGTGCCCTATCAGGTGTTTCCGGCGGCCGACGGGCACGTCATCATCGCCTGCGGCAACGACCGGCAGTTCGCCGGGCTGTGCCGGGCGCTGGCGCTCGGGGCGCTCGACACCGACCCGGCCTATGCGACGAACCCCGCGCGGGTGGCGCACCGCGCCGCGCTGACGCCGATCATCGCGGCGGCGACCGGCGCCCGGACGCGCGCCGAGGTCATCGCCGCGCTCGAAGGCGCCGGCGTGCCAGTCGGCCCGATCAACACCGTCGCCGACGCGCTGGCCGAGCCGCAGGTGGTCGCCCGCGGGATGCAGATCGCGCCCGAGGGGATCGCCGGGCTGCGCTCG
>QFNC01000072.1 GCA_003240695.1 Pseudoxanthomonas suwonensis | reverse complement strand
CACGCCGCCGATGTGCGCCTCCGGCGGGTACACGTTCAGCGCCGACTGACGCCCGGCGTCCATCCACGTCGTGGACACCACGCACGGGTCCAGGCCGGCGACCCGGCGGGACGGGATGAGCAGGAGCTGCTGGATCAGGGAGCTGGCCGCGGTGACCACGTCCACGGCGTCCTCCGGGGTGGACGCGTGGGCGCCCTCGCCCCGCAGGTGCACCTCGAACCGGTCCGAGTTCGCCGAGGCCGGGCCGGGCTTGATGTCCACCGTGCCCGTGGGGAGGGTGCTCCAGTAGTGGAAGCCGAAGAAGTAGTCGACGTCGGCGAACCGGCCCGTCTCCACCATCTCCTTGGCGCCGCCGGGCGGGGTCTCCTCCGCATGCTGGAAGATGCCGAGCACGGTGCCGGTCAGCTCGTCCCGGTGGTCGTGCGCCCAGACCAGGGCGGACATGATGGTGGCCGTGTGGCCGTCGTGACCGCAGCCGTGCATGCGACCCGGCGTCGTGGAGGCGAAGTCCAGGTCGGGGCGGTCCTCGGTCATGGCCAGGCCGTCGATGTCCGCGCGCAGCCCCAGGGTGGGGCCGGGGCGTCCGGTGTCTAGGGTCACCACGAGGCTCGTCGGCGTGAGGTTCTCGAACGTGGCGCCCGGCAGTCGCGGCTCGAGCTCGGCACGGATATAGCGGACGGTCTCGTGCTCCTCGAACGAGGCCTCCGGGTGCTGATGCAGGTGACGACGCCAGGCGACGAGCTGGTCCTGGTAGGCGTCGATGTCGGCGGACATGGGGGTTTCCTCTCGGTCGGGGCGGGGCGTCACGGGGTGGGCTGCCAGTTCTCAGAAAGTTGTCGTTCTAGTTCTCAGATCAGTGTCACTCGGCTGGGGTGGCGTCCATCCGGGGAGATGCCCGTCTACTGACCGAAGAGGAGCTTGTATCGCTCGATCGCGGACGCGTGGTTGCCTGCGTTGGAGTAGTCCATCGCGGCCTTCGCCTTGTTCACCGCCGTGTCCAGCTTGGAGAGGGCATCGGTCTTGGTCGAGTCGGATGAGCATGCCGTGAACCGGGACCCGAGTCCGGTGGGGTCGTTCATCGCGGCCAACTGGTGATCCTGTAGCGACTTGAGGAAGTAGTAGATGTCGGAGGTGAGCAACCAGGAGCTTTCACCGTTTGCGTACTTGGCAGCGCGCATCTCTTGGTAGCACGACGAGACAGGCACCGTTCGCTTGTACTTCCAAAGCTTCGCGAGCCGGGTGAGCTTCTTGGCTCCTCCGTGATATAAGACGGCAAGGTCAGTCGAAGTCCTCCGGCACGACGCTCAACGGGATACGCAGCGCTTCAATCTCAAAGTTCGGAGTGCCCCGACACAGCACCGAGAAGACCGCCTCGTCTCCTTCCACGCAATAGGCGTGGACAGCGACGTACATCACAGATCCATCTCGAAGCGACACGTCCCAAATCTCCGGACGAGAGGTGAGGAGGTATTCATGGTTTTCGTCGTCTAGGTTCATGGCATCCGCGCGTCAAGCACGCCTAGAGAGTTCATCCTGGGCTTCTACGACCCTGCCGATGGCCGTCGCCATGCGCTGAAGATGCAGCAACTCACTCTGGGATAGCTGGCGATCCTTCCGGTCTTTCAGCCACTTGTCGAGCACCTGATAGCCACCAACGGTGTACTCCCACGTGCTGCGCGGCACGTTACCGAGATACTGCGTGTCGTTGATCCACACCTTGCTGTCGTCAAACCGGCGACCCGTGACGGCGTTGCTGCCCGAGATCGGAAATGTAGTGGTCAGGTCACTCACGCGCTGAGTGTCAGCGCTTTCGAGCAGGTGCAACTCGCGAACTCGTGCGCCGAACTCGGTGAGTTGCCGGAACTCTTCATCATCTGCCGGGATCGGGATAAGGGGGAAATCGCTCTTGAGGAACTCAGACGACTTTGCCCGGTAGAGGGGCGAGTTGAGGACGCCGTACACGTAGTCGAACACGTCTGGAGAAGAGGGCCGAGCCGAGAGAGACCCGGACAGTTTGGTGATGCTGGCATCCGTCACGTTCGAGTGCCAGTCGCCCGCCTTGTCCCGCATCCTGAGCGGAAACACCATCCCACCGCCGCGGTAGAAGATGTTGAGATCGACCACTCCCCGCGCGACGTATGCGAGTGTCCATTCACCGGACCCGACAGCACCTCCCTGACGACCGACGACGAGGGAGTAGTTCTTCGGGTCGTCCCTGACGTCGCGCATGACTGCGTCTCGCGGATAGTAGTAGAACCCCTTACTCCTGCCCGTGTAGTAGGTCCAGCGAACATCGAAGGGACGGTAGGTGATAGGTGTGAACTTGTCCTCGCTGAAGTCACGGTTCACGTCTTCCTGAGCTCGCGCAACTGCCCAGTCCCGAACGTCTTTGCCCAACGAGTACCGCTCACGGGCGTCCTCGGGGTCCGAGTTACGGAAGTCGTTCACACGGTCGGCGAGCGTCTGCTTGTCCATGTCGATCGTGAGCTTGTCTCTGCCTGTGAACAGACCGATCACATTCTTGTAGAACAGCTCATCGAGTGGGATACCGGATGCGTACTCCTCGCGACCCGCGGACGAGCGAGGCTGGAAGAAGAGGAACTTGGGGTCGAGGTCTACGTCCGTGAACTCAACCTCGTCCGCGTCCAGGGCCGCGAACTTGGACTGGCGGCTGCCGTACAGGTCGGCGTGCTTGACCTGTGCAAGGCCGTCTGACTTGGCGCCTTTCCGTACGGCGACGATGATCGCGACTCCCTGTTGGATGTCGAACACGTTCACGTCCCCGTCCACCGTGGCGGCGTCGCGCTTTTTCATGCTGCCGTGTAGGTCAATCACGTAGATCAGGTCGAACGTCCGCGCTAGGTGCCAACGCATACCTCGGAACGTCGGGTTGTCCAGGTACCCGTTGTTGGTGATCATCGCCATGACCCCACCGTCAGGGTTGCGAGCGATCAAGTCTTCAGTGAACGCGATGAACTTCACGTAGTCGTCTTGCAACCACTTGGAGTTGCGTTCCTGCAGTTTCACCTGTCCGCCGGGCTCGACCTTGTACTTCTCGACGAGTTCGTTAGCGTACGGGAACTTGTTCTCCGAATGGCCTGAGTAGGGCGGGTTGCCAACCACGACCATGATCGGGTTTTCGACCTTCACCTCAGCGGCCAGTGATGCCTCGCGGCTGAATGCGCCCGCGAGGCCAGCGAACGTGAGCAGGTCAGGATTCAGGTTCGCTGGCTCCTCCAGCGTGTTCGTCAGGTACACCCGGACTTGACCACTCTGGGGTGCTCCCAGCTCAGCCAAGGTCATGCCAAGTTTGAGATGCGCGATGGAGTACGGCGCCATCATCAACTCGAACCCGAACAGACGTGGGAGGAGTTCGTCCTTGGCGTAGGAAGGCCACATGCCTTCTTGCCCGGTGAAACGGGCGTGGATGTTCTTGACGGTCTCGTTCAGGAACGTGGCGGTGCCGACGGCGGGGTCGAGAATCTGGACTCTGTGGACATTTCGGTTCTGGGTGACCTTCTTAGCTTTGGACTTGAACCGCTGGCCCTCGCTCATCTCGACGGAGATGGTCTTGCGGCTGGTGTCGGCCAAACCATCCGCGAGGCCGAACTCGTCCACGAGGACACGGTCGACGGCGCGGATGATGTAGCGAACGACGGGGGTGGGCGTATAGTAGACGCCCCTGTCCTTGCGCTGTTTCGCGTCGTACTCCCGCAGGAACAGTTCGTAGAAATGGATGATTGGGTCGCGTCCCTCTGTGTCGCCCTTACGGAGGAGGTGCCTGCGAACAATGTCTCGTACGTCGCTGACTGCGAACACTTCACATAGGTCGTTGACTACGATCTTCAGGTCGTCGGGGAAGGATGCTCCTGCGATGTGGTCGAAGAACGCCTTGAGGAAGTCGGATTCGTGCGCGATGAGGTCACGAGCCTCCTGGCGGGAGAAGTTCTGATCGGTCGTGTCGTGGAACCGCGCGGCAAACAGTCCGTAGACCATGGTCTGGGCGTACATATCAGCGAACTCGCCCTCTGTCATGTCGTGTGACAAGGTCGCCTTGACGAGGTTGTAGACGTTCCTGACAGCGCTCCCACCGGGCGAGCTTTCATCTGCGAAGAGACGCTTGGTGAGTTGCCGGATGAGCCGCGCTTTGCCAGCCATGATGGTCGCCAAGCGGGGTGCCGAGCGGATGCGCTCGGGCGACCGGCTGAGGAACGCCTCCAACTGGTCTGCGAGTTCGCCAGCGCGGCCCCGATGGAGTGTGAGCTCACCCGTTTGGCGGTGCAGCGTTCCGACCTTCACTGGGTCACCGATCGGCTCGCCAGCCAAGAAGAAGCGGAACTCGATCACGTTCGTCAGCAACAGGTTGCTGTACTCCGTCAGATACCGGGCGACTTGTTCGGTCTTTTCGACGCGGGTGAGGTTGTCACCGAGGTCCTTACCTTCCCCGTAACCGCGGGCCACCTCTGGTTGTGATCGCTTGAGCATGGTGAAGTCGGGGAAGCCGGCCGCTGACTTGGCAGCATCGTTGATGGTCAGCGTGTCTCGGAACTTGTTCAGCAAGTCAATCTGAGCGGGGCGGTACCCGTGTTCGCGCGCGACGCCCGTTGCATGGATCTCAGCAACGCGATCCAAGTAGTCGTTTACGGCTTGTACTAGCGACGCGTGTGCCATGGTTTCCTTCCGACTTCTTCCTTGATGTGAGGCATCGCCGCTGCCGTAGCGAGCACGACCTCCTCACGATGAGGCTATCTGTGGGTACCGTATCGGCCGGGACCGACAGGCATTGCCAGCGCCACTGGCAAAGGGGAGACAGCCAGGCATGGTCAGAGCTGGGCACGCTGGGTGCGTCCACGGTTCGGGCTGTACCGGGATGGGCCGCGCGGGGTGTTCGCTCTCTCGACCGGGCGGAGGGTTTGACGGAGCTCCCCGCCCGCGTCAAGAAGTTCATCGGCGGCTAGGCCGAGCCGGCGCAGGTCGTTCGTACGGATCGCGTGCCGTACCGCATCCTCGGCTTTACGGATCGTTGCAAGTGCCGCTGCGACTTCCCTGACTTGGGTGGGCGTGAGGAACGCACCGGGATAGGACGCGGCAGGGCGCGGCTCGTACGCCTCGCGTACGGGGAGGGGATTCCCGTCCCGCCGGGCTCGCTCTACGCGCTTGTGGTGGCGTTTCTGATGGGCACGTCGAGCGCGGGTGTGAGCGGCGCAGTACGTGGAACCGGGTGACGGCCAGACGTTCGGCATTCCCGTGTCGCGACAGTCGGGGCAGCGACCCCCATCGGGGTAGGTCACGGCACTCGCTGGTGGCGACAAAGTGACGACATGGGATTGGTGTGGGGCATGGGTTCACCCTTGGTTTGACGCTCCTGACAGCCCAATGCCTACCGCGAGCGCGTACGAAACCTCAAGGGTTTCGGTTGTGTCGTCATTTTGTCGCCATCAAGCTGTCCGTCCCGGCCGCGATCGTCGATGGCATGACGAAAACGCAGCAGAACGACAAGCAGAATCGCCCGCCGGACGGTCGGCGGCAGCGCCTAGTTGGTGGGGTTGTGTCCGGGCCAGAGGGCGGTGTTGAGCGCGACTTCCAGGCGGGCGACAGCGCAGGTGTCCCGCAGGTGTCCGGTCCGGCGGGCCGTCAGCCGTGACGCATCGTCCCGGTCTCGAGGAATCGCTGGTGCCAGGACAGGGCCTCGCCCAGCAGGTGCGGGGTGTGCAGGCCCGAGGACTCCTTCAGCGCGCGGTCGAAGTAGTCCTGCAGCTGGTCCCGG
>QFNC01000164.1 GCA_003240695.1 Pseudoxanthomonas suwonensis | reverse complement strand
CACCCCCGCCGAGCAGGACGAGCTGGTGATCGAGGAGCCCGACGAGCGCTTCGCGATCGGCTTCGGCCGCTCCCGGGACGGCTCCACCCTGGTGATCCAGTCGGCCTCCACCACCACCGCGGAGGTGTGGCTGCTGGACCTGCACGATCCCACCTCCGCCCCGCGGCCCACGGCCGGTCGCCGCGAGGGCGTGGACTACTCGATCGAGCACGCCGGGGATCGCCTGCTGGTGGTGCACAACGACGGCATCCAGGGCTTCGCCCTGGCCCAGGCCACCCTCGAGGACCCCTCGGCCTGGGCGAACGTGGTGGAGGCCGGGGACGGTGAGCGGATCCTCGCGGTCGACGCCTTCGCCTCCTTCGTGGCTCTCGAGCTGCGCAGCGAGGGCCTGGCCGGGGTGCGGGTGATCCCGCGCGCGGCCGATGGTTCCCTGCAGGTGGACGCAGCCCGGGCCGTCACCCACGGCGGCGAGCTGGACACCGTGGAGCTGGGCACGAACCCGAACTGGGACCAGCAGACCCTGCGGTACGAGCTGACCAGCCTGCTCACCCCCACCACCGTGGCCCAGGTCGAGGTGGCGTCCCCGGGCGAGCCGACCGTCCTGCGCGTCACACCGATCCCTCGCTACGACCGCTCCCTGTACGTGGAGAAGCGCCTGTGGGCCACCGCCGAGGATGGCACGCAGATCCCTGTCTCCCTGGTGGCGCGCCGCGAGGTGACCCCTGATGGCACCAATCCCGGCTACCTGTACGGCTACGGCAGCTACGAGGCGAGCATGGACCCGTCATTCGTATCCAGTCGGCTGTCGATGCTGGACCGCGGAGTGGTGATCGCGATCGCGCACATCCGCGGTGGTGGCGAGATGGGCCGCGCCTGGTACGAGCACGGCAAGCTGCTGGAGAAGAAGAACACCTTCACCGACTTCGTGGCGGTGGCCGATCACCTGGTGGCCGAGGGGTGGGTGGCCGACGGCCGCCTCGCCGCCGAGGGCCGCAGCGCCGGCGGCCTGCTGATGGGCGCGATCACCAACCTCGCTCCGCACCGGTTCCGCGCGGTGCTGGCCGGGGTGCCGTTCGTGGACGCGCTGACCACCATCCTGGACCCGTCCCTGCCGCTGACCGTGGGCGAGTGGGAGGAGTGGGGCAACCCCGTGGACAGCGCGGAGGTGTACCAGTACATGAAGGAGTACACGCCCTACGAGAACGTGCGCGCCGAGGAGTACCCGGCG
>QFNC01000071.1 GCA_003240695.1 Pseudoxanthomonas suwonensis | reverse complement strand
CCCCCGGCCTCCAGGCGTTCGGCCAGCGCCGCGTGGTCCAGCTCGCCCGTGCTCAGGAAGTTCGGGTTGGCGCGGTCCGGCGGCATCCAGTTCGCCCGCAAGGCGTCGATGACGGCGGGCGGATGGCCCTGCATGCCCTCGATCTGGGCGGCGATGTTGGCATAGTCGCCGGTGCTGCGGCGCAGGATGATGCCGATGGTCTGCTCGGGCCGCGCCACCAGCCCCAGCAGGTGAAAGGCCGAGCCGTCCAGCCCCAGCACATGGCTCGCCGACTTGTACCAGATCAGCTGCTCGCGCAGCGTCATGGTCTGGGGATGCATGATCGCATAGCCCTCGCGCGCCAGGTTCCGCTCGATCGCCGTCTCGTTCAGGACGCCGCCCTGCCCGCCCAGGGCGGAACGCGAGACATAGATCCGGCGCGGCCCGTTCGACCGGATGCGCGCCGTCCGCAGCCGCAGCATGGCGCGGAACTCGGGGGTGCCGCGGGCGATGGCGCCCAGGCCGAAGCCCTGGCCGGGGATCACCAGCCGCTCGACCGCGACCGGCTCGCGCAGCAGGCTGACCGGCATCTCGGGCGCCAGCAGGTTGAAGAACGGGCGGTGCAGCCTTTGCACGCCCTTGATGTGGACGCGGCGCGGCAGGAACAGCCAGCCCTGCGCGGGTTCCGAGGTCAGCCACAGCCGCGCCAGCGATTCGACGACGAAATGGCCGAAATGGCCGAACAGGAAGCCGCCGAACAGATGCGTGCCGGAAAGCCGGGCGGCGGGCTCGGGCGGCTCGGCCAGGGGCCGGGGCACGCGCTTTTCGTCGCGCCAATGCGCCGCCTCGGGCACGTCGCCGTCGGGGCCCCAGACGCCGCAGACCGGATGCTCGCCAAAGCTGCGCGGCGGGACGATGACGGCGTTCTCGACGACGGTGATGCCGCGCGACCATCCGTGGTCCGGGTGCGGAGGCTGGTTCATGGCGGCTCCTTTCAGCGTGCTGCGCCCGGCCGCCGGCAACAACCGCAGCGGGTGCCGGCCCTTTAGGGCCTCAAGCCGGCGCCAAGGTCAAGCCTTGCGGACGCAGCCCGGCGGTCCGACGCGCGGTGCATGCCCGGTGTACGGGCAGTGTACGCGCGGTGCATTGCCTGTTCGTTGAAAATCAACGATTTGCGTCATGCACCGCGCGCTGCCGTTGCGCGGCGCTCAGGCCCACTCCCAGGGACCGGCGAACTGGCCCAGGCAGGTGGCCACGGCCGCCTCGTCCACGCCCTCGGTCCGGGCCAGCCGGGCGACCAGGCCGCGCTTGCGGTCGTCGACCACCTCGGCCACGGTCACGGCCAGCCCGGCCTGGGTCAGGGCGGCGCCATAGACGCGGGCGATGGCGCGCTTGCGCAGGTCCGGCTTGAAGATCTTGCCCACCGCCGTCTTGGGCAGTTCGTCAAGGATTTCAATGTGCTTGGGTATGGCCGCACGCTCGGGGATATGGCTGCGGGCGTGTTCGGCCAGCGCCTCGACCGTGACCTCGGCGCCGGCCACCAGCTCAACATAGGCGCAGGGCAGCTCGCCCGCGAAACTGTCGGGCTGGCCGATGGCGCCGGCGAAGGCCACGGCCGGATGCGACAGCAGCGCGTCCTCGATCAGCGCCGGGTCGATGTTGTGGCCGCCGCGGATGATCAGGTCCTTGGCCCGGCCGGTGATCCACAGATATCCGTCCGCGTCCAGCCGCCCCAGGTCGCCCGTGCGCAGGAACCGCCCCTCGGCGAACAGCTCGTGGTTCTTGTCCGCCTCGGTATAGGTCGAGCCCTCGAACACCCCGGGCGAGGCGACGCAGATCTCGCCGATCTCGTCGGTGGCGCATTCGCGGAAACCCGTGGGGGTCTTGCACAGGATGCGGACGTGGCTATAGGGCAGCGGCAGCCCGACCGATCCCACTTTCTTCAGTCCTTCCATGGGGTTGCAGGACACGAGACAGGTCGCCTCGGTCAGCCCGTAGCCCTCGGCGATCTCGACCCCGGTGGCGGTCTTGAAGCGGTTGTAAAGCTCGACCGGCAAGGGCGCCGAACCCGAGATCGCGGTCTTGAGGCTGCTGACATCGGCATCCACCTTGCGCTGCATCAGCGCGGCGATGGCAGTCGGCACGGTGATCAGGAAGGTCGCCTGCCAGCGCTCGATCAGCTTCCAGAAGTTGTCGAACACCCCCTCGCCGCGATAGCCGGCGGGCGTCGGCATGACCAGCTGCGCCCCCGAGGCCAGGCAGGACATCAGCACCGGATAGGCCGCGAAGACGTGGAACATCGGCAGCGGGCACATCAGCACGTCGGTTTCGTCGAACAGCATCTCGGCGCCCAGCCAGCCGTTGTAGATCATGCCCGACTGCTTGTGCTGGGCGACCTTGGGCGTGCCGGTGGTGCCGCCGGTGTGGAAATAGGCGCAGACGCGGTCCCCTTCGGGTTCGTCGAAGGTCAGGCGGTTGTGCCGCTGGGCCGAGACGCAGGCCTCGAAATCCAGGTATTTCGCGGTGTTGCGGACCTCGAGCTTGGGCCGCAGGAACGGGATCGCCAGCCGCTTGAGGCCCGACAGATAGGGCCGCAGATCGACCTGCAGCACGGTCTTGACGTTCGGCGCGAGCGCGACCGCATCCGCCGCGCGCTGCGCCACGTCGGTCTTGGGAAAGGGCTTCAGCGTGACCAGGACCTTGGCCCCGGTCTCGCGCAGGATGGCGGCGATCTGTTCGGCATCCAGCAGCGGGTTGATCGGATTGACGATTCCGGCCGTCGCCCCGGCCAGCAGCACGATGGGCGTCTCCAGCGCGTTCGGCAGCAGATAGGCCACCACGTCCCGCGGCCCGATGCCCAGCGAGCGGAACAGGTTCGCGGCCTCGGTCACGCGCTCGTGCAGTTCGTTCCAGTTCAGCACCACGGATTTCGAGCGGGGCGCGGACAGGATCTGGAAGCCCATGGCGGGCCGCGTCGGAAACCGTTCCCGGGTGCGGCTGAGCATCTGATAGACCGTCTGCGGCAGATCCCTGTTTCGATAGGGCATTTCCGCCTCGACCGCGTCGCGGTCCGCGGCTGTCGCGAACTTGGCCATCTGATCCTCTCCCTGCTTCTTGCGCTCCCGCGGATGAGGATGGTTCATAACCCGGGATCAGGGCAAGGGTCGAGGCCCCCGCACCGGGCGGGGGCAACGCAGCGTCAGGCTTGGCCGCGCGGGATGCGCAGGGTCTGGCCGGGATAGATCTTGTCGGGGTCCGACAGCATGGGCTTGTTCGCCTCGAAGATCTCGCGATAGCGGTTGGCGTCGCCCAGGTGCTGCTTGGCGATGGCCGACAGGGTCTCGCCTTTCTTGACGGTGTGGAACAGGGGCTGTTCGGCCGGAGCCGAGGCCGGGGCGCCCGGCTCATCTGCCAGTTCGACGCGGGCGATGCCCTTGATGTTGCCCACGGCAAGCACCAGTTTTTCCAGGGTTTCCTGATCGCGGGCCTGGCCCTTGATGACGACCGTATCGCCGCCTCGCAGGGTCAGGTGCACGTCCGAGGCGGTCAGCCCCAGTTCCTTGAGTTCGGCCTTGAGCGCGGCGACCTTGCGGTCGGTTTCGCCGTCGGCGCCGGCCTGGGCGGTCCCTGCCTGGGCTGCTCCTGCCTGTCCGGGGGCCGCCGGGGCCGGCTTGGCCGAGGGGGCGGGGGCGGCCTGCGCCTCGTTGCCGAAGATCGACTTGCCCGCGTCCTTCACGAAGTCCCAGAAAGCCATGGTGCTGTCCTTTCTCGTCTGGATTGTGCCGAGGGGAACGTTCCGCTTCATCGGCGGTTCCGTCAAGGACACTGTCGGGCCCGTTCCGGAACGCCGGTCCCGCCCACCCGCCCGCGCCAGCCAGAACAGGAGAGAACCCGGATGCCGCAGTCCCTTCGCAGATCCCGAACCGCCGCCATCGGCCTTGCCGCCCTGCTTGCTGCGCTGCCCGCCGGCGGCGTCCTGGCCCAGGGGCGGGCCACATGTCCGGCGACGACTGCGGCCGACAACCAGGCCGCGGCCGCCGCGACCAATGCGCAGCGCCGCGCGCGCGGTCTGGCGGCGGTCGCCCCCGATCCGCGGCTGGCCAAGGCGGCGGCCGCCCATGCCTGCGACATGGCCCGGCGCGGGGTGCTGAGCCATACCGGCAGCAACGGCAGCGCGCCGATGCAGCGGGCCAAGGCGGCGGGCTATGCGCCCCGCGTCATCGCCGAGAACGTCGCCGCCGGACCCGCCCGGCTGGATCAGGCGATGGCCATGTGGATGCGGTCCCCGCCGCATCTGGCCAATATCGCCAATGCCCAGGTGCGGCATGTCGGCATCGGCCGGGCGGTGGGCGCGGACGGGCGGACCACCTATTGGACGGCGGTCTATGCCGCGCCGCGCTAGCCGGCGGCCTGCAGTCCCGCGCCTTCGGTGAACTGCAGCCGCGCCAGCCGCGCGTAAAGCCCGCCCTGTGCCACCAGTTCCTCGTGCCGGCCCTGCGCCAGGATGCGGCCGTGGTCGAAGACCACGATCCGGTCGGCCTTTTTCACCGTGGCCAGGCGGTGGGCGACGATGATCGTGGTGCGCGACCGCGCCAGTTCGTCCACCGCGTCCTGCACCAGCCGTTCGGATTCGGCGTCCAGCGCGCTGGTCGCCTCGTCCAGCAGCAGGATCGGCGCGTCGCGCAGGATGGCGCGGGCGATGGCGATGCGCTGCTTCTGCCCGCCCGACAGCATCACCCCGCGTTCGCCCACCGGGCTGTCATAGCCCTGCGGCAGCGCGGACAGGAAGTCATGGGCATGGGCGGCGCGGGCGGCGGCCTCGACCTCGGCGTCGCTGGCGCCGGGGCGGCCGAAGCGGATGTTGTCGCGCGCGCTGCCCGAAAAGATCACCGGGTCCTGCGGCACCAGCGCGATGGCCTGGCGGAAGTCGGCCCGCGCCATCTGCCGCAGGTCGATCCCGTCGATCGTCACCTGTCCGCTGGCCGGGTCCCAGAAGCGCAGCAAAAGCTGGACGACCGTGGTCTTGCCCGCGCCCGAGGGGCCGACCAGGGCCACCGTCTCGCCCGGGGCGATGTCCAGCGTGATCCCTTCCAGCGCCGAGACATCGGGCCGCGACGGGTAATGGAAGGTCACGTCGCGAAAGCCGATGCGGCCCTGCACAGGACGGGGCAGGGGAACGGGGTTCGGGGGATCGGTCAGCGTGTCCTGCGCGCTCAGCAGTTCGGTCAGCCGCTCGGTGGCCCCGGCGGCGCGCTGAAGCTCGCCCCAGATTTCCGACAGCGCGCCGACCGCCCCGGCGACCAGCACGGCATAGATCACGAATTGCACCAGCTGGCCCGCCGTCATGACATCCGTGCGCACGTCGCGCGCGCCGACCCACAGGACGCCCAGGACGCCCGAAAAGATCAGGAAGATCACGATCACCGTCATGATCGTGCGCGTCCTGACCCGGCCCAGGGCCGCCCCGTAGGAGCGTTCCGTCACCTCGCGGAAGCGCGCGCGGGTCGGGCCTTCATGGGTGAAGGCCTGCACCGTCTGCGCCGCAAGCAGGCTTTCCGAGGCCGCGCCGGCGCTTTGGGCGATCCACTCCTGGTTCTCGCGCGACAGCGCCCGCAGCCGGCGGCCCAGCACGATGATCGGCACCACGACCAGCGGCACCAGGGCCAGGACCAGCATCGACAGCTTGACCGAGGTCCAGATCAGCATCGCCATGCCGCCGATCAGGATCAACAGGTTGCGCAGCGCGATGGACACGCTTGATCCGATGACCGACTGGATCAGCGTGGTGTCGGTGGTGATGCGGCTGATGATTTCGCGAGCAGGGCGACGATCGCCAGCGCCGCGCCGAAATACTGGTCCAGCAGATGGGCGCCCGCGTCGAACCCGTCCACCACGCGGCGCACGGCCAGCGGCAGGATCAGGCTGATCCCGGCGGTGATGACAAGCGCGACGACCGCCGCGCCCAAGAGGCCGCGATAGGGCCGCAGGAAGGGCCAGAGGGCGCGCAGCGCGCCGATGCGTTTCGTGGTGGGCCGGTCGGCGGTGATGGTGGGGCCGCGTGCCATGTTTCCTCCCTTGGGGACCGGGGGCGCGGGGCCCGCCGGATTGCCTAGAGCGTTTGGGTGCCTTGTCCCAGGTCCAGGATGACCTGCCATTCGGCGTCGGACACCGGCTGCACGGACAGGCGCGAGTTGTTGACCAGGACCATGCCGGCCAGCCGGGGCTCGGCCTTGGCCTCGTCCAGCGTGACGGGCCGGTTCAGCCGGGCCACGGCGCGGACATCGACGCATTCCCATTTCGGGTCCTGGGCGGT
>QFNC01000163.1 GCA_003240695.1 Pseudoxanthomonas suwonensis | reverse complement strand
AGAATTGGACCCTAAGCAAGCCCTATTCTTCCAGGTCAGGAGCACCTTTCCGCGTCTACGACCACCCCTCGGACACCTCAACGATGAAAGCCCGAGGTTAACGCGGGCGGTGTGGCCGTTCCTCGAGCAACGGCGAGCACCCGCACGCGCGCGGACGGCGAAGTGACGATGGAATCAGTGACGATCGATACCGCCACCGGAACCGAGACCACCAACGGCTACTCCTGCATCACCCCCGGCACACCCAACGCCGTCACCCCCGAAGGGGCACCCGTGGTGATCACGGTGACCCGCAGCGACTTCGCCGAACTGCCGGTCCAGCCGCTCAGTGCGAATGCGGGCCCGGATGAGGGGTGGTTGCCGGTGAACATGGTCAACGTCCTGTACGCCGACCCCACCACCCAGACCCTGGACACCGAGCTGCTGGGCGTGCCGGTGCAGGTGCGGGCGATCCCGATCGAGTACCACTGGGACCTCGGTGACGGGAACACCATCACCACCAAGAAGCCCGGCAAGCCGTTCCCCTCCGAGCAGGTCTCCGCGACCTACACCCAGGAGGGCTGGTACGACATCACCCTGACCACCACCTTCGCCGGACAGTTCTCGGTCAACGGCGGCGAGTGGCAGGACATCGACGGAACCATCGAGATCGCCTCCGACCCCGTGCCCTTGTTCTCCAAGTCCCTCGAATCCAGGCTCGTCAACTCCGACGTCCCCGTCGACGAAGAGAACGACCCCTGGATCCCCGCCCGCACCCCCGACACCGAAGGCCCCCAAGACCCCGCCGCCACCCACCGCGAGGTCTGAACAGGTCACAGCGCCCGGGCCGCTGCGCCGTTGCCCTCCTCGTTCTCCAGGGAGACGGCTAGCACCAGCGTGGCGGCATCGGCCACCTCACCGCTCACCTGCACCGTGATCTCGCGTTGCGCGGTTGCGCGTGTACGGGGCGGTGACGTGCTGCCGGGTCTGCTTGATGCTCCTTCCGGGATGGGGTCCCTGCCGCGTCCCTTGGGTTCGGCTGGACTGGTTCCCAGGGGTGATACGCCACCGGGTGGAAGAAAAGGGGACTCTGCTGACACGCACTGTCGTTATGCGACAGCGCGTGCAGCCTGAGTCCCCTTTTGTTCAGGCCATGGTGCCCCCGGTCAGTGCTGCCCGGCGTCGGAGCCGAGGGCGAAGGTGCCCTGGGCGCGGCGACGGCCCAGCACCTGGTGGGTGGGGACCACATCGTCCAGGAAGC
>QFNC01000162.1 GCA_003240695.1 Pseudoxanthomonas suwonensis | reverse complement strand
GCGATCTGCGGCATCTCGTCGACGACCTGGTCGACATGGCATCGATGGTGGGCAGTGCCCTGGAGGACGCCACCGCCGCCCTGCTGGAGGGCGACCTGGCCCTGGCGGAGCGGGTGATCGCCGCTGATCCCCACATCGACGAGCGCCAGATCGACCTCGATGCCAAGACCGTGGAACTGCTGGCCCGACAGTCCCCGGTGGCGACCGACCTGCGCTTGCTGGTGGCCTCGCTGCGCATGAGCTCCTCACTGGAGCGCATGGGCGACCTGTGCGCCCACGTGGCCCTGGTGGCCCGCCGCAGCCACCCCGAGCTGGCCGTGCCTGAGCAGCACCGTGACCAGATCCAGAAGATGTCGGACCTGGCGGCGGCCGCTCTGCGCGACGCCGCCGTGGTGATTACCGAGCGCGATCTGGCGCTGGCCGCACAGGTGGAGAAGAACGACGACGAGCTCGACGATCTCCAGCAGCAGATCGCCCGCGAGATCGGCAAGGGACAGGACTACACCAACACCCAGATCGTGGACCTCACCCTGCTGATCCGCTTCTACGAGCGCCTCGGCGACCACGCCGTGTCCCTGGTGCGCCGCGTGGGCTTCCTGGTCACCGGTGACGCGGTGGACACCCTCCACCAGAGCACGGACGTGCCCGAGTTCTGAGCAGCCCACCTGGCTGACGAGGAGGAGGGTCCCGGTCGCTTCAGGCTCCTGAAGCGACCGGGACCCTCCCTCATGTCGTACGAGCAGTCGGCCTCAGCCTCGGTTGGGACGCGGGCGGCGGCGCGTGAGGCGATCGGTGCCCTTCCTCGCGCCGCTCTGGGCGGCCGTGCGCAGACCCTGCAGCAGGACGCCGGACACCGCTGCCCACAGCATGCCCTTCCACCATGGGACGTCGTCCGCCGGGTTGCGGATCTCCTCGATCTCCGCCTTGCTCAGGCCGTCCTTCTTGGCCTGCTTCACCCGCTTCTTGGTCTCCTTCTCGGAGTTGCGGGTGAACTGGTCGTCCGGCGGCTCCTCGCCGAACACGGCCCCCCATCCGGCGTCGGCGATGCGCCGACCGAGCCGGGCGGCGACGAAGCCGGACGCGATCACAGCGATCTTCACGAGCGGGTTGGCCACGATGTCCTCCGAGTGGTGCGGGGTGGAAGGGGCTTGTCGGTCGACCCCTGGGGGTCAGTACTTGCCGGCGTTCTCAGCGTAGTAGGTGCCCATGTCGTCCTCGCGCAGGGCCTCGCGCAGCTTGTCCATCTCGCCCTCCTCGGTGGCCAC
>QFNC01000161.1 GCA_003240695.1 Pseudoxanthomonas suwonensis | reverse complement strand
GTCAGGGTGCGCTCGAGCACCAGGTACACGCCGCAGGCGATCAGCACCCCGGCGGTGAGCAGCAGCGCGAGACTAACGGACATCGTTCTCCACCTCCTGCTGCTGGTCGATCTGGGCGCCCAGGGAGCGCAGGAAGTCCAGCAGCACGCCCACGACCACCAGGTACACGCCGATGTCGAAGATCAGGGCGCTGGGGAATTCCAGCTCGCCGAGCACCGGCACATGGACCACGGGGGTGAAGCCGGCCTGGACGGGGGCGGCCTCGGAGAGCTCGTAGCGGCCACCGGCGAGGTACCGCAGGGCCAGGCCCAGGCCTGCCACGAGACCGCCGGCGAAGCCGCCGCCGGGGTAGTTGTGCCCTGCCATCAGCAGGTACACCGAGAACAGCATGATCAGCGGGAACCCGAGGCGGGTCACCACCTCGAGGATCACCATGCGGCGCTCCGGGGCCAGGGTCAGTCCGGCCGACAGCCAGGTGCGCCAGCGGTTGGACCCGGTGACCTCATCGGGGCGGGCGTCGAAGTTCAGGGCGTTCTGCGGCAGCGGGGCATCGGCCCGGCGCCTCCAGATGGAGGTGTCGGCATCCAGGTCCCGCACCCGAGAGATGCCCTGCTCGCGGCGGGTGACGAAGATCAGGGAGGCGACGCCGGTGGCGACCACCAGCAGCACGCCGATCTCACCCATGGTGTCCCACACGCGGGCGTCCACCAGGGCCACGTTGACCACGTTGTGGCCGCCGCCGACCTCGTAGGCGGGCTCGATCAGCTGCGGTCCCAGGGGCGCCTGGTAACGGGCATCGGCGGCGTAGAGCGCGCCGCCGCACAGCACCACCGCGGTGCCGATGGCGATCCCCCACCGACCCAGGGCCCCGATCCGCAGCGGCCTGCGGGAGAAGTGGATCGGCAGGCGGCGCAGCACCAGCACCAGCACCACGGTCAGGGCGGTCTCGACCAGCACCTGGGTGGTGGCCACGTCCACCGCGCCGGCGACCAGGAACAGCAGTGCCACCGCGTAGCCGGTCACGGAGATCAGGAACACGGCCCGCAGTCGCCTGCGGGAGCGGGCGGCGCCGATCGCTGCTGCCACCGCCACGGGCAGGATCAGCAGCTCGGCGGGGTGGTGGAAGAGCACCAGGTTGTCCGGCACCGGGGAGCGGGCGATGGTGATCGGCGAGGCCAGCAGGATCAGCACCAGCAGCATGGTGCCCAGGGTGTACGGCAGGGAGCCGCGCTGGAACAGGGGGGTGACGGCGATGGCGAGCTTGTCGACCCCGCGCATCAGGCGCCGGAAGCCGCGCTCGGCATCCACCCAGTCCTCGATGCCGTCGCCCCAGGGTGAGTGCGGACAGCAGCAGCGGGACGCCCAGGTGCGGGATGACCACCAGGTGGATGCCCTCGCCCTCGCCGGGCAGGCCCGCGCTGAAGCTGCCTGCCACCTTCTCGATCCCGGTGGCGGCGAAGGACAGGGCCACGCTGCCCACGGCGATCACGGCGGGCGGCAGCCAGTACAGGGGCGAGATCTCGGGGGTGGCGACACGGGGGGCGCCGGGCGCGCGTCCGAAGGCGCCGCGCACGAAGCGCCAGGAGTAGGCGACGGTGAGGATCGAGCCGGCGACCAGGGAGATCAGCAGGGCACGCTGCCAGGAGCCGCCTTCCCACAGGGCCGCGTAGATGCCCTCCTTGGCGACGAAGCCGTACAGCGGCGGCACCGCGGCCATGGAGGCGGCCGAGACGGTGCCGATGATCGCCACCACGGGGGCGGCCCGTCCCACGCCGGAGAGCATCCGCAGGTCACGGGTGCCGAACTTCTTGTCGATGATGCCGACCACCATGAACAGCGGCGCCTTGAACACGGAGTGGGCGATCAGCATGGCGATGCCGGCCAGCACGGCGTCGTCGGTGGCCAGGCCGGAGACGGCCGCCAGGAACCCGAGCTGGGAGACGGTGCCGTAGGCGAGCAGCAGCTTGATGTCGGTCTGCCGCAGGGCCCGCCAGCCGCCCAGCAGCATCGTGGCGGCGCCGAACACGGCGATCACGATGCTGATGGACTCGTTGGGGGCGATCGCGGGTGACAGTCGCAGGATCAGGTAGATGCCGGCCTTCACCATCGCCGCGGCGTGCAGGTAGGCCGAGACGGGGGTGGGTGCGGCCATCGCACCGGGCAGCCAGAA